>CAXTNM010000025.1:19523-52480 GCA_964245715.1 uncultured Acidobacteriaceae bacterium | reverse complement strand
GTCCCCATCCCTGCCGCGGAGCCCGCCGCGGCCACGCCCTTCACCCTCAACCAGCCTCAGCTCGTCGCCCTCGGCATCACCCCGCGCGAGCTCGAGATCCTCAACCTCATCGCCCAGGGCCTCAGCAATCGCGAGATCGCCGAAAGCCTCTTCGTCAGCGAGAACACCGTCAAGACCCACTGCAGCCGGGCCTTCGACAAGCTCGGAGCGCGCCGGCGCACCCAGGCCGTCCAGCTCGGCAAACAGCTCGGAATCCTGCCGTGATCCTCACCCCAAAGCATCATTCTCACGGTAAAACTCGCAAATCACCCGAAAGCATGACGACAGCCGCCGCCTCCGTCCCGCAAAGTGTCTCCAAGTCATCCCACAGGAGCCTCCCATGAAGAAGATCATCCTCACCTTCGGCCTCATCTCCGGCGTCATCTCGTCCGTCCTGATGTGCGCCAGCCTGCCCCTCCTTCGCGATACCGATCACGGCAGCAAAGCCATGGCGGTCACCTATGCCGCCATGGTGCTCTCGTTCCTGCTGGTCTACTTCGGCATCCGTTCCTACCGTGATAACGACGCCAACGGCACGATCACGTTTGGCCGCGCCTTCCTGGTCGGCATCTCGATCACCCTCATCTCCTGCGTCTTCTACGTCGTCACGTGGGAGATCCTCTACTTCAACTTCCTCCCGCACGGCTTCATGGACAGCTACTTCACCCACCAGATTCAGCACGTTCAAACGGGTCCGGGCAGCCCTGAAGCCATCCAGGCCAAGGTAGCCGCCATCCGCCAATCTCAGCAGTCGTACAACAATCCCCTGATCAACGCGCTCTACACTTTCATCGAGCCGTTCCCCGTCGGGCTGCTGATCACCCTGCTCTCCGCCGCTATCCTCCGCCGGAAGGCCCGCCAGCAGTCTGCTTCACTCCCAGCTACCGCGTAGAGAGCAACCCCAGACAGCAGAAAGCCCCAGACTGAAGTCAGCCTGGGGCTCTTTCTTTGAGACAAGGCCTTTAGCGCCGAATCGCCTTGCCTTGAATCGTCTTGCCTGAACTCGCACTCAGCCCGGCCTTGCGTCGGGCCCGCTTCGCCGCAATCTCACGCATCTCCTTGCCAATCGATGTCCGGTTCATGATCGCCTGCGTCGCAATCGAGATAACATTGCCGATCGACCAGTAGAGCGCGAGGCCCGAGGCGTAGTTCCACGTCATGTAGAACGAAAACGCCGGCATCATAAACGCCATCATCTTCTGCTGCGCCGGATCGACACCCGGAGACGGCGTGTAGAACTGTACCAGGAACATCGATAGTCCCATGAAGATGGGCAGGATGTGATACGGGTCGGCGGCTGAAAGGTCTGGCAGCCAGGCCCAGTGTGCGTGCCGCAGCTCGACCACCTTCGGCAGCATGCCGAAGAAAGCGAACAGCAGAGGCATCTGGATCAGCGTCGGGACGCAGCCCCCGAACATGTTCACGCCGTTATCCTTCTGCAGCTGCATGATCTCGGCATTCATGTCGGCGCGCTTCGGGTCGGTGACCTTATAACTCGCGTACTTCTTCTTGATATCGTCCATCTGCGGCTGGATGCGCTGCATCTTCAGGCCCGACTGCATGGTCTTGATGCGCAGCGGCAGAATGACGAGGTTGATCAGGATTGTGAGCCAGATGATGTCCCAGCCCCAGTTCGCGGTCACATGCTCATGGAAGAATCGCAGCGCGAGAAACAGGTACTTGCCAATGATGCCGAAGAAGCCGAAGTCGAGCAGAGGCTGCAGCGTGACCGAGGGATTCGCCGCGTGAATGTTGCGCAGGATATCGACAGCCTTAGGGCCAACAAAGACGCGCTCTTCATTGTGGCCCGACAGGTCACCGACCGCAGCGCCGAGTAGTGGGACCTTGACCTCGTTCTTGCCTGGATTGCTCGTGTTCGGCTTCGACGGCGTGCCCGAGCCCAATCCATTGTGGCGGTCCGCCTTGGGAACAACCAGGTCGTTGTGCAGTGTCGCGATGGTTGCATCCGACGGATGATCCGGCAGGAAGACCGTCGCGAAGTAGAGATCGGAGACGCCGGCCCAGTCGTAGGAGCCGCTGAGCGTGTTGCCGCCCGAAATCTTCTTCGCGGCTTCATGCTCCTCCTTGCCATTCTCACTGAAGTCAACCTGCGCGCTGCCATAGGAGATAGCATTCTCCTGGTCGCCGAACCCGCCCGGCCACGAAAGCAGCGCACGAACCGGGGCGCCGTTATGCAGGACGACTGTATCCGCGTGCAGCACGTAGCTGTCGTCGAACGAGAACGTCTTGGTCACGCTGTGTTCGCCAGAGACAAACTTGAACGTCAGATTTGCTGGCGCTGTCAGGTTGCCGGTTGCGGATGGCAGGTAGAGCGTGTTCGCGAGGTTTGTCGTCAACGTCGGATCGTAGGTGTAGAGCGAGAGCGGGTACCCGTAGGCAGCCGCGGCCTGCGTATGCACCAGGTCAAGCGGCTTGCCGTAGGAATCGGTGTACTTCTTCAGGATCCAGCTTGTGACATCCGCGCCCCGGTTCGAGAAGGTGATCTTGTAGAGCTCGTTCTCGACCGTCGTAGTCGTCTCGGCCTGCCCAACGACGGGTGTGATGGCCGGCACCTGGATCGTCTGTCCGGCGACTGTCATCGGAACGGTGGGCGTAGCGGCGCCGCCCAGGCCCTGCGAAGAAGCCTGGCTCGACGTCTGTGCAGGAGCCTGCGGCGACGCAGTCTGCGGGTTCATGTGCTTGTAATACTGCAGCACCAGGAAGATGATGAGCATCGCCGCCATGATGAGGAGGGTGGGCCGGCTGTCTGGTGCGCCTTGCTGATTCGGATTCTTAAACTCTGCCACGTTGCCTGTCTTTCCAGTATCTGGAGGAAGCTGCGGCCGTAATTCGGCCTGCCCTCCATGATAAATGCTCCGCGCCCGGCGCCGGCTGAAAACCTTCCGATCGAGCGAGTTACTCGCGAACTTATGGCACCGGGTCGGCCCCGCCTCGCGACAAAGGATGGCACTTGGCAACGCGTTTCAGGGCTAGCCAACCGCCGCGCAGCCAGCCGTGCCGTGCGATCGCAACGTACGCGTACTCCGAACACGTTGGCAGAAAGATGCAGTTGGAGACGCCAAACGAGTGGAGCATCGGCGAAAGCACACGCTTATACCCGGCAAACAGAAGGTCAAGCAGCCGGCGGCTCATCGCGCAGGAGCGGCCTGCCTCGTACCCTTCGTCAACGCAGACTGGATGGTACGAAAGATCTGCGTCACCTCGCGATCAAGCACCGGCGCTTCCGCCTCCATGGTCGACCGGCGCGGATGCAGGATGACATCCACCGGGTAGGTCAGGATGCCCGCGTTCCTCCGAATACACTCGCGCAGACGCCGCTTGATCCGATTGCGCTCATGCGCCTTCCCCAGTACCTTCGGCACCGTCAGGCCAATCCGCGGCCCCGCCGTATCGCTGCGGCGATCAGCCGGCCGTAACGAGTAGAAGTAAGTAATCTGCTTGGCAAACTGCTTCCGCGACGCGTTGTAGACACGTCCATAATCCGCATGTTTGCGCAGGCGCAGTAGCGAATTTGGCGAGCCGGTGGCCATTCCGCTATTCTACGGCGCGCGCCAGCTCGAGCGGCCGCAGCTGTTCGTCGAGACTCCGCGTAAGCCCGGTCTGCTCCGCACCCGAGTGCAGCGTCGTCACGGTTTCGACCAGCGCAATCCATGTCTCTTCCGCGGCGCTCGTGTTATGGCGAACGCCCCGTGGCACTACGAAGACCTCGCCCGGCTTCAGCGTGACTGGCCCGCCATCGCTCGCGCTGCGGCCGATGGTGAGCGCGCCCTTGAGCACCAGGAACATCTCGTCTTCGCCCTCGTGTGTGTGCCAGGGAAACTCCCCCTGAACGCGGGCCACCTTCAAATATTGATCGTTCACCCGCGCCAGCACACGTGGGCTCCAGAGTTCGTGCATCGAGGCGCAGGCTGCAGCGAGTGAGATGGGCTGATTCATGCCTTCAGTCTAGCCTCGGCCAGGTATCGCCTGCTCCGAACGGGAACTATCCTAGGCGTCCCTGGTTTAGTTCGCGCAGCAAGCGATGCGGCTGGAGCGCCGCGGAACAACGTATCGCAAAGAAAAACCCACGCCAGGGCGCGGGTTCTCTACTCGCAATCGATAAAGGCCTAGTCGCGGAATCCGGCGGAGACGGCGATCTTGTGACGACCCTTCGCGCGACGGCGGCTCAGCACCGCGGCGCCGGCCTTGGTCTTCATGCGGGAGAGAAAGCCATGCGTCTTGGCGCGGTGGCGGCGGTTGGGCTGGAAAGTACGCTTCGGCATGGCGGAACTCCTGGGCTTCCCTTGGCTTCAGCCTGTACGGCTGAGTCAGTGCCTCGGGAGCGATTCTAAATGTGTGTCGAAGGGGGCATGCGGCTCGGCTGCGTTCGAACGATGCAGCAGGCGCGCAAGGCTGCGGCGACAAGCCTTGATTATACCCAGAATGGTCCGGTTGGGGAAGAAGATTTATTGACTCCGTTGCTGGAGTGGGTGGCTCGCGTTACTCTAGAAGCGGGTGATAGGGGGCCATGCACGATGCGGAATTTACGCAGCCAACGGGTACTTTGGATTGGGGCATCGAACCAGGGGAACGAGGCTTCACCGAGATTGGTGCAACCCCAAATTGGCTTGAAAAACAGGCTGTTTTCCGTGCTACCATCAAACCCGCTCAACAAGTCAGGCTACAGTGCTTCTCTGTTTTTCTCGTGAATATTGCTTGACTCCTGAGGTGTTCTCCTCTTCAATCCCAACCGGCCCTCCAGGCTTCGGGAACTGAAGGAATAGCGACAGCAGTTGTCAAAACCGACCCCGATGCGGGGTTGGGCAAGCTCCTCTGTTTCATTTTTCGTTCCGCCTTTCGGAACGCAGGCTCGTTGCAGAACTTCGAACAGCCTTGGCCCAAAAAGTTAAGAGAAGGAAAGACTAAGCATGTCATTCGTCCCGACGGCCGCAGCCGTGATCAATCAGTGGGTCCACATCCTGGGCGCGCTCGAGAAAAAGCTCAACCGCAAGTCGTTCGAGACTTGGCTCAAGCCGACACGATTCTCCCGGATCGTGGGGAAAACCCTCTATGTACGGATTCCCTCGGCCCAGTTTGAGCATATCGGCGAGAAATACGCGCAATTGATCGAAGAAGCCATCGAGAAGCTGGGATTCGATATCGACAACGTTGTCTTTGAAACGCCAGCGCAGGATCCCAATGCGCCGCGAGTGCGCGAGGACGGCGGCTTCGGTCCAGTCCCCAGCCACTCCGCAAACGCCCCTCGCAGCGGCAGCAACGGCAGTAACGGCAAGGCGCCTGCCACGCCCCCGGTTGGACGCGAGCAGGCCACCTTCGACTGGCACACCGCCTCGCAGCTCAATCCGCGTTACCAGTTCGACGGGTTCGTCGCGGGCGCAGGCAATCAGTTCGCACTGGCTGCGGCTCAGGCTGTCGCGGAACGCCCTTCGAAAGCCTACAACCCGCTGTTTCTCTATGGCGGCGTGGGCATGGGCAAGACCCACCTGATGCATGCGATCGGCCACGAAGTAAAGCGGCGTCTGCCGCATGCGGCCATCAGCTACGTCAGCGGCGAAAAATTCGTCAACGAGCTCATTGATTCGCTCCGCTACAACAAGATGACCAGCTTCCGCGACAAGTTCCGGTCGGTTGATGTGCTGCTCGTCGACGACGTCCAGTTCCTGGCCGGCAAAGAGCGCATGCAGGAGGAGTTCTTCCACACCTTCAACGCGCTGCACGAGGACATGAAACAGATCGTCATCGCGAGCGATCGGCCGCCAAAGGAACTCGGCGACATCGAAGACCGCCTGCGTTCACGTTTTGAGTGGGGACTGATTGCCGACATCCAGCCCCCGGATCTCGAGACCAAGGTCGCGATCCTGCAGCGTAAAGCCGAGCAGGAGAGCACCGTCATTCCTGGCGATGTGGCTCTCTTCATCGCCTCGAACGTTCGGACCAACGTGCGCGAGCTCGAAGGCGCGCTGATCCGCGTCATGGCCTGGTGTTCGCATCACGCAGTCGAGTGCACGCTGGCGGTTGCGCAGCAGTGCCTGAAACAGTTCATCGATAACCAGGTTCGTAAGATTACGATCGAGGCGATTCAACGTACAGTCGCCGAACACTTTGGCATGAAGGTCCCCGAGCTCAAGCAGAAGAACAACTCGAGGCAAATCGTCGTGCCGCGTCAGATCGCGATGTACCTGGCCAAGCAGATGACCGAGGCCAGCCTGCCCGAGATCGGACGTCAGTTTGGCGGCAAGCACCACACCACCGTCATGCACTCGATCGCCAAGATAGACGAACAGCGTCGCCAGGACAAGGATCTTAACCGCACTGTCAACAAGCTGATGGAGAGCCTGAGCTAGCTCGGGCTCCGCACATCACCCTCTTAGCTTGCTCTGCTATCTGGCGGGCGGGAGATACTGCGCCGGAATTGGTGACTCAGGCCGTTCCGCGTCCCAGTAAACGTCGACGATCCAATAGCGTCCGCCGTCCTTCAGCAACTGGATTGAGTTGATCCCGCGCGCAAAGGGTCTCGTGTCACTCAGCGCATGGCGCGACTCGTACGTCGACCAGATCGTAACGAGATCTTCAAACTGGGCGAAGTCGTTGTGAATTGAATGCTCAAAGAATCCGTCGGACTCCATCCGACCGGAGGCCCGCGCGATATAGTCGTCGATGCTCAGGAAGAACACATCGGTGTTTGGAGCGCTCTTCAGGTTAGGCGTTCCAGGCTCAACGCGAACCGGAATCAAGCGCGCTCCCGGCACGAAGAGTGAGCGCATCCGGTTCCAGTCGCGCGCCTGGTGCGCCGGGCCGGAGATGACCTCGTAGAGCGCAGCGAGGATATGTTCGGGGGAATCCACGTCAGCAGTCTTTGGCTGTGGCCAGTTCCCCTGCGAGTTGATCGCTCCCGTTGGCGGCTTGCCGTGGGTCGGGACAGTGGTTTGGCCCGCAAGCATGGACGCCGCGGCTACTAGCAAGGCAAACGCAACGTTCCTCGAGTTCACCATGTGATGTAGACGCCTTGACGCGACCAGGCAGAGGTGGCCAGTTGTTGCAGCATGAACTCGGCCACGTCCGCGCGCGAGATGCTCGAGCCATTGCGTGGCAGAGCCTTTCCATCGACTCGATACAAGCCCTTTGCCGCCCCATTGGTAAGCATCGGTGGCATCACCATCGTCCAGTCCAGATCGCTCTTCTCCAAAGCCTGTATCTGGGCGCGCTGGGATGCCACCGGCCACTTCAGCAAGGTTTTATAAACCAGGTTTTCGACGATCCAGCGCCTGTAGGCCGGCTGGTAATCCAATGCCGAATCCAAAGCGCCCGCGGACCCGAGCACGATGATGCGGTGCAGCCGGGCGTCAACCATGGCCTGGATAATCAGCGGCACGGCTCGTTCGAGCACGTCCTCCTTGCCAAGCGAACGCGCTCCGAGCGCAGACAGCACGGCATCTGCTCCCACCAGGGTGTGGGCGATGGCGCTCGGCGTGAACGCGTCGCCTCCGATCACCTTGACTCGGTTGGCAAGCGCATACGAAGCCGGCTTGCGGACGAGGACAGAGAGCGTGTGGCCTTGTGCCAGCGCGCGTTCGGTCAGCAGCTGTCCGGTACGGCCGGAGCCGCCGAAAAGAGCAAGATGCATGGGTTTGCCTCTTCCTGAATACTGGATCGCTGCCTGGTCGCAACAGGAACTGCGGGCTGCATGATGCGGAAACCAGAGAGTCCAATTATCCTCCGCTGAATCGCTTGCTTGTTCAAAAAAGGAAAGTTGGAAGTGCATTTGTTTTGATGAGGTTGACCGCGGCTTGCACCTTTGGTGGCCGGTCTTCGCAGCGGTCGAACAAAGCAGCTGTGAAGAACAGGGAGAACAGAGGATGCTTTTCGATTGCGTAGCCTGCTTTACCAAAGGTTCGGCTCGGCGGGGTAGACTTTTCTAAATCAGGACACGACCAGAAGCTGTTGACTTCAGGCTGCTTTGATCGACTTTCCACATTTCAAGCGACAACGGTTACTACTGCTTTCTTTGCTTCTTATTTCACGTCTTTCTTAGAAGCAGTCGCTCGGATAGCTCGTGACGTGCTTGAAGATTGACCTTGCGCACGAAGGGGAACCCGCCCGTGTAACCCAGAGAAGGTGCTTGCTTTCCCACATTTATTTCTGTCGCGCAACCAGCCCTCCGCGCCCTAGAATCGAGAGGATTGGCGCACTGCCGCGAACAAGTGGCGTAACCGTTTCAACTGGAGACCCAACGTGACCACACTGACTGAAGATCCTGAGACCCCGACGACGCCGGCCGTGACCCCGACCGGGAACCTGGAGATCACTGTTTCGCGCGCCGAGCTGCTGCGCGAACTGACGGCAGCCCAGTCCGTTGTGGAACGCAAGACGACCATCCCGATCCTCTCGAACTTCCTCTTCGAGGCCACCAGCGAAGGCGAGGGAGGCCGGTTGACCATCACCGCGACCGACCTCGACCAGAGCCTGAAGACCAGCTGCGCAGCCAAGGTGAAGAAGCCTGGTGCCTGCACCATCCCGGCACGCAAGCTCTACGACTACATTCGCCTGCTGCCCGAGGGTGATATCTCGATCAAGCTGATGGACAACCACTGGGTGCAGATCCGTGCAGGCCGCTCGAACACCAAGATGGTCGGCATGGCGCGCGCCAACTTTCCCCAGGTGGCAGAGTTTCCCGCAACCGGCGGCTACAAAATCTCCGTGCCCAGCCTGAAGAACATGGTTTCGAAGACTATCTTCGCCATCTCGAACGAGGAGTCGCGCTACACCCTCAACGGCGCCCTGCTCGTGCTGAAAGCGGAGTCGATGGCGATGGTCGCAACCGATGGTCATCGGTTGGCGCACGTTGAGAAACTGGGCGAAGTACTCGAAGGCATCACCGGCGAGAAGAAGACGCTCATCCCGCGCAAGGCTCTCAGTGAGCTCTCCGGCCTGCTCAGCGCAACCGACGCCGAGACGCTCGAGTTCGCCGACGATGACTCCACGCTCTTCTTCAAGGTCGGCGGACGCGTCCTCACCAGCCGCAAGCTGACCGGGCAGTTTCCCAACTACGAAGCTGTGCTGCCGCGCGACAACAACAAGTTCGTCATCGTGCGCTCGGAAGACTTGATGAGTTCGATCCAGCGCGTCGCGCAGTTCGCCGACGAACGCTCGGGCGCTATCAAGATCCGCCTCGAGCAGAACGAACTGAAGCTCTCCTCGCAGTCCACCGACGCCGGGGAATCAGAAGACACCATCGAAACCCCCTACAATTATGATCCGCTGGTCGTCGGCTTCAACTCGCAGTACCTGATCGACTTCCTCAAGGCCATCGGCAATACCGGCGAGGTGCGGCTCGAGTTCAAGGACGCCCAATCCGCCGGGCAGATGCGCCCTGAAGACGGCAACGAAGACGTCCGCTATCGCTACATCCTCATGCCCATGCGCATCTGAGCACTTCGGGCCGTCTTGGACCGCATTGCGGTGAAGCACACAGCAGCGGCTCGGAGCTTCGGCTCCGGGCTTTTCTTTGTTTGGTATCCTGAGGGCAATGCTCCCGGGACGAAAACAAGCGATGTTGTACGGGATTGTGTTGGGCACGCTCCTGGCCGCTGCGGATGCGGCACACGCCCAGGCCATGCCGGCTTCCATCACCGGGACCTGGCGCATCGCCAGGATCCTGCCAACGCACAATCCCCCGTGCTGGGACCAGGACCGCGCGAAGGCGCTTGTCGGGTCTACGCTGAAGTACCGACAGGGCGCGATGACCTGGCATGGCGGTGACGTCGAGATTCCGGAAGCTCTCTCTCGCGAGCTCAGCAAGCGCAAGTTTCAGGATGAGTACAAGGTCGACCTGGCCGAGCTTGGCATCCACACCGCGGGCGTTACCGAGATCGATCTGCAGCACGAGGACGCCGACATCACCGGCGCAACCACTGAAGTTCCAGGAGATACCATCGTCCTTGCCGGCCCTGGCCGCATCGTCGTGAGTGCCTGCGGCGTCTTCTACGAGGCGATGCGCGCCAGCCGAGCGCCGGCTCGATGAAGCCGCAACGTGCATCCATCCTGGCGGTCCTGCTGCTTTGCAGCGCGGGCCTCCTTGCCGGGTGCGTACAGCGCTTTTTCAAGTCGCAGGGATCGCTCACGAGCGATGGGGGTACGTTGTCCGCCTGGTCCCGTCCAGTCCAGGGTTGCAGTCCGGACCCCACCGATGGGTTGCCAGTCGGCCGGTCCGTTACGCTGTTTACGCTCTACTGGGATAATCCCGTGGAGCGCGATCTCCTGACCATGAAGCTCCATCCACCCAAGGAGAACCAGCTGCAACAACTGGAGATCCAGCGCAGCGGCGATGGTTTTACCGGGCTTCTGAAAAGAACCCGGATTGAACCCAGCACGCTTCTGGATGCCAGTGTTTGCTCTACCTTCAAGGTGACTACGAGTCCGGGCAAACCAGAGATCGCCGGTGGCCGACCTACCGTTGATGGGTCGCTCGATCTGGACTGCCGCGTACAGGGCAGCCACGTCACCGCGGCGATCCGCTTCACCGGCTGCGAGTATTAGTTATCCTGCTGCGCCCGTACGCTGAGCTGTTCAAGCCAGACCCGGTGCCGGCGCTGCAGGTGATTTGGCATGAAGCGCTTGCCGAGCGCTGCCAGCCAGCCGTTCTGCGTCTCCTCCGTAAGCACATGGGTCGAGCCATTGGCGAGCGGAGTCAGCAGCCATACGTGATACGCGTCCACCCCGATCCCATGAGCGTTCCAGGCGATCAGCCGCTCCGGGTCAAACTCCAGCACCTTCGACGTGATGCGAAGGCCGAAGGTGTTCCAACGGAATCGTGAGCGATTGCGCAGATCTGGACCGGTATGCGAGACGAAATGGATGCTGTGTGCACTGGGATACCAGCTGGGCCACTCCTCCGCGCGCAGCAGGATGTTCCAGATGGTGGCGGCTGGCGCCGGAATAATAATCTCGTTGTGTGCGAAGACGTCCGACCGCCCCGGTAGATAACGCTCGGGCCATTGGATTTGAGTGGCATTGGATGTCTCGGCTTGGCTCAGGTCTGGCGTCGTCGTCATCCTGCTTGGACGCGCGGCGGAGGGAACCGGTCGCAAATCTTCAATGAATTTGTCCTGCCCGGCCGTGCCCCCCCTGTCGAAGTCTCTGCCATTGCCCTCTACAAGTTCGTCGCGATCAACGGGAGCGCCAAGCGAAGCCAGGACGGCCCGAAGGGCTCGCTGCCCGCGATGAAGGCGCCTCAGGTTGCACGTTCAGTGAGTCAAAGCGACTCCCCGATAAGCTGCTAAGGCACCCTCCCGACTCCCCTCTCGCGACAGACGCGAGAAGGGAGAGCATACCGAGGCCTTATGGGCGATCAGGACTCAACCGCCGCAGCTCAGTAGGTCAGGTGAAGTCCCATGACGACCGCGCGGTTGCCACCGATGGTGTTAGTGACAGAGCCGAAGCTCGCGCCATTACTGGTGACCGGAATGGTTGTGGTTCTCCCGGTCCCCGCATAGGTGGGCTTCTTGTCGAGATTCGCCAGCGTGGTCGCCTGATCAGTCGCACTGCTGCCGGTTGCAACCTGACCATAGTTGACATAGCCTTCGGCGCAATTACTTCCCTTTACGGCATTTGCTACGGTAGAGCACGCGTCGCTTTGGCGAATCTCGGTCTGGTTCTGTGGAACGTCCAGGCTGGTCTCGTTGAACACGTTGAAGACGTCGAAGCTGTAAACCAGGTTGTAACGAGTCGCAAAGGTAAGGGTTTTGCGGAAAGACAGATCGAGCCGCTTCTGCATCGCCTGCCGAAAGATGTTGCGCTGGTTCGAAGGTGCAAAATCCGTTTCGTAGATATCCTGAGGGTCCGTACCCGTTGAAACCGGAACGCCTTTCTGGCCGGGTGCCAGATAGTTGATCGCGATATCTGCGGGGTTCACCGTTGGCAGATAGTTGCCGTTGCCATCGCGGAAGTCACCAGGATTTCCAGTCAAGCCAGTGGTCTTGGCATGCTTGGGATCGGAGATCGGAAGAATTGGATTCAGGAGCGTTGGGTAATCGCCGAAGTACACGCTGCCCACAGCTCCATAATATTCGTAGAGCGAGTAGGGTTCGCCGGACTGTACGATGCCGATTCCGCTCACTGACCAGTCATTCGCCGCATATCCGAGGAAGCTGTTGGCCGGCGCAACCTTCGGCGAGATCAGCAGGAAGTTCGCGGACATGACGTGAGTGCGATCGAAGTCGGATGAAGCATACGACTGGCGAAGATTATTGGGATTATTTCCGGTGAAAAACAGGCCGATATCCGACTGCTCGTCGAGAGCATGACTCCAGGTGTAGCTCAGGCCCCCCGAGAAGTGGTGTGTCAGTCGCTTCTCGATGTGGGTTTGCAGCGCATCATAGGCAGACGTTCCGACTGTTTCGAAGAAGGCCGCATTGGGGCTGTAGCCGATGTACGGAACGCGGAAGTCGGCGTTGCCGCCATCTTCGGAGTTCCAGGGCTCGCCGGCAATGGGTGCGTAGTCGTATCCCTTCGGTCCAGCCGCTGAGTTGGCATTCAGCACTTCAAAGCCATAGGAGGTGGTTTCGCCATGAATCGGGTTCGACGCAGTTGCGATTCCTGGTTCGTTGAACGGAATCGGGATCACCGAGTGCCGTCCGCGATTGCCGTCGTAGCCGATGGTAATCGCGAGGTCGTTCCGCGGCTGCCATTGCACGTTCAATGCCCAGTTCATCGTGTACGGCAGAACATTGTTCTTGTCGTAGGCGCCGAAGTTCAGCGCGTCAGGGCAGTCCGTGTAGTTCTCCTGGTTATCGACGCCCGAGCAGTTCTGCCCGTCCGCAGGGTTGCGTGCACCCGAGTAGCCGTAGGAGGACCCTGGACCGACGCCGAGTACAGTCTGGAGTGAGTTGGTGATGGTTGCGGGATTTGCGTTCGGCGCAACATAAGTAGGATTACCAAACGGGTTGGAAAGCGTCTTGCCAACACCGGTGACGTAACTCACCAGAGGCGCAGACTCGGTGACCCCGAACGGCCCGCCGTACGTGCCTCCGGCAGGCTGCGAGAGGTAGGTGAAGAGTTCTCCGCGATCGTAGTAGAGCCCGAATCCGCCGTTGACGACCACTTTGTTATCGAACTTCTTGGGTGACCACGCAAAACCAAGCCGTGGAGAGAAGCCCCACTGGCGACCGGTGAGCGTCGAATCGCTGACACCTTGGGTCGGGTTGTACTTGTTGTTGCCGGCGACCACAAATCCGGAGTTGGTGACGTCGAAGCCCGAAGCGACCGTGCCGGTGACGTTGTACGCGCTCGGGTCGAAGTTGAACATGTTGCCGTACTTCTCGGTGAGGCCGCCGTGATAGTCGTAGCGGATGCCTGCAGTAAAGGAGAGGTTCGAGCGTGCCTGCCATTTGTCGAGCGCGTAGGCAGCAACCTCGTTCGAGCGATAGTAGCGGTTGGCGTTGTTACGTCCGTTCGCAACGGACTGCAGAACGGACGCGCTGTGAATCGCGCCTTCGAGAAAATCGTCGAAGTTGGTCGTCGTGATCTCGGATAGGCCCGGACGATTGTTTTCGATGTTGAGCTGCGTATAGCTATAGCCGCCGCCCACCGTGATGGTGTGCTTGCCCAGCGAGTAGATCAGGTTGGATGAGGGATTGATGCGGTTCTGATAAAAGCCGATATTCGCAAAGGCGCTGTAGGGGCCTACATTGAGCGAGCCTGCGGAAGGTGCGGCGAAGTGTCCAAGACTCAGGCCGGGAAGCACATTCGGCGTGAGGCTCACGGATGAAGTGCCTGCCCCGACCCCAAACGTTGGCCCAAGACTCGGATCGGGCGCGACCGTCTGATTGTAGAAGCTATAAGAGCCCATGCGGTCGAGGCCCAGCCGTTGCTCCCAGTTCAGGCGCGAGCCGAACGTGATGGTGTTGTCGAGCGCAAACACCTGCGCACCGTTGTTCTGTTGAGACGGAAATCCTGCGACGTTCGAAACAGTGTAGGGCTTGTAGACCGGATCGTTCTGGTAGAAGTACTTGGCCGAGATACGATCGGTGGCTGTCACCTGGTAATCAATCGATGCGGCCGCCTGGTCGGCAATCAACTGCGACGTGCCGAAGAGTGTTACGTTGTCGGCGCCGGCGATGTAAGTCGGCGAGGCGCTCTGATTCGAAGGAATGAGGTAGCCCCCACCAGGAACCTTTGCGTTCAGCAGCGCGGATGCGATCGGGCTGATCGTTCCAGTAAACGCTGTGGTGTTTGAACTGTCGGCGGCGGCAGTGAGCCCGGCAGCGGAACGGTCATCGGTCAACAACCCCGGAACATTAAACTGTGTCAGGCCGGTCGACTGATCGCTGTTATAGCGATGCTGATAGGAGAAGAAATAGAAGAGCTTGTCCTTCTTGATGGGACCGCCGATGGTTCCGCCCGTAGTCCAGCGGTGGAGGGCCGGATTCTCAAGAGACAATGGCAAAGAACCGATGTTGAGGTTCTGCTTCAAGAGAGCTTGCTGCTTGAAGAAAAACGGATCCGCATTGATCGAGTTGTTGGCGAACGATCCATACACCTGGCCATGAAGCGCATTTGTACCGCTCAAAGTGTTGACGTCGATCTGTGCGCCAGCGGTCGCGCCTTGCTGCGCGTCGTACATGGAGGTGTTCACGCGGAGTTCCTGGATGAACTCCGGCGGAGGCGAAGGCAGAGAGTTGCCGTTTGAACCATACACGGTGGTCCCTACCCCCGCGGAGCCGCCGATTGGTGAGCTTTCACCGATGTTGAAGGCGTAGCGCTGCGAGTTTGAACCGGAGGAGGATTTACCGTTGAAGATGTTGCTTGCATCGACTCCGTTTACCTGGAAGGTGTTCGACGTATCGCGCTGGCCGTTTGCCCAGATGGGCTGATTACCGATGCCGGCGTTCGTATCCAGATTTGCCAGGAGCTCAGCGCTCACACCCGGCGAGAGCTTGGCCGCGTCCGTAAAGCTGCCGGTGGCACTCAGCGGTAAGGATTGAATCTGTGCCGAGTCAAGCGTATAGCCGTTGGTGGCGTCGGTCGCGTTGAGCAGCGGGTTCGCCGTGACGTCAACGGATTCAGACGTCTGGCCGATCTTGAGGCTTACATTGACAGTGCTCGCATGAGCTTCCTGTACCGCGATCCCACTAAGCTGGGTCGTGTCGAAGCCCTCGTGCGAGATCGAAACCTTGTAGGTGCCGACGGGAAGATTGAAGATCTGGAAGAAGCCATCTGGCTGCGCCGTGACGGTACGGGTGACACCGATATCCGGGTCGGTAATCGTGATCTTCGCCGCAGGTATGGAGGCTCCACTGGGGTCAACCACGGTTCCATTGACAGAGCCGAGGGTCTGTTGAGCGCGTGCTCCGGCCGTGCATAGACACACGACGGCAAACAAGGACGAAATAATGCGATTCCGCATGGCTCTCCTAAAAGTGCTGCAATGGCTGCAATGTTTGCTGAAGTTTATTACAGGATTGTCACAACGCAGCAGCAGAAATGCGGCCGCAGATGGGCTCACGCCGACTCACCCGTCACGCGAAAACGATCGTAGCGCTTTACTTGCCCACGCAGAATGTTGAAAAAATTAGACTTAGAATCTCGTCTGGCGTGGTCGCTCCGGTAAGCTCGTCCAGGTGTGCGAGCCCCTCATGTAAATCGAGCAGCAGGAATTCATGTGGAAAGCCCGCTTCGGCTGAGCACTTTGCCTTCGCAAGGCTGGCGCACGCAGCCATGATCGCCTGTGACTGGCGCAGGTTCGTGATCATCGCCGAGTCGCCGGATGGCTGCGCGGCGAGCACATCTCCGATGGCTTGCCGAAGCTCGTTCAACCCCGCACCCGTAAGGGCCGAGGTGAAGATCGCTCCGTTCAGGCTGGCCTTCCAATCCATGACAAGATCGGACTTGTTGACGAGGAGCAGATGCACTCGATCCTGGAGTTCGGCCTGGAGTAGCTGGTCTTCCGGTCGCAGGCTTACGTCTCCGCTGGCCGTAGACTCCAGCGTCGAGCTGTCCACGACGTGCAGGACCAGGTCGGCGTCGGCTAGGGTGTGGCGCGAACGCTCAATTCCGGCGCGCTCTGCTTCGGTCTCAGGCGTTGCCACAATCTCGCGCAAGCCGGCGGTGTCGACCAGGTTGATCGGTATTCCGTTCAGCGTGAACTGCTCGGAAATGGTGTCGCGCGTTGTGCCCGGAAGTGCCGTAACAATGGCGCGCTCGCGTTCGAGCAGCCGATTGAACAGCGACGACTTACCCGCATTGGGTGCGCCGACGATCGCCAGCGTAAGCCCCTCGCGGACAATGCGTCCGTACTCGTACGTCCGTGCAAGTGCCTGGAGCGACGCTTCCAGGCCCTTGATGCCTGCGACGATTTCAGCATCGGCAAGAAGATCGAGATCGTCTTCGGCAAAGTCGACGCCAGCCTCCAGTGCGGCGATCAGCGCGACGAGCGACTGCTTCATAGGGTCCACTACGCGCGCGATGGCTCCGCCAAGCTGGGCAGCCGCCGTCTTCACCTGGTGCAGCGTCTGCGCGGAGATAAGATCGTTGACCGCTTCGGCCTGCGTCAGGTCAAGGCGCCCCGCAAGAAAGGCACGCTGCGTGAACTCGCCCGGTTCGGCAAGGCGCGCACCACGAGCAGCGGCCCCACGTACCAGGTAGTCGAGCAGGACCGGAGCCCCGTGCGCCGCGATCTCCACCACATCTTCGGTGGTGTAAGAGTGGGGCGCGGCGAAAAACGTGACGACAGCTTCGTCCAGCACTTCACCCAAAGCGTCCAGAATCTGGGTGAACCGAACCCTCCCCGCAACGAGCGGATTGGCCAGTCTCAGCAGAGGTTCAGCGATCGCGCGCGCTTGCGACCCGGAGAGACGAACAATCCCGATCCCGCCACGGCCCGGTGGCGTGGAAACAGCGACGATGGTGTCTTGATCGAGGAGCATGGCAGAAGAGCTGGCCGCGATGTCAGCTTCCAACTGGAGGCGGTGTTGCTGGTCGCGTCGCATCGAACGATGGCGTCTGGTTCAGGTTTCCGTCCTTCATCATCCCCCCGCGCAGGCCGGCCAGGATCTGCGTCTGGAAGTCATGTGCGGCGCCCGGGCTGTTGGGCAGAAAGATCGTATTGGTGCCACCGCGTGTGCCAATGTCGCGCAGCGTATCGAAGTATTGGGTGAGCAGCACGAGCGCCATGACGTCCTCGCTCGTCGTGCCGGGCACGCCCTGCTGGAAGTGTTCGATGCTCGCGCTCAACCCGTCGATGATGGCCTGCCGTTCGGCCGCAATGCCTTTGCCCTGGAGCGCCTTGGATTCAGCCTCGGCCTCCGCCTGCTTGACCTTGAGGATCTTGTCCGCTTCCCCGCGCGCCTGCGCCGCTACCTGCGAACGCTGCGCCGCGTTAATATCGTTCATCGCGGCTTTTACCTTCACATCCGGAACGATGTCGGTGACGAGCGCAGTCAGAATGTTGAAGCCGAAGCCGGACATGATCTGATCGAGCTCGACCTTCACGGCGACCGAGATGCCCGACTGCTGTTCGAAGGTCTCGTCGAGCGTGAGCTTGGGCACGTGGCCAAGAATCGAATTGAAGACGAACGATTCAATCTGTTTCTGCGGATTCGACAGCTTGTAAAAGGACTCGTAGATCTTGTCGTCGAGCACCTGGTACTGCACCGATACCGGGATCTGCACGAAGACGTTGTCGCGGGTCTTGGTCTCAACGGAAAACTGCGCCTGCTTCACCTGCAGATCGACGATGAACGCCTGCTCGGCAAACGGCATCAGCACGTGCAGACCGGGGCGCAGGATGCGATTGAACTTGCCGAATCGTTCCACGATACCGGCGCTTGCGGTACGCACCGTGAGCAGCGTCTTGGCGACAAAGATGAGGAGCAGGAGCGCGACAAACGCGAAGAAGACGAGTACAGCGGGTGCAAACTGCATGGATTGACGTCCTTTTTGACCGAACCGCAGGCTCAGGCCATTGCGCTCAGCATACACCCCACACACTCGCCTGACGGGGTTAGCATGAAGAGATGCCGTCTGCTGTAAAGCCCCACTTCAACGACGCTGCTCTCAAGTTTCTACGCGGATTGAAGCGCAACAACGACCGCGACTGGTTCAACCCCCGCAAGCCCATCTACGAAGCCGAGCTCAAAGCCCCGATGCTCGCACTGATCGGGGCCATCAGTGACGCCATGGAGGACTTCGCCCCGGAGTTCGTGCGCGACCCGGCCAAGTGCATGATGCGCATCTATCGCGATACCCGCTTCAGCAAGAACAAGCTGCCATACAAGGATCATGCCGCGGCATGGTGGGCGCGACGCGGGATGGAGAAGACCTCGGGTGGCGGATTCTACTTCGACCTGAGTCCCACACAGATCACCATCGCTGCCGGTTGCTATATGCCGGAGCGTGAACAACTGCTCGCCATCCGAAGCCATCTTCTCGAACACCACGAGGAGTTCCGCAAGCTGGCCGCCTCAAGCAAGCTGAAGGCGCTCGGCATGACCGCACTTGAACCGGTGATGATGACGCGTCCTCCGAAGGGCTTCGCGGCGGATCATCCAGCGATCGATCTGATCATGCAGCGCCAGTGGGGCGTGGCGGCTCACCTGCCCGCTGAAATAGCCCTCAGCCCATCGCTGGTCAGCGAAATTCTCAAGCGTTTCCGAGCTGCGGCCCCGCTGGTTGCGCTGTTGAACGAACCTCTCGTGCCAGCCGCTCGAACACCGCTCTGGTAGTGGGAAATTGCCGGATTTAGGGCTCTTTTGCCTCCATTAAGGAACAAAACCCGGGAAAACCACAGAAATAACGGAAAATACCCGGAAACACCGTTGACAAAGGCCTTCAGACAGTGGATGGTTGATTGCGGTACGGTTCTCAGACCCGCGTCAATACAGGCGATTTCGCTCTGCAAAGCGGTTGGGTGCCGATAGTAGCCAAAGGCGCGATTTCGAACTCGCACCAGAACTTATTTTCCTCAAGGAGCTCCTCAATGGCAAAAGGCATGACCAAGACCGCCCTCGTTCGCGCGATGGCAGAGAAGTTGGAAATCACCAACAAGCAGGCATCCACGTTCCTCGAACTGCTCGCCGAGACCGCAGTCAAAGAGACCAAGAAAAACGGTGAGTTCACCATTCCCGGCATCGGTAAACTCGTGAAGGCAGAGCGCAAGGCGCGCCTCGGGCGCAACCCCCAGACCGGCGAAACCATTAAGATCAAGGCGAAGACCGTGGTCAAGTTCCGCGTCGCCAAGACCGCCAAAGACACGATCGCCCCCGTCAAGAAGTAGCTTCTTGCCGTACTGTAGTTTGAAGAGCCTCCCACAACGGGAGGCTCTTCTGTTACCGCTTACGAGTGCAGCCGCATGGCGTTACGGCTACTCTGGCTTACTGATAAACGCACGCGCCACAATCGACACCCCAACCGCAACCACCACACACTGAATCAGCAGCGTGGCGTTGTAGCGCCAGCCAAACGCCGCAAACGACACGGCCACACCCCAGAAGTAAACCTCACCCACGAGCGCCTGACCCCAACGTGGAACCAGCCCCGAAGCCGCTACCTTCCGGCGAAGCGCCGGCCAGATCCGCGGCACGAGCGCACAATAAGCCTTGTACGCCTCCCCGAGCTTGCCCGAAAGAAAAGCTTCTTCCGCCTGGATCAGCCATAGTTGAAGCACGCCGATCGCCACGATGGCGAAGATGGCTCCGGAACGCGGCATCAACAACGAAATGGCAAGTGTGTGAAGAAACGTCCCTAGATACAGTGGGTTTCGAAGATAGCCGAAGGGCCCGTCGGTGAGGATCCCGTCGGACCTGGCTTCCGGTGCTGCTGCGCTGTGCAGGTCCGAGCTCTTCACAACGCTCGAACCAAGATACGCCGCGCCCCACGTCCTGAGCCACGCGCCGGTGAACGCGCAGAGGATTGCGGCGACCAGAAGAAAGTTGAACGGGTTGAACACCGGCGCGGCAAGGCTTCCAACCCCTGCCTGCGCCAGGTTGGCAGCAAGGATCCCCCATACATGGGCGTTCGGGCCCTTGGGATCAAGCTGCACAAGATAGTTCCAGGGTGCGGTGAATCCCAACAGGAAGATGACAAAGTGCAGACCGTATCGTATGCGAAAGACGATTGCCGAAAACTTCATCACAGGGCCGGCACCGCCGCGGCCGGTGGCACGGCCTGCTCGATCTCGCTCAAATGCTTCACCAGCTCGGGATGCGCCTCATCCTTGTAGATAACGCCAGACTTCATCACGAAAGGCACGTGCTGCAGGAGGCGCACATCTTTCAGCGGGTCGCCGTCGACGGCAATCAGATCGGCCCACTTCCCAGCGTCCAGTGAGCCAGTGCGGTCGGTCCATCCCATTAAGTCCGCGGCATTCAGCGTCGCCGATTGGATAGCCACGAGCGGCGTCATACCGTACTGGTTCACGTACACGTCGAGTTCGTGCGCGTTCAGCCCGTGCGGATAGACCGCCGCGTCGGTGCCAAGCGCTACCTTCACCCCCGCCTGGATCGCGCGTTTGTGATTCGCCTTCATGGCCGATCCAACATCCTTCATCTTCTGCGCGTAGAGCTCCGGAAGATGCCCATTCTGGTTCATCCAATCGACCAGGTAGGCGGTGGGAACGAGGTAGGTCCCATGCTCCTTCATCAGCTTGATGTCCTCGTCGTTGATGTAGCTGCCGTGCTCGATCGAGTCAACGCCAGCAATCGTCGCCAGCTTGATCGCCTGCGCTCCATGTGCGTGCGCGGCGACCTTGCGGCCCAGCCGATGCGCGTCGGCGCAGATGGCCTGCATCTCCTCGAGCGTGTACTGAGAAGCCTGCGGATCGTCGCCCTTCGAGAGCACGCCGCCCGAAGCACCGATCTTGATCAAGTCCGCGCCATACTTGATGTTCTCGCGCACCATATGTTGCACCGCGGGGATACCGTCGGCAACGCCTTCGCCGCTGACATGGTACTGATATGGCAGAAGATTTTCATCCATATGGCCACCAGTAATTCCCAGTGCAGGCCCGGAGACCTGCATGTGCGGCCCGGGGATGTGCCCGGCATTAATCTCGTCGCGCAGGGCGACATCGGTAAAGTCGTTCGCGCCGACGTTGCGAACAGTGGTAAAGCCAGCCTCGAGCGTCACCTTGGCATTCTCAACCCCAAGGATCGCCTCTTTGCCTGGCGTCATCGACAGCTCGAAGTAAGGATCGAAGTTCGTCGCCATGGTGAGGTGGGTGTGCACGTCCATCAACCCCGGCATCACGGTCGAGTGGGAGAGATCGATCTCGCGATCGCCAGGTTGCACAGGTGTCTGCGACGTAGGCGCAATACCGGTGATCAGATCGCCCTTGACGATGATGGTCTCGGCCGGAGTCTCTTTACCGGTGTGAACGTCGAGCACATAGCCCGCACGGACAAGGATCCGTCCCGTGCTAGACTGAGCCGGCAGAAAGGCGAATGTCGGAACAAGTAACAGAAATGAGCACAAATAGCGGGCGAAGCGCGGCATGGGGTTTCCTCTTGTGCAGCAGCAGGTGCAATGCACCTTCAATCATTAGGTTGGGCGTTGAGCGCGGTCAGGAGCGAGTCAAAATCTTCAAGGCCGGAGTACTCGATGATGACACGGCCCTTGCCTTTCTTGTCTTCGATCTTCACCTTTAAACCGAGCGCACGGCGCAGACGGCTTTCTGCCTCGCCCACATTCGGGTCTCGCTGGGACTCCATCTTCTCAGCCTTCGCGGCCTTTGCTTCAGGGTTCAGGAGGCCCTGCACATAGCTCTCGGTCTGACGCACTGACATCGAGAGTGCTGTGACCTTCTGCGCAGCCGCCACAATCGCTTCGCTTGTCGGCAACGAAAGCAGTGTTCGTGCATGGCCGAAACTCAAGGTACCGTTCTCTACGAGGTGCTGAATGGGCTCGGGGAGCTTCAAAAGGCGGAGGAAGTTGGCTACCGACGCGCGTTCTTTCCCGGTACGTACAGCCATCTGCTCTTGTGTCATCTTGAAGTCGGTTGAGAGCCTCTGATAGGCACGAGCCTGCTCGATCGGATTGAGGTCTGCCCGTTGCAGATTCTCGACGATGGTCATCTCCATTGCCTGCTCATCGGAGACGGAGCGGACGATGGCTGGAATCGTTGACTTGCCGGCCTGCTTCGACGCCATGAGCCTGCGCTCGCCCGTGATGAGCTGATATTTGCCCTCACCCAGACTGCGAACCACAATCGGCTGCACAACACCGCTGGCTGAGATGCTTTGCGCAAGTTCCGTAATCTTTTCCGGGTCGAAGCTGGTCCGCGTCTGGAAGGGGTTACGCTCGATCGTTCCTATCGGAAGCTCAAGTGGTCTCCCATCCGGCGCGGGTAGAGGGGTTTCCGCTGCAACAGCCGAAAGTGGACGCTGCGGCAGGAGAACCTCAAGGCCGCGTCCGAGCGCTCGTCGTTTTGGATCCGTCTTCAAGGTGGGATCGGGAGTGGAACCTAATGGTTTTTGAGGTAAAAGGCTCATTTATTCCTGCTCTCTCCTCGGCCAGCGGCCGGGGAAACGGTGATGCCGTTCCGGAGAAGAAGCTCACGAGCCAGGTCGCGGTACGCCTCCGCTCCGCGTGATCGTGGATCGTACGTCGCCACGGGGAGCCCGTGGCTTGGAGCTTCGGCTACGCGGATGTTTCTTGGAATTGTCGTCTTGAACATCTTCTCTCCGAAGAATTCCTTGAGATTCGCCGTGACCTGCTGCGAAAGGTTAGTGCGATCGTCGTACATCGTAAGCAATACGCCCTCCAGGCCGAGATCTGGGTTGAATGCCTGAGCTACTCGATCAAGGGTCGATATCAGCTCCGAAATTCCCTCCAGTGCAAAGTATTCCGCCTGTACAGGAACCAGGAGACCCTGCGCAGCGACCAGGGCATTGAGCGTGAGCAGGTCGAGTGCGGGGGGACAGTCCAAGAGAATAAAGTTGAAATGCTGTTCAAGCTGACCGATCGCATCCTTCAGCCGAAACTCCCGCCGATCGACTGGAACGAGCTCGATGTTGGCGCCAATGAGGTTCTTGCTGCCTGGTACTAGGAAAAGCTGCGGGAGAGTGGTTGGTTGTAGCGCCTCCGTAAGCGTTGTAGGGCCGAGCAGAACGTCATAGACGGATAACCGCTGGGGTTCGTCGTCCTTTTGCCGCCTGAATCCAAGGCCTCCTGTCGTGTTTGCCTGGGGATCGCAGTCGATGAGCAGAACTTTCAGCCCTTCGATTGCGAGAGCAGCACCAAGGTTGATGGCAGTCGTCGTTTTTCCAACTCCGCCTTTCTGATTGACGACGGCTAGGACTTTTGGAGACAAGGAACCCAGGGTTGCTACCTTGGAGGTATTAGCTGGAGCTTTAGTTGACATGAAGGCTTAGCGCAAGAGTACCGGGCTGAGACCGTTCGTGCAAACGAGAGTGTTCCACGTGGAACACCTTTGCACGATTTGTTGGAAGCAGCACAAGTGTTCCACGTGGAACATTATGGTCGAAGAATCTCGAGAACGGCAGAACTTCTACCAGGAAGCTGCAAAACTGAGCTTTCCGGCACTCCCGTAGTGAAATGACAGATCGATCCGCCCGGACCCACTCGGGACCGTGCTACTTCGAGAGCGAGTTGAGGCCGATCTACAGCTCGCAGCGTCACAAGATCGAAGCGGCGCTCCACAGGTAGATCCTCTACACGGCCACCCCAGACCTCCACCGCTACCCCAAGCGTTCGCACCACCTCCCGCAGGAACGCGGCCTTCTTGTTCTGCGATTCCGCGAGCGTTACCTGGAGCTGAGGACGTGCCAACGCAATCGGTAGACCCGGAAAGCCCGCACCGGAACCTACATCGAGAAGGGTTTCAGCGGAGGGAAGGTGCCGCACCGCAAACAAAGACTCCCCAAAGTGTCGCGAGACAATCTCCCGCGGGTCCCGAATAGACGACAGATTCGTCCGCTGGTTCCACTTCATCAGGAGATCCAGGTATGTGGAAAGCTGAGTCAGCAGAGCCTCGGAAGGTTCAGGATAGTAGAGCCTCAGACTTTCAGCGATTTCTGCGGCGGAGAGTGTAGCCATCAGCTCGCCAGCACAGAGGTCGTAACCGCCCGGGGTCGCCAGCTCTCCGCTTCCTGAACGAGCCTGGCGAAGATTGCCCTCGAGGTAGCACTCGTGTGGAGCGTCCGCTCCGGATGCCACTGGACCCCAAGAACGAAGTGGCGCTCGCCTTCGTGCTGAGGGCCTTCAACTGACTCAACAACCCCATCCTGGGGACAACGCCCGACCACCCGAAGACCATCCCCCGCAATCCCGATTGCCTGATGATGTGAAGAGTTGACCGGAAGCCGTAGAAAACCGTCTTGCCGCAAGCCCTCGGCGGGATCAGTGATTCCGCCTAACATTGAACCTTCGGGAATAAGCGCTGTATGTGCGGTTGTCACATTCCTCGAAGCCGCATGATTGACCGGCATAATCGTAAGGTCCTGGATGAGGGTGCCCCCACGCCATACGTTCAGAATCTGAGCGCCGAAGCAGATGCCCAGAATCGGTTTGTAAAGATTATGCGCATCCTGTAGCAGCAACTCGTCGACGTTCTCTCGCGGCAGGTCTGCCGGTGCGGTGGACGGATCACGCTCCTGGCCAAACTTCGCGGGATTCACATCCGCAGGACTGCCGGGCAGCAGGATGGCCCCGCAGGAGTTCGCGAGTTCCGCGACTGCACGCGGGTTGAGAGTCAACGAGATCTCAACAGGGTCGCCACCTGCGGCTGCTACAGCATCCGCGTAAGACTGCCAGTTGAGCCGGTTGTACTCAACGTCGAAGCTGGTGGGAGTGGGAATTGCAACGCGAGCCATATCTTCAGTTTAGCCTTTCTGCGCCGCTTCTTCTTCGTTCACTGGTCAAGGAAGGTGAAGGAAGTAGAGGCGCTCAATCTCGGCAAAAAGTCTCGCGGTGAGCGCTTCAGCATCCCGCGTGGAGAGACCTGCAGTCGAGATGCCCTCGCCAACCACAAGCTTTACCGGGTGCGGCGTCAGGTGGTACACGTGAATAGGCAGAAGTTCATACGTTCCGATCAGGGCGACAGGCACAAGCGGCACCTGTGCCTTGATTGCCATAAAAGCCGCACCCGACTGGAATGCCGTCATCTTTCCCGTCTCGGAGCGTCCGCCTTCAGGGAACAACACCAGCGGCATCCCACCCTGAAGCGTCTTGACGCCGCGAAGCAATCCCGCGACCGCAGAGCGCCCGGTATTGATGTCGATGGGAAGCTGTCCCGAACGATTCAGATACCAGCCGATGAAGGGAGCCTTCCAGAGCGACTGCTTTGCAAAAATGCGGAACTGGAAAGGAAGCTTCGCGAAAAGGACCGGAGTGTCGTAGTAACTAAGATGGTTCGATGCGTAGACCGCCGAACCACCCACAACGAGGTTGCTTGCACCAAGCAGCTCCACGGGCGAAAGACAGATCAGCAGGAGAACACGCGCCCAGATACGAGCGATGAAGTGCTGTTGCCGCCCGGAAGCGTCCCATAAACCACAAACCAGCGAAATGCAGCCGAAGAACGAAGTAGCGAGTGCGATCAGTGGTAAAAGCAGCAGGTAAGTCAGCCAGCGAATCGCCTTTCCGGGGCGTTTAGGGACTTCAATCGTTGCTACATTCTGCTCGTCCTGCTCCTTCAAACCAACACCTCAGCCTGTTGCAGCGCGAGCGTCCGCAGCTCGCCCACAAGATAGACCGAGCCGGTTGCAACAACGACGCCGTCTGCAGGCGTCAGCTCTTGCGCAAGTCTCAGGGCATCGGCGAGGTCTGAGGCTTCCTTGAACGGTACCTCCAGCTCGCGCGCTGCTGAGACGAGGTCTTCGAGCGAGGCAGCGCGCGGGTTAGCCATGGGTGCGAGCACAATGTGATCTCTGCGGCGGGCTGGATCTCCATCCGCCGAAGCGTCAAAAAGAGGAAAGAGAATGCCTGCCATCTCACGCAGGTCTTTGTCACGCAAACAGGAGAACAACAAGGTCCGCGGCGTCGCATCCGGCAGCGTACCGATGACTGAGCGCAGCGTCCAGGCCCCGGCAGGGTTATGTGCAACATCTAGCAGCAGGTGCGGGGTCATCCACTCCAGCCGGCCAGGCCAATTCGTTGCGCGCAATCCCTGTTCCATCGATTCTACACTGAGTTTGTAACCGAAAGTGTTACGTAATTCGAAGGCGGCAGCCAGTGCCAACGCCAGATTCCTTTGTTGATGGTCACCCCCCAGGGGGGAATCGACGGTAAGGAGGCCGACTTCCTCCGGTGAAAGGATGTACTGATTACGCCACGTCTTCGGGGTCGCCGTCACTTCCGAGTTGCGGCGTGCCGGCGGCAGAAAGACCGCCGCATTCACCCCGCGCACCTGCAGCCGAGCCGCCTGCTCGCCGATGACCTGATTTGCCTCAGGGTGCTGCGACAGCGTGACCAGGATGCCGTTCTGGCGCAGAATGCCGCACTTTTCCCCTGCAATCTCTCGAATGGTGCTGCCGAGATAGTCCTGATGATCGAGCGCAATGTCGGTGATCACCGAGACGAGTGGTTCGACGACGTTGGTCGCGTCCAGTCGTCCACCGAGCCCGACTTCGAGCACCACAATCTCGGCCCTGGGTCCGGCGTCGAGACGGTCAATCCCGGCGTAGAAGCCGAATGCCAGGGCGGTAAGCCGCTCGAAAAAGCTGGGCGCATGAGGTAGCTCGCCCGCGTGCACCAGGCGTACCGCCGCTTCGTCGACCAACGTATAGAGGTGAGCGAAGTCATCGTCCGCAATCGGTAGCAGCGCGAGCGGACCTTCGCTGCCGAGTACCTCGCCGGAACCGTACTCCGAAGGCAGCGTAGCGTGCGCCAGCTGAATCCGTTCATTGACGCGGGAGAGGTGCGGGCTGGTGTAAAGGCCGGTGCGATATCCCGCCGTCGTCAGGATGGAAGCGAGTGTGGCGGCTGTCGAGCCTTTGCCATTGGTGCCCGCGATCAGCACGGCGGGTACTTTGTCCTGTGGATTGCCCAGCTCGGCACAAAGCCGGCGCATATGGGCGAGATCAAATTTGCGCCGCGTCGCGCTGCCTCCCGAAGCGGTCGAGAGCTCAGGCCCAAGGGCCTGCAGGTGCGCGATAGCTTGCCCATAGTTCATGCACACCATTCTATGGCGAAGAAGTCACGGTACGGAGGTTTGACGTCAGCCTGCGCAGCTCAGGTCCAAAACGGGAACCCGACGATAAGGCACAGAGAAGACTTGCAGCGGCCTGTGTTCTGCGGAATCCAGCGTCCCGGCAAAGAGGGCAAATATGTCAGATTTCTTGGTAATTCTCTGTTTTTTTGCAATGGTGCTTTCACCCTGTGTTGTTGCGATGGCCACCGGCATTCCCACAGGCGCAGAACTCGGCGTACGGGATCCGTCGGAGCCCGGACCGGCCTCCGACTCACGATACATCCCGGACTGACCTTACTTCGCGGCTTCCGCAACCGCGGGAGTGTACTCCGCGAGCAGCTCTTCCCGTGACTTCTGTCCCCGATCGACAGCGCTGGTACCACCGGCAAGAACGATATTCACATCGCTCAATCCGATGAAGCCGAGAACCTGCCGCAGGTAGGTGGATTCAACGTTGTAGTTCTCTGTGTAGGAGCCCGGAGTATAAACGCCGCTGGAGGCGATGATCACGGTCACCTTCTTATCCTTCAGCAAGCCTTCATATTGCTCCGTAAAGGTCACGCCGACGCGCACAACCTGGTCGATATATGCCTTCAAAATAGCAGGCAGGTTAAAGTTGTACATCGAGGTGCCGATCACGATATGGTCGGCCTTCTGGAGTTCGGCGATCAGCTCGTTCGAGATGGCAAGAGCCTGCTTCATCTCCGGCGAATGCTGTTCCGCTGGCGTATAGGCGCCCGCAATCCACGGCAGATCCACGAACGGAAGCTTCGTCTCGCACAGATCGCGGGTGATGACGTCGCCCTGGTGAGCTTTCTTCCACTCATCGACGAAGGTCGCGGTAAGTTTGCGCGAGATGGAGTAGTCGCCGCGCGGGCTGGTGACAACGGAGAGCAGGGTCGGCATTAGGAAAACCTCGTTGGTGGATATGTTGCAACAGATATCTGCTGCCCCTAAGGGATTCCCACACTCCACTGTCGGATGCAGAAAGCGATAACAATTTCCTGTAAACGCACGAAAGCCGGGCAGTTTACCCGGCTTCCTGTCGATCCTGCTGCCCACCAGAGAAGAACGGTCAGACCGACCAGTTCTCAGCGCCTCCCAGCAATGCCGCCCCCGAGAAGCGAGCGAGTCCCGACCAATCAGGGACGTTGAAGCCGGTACGCGGATGCGCCTGCGCGTTGTTCGAAGACGTGTGGTGCCGCTCCAGCGCCTCGATCACCTGGCGACGTGTCGCTTCCTGCTCGGCGCGGGAGGTACGCGACCAGTAGACGAGAAACCCCTGTCCGCATACTTTGCAACGGACATCACTGACGGTGTTCGAGAGTTGACAGAGAACTTGCATAGATTGACCTTTCTGATGGCGGAGAACATGGCCGGGTTGTGCCACATGCAGGAGACTAGAAAGCGCATGACCAATCCGGCAATGACCATTCATGGTGTCCGACATGCTCGATGGTGGCATTCCCTGCCACCTTTGCGGGGCTGTACTCTTTCCGGCTCCTCGTTGGTACAGCCTGGCGAAACCCTCTATGCTGAATAAGTGGCCGCACGGCCAAGAGACTGACATCCAGAACGGACATTATGAGCTCAGCCGCAATCGTTTCCAGCACTTACGCCCAGGGTACCATCAAGGTTCAACTTCCGGACGGCAGCATCCGCGAAGTCCCGCAGGGAACCACGCCGCTTGCGATCGCAACCTCCATCTCGCCCCGGCTGGCCGCGGCAGTCGTGGTTGCGCGCGTCAAACCGATGGCAGGGCTGGATATCAACGCGCCCGAAGGTGGAACGGACGACGCCCCTGAATCTGCAGAGAGGATGTATGGCGCCGGTGATCCGCAGGCAGAGAAGATCGTTGATCTCTCCACTCCGCTTACCGAGGATGTCGAATTGTGGCTGCTGAAGGAGCAGGACGAAGCTGCGCTCAAGGTAGTGCGACACTCTGCTGCGCACGTAATGGCCACGGCGATCCTCGAGCTCTTCCCGGAGACCAAGCTCGGACACGGTCCCGCAACGGACCAGGGCTTCTTCTACGACGTCTATCGCGAGACCCCGTTCACCGAAGCGGATCTTGCTGCGATCGAGGCGCGCATGGCCGAGGTGGTCGCGCGCGACGAGAAGTTCGTTCGCGAGACCGAACCACGCGAGCAGGGAATCGACGACTATCAGAAGCAGGGCGAATTCATGAAGGTCCATTTCATCGAGCGCTTTACGCAGCCTGGTGATGAGATCTCTCTCTACCGCAACGGTGGCTTTACCGACTTCTGCCGCGGCCCGCATGTGCCATCTACCGGCCGCGTCAAGGCCTTCAAGGTGACCTCCGTTGCCGGCGCCTACTGGCTTGGCGACGAGAAGAACCAGCAGCTCCAGCGCATCTACGGCACGGCCTTCTTCAACGACAAGGATCTCAAAGCACACTTCGCGCGGCTCGAAGAGATCAAAGCTCGCGATCATCGCGTGCTGGGCAAGCAGCTTGATCTGTTTTCCATCCAGGAAGTCGCAGGCGCGGGCCTGATCTTCTGGCACCCCAAGGGTGGCCTGATCCGGAAGACCATGGAAGACTGGATGCGCGAAGAATGTATCCGTCGTGGTTACGATATGGTCTTTACCCCGCATATCATGCGGCGCGAGCTCTGGAAGATCTCCGGGCATGAGGTGAACTACGGCGAAAATATGTATCCGGCAATGGAACTAGACGATGCCGAATACAGACTGAAGCCGATGAACTGTCCCGGCCACATCCTCATCTACAAGAACACCCCAAAAAGCTATCGCGACCTGCCCCAGCGTTACGCCGAACTCGGCAACGTGTATCGCTACGAGCGCTCCGGCACGATGCATGGACTGCTGCGTGTTCGTGGCTTCACGCAGGACGATGCGCATATCTTCTGCATGCCGTCGCAGATTGAATCCGAGATCGAAGCCTGCATCGACTTTGCCGAAGCCGTCCTTCACACCTTCGGCTTCACCGAATTCAAGGTCGAGCTCTCAACCTGGGATCCCGAAGATAAAAAGTTCATCGGCGAAAAATCTCAATGGGACTTCGCCGAAGGCTCGCTGGTAAAGGTCCTCAACCGCAAGGGCATTCCCTTCAAAACCATCCCGGGCGAAGCCGCTTTCTACGGCCCCAAGATCGACATCAAGCTGGTCGACGTACTCGGCCGCATGTGGCAGCTTTCCACCGTACAATTCGACTGGAATCTGCCCGCCCGCTTCGACCTCACCTACAAGGGTGAAGATGGCGAGTTGCACCAGCCAGTCATGGTTCACCGCGCTCTCTTCGGCTCCGTCGAGCGTTTCTTCGGCGTGCTCATCGAGCACTACGCCGGCGCATTTCCCTTCTGGCTCGCGCCCGTGCAGGTAGGCCTCGTCCCTATCTCCGAGAAGCATCTCGAGTATGCGCGCGCGATCAGGCAGAAGCTCGAAGCAGCCGGCATACGCGTAGAGCTGGATGAGCGCAACGATGTGATGAAGGCGAAGATCCGCGACTTCGCCAACGCCAAGCTGCCGTTCATCCTCATCTTGGGCGACAAGGAAGCCGCAACCAACAGCGTCAGCGTGCGCACGCGCGGTAAAGGCGACGAAGGCAGCACGCCGATCGAAGAGTTCCTCGATCGCTGCGAGCAGCTGCAGCAGAACAAGGGCGCAACCCTGTAAGGACAAGTCCCGCCGGATGGTCGCCGTCGTCGCAGCGAAGACTACTTTGTGGGAGATCGGGCTGCGCTTGGTCCTCCCGCTGGTCGGTAAGGAGAATTTTCTGCCGCGTTGGTTTTCAGGTGCCTTTCTGGGCGCGGCTGCATCCAACCCGTTATGCGCGTTCTAGCTACTTTCGCCACTCGTGACATCGCCGATTCCATGAAAGACATGCTCACGCAGCACGGCTTTTACGAATCCGATATGGTCGTCCTCGCCAACCGCGTCGCCACCGAACCGCCCGAAGATGCCGAGATCGAAGTCGGCAAAGAACGCGGGGAGGGGTTTGCAGGTTTCGAGGAAAAGATAGGCAAAGCGGTCAACGACCTCCTCGGTAAACACGAGATCCTCGAAGGAACGGGCAGCGAGGGCGATCCCAATGGTGGCGCGCTGCTGACGGTCGAGGTGACCCGACAGGAAGATGCCGATCGCGCCATCGACCTTCTGAAGCTACATCAAGCCGCCGATATTGAAGTAACCTCAACGGAGTAGGCGAGGCTGCCGGGATCAATCCTGAACAAAGGGCGTATAACCTCTGTGAGGTATCCGTGTGTCGTCTAAAGGAAAGCATCCACGTCAATGCTCCTATCGAGCGATGTTTTCTCTTGTCGACCAGCATCGATCTGGTACGGCAGACATTGCAGATGCGCCCTGTCTCCGGTAAGACTTCAGGGCTTATTGAAGATGGCGACCAACTCCTGTGGCGCGGCTGGAAGTTCGGCATTCCGGCCATGCATGAGACCTTGATTACCGGTTATACCCGTCCGACATTTTTTCAGGACACCATGGGCCGCGGCTATTTTCGCCACTTCCAGCACGACCATCACTTCCACTTCATCGACGGCCAGACCACGATGTGGGATGTCGTGCGTTTTTCCCTCCCCTTCGGCATGCCCGGCCATCTCATCGGCAAGCAGATTGTGGTTCCGCATGTGCTCAGCCTGCTCAACAGTCGTTTCGACTTGATTAAGCGGCTTGCTGAAGGTGAGGAATGGCGCCAGTACCTCCCGAAGGAAGCCGGCCGCGAACTTGCCGCGATCCCGGCCTCGGAACTCCCCGACGCCAGGAACAGCATCCAAAGTGGCTGAGGTGCTTCGGCAATGAAGGCAATTGTTCTCCACGAATACGGCGGTCCCGAAAAGCTCAAGTACGAAGATTTTGAAGATCCCAGGCCCGGTCCGGGCGAGGTGCTTGTTCGCGTAGCTGCGGCCAGTATCAATCCGGTCGATTGGAAGATGCGCTCCGGCGAAGCCAAATCGCGGTTCCCGGTGGACTTCCCCGGCATCCTTGGGCGTGACCTGTCAGGAGTGGTCCGGGAGCTCGGCGAAGGGGTGACCGGCTTTGAACCCGGCGATAAGGTCTTCGCTCTCGCACACAACACCTACGCGGAGCTCTGCGTCGTGAAAGCTGCCGAGCTGGCAAAGATCCCGGAAGGCATCGAGCTGGTGCACGCAGCCGCGCTCCCGCTGGTCACGCTCACGGGGGATCAGCTCATCCGCGTCGGCACCGGGATACAGGCGGGCCAGACGATACTGGTCACCGGTGCTCTCGGCGGCGTCGGTCGATCTGCCGTCCGCGTCGCCAAGGATGCCGGCGCGAAGGTGATCGCGGGAGTTCGCTCCAGGCAGCTCGAAGAGGCAAAGTCGCTCGGCGCGGATGAGGTACTCGCGCTCGATGATGAGAAAGCGCTTGAGAAGCTGGGATTGCTTGATGCAGTCGCCGACACGGTTAACCACGAGACCGCCGAAAAGTTGATCGGTAAGGTAACGCCGGGTGGCATCTTCGCCAGCGTACTCGGACCACCGTCCAACGCGACGCTCCACCCGCAGGTAAAGGTGGTACCGGTCATGTGCAAGCCTGATCCCGAACGCATGGTGAAGTTGGCGGAAGCGGTCCGCGATAAGCGCCTCACCATTCCGATCGACCGCATCATCCCGCTTGACGAAGCGGCGGAAGGGCAGCGCGCTGCCGAAAAGGGCGGTATCGGCAAAGTCATCCTGACGGCTTGAAGGTCGGCTGGTAAGCGGTAAGCAGTGAGGGCCCGCCCCAACCCACCGCCCCC
>CAXTNM010000025.1:0-19513 GCA_964245715.1 uncultured Acidobacteriaceae bacterium | reverse complement strand
ACCCTGCGGGGTGTCGGGGGGGGTGGAACGGTGTACGCAGGGCGGCGGGCGCCAACGCCCGGGCCTCACTGTTCCATCGGAACCTGAAGTTCAGGAGCTAGGAGCCGAACGAGGAAACCGCTGCTGCCTCATCGTCCTTTACGTCGAAGACAGTGTAGAGCTTCGTAATCTGCAGCAGATCGTGGACCTTCTTGGTCAGATGCAGCAGTCTCAGTTCGCCGCCCGCATTCCTCACGGAGGTAAACGCGCTGACCAGTTCGCCGATGCCGGAGCTATCGATGTAGTCGACGTTTGCAAGATTCAGCAGAATCTTCTTCTCGCCCTTCGATACTGCATCCTGTACCGCGTCGCGCAGCGTAACGCTGCCTTCGCCCAGCGTAATGCGTCCGCTGAGGTCGAGAATAGTGACGCCGTCTACCTGCCGCGTCTTGAATTTCATGGACATCAGTTCAGTCTCCTTGTTGCACTCATAGGTTGCTGTTTCAACACCGACGCGCCTCGCGCCTTAACTCTTACGTCGCTTGATCAAGGTTATCTCCGTGCCCGGAGACAACTGGCGAAAGTTTACCTCATCCATGAACGCCCGCATCAGGAAGACACCGCGGCCAGAACTACGAAGCAGATTCTCCGGTGCCAGCGGATCGGGAATCTGGTTTGCGTCAAATCCTGTACCCTCGTCCGCGATGCGGATCAGCACCGAATCCGAGCTCGCCTCGAAGGTCGCGGCGACATGCTTGCTTTCGTCATATTTGTTGCCATGAATCACGGCATTCGCCCCGGCCTCCCGCGCAACCATCGCGATGTTGCATGCGGTATCTTCATCGAAACCTGCGCGGCCCGCGAACTCGGTTGCAGTCTGCTCGATGGTGTCGATGCTCGCCAGCTCGGAGTTGAGCGTGAGGCTCTGCCGGCTTGTTGTACCGTCGGTCATCCAACTCACGCAACCTTTCCTGCCACTGAATGAGGGTTGATGCAGGTGCAGCTTGTTCAGGAACAACCTCTCCGCAGTCTCTGTCGCAGACGTCCGAATGTCAAGGGCTCGAGGGCAGCACAGAGCCTTACTCAATTAAAAAGTTATCAATCAGCCGAGTCTTGCCGACCTTCGCGGCAATCGCAACCAGGGTCCCGGGACGAACCAACGGGATCGGCTCCAGTGTGGTCGCATCGACAATCTCCAGGTACTCCAGCTCGATTCCAATCGCTTGTTCGACCACCTTCATCCCGGCCTTTCGCACGAAAGCCGCGTCGATCACGCCCGCCGCAATCTCATCCCGCATCGTCCCCAGCACGCTCGGTATGGTCGCTGCCTGCGCTCGCTCGGTCTTGGAGAGATACGCATTGCGTGAACTCAGCGCCAGCCCGTCCACGTCGCGAATGATCGGGCAAGCCTCCAACTCCACCGGAAAATCCAGGTCGCGCACCATCTGCCGCAGTACCGCGACCTGCACGGCATCCTTCTGGCCGAAGTACGCTCGATCCGGCTGAATGATATGGAACAACTTGGCGACAATCGTCGCGACCCCAAGGAAGTGTCCGGGTCGGTGAGCCCCGTCCAGCCGCGTCCCGATCGCTCCCACATCGATCGTCGTCGTTGCGCCTGGCGGGTACATCTCTGCGACCCCGGGCGCGAAGACCACGTCGACACCCTCTGCTTCAAACAAGGCGCAGTCCTGCTCCAGCTGCCGGGGATACCGGCCGAAGTCCTCATTCGGCCCAAACTGTAGCGGGTTGACGAAGATGCTCGCCGCCACCACGCCGCACTCGGCCTTCGCTCGGGCCACCAGCGACAGGTGTCCGCGATGCAGCGCACCCATCGTCGGCACCAGGCCGAGCATCGTATCGCCGGGCGTCCTCGCCATCCGCACCGCAGCCCGCGCTTCCGCAATCGTCTTTACAACCTGCATCGTTTGATCCCTGGGTTCAGTGCCGCTCTACGGAAAGCCTCTGGGCGGAAACACAAAGGAGTGAATCTCGCGCTAAGATCTGTCTCAACTCCTCCGACGAGAGGAGTTCTAAGCCATCGATGCCACAGGTTCTTCAACGACCTGCGGCTTCTCGACCGCCAGATGATAGCTCTCGGCCTCCGCCGGAAATACCCCTGCGCGCACATCGGCGACATAGTGTTCGAGTGCAGCGCCGATCAACTCGCCCCCGCGAAGGTACTCGCGAACAAATTTCGCCGGAGAAGATTGGCTCAGTCCCAGCAGATCATGCCAGACCAGGATCTGCCCGTCGCACGCCGGCCCGGCTCCGATGCCAATCGTTGGAATCTCAAGCTCCGCCGTAAGCTCCGCTGCAACCTCCCGCGGGATTCCCTCGAACACGATCGCAAAGCAGCCTGCCTCCGTAAGTCGCCGAGCCTCATCCCGCAGGCGCCCGATCGCCTTCTGAGTCTTCGCCTGAACCTTGTATCCCCCCATGCGATTCACAGCCTGTGGCGTCAGCCCAAGATGGCCCATCACCGGGATCTCGGCATCCACCAGCCGCTCAACCAGCGAAATCCGTGCACCTTCCAGCTTCACGGCTTCGGCGCCTGACTCCTTTACGAACCGAACGGCGTTCTCTACGCCTGTGCTGTCGCTGGCCTGGTAGCTGCCAAACGGCATATCCGCCACCAGTAAGGCCCTCTCGAGACCGCGGCGAACGGCTCGCGTAAACACCAGCATCTCGTCCATCGTGACGGCCAGCGTGGACTCGTGGCCGAGCATCGTCATCGCCAGCGAATCGCCTACCAGCACGACGTCGACCCCAGCCGCCTCTGCCATCCGCGCGCTGGGAAAGTCGTATGCGGTCACGGCGGAGATCTTCGCGCCACAACGTTTACGCTCGAGCAAAGAAGGCACAGTGACTTTGGGGGAAACAGACGTAGTACGGCGCGGGGTAGACCAGACGCTCATCTCAACTTCTCCTGTGCAGCCCCACCGGGTGCCGCCAACGGAAAGACTACGCCTTCAACAGGGGGTATGACAAAATTTTTGCAGCCAGCAGAATCGATCGAGCGCTCTTGTGCCGCTCGCTCGAACTCTAAGTGGAACTTGCACCGATTACGACTCGGCGGCTGTCCGGGTCGTGCGCTCATCCGGCACAACGACTTCGTCGAAAATGTGGCGGGCCATCTCCCGTTTCGACATCGCAGGCAGCTCCACGCGACGATCTCCCACGAGAATCGTGCCCGCATTCGATTCAGAATCAAAGCCAAGCCCCTCGACCGAGACATCATTCACGACGATTGCATCGACTCCTTTGCGCAGCATCTTCGCGCGTCCGCGGCTGACCGCATCACCGGTCGCACCCGGAATCTCCGCCGCGAACGCAATCACCAGCGTCCCCAGGGCTTTGCGCCGCGCAACCTCCGCGACAATATCCTCCGTTGGCTCGAGTTCAAGGGTCAGGCTGCGTCCGCGCTCAAGCTTCCCCTGAACCTGGTGCCGTACTCGGAAATCCGCAACTGCTGCCGCCTTGATCACGATGGTGGCGCGCGGAAGCGCTTCGAGCACCGCCTCCCGCATCTCCGCGGCAGTCGAAACAGGAACCACCTCGGCTCCGGCCGGCGCTGCCATGCCTTGCGCGGCGGTCACCAGGATCACCTTCGCCCCCCGCGCCAGGGCCTCTTCGGCGAGGGCATAGCCCATCCGGCCGCTGGAGCGATTGCCCAGGAAGCGAACGCTATCGATCGGCTCACGCGTGCCCCCAGCGGTGATCAGGATGGTCTCCCGATCCAGATCCCGTTCCTTCGCCGGCGCCCGCGTGCCCCCCAGCACTCCGCGGACCGCATCTACAATCTCCGTCAGCTCAGCCAACCGTCCGCTGCCCTGCATCCCGCAGGCGAGATGCCCCGAACCAGGCTTCAGGAGGACATGGCCCCGTTTGCGCAGGATCGCTACATTCGCCTGAACCGCCGCATGCTTCCACATGACGACGTTCATCGCGGGCGCGATCACGACAGGAGCGGGAGTCGCCAGGTACATCGTGGTCAGGAAGTCATCGGCAATCCCGTGTGCAAGCTTCGCTAGAACGTTGGCTGTCGCGGGCACAATCACCAGCACATCCGTCGTCTGCGCCTCTTCAATATGTTCGACTGACGACGACCCCTTCGGTACCTCGCCGCCCGTCCAGAGTGAATCGATCACACGGTGCCCGCTTACCGCGGCAAAGGTAAGCGCGGTGACAAACTCCTGCGCAGCCGACGTCATAACGACGTGTGGATCAAGCCCGGCCTGCTGCAGCGCGCGCACCAACTCGACGGCCCGGTAAGCCGCCACGCCGCCACAAACTCCCACCGTGATCTTTCTCTTGCTCTCTGCCGTTCTGCCCATCGTCTGCATTCTCTCACTTTGGACTCTTGGCGATGCGAGGCTTCTCACAGCCGTGGAGTTGCATCTATCCAATGTTCTAAGGTAAGTTGTGCCTATCCCCTCTCCTGTTATCTCGAGAGCAGGCTGGCCTACGGCCTTCTTCATATCCTTACAGACACGGACCTGAACTTGAATCCTCCCTTGCTGAGCATCGTCGTTCCATGCTTCAACGAGGAACAAGGGATCGCTGCATGTCACGAGCGGCTCTCGCGCGTGCTGCGCGCATTGAACGCCTCCACTGAAATCCTGTACGTCGATGACGGGTCCGCCGATCGCACGGCCGAGATCCTCACCCAGATCGCCAGCGGCCCGCACTCACCCGGTGACCCGGCCATCGTGCTTCTTCGCCTCTCCCGCAACTTTGGTCACCAGGCCGCAGTATCTGCCGGGCTTGCATATGTTCGCGGTGAGGCCACGGTCATTATTGACTCCGATCTGCAGGACCCTCCCGAGCTCATCCCGGAGATGTTGGCTCTCTGGCGTCAGGGCTTCCAGGTAGTCTACGGCGTGCGGGAGACGCGCTCGGGTGAGACTGCCTTCAAGCTCTTCACCGCGCGCATCTTCTATCTCGTCATCAACCGGCTCTCCGACGTCCCCATCCCGCTCGACACGGGAGACTTTCGCCTGCTCGACCGTCGCGCCGTCGACGCGCTCCTCCAGATGCCAGAGCGGCACCGCCTCCTGCGAGGCATGTCCAGTTGGATCGGATTCAAGCAAATCGGCATCCGCTACCAGCGCGACGAACGTTTCGCCGGAGAAACCAAATACCCGTTGAAAAAGATGATGGCGCTCGCCATCGACGGCATCGTCAGCTTCTCCACCTTGCCTCTGCGCTTCGTCACACTCATCGGTTTCCTCTCCGCCGCTTTAGCCTTCTTCGGCATCGTCTATTCGCTCGGCGTGCGCCTCTTCACTCACGAATGGGTCCGAGGATGGGCCATCTCGTTCATCGGCATGCTCTTCATGTCCGGCGTCCAACTCCTCTCGCTCGGCATCCTCGGCGAGTACGTCGCGCGCATCTACACCGAATCCAAACAGCGCCCGCTCTTCCTACTCCACGAGCCTCCGCCCTACTCCGCGGAAGCAAGGCGCGACGACCGCCGAGAAGTTCCCATGCCCTACGCGCAAGCTCGCGTCGAAAACCTCTACACCCCAACTGAACCCGAGTTTCGCCAGCAGGAGACCGCAGAGCGTGCCTGATACCGTCGTCCGCACCCAGATCACTTCCAACCGTCCCATCGATACCAAACAAACACTCAATTCCGGTCGGCTCTCGCTTCTGCTCGTCTCACTCGCCGCTGTCGCTTACTGTGCCTGGATCCTGTCCTTGCCGCTCTTCCCCACGCAGGATGGCCCCATGCACCTTTACTACGCCCGCATCATGCAGGCACTGCTCTTCCACCGCGACCCCGGCATCTTTCCGCAGTACTTCACCATCAAGCACCTCGCACCGCCCTACGCCCTCTACTACTACCTGCTGCTTACCTTCGGCCACTTCACTTCGCTCGTCGTCGCGGACAAGCTCGTAATCTGCGTCTATTCCGTAGTCTTTCTCTTCGGCTTCCGCTTCCTCGCGCGAACGCTCGGCCCATCGGGTGACGCCATGTCGCTGTTGGCCACCCTCTATGTACTCAACTGGCCGCTCGGAATGGGCTTCGTCAACTACTGCCTCTCGGTGGCACTCGCCTGCTGGGCTCTCGGACTTTGGTGCCGCGTGGTGCTCCAACCCACCTCCAAACGCAACCCGCTGCGTCTCGCAGCCTTTGTCGTCCTTGCCTGGACGATCATGTTCACGCATCCCGTCCCGCTGCTCTTCGTCCTTGGCTTCTGCTTCATCGAGCTTTGTGTCAGGCTCGTCCAGGCTCGGCTCACACGCGAACCCGTCTCCTCCGCAATCTTTCGCCGCGACGCCATCGGCTTCATCCTTGCCGCAACCACGCTCCTCTACGTCAAGGCCTTCACAAGCAGAAACGTCACCCAGCAACTGGACCCCATGCGCAAGACCTATTTCGAGGATGTCAAGGCAGCCTTGCGCGGCATCGGCAACTTCGGAACTCTGGACGCGTTCTCGCCCCACACCCTGCTCGCGGAAATCCGCCGCTTCTCCATCTTCTTCATCCTCCTCTTCGCCCTGGCCAGCGCCGGAATCTACGCCTGGCGTTCCCTGCAACATCGCACCTGGAAGCTAAGCGGTACCTGGTTCGTCCTGGCCTTTATCCTCTGGATCGGCATCCCCTTCCTCCCACCTGACCTGAACAACTCACACCTCTTCTCCTCGCGCCTCATGATCTTTGCCGTTCTGGCAGCGCTCGCCGCCGCCAGCGGAGTTCCCGCTCCTTCACCCAATGCGAAGCAAAAACTCTACGCCTGCGCCGCGTCCGCCATCGTTCTCATCTCCGTTACGCTCGTCATCGCGCACCGTTCCATCGGCCCGATCGCAAGGGACATCGACCGCCTCGAAACCCATCCACCCATTCCCCAGGGCGTCTACCTCGGCTTGCTCATTCAGGATTACGCCAAGGACGCTCCCGCGCTCACCTACAACCCCTACTACTGGGATGAGACGCGCCTGCTACGCCGCAGCGGCTCCATCTTGTTCGACACCCCGTGGCTCGACCTCGCCATCATTCCTGTCGGCGCGCAGCCAATCATGCCCACCGGCCGAGTCCCCTCCTACAGTCTCGAATCCATGCCCTACATTCGACCCGTGTTGGCAGATTCAGCACAGGCCCGCGCCATCATCTACCCAGCCATCACCGGCGCCATCATCAGCCATGGCGGCTTCCCACCGGAGCCCGCGATGGATCCCGTCCTCAAGGCCGATCCTACCCCGGCTCACCACTGGGTTTGCGCCCCGCTTGCTTTTACGCAGGTCTGCGAGGCCGACGGTAAGGCTTACAATCAGCAGCAATGATCGCTTCGCTTCGCGGTATCCTACTCACCAAATCCCCCAACCAGGCGCTCATCGAATGCGCGGGCGTCGGCTACGACGTCGCCATCTCGGTCGCAACCTTTTCCTCACTGCCGCGTGAAGGCGCCGAAGCACGCCTGCACATCTTCACCAAGGTGGCCGAAGACCAGCTCGCCCTCTTCGGCTTCTCCGAGCTCGACGAAAAGCGACTCTTCGAGCGGCTGATCGCCGTCTCCGGCATCGGCCCCAAGCTTGCAATCACCGTGCTCAGCGGCATCGCATCCGAGCGCCTCGTTACGGCGATCCGCGGCGCCGATCACGCGTCACTCGTCAAAATTCCCGGCATCGGCAAGAAGACCGCCGAACGCATCGTGCTCGAGCTTAAAGACAAGCTCGACGATCTCCAGGGCTTCGCCACCTCGACGTCGAACGCTCGCCCGCACCTTGGCGTTGTCGCCGACGATGCGCTCTCGGCCCTGATCAATCTTGGCTATCCCCGCCCCATCGCCCAGAAAGCACTGGAATCCGCCATCGAAAAGGATCCGGCCTCCAAAGAGGCCTTCGAGATACTCTTCCGCGCCGCCATGAGCCACATCAGGTAAAGACCCGGTCCTGCCGTATGGGCACCCTGACGTCGAGCCGGCGGTCCTGCATACGTGGCAAGCGCCTTCGCGAAGTCGCAGGAAGAAGCGACGCCCCATACCCTGCGAAGTGGTTAGAAGCTGAACCGAGCCGCAACCTGCATCAGCCGCGGCGCCGTCGCCGTCTGGAACTGTCCGAATGCCGTGGAGGAGACGTTCCCGTTCACCGCCGCTGGCGAGAAGAACTGCGAATGATTGAACACATTGAACGCCTCCGCCCGGATCTCCAGCGAACCATGCTCCATCGGCGTCTCCTTTGCCACCGCCAGGTCGGTATTATCCGCACCCGGCCCATAGAAGAAGCGTCTCCGCGCATTGCCCAGCGTTCCCGACGCCGGCAGTGAAAACAGCCCGGTATTGAACGCCGGGACTGTCCCCTGCGGATGCCGCCGTAGCTCAAGATTCCCGGGCTTGTACTCCGGCTCATCCACCCCGTTATTGTTGATGCCGTTCGGCTGCGTCCCGAGTAGCGAAGTGTCGTTGTTATTCACCAGCGTCACCGGCAGGCCGCTTGAGAACCTCGTCAACCCCGATAGCTCCCAGCCGTCTGTCAACCGCTCATGTCCATGGAACCGAAGCATCGAAGCCACCGGCAACGTGTACCGGTAGGACGCCACAAAGTTGTGCGTCAGGTCGAACGCCGATAACCCCCGGCTCGCACCCGCACCCCCCGGCACCGACGCCGGATACACCGCCTCCGCCAGCGAAGAGGATTGATCGATCGACTTGCTCCACGTATAGCCAGCCTGCAGATAGAGCGAACGGCTGACATGCCTCGCGCTCAGTTCGAGCGCATTGTCGTGTGCATTGGCGATCGTCCGCTGCAGGTTGACGCTGCCGAATGCGGGCCCGAGCGCTGTACGCGTCCCCTCGTAAGCCGTGCCATTCGCCGCCGTATAAGAACTGCTCTCGCCAAAGGGTCCACACGTCGCTGAACCTGCCCCAACCTCGGAAGCTTCAGACAACGCCAGACACAGCGCCGGATCGCCAGGGTTTACCTCTTGAATTACCAGTAGATGGTGCGATTGCGTTCCCACGTAGCTGGCTGTTACCGAGTCATGCTCGCCGAAGCTGTGCTCAACAGCGAAGTTATAGTTCTCCGCATATGGCGTCACATTGTCCTTCGCAAACGCCGGAATACCGGTCAGTGGCTCAAAGTTCGCCCAGTCGACAGAAGTATTCGGATGCGACGGCGAAGCGCCAAACCGAACCTGCTGCAGCGGGAAACGCTGCCCCACACTCACCCCCGTCGCCGCGGTGACAAATGGTTGATCGAACAGCGTAGGAGCCGCACTCGTGTCAGTAAACCCATAGGGCGGATTGCCACTCATGATCCCCGCCGAAAGCCCCTCGAAGGCCGTATAGTAAAGCCCGTAGCCACCGCGTACAACCGTGCCGTTTTTCGGCGTCCACGCAGCCGAAATCCTTGGGGCAAAGTTCGTAGAGCGCGTCGGAGAAAGCGTCTTCGGCACGCCCGGATCACCCGGAAACAGGATGCCCTTCGGCGCATTCGGAAACACCACAGACTGCTCACTCGGGTCGAGCGTCAAGAGCTGGTTGTTCTTCTCCGACCACGGCGGCAGCACGTCATAACGCAAGCCATAACTCACCGTCAGCCCGCGGGTCACATCGAACTTATCCTGCGCGTACAGCCCCAGGTAATGATTGCGGTTATAGAAGTACTGACCATGCCCCTGCGTATAGCTGGAATCGATCCCAAGTAGAAAATCAGCAAAGTCCGAGCCGGTCTCGGAGCCGGTAAAGGAAAAGCTGCCGTTGTCATACACGCCCGGATGATTATTGATCTCATCCGCATGAAAGCCAACACCAAACGCGAGCGTATGCCGTCCCGCAACCCGCGTCACATCATCCGTTCCCTCGTAGATGTTCTCTGCCTGGAACAGACTCGTCACGTCCACGCCCATTGTGAAGTCATTGAAGGTTACATTCTCAACGCCTTCAATCGAAGAGTTCTGCGGCACAATTCCACTCGTAGCTGTTCCGGTTACAAATCCCTGAGAAGCCAGCGAAACGCCTACCCCGCCGATCGGCTGGCCCACAGCCGCCGCGTTCCGCATGTAGCTCGTATGAGCCTGGTTCATCCACCTTGAACGAATCGCGCTCGTCAGGTTCACGCTGTACAGCTGCGCCCGTCCATCGTTCTCCGCGTTGAAGCCCGGCACCGTGGCCCCGCCCTGGCCCGTCGGGTATGGATTCAGAAGAGAATAATCGTCCGCGAAATAATACCCGCTCAACTGCCCGAAGCGCGTCTCACGATCCAGTCGGCCGGCACCCTTATCGTCGCGAACCTTCTGCGCATAGCTTGAAGTAGAGAACTCCGCAGCCCCGTCGTTTGGCGTCGGAATGTACTGCAATAAATGCTGCGCAGGAGCCGAAAAGGCCGCGCCCGGAACCATTCCGTTCGGAAACACACACGCCGCAACCGTCGTACAACCGCTCGCATAATACGGCTCTCCTTGCGTCACCGCATAACCCAGCCGTTGCGTCAGCAATCCCGCAAAGTAGCTCCCCGAGACTGACCCGGTTATCTGCGACGCCAGGTCGCCTAGATTGCCCGTTCGATCCGCCGCTGAAGGCACCGCGATCAAGCCTGTATCAATCCCCTGCGTCTCCCGCGTACCTTGATAGTCGACAAAGAAGTAAGTCTTCACCCGCGCAATCGACCCACCGAATGTTCCGCCAAACTGGTTCTGATGAAACGGCGCACGCGTCAGCGAGAAGTAGTTGCGCGCGTCGAGAGCCGTGTTCCGGAAGTAGTCGTACGCGCTCCCATGCAGCGCATCGCTGCCCGACTTCGTCGTAACCAAAATCTGACCACCGCTCTGGTTGCCGTACTTCGCATCCATTGCCGCAGTCAGCACCTGCAAATCTGCAATCGAATCGAGCGTCGGCACCACGGCCAGCCCCATATTGACGTCTTCCTGCACATTCGCCGCGTTCACGCGAAACGCATTCGACGTCTCCCGCTGCCCGCTCACCGAAAGCGCACCAAGATCCAGGTCGCCCGAAGGCGGCGTGCTCGCCACCCCGCTCATCACGACCGCGTTCGGTTGCGCCGAACTGATCGGCACCACTCCGGGCGCGATTGAAAGCGTGTCGGTAAAGCTGCGGCCATTCAGTGGAATATCCGCGATCTGCTGCCCGCTCAGCGCCAGCCCTGTGCCTACGGCACTCGGATCCACCTCGACCCGATCGTCTTCGCGCGAAGTTACGGTCGCCTCTTCCGCTGCTTCTGCAACGCCCAGTACGATCGTCAACGCCTTGGCAGCAACGTCCACATGCTGGCGTGTACTCGCAAATCCCGGAGCTGCTACGCCGACGGTGTAACCCGCCCCCGGTGCGTCGCAGGCCTCAAACGTTCCCGCCGGCGAAGCTTGGATCTGGATCAGCCCGGCTCCAGGCCCGTCCTCCGTCAACGTCACGGACGCTCCCGGAATGGCGGCGCCAGTCGCATCCGTGATCGAACCGCGCAACCGGCACACCCCGCCCTGAGCGCAGACACCCTCAGAGCAACAAAAACTACCAAACATCACGGCCAGGCAATACGTCCGAGTAGAAAACAAAAGATGGGCTCCCATAGTTGTGGAGCCGCAATCCCGCAGATTCCCCTACAATCGACCTACGGTTTGCGGCGCTCGCTGTAAATCCAAAAGGGGCTTCGCGTTCTCTGCCAGGATGCGCGCGAAGCCTCTTTTCTGCTGATGATCTGAATATACGACAGAACTAGTCCGATATGCAGACGCAAATGTCTTTCCCCAGCCGTAAGCTGTGCGCGGCTCTGCATCGCTCCCGCGGAACGACCGGCGGAAGCATCACCCCAAGCTCAAAGTCGCATGAAGCTCGTTGCCCAGCTAAGGGCGCCTCTAGGACCTTCGTCTGTACCGGATGGAAAAGTCGTAACCAGCATTCGGCGGAAATAACTGCGCTATCAATCGCAGCCGATCCGCCAGCGCGGCAGGCGCCAGCAGCGGATATTCCCGCTCCCGCAACTCCGCGTAATCGAAGTCCACCGCAAGCGAAAGCTGGTAGATCGCCAGTGCATCGGCAAAGGAGGACTCGAGGAAATCCAGTCGTGCCTTCTCGTCCACCTTCCCGCCCTCCGTCCGGGGCGCGAGCGCAGCCGTCCTCGTCTCGAAGGCATCCTGGCTGGTCTCGCCGCGAACCTCGGCCAGCGCCTGCCCCCAGACCAGCGAGATGAACGCTTCCGGAATGCCCGCGTGTTCAGAAAAGGCATGCCCCACGTTGATGAAGAACTCGAATGCAAGCGCAAACGTATCGCGCAGCAGCCGCGAAGAGATAAAGACCCCCTCATGCGCAGGCACTTCCAGCGTCGCGCCCAGGGTCACATTGCGATGGCAGATCGCCTCATCAAACAGCTCCGGCAGTGCCTCCCGTGCGATCAGCGTGCGGCCTGACTCCTGCTCACGAAACTCCGGCGGCCCGTCCCCTCCGCGCAACTCCGGAATCGCCAGCGGCACGAAGTAGAACACCCGATCGGCAAGTGCCGGGGCGATCAGCGCGGGAACCGCCTGCACGATCCTCTGCAGCTCCGCATCGGCGATCTTTGTGTCGCCGAACATGGCAAACCGTATTCCATTGGCCGCGGTCCGCCCCGCCAACGTTGAAGCCACATCCACTGCCTGCAAAAGAACGCCCGACCCGCTTTTTACGCTATCCGCCATGAAGCGTTATTCTATCGCTATGGCAACCCCTACGTATCGCAGCCCGTTTCCCGCGCCGCTCGAGCGCAAGACGTTCCTGAACGGCTACGTCTTCGGCGCGCCCGTTGGAGATATGGGCTGGTTCGCCAGTCTGCTCATCGGCCTCGCGACCGGCATGGCCGCATTCTTCTTCGCGACCTTCTTAGGCATCATCGGTCTCCTGTTCCGCACAGCGACCGGCCATCCCGTCGATTTCGCCCTCAGCTATCGCTTGATCGGCTTTCCCATCGGGCTCACCGTCATGATCCTCGCCGTCTCCTACATGGCGATGCTCTGGGTGAAGCGCATTCTGCGTAAATAGCATCCGCAATCCTTTGCCCCACGTCCTATAGACATGACTCGCACGCAAATTCTCGTTGCAGCTCTTGCGTTAGCAGCAATTCTTTTCACGGGGTACCGCCGCATGGCCTTCGCAGGCGCCGCACGCACCACACCCATCCCAGCTCCCACCCAGGATGAACCACTCGCTCAGCACCCCGCACACGAAAGCGCGGTCTTCGCCGGCGGATGCTTCTGGGGCACGCAGTCCGTCTTCCAGCGCGTCAAGGGCGTCACTGCCACCGAAGCGGGCTACGCAGGAGGCTCAGCCTCAACTGCCACCTACGATCAGGTCACCACCGAGACCACCGGCCACGCCGAATCCGTACAGGTCGTCTACGACCCTGCGAAGATCACCTACGGTACGCTGCTGCGCATCTTCTTCTCGGTAGCTCACGATCCAACCCAGCTCAACCGCCAGGGTCCGGATGTCGGCACCAGCTATCGCTCGGCTATCTTCTACACCACGCCCGAGCAGCAGAAGATCGCCGCCGCCTACATCCAGCAACTCGATGCCGAGCGTGTCTACTCCGGCAAAATTGTCACCGAGCTGACACCTCTCAAGGGCTTCTATAAAGCCGAGGAGTATCACCAGGATTATGCGACCAAAAATCCTGGCAATCCCTACATCCAGGTCTGCGACGTCCCCAAGGTCAAGGCACTCGAAGCACAGTTTCCGAATCTCTTCACCGAATACAAAGGTCACTAGCTCCGGTCACTGCGGCTGGAAGCCCACCTCTACTGATCGTTGCCTGCAAACGGCCGCAGCGGCCAGAGGAACGACAACCCAACCGATGCAAACACCGGCCCAAACTCCAGTCCGGAGTGTGGAGCCGCGATGAAGCTCTGCATCCGGATGATCTGAAACACGTCCGAAACCATTGACCCCACGCCAAGCAGCAGCAGCGGGGCACCTACGGACAAAGCAGCGATCTTCAGAACCACAGGTAACTTCCCGAAATAACGTCTCATGTTCGCCGCCTTTCTGCCTCAATTGGCCTCGCCGAGCATAGCATCTTCAAACAACACAAATCCAAAGTCTTTGCATCGCGAAGTGCTCAAGCTGGAAGCGGACCTATGAGCTAGCACTGGATTGCATTCAAGGAACGCACTGCAGGGGCTCTTGGATTGCGAATCTCAAATAATAGTTGTCAGAGCACTCCCGCACCTCAGATTCAGAGGCCGTTTGCCCTAAAAGCGTCCCTGCCCCCGCATCCGGTGCGCTACGAGCTCAAGCAGCCGCTCCGGTTCCACCCCTGCAGGTTGTTCGATTCGCATCTTCGCGCAGATGGCCGTCGCAACCCGCGCGGCTAATTCCTCGCGGCGGCCCACGGATAAGTCCAGCGCCCGATTGAAGAAGGTGTCGATCAGGTGAAGATCGTCATCCTTCAGGTGCGCAATCGAGTCTGCTGCGAGGGCTATCTCGGCAGGCTCCGTGTGGGCCGCCGAACCCATCGGCTTCAAACGCCCGGTACCCGCCGGATCCACGTAAACGTTGGCCGTAAACGTCCTGCTCTGATGATGAGAGATCAGCGGCTGCTCGTCGATTCTCTCGTGGATCACGATCGTTCCGGCCACCAGATCTCCCAGCCGCTTCTGCGAGCGATTGCAGAGCATCGTCACCACGCCCACCAGGTAGAACGAGGGAAACAGATCCACGACCCGAAGCAGGTTTCGTGCCATCGCCTCGAAGAGTGTGATCGCACGTCCAGAATCCTTGATGACGCGTATCTTCATCCAGCGCTTCCCCGGCGTCTGGCCATGCCAGAGCCCTTCAAACAACGAGAAGTAACCCCAGATCATCAGGAAGTTGACGAAGATGATCCCCGCGACGAACCACTTCTCAGCCAAAGAAAACCGCGGCAAAGATCCTGCCGACGCGCCTCTGGTCGCAACCGCGATCACAATCCCCAGCAGCACGTAGAAGCAGCCGATCAGCAAAACATCCGCCAATTGCGCCAGAAAACGGCTTCCGATTCCCGCCACCGGAAAGCGCAGCTCAACCAGTTCCGGCGTTTCCACGTTCAACTGGTCAAACTGCACGGGATGAACGAAGCTGTTATCACTACGCATCGACGTCGTTGGAGCCCCCATCTGTGATCTCGAATCGTTGGATCGTCACCCGCAAACCGCACTGGACGCGTCTGGAACAGCTCGCACTGCAGGCCGAAACCTCTGGCCTCAAAGCTCTCTCCGCGCGCGATCTCCGCGACCTCGGCCTGCTCTACCGCCAGGCCGCCGCCGACCTCTCAGCCGTCCGCACCGATGTTGCATCCCGTACCCTCGAAGCCTACCTCAACCGGCTCGTCGCACGCGCGCATAATTTCGTCTACGCCGGTCATCGCCTCTCGCCGCGCTCCGTCGCGTACTACCTGCTGTACGAATATCCGCGTCTCTTCCGTCGCCTCTTCCCCTACGTCGCCCTCTCCTTCACGCTTTGCATCGCGGGCGCCATTCTTGGGTCGATCATCACCCTCGTGCGCCCCGACTTCGTTCACGCCATGCTCGGCCCCGAGATGATGGCCACCATCGAACACCATAAAATGTGGACCGAATCCATCCTCGGCTCGCAACCCCAGGAAGCCAGCGGCATCATGACGCACAACATGACCGTCTGCTTCCTTACCTTCATCGGAGGGATCCTTGCCGGATTCGGATCCCTCTACTTCATGATCTACAACGGTTTCCTGCTTGGCGTGATCGGTACCGCATGTCACCAATATGGACTTTCGCTCAGCCTCTGGTCCTTCGTCGCCGCGCACGGCGCATTGGAGCTGCCAAGCATCTTTATCGCCGGCGCTGCCGGGCTGCGCCTGGGTGCAGGCATGGTCTTCCCCGGCTTTCTTCGCCGCCGCGATTCGATCGTCCAGGCCGGCCAGGAAGCCGTGCGACTCGTTGCTGTCACCGTACCCTTACTCATCATCGCCGGCACGCTCGAGAGCTTTCTCAGTCCGAGCCATGCCCCCATCACCCTCAAATTCAGTGTCTCGGCCATCCTCCTCACCGCCCTCACCCTCTGGCTCTCCGAAGGCTGGCGCCGCCCTCCAGAGCGAAAAGCTCCCTGAGAACTTAGCGGCACGACTTCAGTCGTGTCACAAGACTTCAAACGTGAAGCTGACCCCTTAGCCTCAGCCATGCTTCGCTCGACTCATCGCGTCCACGATTCTACTGTTGAGCTAGGGTGCACTATCAGGGCGGAATAGCTCGGCCCTCGGCCAAATCTAAGAGTGCGGTATGGAGGCACGCAAGCTGGTCATTCGCTACAACATCGAGCATCCCTTCCATCAGCGGTTTGTTGGAGACAAGGTCGATGAAGAGAGGGCTGTTACCGCTTCAGATTTCCTGATCTTTAGTACGGCGTCAGCTCAACCCAGAGTGCTGAATGAGGGTGAGCTCGAAATTCTGAATAACTTCAAGGCTGTTCTTTCGGCAAGTTCCCGGACCCCACTGACTCAGCACTCTACTGAATGAGCAGAGCAGATGCGGCCGCCCCAAATTATGGCAATTATATACTTGACGAATCATCGAGAATGGCGGATGATGACTCTAGGCTAAGACCAAGCTCAATGGGTCCGCTTTGCCTAAGTGTTTTATTTCCGGGGACGAGGTAATCGTTTCAGTGAAAGCCTACTTCGACAGTAGCGGGAAAATCGCCAGCAGTAAGTACGTGGTTCTCGCGGGCGTGGCTGCATCCGAGCAGATTTGGCAAGACTTCGAAAACAAGTGGAACGCGATATTGAAAGCCCGAACACCGATTGCTCCTTTCTTACACATGAAAGAACTGGCATATGCGACAGGTCCTTACACTGAAGAGTTGGGTTGGGATGATGCCAAACGGCAAAGCCTTGTGAACGATTGTTTTACGTACGCGTATAGCTTGGACAAAGAACGATTCCGCACTTTTACTGCCAGCATTGACATGGAATGTTTACGCGCCTTAGCTGTAGGAAACACCATGCCCTCCAGTGTCGATCTGCTGAATTACTATGTTCCGTCCAAAGTGTTCGAGTGGTTCTGGAATAATCTAGACAGCCAAAAGCTGCGCGAAGCATATTTCTATTTCGACCAGGGTGAGCCGTTCCGCCATTCATTTGAACAGCTTGTTCAACGCAGAAGGAAGAGTTCACGAATTAGCAACGCATGGCACATGTTGAAGATGGTGTCAGCTCTAGATATGAAAGATACACCTCAGCTTCAATTGGCCGACTTAGTCGCTTGGTCCAACCATAGAAAACACAGTTCTATGCCCGATAGCAAGTGGCACAGCATGAGCGTATTCACCGAAGCGGGCTTACCCTCCACACGAGTCGAGTTGGACACTAACAATCTGCTTCTTATTTACAAGTGGATTAGATTTAACCCGGAGTCTTTGGAATTATTTAGATGACAGAATGTGAGACGTTTGATGAAGGCATGAGTAAACTACTCAAAGCAAACCCGCAGATCGTCAAGGCTGCGATGGAGCAAGAAAAGCAAGAACGGGAAGCTGAGCGTAAGGCGAAGAAAAAGAGAGAGAAGTGACAACCAAGCGACACACCACAATCGATCTTTCGGATTTAGTCGGACTTCATTTTCAATGCGCTAAATGCGAGTCAATCCTCGCCATTCCGCTGGCCAAAATTGACCGCGATTTACCCCGCGAATGTCCCAACTGTCATAGCAGATGGGGAGCATACGAACCGAATGGACCTAACCACACGATGAACTATGTAATTGAGGTCAGGAATTGTGTGGAGCGGCTAACAGACAAAATGAAGGATTCGGGTTTCACTTTGCTCTTGGAGCTCTCCCCCGACGCTTCCAACCAAGATACTTAGTTCGCCGTTTCTCCCATCTTGCCAGTGACCTCGGCATAGGTGAGGCGTTTACCAGTTACTTGGGATAGCGCGACGGAGAAGCGGTCAGCATCGTTCATGTTCGGGCGATTGTCGTAGCGAAAAGACTGTTCGTCGAGATATCGGAAGAGAAGGAACGGCTCAACACTAACGTAGGTTCCGCTGATACCACGCTTAAGAAGCGACGAGAAGTCCTCAAGGCCGTTGGAATGGACGCGGCCGCTGACGTATTCGCCAGCGTCATCGACAACCTTGTGCGTAGTTCCCGGCCAAACCTGCATAGGAGAGCAAAGCGTCAGTGCAGAGAGCTACGCCCGCTTCGACATGGGTGCGAATCTCAGAATGAAGAGCGGCTTTCTTGCGGTCAGAGACCACAATGGTCTTGGCCTGCCACCGCGCTCAAGGATGGCCATTACAGCGACCCTATCCTCGGTGCCGGTGCTACGACGGGCCTTGACGCTAAGGTGCATATTGCGAGCCTTGCCATCGATGAAGGTTTCATCCGCTTCGACTTCGCCACCATTGCCACCAACCTTCATCATGGTTCCGGCCTGAAGAGCGAGACGGATACGTTGAAGCATGAACCATGCCGACTTCTGAGTGATGCCGAGAGTGCGGGCCATTTCGCAGGAGCTAACACCATTCTTCGCGCTGGTGATAATCCAGACGGCGGGGAGCCACTTCTCCAGTCCAAGCGGGGAGTCCTCAAAGATGGTGCCCACCTTGGCGGAGAACTGACGCTTGCTGTGGACGCTCTTGCACTGCCATTTCCGTTGGTTCGCAAGCCACCTCGCATCCTTGCGCCCACAGGTAGGGCACGCCACTCCGTCCGGCCAGCGGTGCGCCACCATGTAGGCGATGCAGTTATCGGGATTAGCGAAGTGGATGATGGCTTCTTGCAAGGTGCGCGGGCTGTCCATGGACTAAGAATTTGACAACTCGCTTGATTTGTCAAGTACATAATCGTCCAAACTAGAATCGGACTCTGGACCATACCTGACGTTTCGCCGCCCGCTTGCTCGTGCCAGCTCTTTGAAGCGCCCTGACGCTGCGCGCGCACCAATCCGTAGCGTCTAGGCGCTAAGCGCCAACTGTGGAAAAGTTTGTCAAGAGGGTGGACCTCCAGCAAACCCCATAACCCTAACAAAACAAAGTACTTATACTCCAAAGATAAATGTCCAATCTACCCCGTCCAACTTGATAAAATAGAGTTAGAGGTTTAAACAAGCAGCAGACAAACCTACGCCCCGCTTACCCCTCAGCCCCTTCATTCATAACCCCTTTGTAATGAATATTTTACCTGTATCTCCTTTGCCTGCAATATTTTGCACGAGGCTAGCAGCCTAACCCTTTTGCAATGTATATTTTACGAAAGCAAGCGGGGGGGGAGGTACTCCCAGCTGAAAACACCTCAAAGCAGCCCTTTCGCCTTGATCTCCAGGTAAGAGTTGATCGTCCTCAGTCCGACCTCGCCCGGAGCGCTCTCAACCACTAGAACCCCCTGCTGCCGCAGCCTGGCGATGATGCCGCGTCGCCGCTGCAGCATCTCCTGCGCCGCGGCGATGCGATACATCTGCTCGATTCCGATATTTGCGCTCGCGGCCAGGGTGTCAAGCTCCGGATGATGCAGCAAAACCAGCAGCACCAGGTGGCGCCTGACCAGATCGATGGACGCGGCAACCACCTCCGGCAAGCCCACGCTGTCTGAGAT
>CAXTNM010000024.1:9257-57325 GCA_964245715.1 uncultured Acidobacteriaceae bacterium | reverse complement strand
GCCGTCGTAGAAGGTGTTGTACTCCTGCTTGTCTTTCACGCCGCCTATGGCGGTGATGGAGACGTCTCCGCCTGAGGGAACCATCTGCCAGCCAGCCTGGCTGAGATCCTTGGTCATTTCGTCCTTGATGCGCTGTTCGTAGAACGGATCGGCGGTTTGGACCTTGTAAAACGAGAAGGTCTTATAGCTGCGGAAGTTTACGTTGTGGTCGTAGTCGGTGCTCGTGGCTGCGAGCATGGGGAGTGCGAAGGCGGCGAGGGCCGCGGATGTGGCAAATCTGGAGAGCCTGTTTTTAGAAGTCATGATGGTTCCTCTGGCGGATGGCCCGCGTATATGGAGTTAGATGCAAATGCAGGTTCAGGTTGATACAGGCTTGGACCACTTCATGGTTGCTGGACGCTGCGCGTGGATGATAATAGCTGCATGGCAAATCGGTACGGGGAAGCTGCTTTGATGGCGGTGATGATGGAGACGTATGGCAAGGCGCTGACGGCGGAAGATCGTTGGGAGGATGCGGTGCGAAAGCTTTATCCGACGACGGCGGCAGGGCAGAAGAAGGGGCCGCCGCGCGCCGCGTTTCTGGGATTATGCGAGGCTGGCCTGGTGAAGGGAATTGTGCCCGACGCGCCGTCGCCGGCGACGTCATCGGCGAACAGGAATCGCGCCTACGCGGTGAAGGCGGTGGAGTTGTTGCGTGCGGGATCCCATAAGACGGTGTCGCAGTTGTGGGCGGGAGTGACGGACGGCGAGGTGGTCGACCATGCGAGCCAGATGGATGTGGTGCTGGCGCTCTGGAAGAACGGACTGATTGTGGCCGCGTAACTGCTTGAGCCGGTTAGCTTGTGGATGTCATCTAAAGTGGAATGAAGGTATTTTCAGGAGTAGCGATGAAGGGTTTGTCGAAGGTCGCGGTACTTGTAATGGGCTTGGGGATGGGCACCGGGACGATGGTAGCGCAGTATGCGCAGCCGGCACAGAAGCCCCCGGCGCATCCGTATACGAAGCAGCACATTTACTCCGAGACGTCGGATCCGAAGGCAGACATTGCGGCGGCTCTGAAGCAGGCCCAGGCCGAGCACAAGCGGGTGATTCTGGACTTTGGCGGAGACTGGTGTGGTGACTGCCAGGTGCTCGATATCTATTTCCACCAGGACCCGAATGCGGAGCTGCTGAGCAAGCACTTCATTCTCGTGCATGTCTGGATTGGCCACTTCGATCAGAATCTCGACATCGGCGATAAGTATGGGGTGCCTATAAAAAAGGGTGTTCCGGCGTTGGCTGTGCTGGATGCGCATGGAAAGGTGTTGTACTCGCAGGACGAGCACCAATTCAGCGACATGCGGTATATGGAGAGTAAGTCGGTGACCGACTTCCTGGAGAAGTGGAAGAGTTAGCCAGGGCGAAGGATGCAAAGCGGGAGTCTCGCATGAGACGCGGGATGGTTGTGGCGCTTCGACATGCGAGGAATGTTCCCGCGATGCTGCGGCGTGCGTGCATGGCCGGGCTGCGCCATGATGCGTTGAATCTTTCGCAATCGGCCGCGTATTCGGCGATCGTTTCGTTGTTTCCGGCTTTGATTGTGCTTGCGGCGATTATCGCGCTGCTGCCAGACGTGGCTCCACTGAAGGTGGGAGTAGGCGAGTTTTTCGATGAAGTGCTGCCGCCCGACGCTGTTTCTCTGCTGACGAGCTATTTCGTGAGCGGGCCGGGCGGCCAACCATCGCACACGATTCGATCTCTCGTGATTGCGGCAATTGTGAGCGTGAGCGGCGCATCGAGCGTGATTGTAACGCTGATGGAAGGCGTACGCCGGGCGCAAGGACTGCCACAGAATTGCTGGAGGGGAATCGAACGACGAAAGCGTGCGCTGGCCCTGGTGCCGCTCTCGCTGTTGCCATTGGTGGTAGCGACGGTGCTGGTGATGTTTGGCAGGATTTTGACGGAGTGGGCGGCTGCGTATCTGGCGAGTGAGGTGCGGCCGGTTTTCTTTGCGCTGGCGCTGGCGGCTCGATGGATCATATCGCTGGGCGGGGTGGCGGGGCTGACGGCTTCGATCTATCACTTCGGGACGCCGGAACGACGGCCACGGCTGGAATCGGTGCCAGGTGCGTTGGTGGCGACGGCCCTTTGGTTTGTTTCTACGCTGGCGTTTGGATGGTATGTGACGCGATTCGCGAACTACAGCCAGGTCTATGGACCGCTGGGGGCGGGCATTGCGCTCTTGATCTGGCTTTATCTCGTCTTTTTGAGCGTGCTCTGCGGGGCGGAGTTCAACGCGCAGGTGTTCGGCCGAGGCCATGTGGACGTTGACTGACGCATGAGTCGGCTGGCGCGGGTAGAATGGCCTTCGGAGACTTTAATTCCATCCGATAGAACCAGCCGCCTTGCGGGTTCGAGAAAGATTGCGCACCAACCGATGACGACGATAACAAACAGCCAGAACAGCTTTCTGAATGCGACCGGCCTGGATCCGGATAGCGGCCGCCGCGCCAAGATCGTAGCCACGCTGGGGCCTGCGACGAGTACGACCGAGATGTTTAGGAGGTTGGTGCGGGCGGGGTTGGACGTGGCTCGCCTGAATTTTTCTCATGGCAGCCATGCGCAGAAGGCCGAGTTGATCGCCATGGTGCGTCAGGTGGCGAAGGAAGAAGGAAAGCCGATTTGTATTCTGGCCGACCTGCAGGGGCCGAAGATTCGTACGGGAAAACTGAAAGAGCACAAACCGGTTCAGCTGGTTGCCGGGAAACGTCTGACGATTACTCCGCGCGAGATCGAGGGTGATGCGGAGTGTGTTGGGACGACGTTTCTGACGCTTGCGGAGAACCTGGAGCCGGGATCGCGGATCCTGCTTTCCGATGGGCTGATTGAGCTGCATGTGGACCGGGTGAGCGGGCTGGATGTGATCTGCGAGATCGTAAATGGCGGCACACTGGGCGAGAACAAGGGAATCAACCTGCCTGGGATCCCGGTGAAGGTGCCTTCGTTGACGGAGAAGGACGAAGAGGATCTGATCTTCGCGATCGGACAGGGAGTGGATACGATCGCGGTCTCATTTGTGCGGACCGCGGACGATGTACGGCATGTGAAGTCGCGGCTGGCGGCGCTGAACTCCGACGCATGGGTGATTGCGAAGCTCGAGAAGCCGCAGGCGATTGAGCATCTTGACTCGATTCTCGAGATTGCCGATGGCATCATGGTGGCGCGCGGCGACCTTGGGGTCGAAGTGCCACCCGAGAAGGTTCCGGCGATTCAAAAGCACATGATCAAACGGGCATGGGAGTTCCGCAAGCCGGTGATCACGGCGACGCAGATGCTGGAGTCGATGATTGAGAATCCGCGGCCGACGCGGGCTGAGGCTTCGGACGTGGCGAACGCGATCTACGACGGTACGGATGCGGTCATGCTCTCGGCGGAGACGGCTGCCGGGAAGTATCCCGTGGAAGCGATCGCGATGATGGCGAAGATTGTGACTGAGACCGAGCAGCAGATTCGGCTGGATCCGGCGCCCCCAGTGAGGATGCAACGGATGTCGAAGCTTTCGGTTGCGGAGACGATCTGCGAGTGTATGGCACACTCGGCGCTGGATCTGGATGTGGCGGCGATTGCGATCTTTACCGAGACGGGCAGCACGGCGCGGCTGCTTTCGAAGTATCGGCCAGAGGCTCCGATTTACGCGATGAGCCCTTACGAGAAGGTGATCAACCGCAGCATGATGCTTTGGGGCGTGTACCCGATTCAGTGCGAGCGGTTCCGCGACACGGATTTATTGGTGAATATGGCGGAGCAAGTCCTGGAAGAACGAGGTCTGGTAAAGAAGCGGCAGGTTGTGGGGATTGTTGCGGGAACGCGGACACGTTCGGGTGCAACGAACTTCATGCGGCTGCACATGGTGGGAGATCGCGACACCGAGAATTAGCGGATCTGCTCCGGCAGAGTGCCCTGGCTGGTGATCTGCGCAAAGAGCGTCAAAAGGTGCACGTGAATGGGCGCGCCGGGAAGCATCAGACGTTCGGCGGCGCGCTAGTTGGGGCCGATAGAAATGCGGCCTCTACGCGTCGTGGGGTCCGATGATCCATATCGTCTCGCGCCCATGGGTCTGGTAGTCCCTGCAGCGTTCTTCGAGGTCCGAGTAGGTGCCGTCGGGTGAGAGGATCTCGAAGATGAGCAGCGGGGGCCAGGTCAAGACCTCCCTGCTGGGTGCCTGGGCGCAGAACGACGGAGTCGATCATGCGGATGCAGTTGGCGAGACGCGGATGCGTTGCTCGGTGCTGCCGATGACGTCCCACGCAGCCTCATGGTTCATAAACCAGCCGGCCAGCAGTCACTGCAGTCTTGAGGGTTCCCATGTGCCTACATTGCACTCTCGGAGTTCACCGTCGACGTACTCGTGGTCTGGCCGGTAGCTCGTCTGGAGGTACTCGAAGACCGGGGATTTCGATCGCGCTCGGCAGGCGGGTAGTGTATGCCCAGCTTTGAGGGTGGAAGAGTGAGGAGCAAGAGCGGAACATTTGTCAGTTTTCAGTTTTCAGTTTTCAGTTTTCAGTTTTCAGTTGTCAGTTGTCAGTTTTCAGTTTGGCTCCTGCGTCATTGGCGTTTCGGTTTGTTTGTCCAGGGTAAAGCTGGTCGTGAGGGGGAGGGTGCGGGATGAGGGGCCGACCGCGACCGTAAACTTGCCAGGTTCGGCGAGCCAGGTATGTTGCGTGGGGCTCCAGAAGGAGAGGGCGCGGCGGTCGAACGAGAGGGTCACAACCTGCGATTCGCCAGGGGCGAGCTCGACGCGGGAGAAGGCTTTCAGCTCACGCACGGGGCGGTCGATCGAGGCATGGGGATCGCCGAGGTAGAGCTCGACGACCTCAGCGCCTTTGCGCAAGCCGGTATTGCGCACGGTGACGTGAACTTCAGCGTGGCCGCTGACGGGAAACTTCTTCGGGACCTTCAAATTGGAATAGGCGAAAGTTGTGTACGAGAGTCCGTAGCCGAAAGGGAAGAGCGGGGCGATGTCGGGGTGTTTGTCGAAGTAGCGGTAGCCGACGTAGATGCCTTCGGCGTAGTTCACGTGGAGGTTGGTGCCGGGATAGTTGGCGGAGCTGGGTGAGTCTGCGAGTTTACGGATGAAGGTGAAGGGGAGCTTGCCGGAGGGGTTTGCGTCACCGAAGAGGATATCGGCGACGGCGTTGCCGGCTTCTTCGCCGGGGTACCAGGCATCGAGCAGCGCGGGCACGTGGTCGATCCAGCGGGAGAGGTCAACGGGGTCACCGTTGTTGAGGAGGACGACGGTCTTTGAATTCGCGGCGACCACGGCTTGGATAAGCTCGTCCTGACCTGCGGGGAGGTCCATGTCGGGGCGGTCTTTGCCCTCGGTTTCCAACTTCGAGGAGTAGCCGGCGAAGATGAGGGCGACGTCCGAGGATCTGGCTGCCGCGACGGCTTCGTCGAGGAGCTTATGGCGGGCTTCGGGGGTGTCCTGCGCCGGGTTCTCGCCGGGCATGCCGACGCCCAGCGCGTAGGTGATCTTCATGCTGCCGCCGCGCTGGCGGATGCCGTCGAGTGGGCTGACAACGTTTTTTGCATAGACGAGGCCGCTGCCTCCGCCACCGATGCGTGCGGTAGCGGCGTTGGGACCGATGATGGCGATTGAGTGGACCTTGGTGATGTCGAGCGGAAGAATCTTGCCGTCGTTCTTGAGTAGGACCATACCTTCGTCGGCGGCTTTACGGGCGATGGCTCGCTGCGCGGGGGTGTCAATGGGGGTGCCGCCGGCGTGAGGATGGTCGAACTGGCCAGATTCGAAGAGGACAGTGAGGATGCGGGAGACGTTGCGGTCGATATTGGCGGCGGGGATCTCGCCGGATTGTACGAGGGGGAGAACCCTGTCGGGAACGAGGTAGCCGCTGTCGTTGCCGGCTTCGTGGGTGGCAGGGCGGGCGAGCCATTTCTGCATGGGCGCGCCGCCGGGCATCTCGATGTCCATCCCGGCATTGACGGTGGGAGCAGTGGAGTAGGTGCTACCCCAGTCGGAGAGGACGAAGCCGGTGAAGTGGTTGTCCTTATAGAGCTCTTGTTCGAGGAGCGGAGACTGCGCGGCGTAGGTTCCGTTCACCTTGTTGTAGGAGGACATCACGGCCCAGACGTGGCCGTCGCGGATTGCGGCTTCGAAGGCGGGAAAATAGATCTCGTGGAGGGTACGTTCGTCGACGGCAACGTCGATGCGGTGGCGTTCGAACTCCTCGTTGTTGACGACGAAGTGTTTGACGGAGGGGATGACGCCTTCGCTTTGGACGCCGGTGATGTAGCCGGCAGCGAGGCGTCCGGCAAGGTAGGGATCTTCGCCGTAGGATTCGAAGTTGCGACCCCAGAGGGGGGTGCGCTGGATGTTGACGGTGGGGCCGAGGATCATGTCGCGGCCGACCGATGCGACTTCTTCGCCAATGGCGCGGCCTTCTTGCTGGGCGAGTGCTGGATCCTAGGTGGCGGCGATGTCGATGCCGGCGGGGAAGGCTGTGCTCGAGAAGGTGTGCACCTGGCCTTCGACGCTGGTGACAGCGGACGAGCCGGTCCAGAGCCGGATCCCCATGGGGCCGTCGGCCATTTTGATTTGGGGGATGCCGAGGCGAGGGACGCCGGTGCTCTCCATCCAGCCGGAGCCGGCGAGCATGGAGACTTTCTCTTCGAGCGTCATGCGGGCGAGGAGGTCGGCGACGCGCTGGGCCGTGGGAGTTGCGGAATTCTTGTAGGGAACGGAAGCGGAGACCTGCGCGGCGAGCGGGGTGGTGAGGAGGGTGAGTGCGAGCAGGGAGCGGGTGAGGTGCGGGTTGGGCACGTGCTGATTTCCTCCAGGGGCGTGCTTGCCATGGTAATTGGAGGCGCCGCTTTGTGCAGGCGCGTGGGATTTATAGCACGCGTGAAAGCGGTGCCCGTCCGATGTCGGTCTTAGAGCGGGATGGGGTCGGGCCTGCGGGTGGTGCGCCAGCCGAAGAAGGTGAGGATGGCGGCGAGGGTGAGGAAGGCGCAGGTCAGGGTGGCGCAGCCGGGCCAGGCATAGAGACGCCAGACGATGGATGGAAGCAGGCCGCCAACCGTTCCGCCGATGTAATAGAAGCAGATGTAAAGTCCAGCTGCAGAGACGCGGGTTCCGGGTGCGGCGGCATCACGCAGGAAGCTGTTGGCGCAGGTCTGCGCGATGAAGACGCCGGAGCCACAGAGGGCGAGGCCGAAGCCGATGGCGACGAGGGAAGGAAGAAGGGTAATGGCAACTCCCGTGAACGAGAGGGCGCAAGCGGCGAGCATGCCATGGCGGAGGCCGATGCGGGCCAGGACGGTGCCAGCGGCGAGCGTTGCGACGAGGCCGACAAGATATACGCTGAAGAGCCAGCTAAGCTCGGAGGTGGAGAGATCGAAGGGTGCTGCCGTGAGATGGAAGGTGATGTAGCTGAAGACGGAGACCAGGGTAAACAGCATGCAGAAGCCGATGCCAAAGGTGGCGAGCAAGCGTGGATTGCGGATGTTGGTGAGGACTGGATGGAAGAGCTGAGCGGCTGAGGTGGGTGTTGCAGCGGGGCTTCTGAATTTTGCTTTGGGCAGGAGCTTCCAGGTGAGCGCGGCGCCAATAATGCCCAGCGTGCCGAGGGCGATGAAGGGAGCTCGCCAGCCGAGGTGGTCGGCGAGCACACCGCCCGAGACGCGGCCGAGGAAGCCGCCGAACACGGTGCCTGCGACGTAGAAACTCATGACGCGAGGTACGAGCAGTGCGGGCCACTCCTCGGTGACGTAGGCGATGGCGATGATGAAGATGCCGGGCGTAACGAGGCCTTCAAAAAAGCGCCAGATCGCGAGTGCGGTGAGGCTGCTGGCGGTGGCGGTGAGCAGGGTGCAGATGCCGAGCGCGAGCATGGAGGTGACGATGGTGCGCTTACGGTTCACACGCTCGGCGAAGAGAGCGAGGAGTGCGGCAGAGATTGCAACGCCGAGGGTGGAGGCGCTGATGGTGAGCGAGACCGAGGCCTCTGTCGCATGGAAGACATGAGAGAGGAGCGGAAGCAGAGGCTGGGTGCAGTAAAGGTCGATGAAGGCGAACATGCCGCAGAGGAAGGCGGCGAATACGTGGGTGTAAGGCTTCAGGGTGGTGGGATGTGAACTTGCTGGAGCGGCCGCTGAGGGCGGCTGCGCCTTGCTCATTACAGGAGACATGTGAGTGTGATGCTGCTGCGCTTGTTAAGGCGCATTGGCTTGTTCTGCCGGACGGCGCCCTGTGCGAGCGGCGCTCACTTCGTGGCGGGGGCAGTACCGGTAGAATCCTTGGATGGGTCGGATACGGGTGTTGTCGGATCAGGTGGCGAACCAGATTGCCGCGGGTGAGGTGGTGGAGCGGCCTGCGTCGGTGGTGAAGGAGCTGTTGGAAAACTCGTTGGACGCGGGGGCAACGCGGATTCGGATCGAGGTGGAGGCTGGTGGGCGGAAGCTGATTCGGATCGTCGATAACGGCTGCGGCATGGTGCGCGATGATGCGTTGTTGGCATTTGAACGGCATGCGACTTCGAAGCTAAGGTCGAGTGATGATCTGCTGTCGATTGCGACGCTGGGGTTTCGCGGTGAGGCGCTGCCTTCGATCGCGAGCGTGGCCAGGGTGCTGTTGGAGACGCGTGCGCCCGAGGATGAAGCGGGGACGCTGATCGAGATTGCGGGTGGGAAGATGACGCGCGTTGAAGAGGCCGGGCTGCCACAGGGGACGACGATTGCGATTCGGGATCTGTTCTACAACACGCCGGCTCGGCGTAAGTTTTTGAAGAGTGAGACGACGGAGCTTCAGCATATTGCCGCGCTGGTGACACACTATGCCTTGGCTTATGCGACCCGGCACTTTGAGCTGCATACGACGACACAGGCTTTGCTGGTGGCGCCTGCGGTGGCCGATGCGGGGGAGCGGCTCTACCAGATTTTCGGGGCCGAGACCGCGGGCTTGATGCTGCCGGTTACGGCGGAGATGGACTTCGCGCGCGCAGGGCTGCCGGAGCCTCCGCCGTGGAAGCGCGAGGACGATTACGAGGCGGCTGACCCGGGCTATATAAGGATCAGTGGCTTTGTGAGTAAGCCGGAGTTGCAGCGGCTCAACCGCAACTCAATATATGTGTTTGTGAACTCGCGGCTGATTCGCGATCGGCTGGTGTTGCATGCGATGAGCGAGGCGTATCGGAATGTAATTCCGCCGACGAGTTATCCGGTGGTGCTGCTTTTTCTTGAGATGCCACCTGCGGAAGTCGATGTGAATGTGCATCCGGCGAAGACGGAGGTGCGCTTTCGTCAGCCGAGCTTTGTGCATGACTTTATTCGCGACACGGTGAGGACGGCGTTGATGCAGGCGAGGCCAGCGGCGAGCTTTGCGGCGGCGTTGACGGGTGCGCCGTATGCGGGTGCGGCGGCGAGTCTGCTGCTGGATGTGAGCCCCATGCCGGGTGGGCCGAGTAATCCGGTGTTTGAGCCCACGCGGGAGGCTGCGGGGTTTGGTGCGGGAGCGGAGCCGGAGCCGACGGCGAAAGATGCGGAGCGGTTTGAGTTGAGGCCGATTCCAGTAGCGCCTTCGGCGGGGCGGCTGGAGTTTTCGGTTCAGGATGCGATTGCGGTGGGGTATGAGCAGGAGATGCAGCCGAGTGTAGCGGCGGCGAGTGGGGTTGTGGAGAATCCCACGCTGTATTCGTTGTCCACGCTGCGGCCGCTGGGGCAGGTGCGGGACTCGTTTATTCTGGCGGTGAACGAGGAGGGGCTCTGGATTATCGATCAGCATGTGGCGCATGAACGGGTGCTGTTTGAGAAGGTGATGCGCGAGCGCGACACGGAGCAGGTGCAGCGACAGAGGCTGTTGATGCCCCTATTGATTGATCTGCTGCCAGCCCAGATGGTGGCCTTCGCGAGGATTGCTGAAGAACTGGAGCGCAACGGATTTGAGGCGGAGCCGTTCGGACCGAAGACGCTGGCAGTGAAGGCGGCGCCGGTGGGGCTTGAGGGGAAAGAGCTGGAGCAGATGCTGGAGGAACTGCTGGCGGTAGAGGATCGGCTGTCTCAGCATGAGAACGGGGAGGCTCGAAGACGCCGGATTGCGGCGAGTATCGCATGTCATGCGGCGGTAAAGATCAATATGCCTCTGGAACGCGCTAAGATTGAATGGTTGCTCTCCGAATTGGGAAAGACTGAGCATCCGACGAGCTGTCCGCATGGGCGCCCGATCGCTTTGCGGTATTCTCATAGAGAGATTGAACGCGCATTTCAGCGCACCTAGCCCGCGTCATAGCGCACAGAAATAAAGATTCCTTGCATCACAGAAGAGAAAGCGCATGGGCCCTGAAGACGGGTTTGAGCGGTTCCACGTTGAAAACCTAGTGCATTGCTCCTTTGCTTTGGTAGAGGACGTTCCGGCCAGTCATGCCAACCAGCAGATGGTCCTGGAGCAGGAAGGTATTCCCCCTTGAATTTCGAAGAAATGAACCCTGAAGAGACGACCTTGCCGGAGACGGCCTCAAAAGCCGCACGGACGCGTGTTGGCAATGCCGTAGCGCCCTCCGCAGAACAACTGACGATGTCGCGGAAGGCGCATTGGCACCAGGATGGCAATGCACTGTTGAGCATCGAGACACTGCGCGCGTGGGTGCAGCGGAGCGGTCTGGTTTTGTACGCGCCGAAGCCCCAGCTGGGCGCTCCGGCTCCGACGCTGGTTGAAGCGACGCTTGGCCGGGCAAACGCGACGCCCGAGTTGGCGGAGCTGGATGCGGCGAAGAACCTGACGGCGCGGCTGATTGCCGACGGGAGTGCGGTTCCGCTGAATCTGCTTGGGGTGACGGGTGGAAATGGGACCGATGTGCCGGACTTTGTGGTCTCGGCCGCAGTGTTTTCTTATATCTTCACGCTGCGCGGGAACAAGGCCTGGAAGCAGTCGCCGGTGACCTCGGGAGCGGTGAAGGTGTCGCCGCTGGCGCTCGCGACTTACGAGTTGCTGACCCAGAAGGTGATAATGTCGGCGTACGATCTGACGACGCAGCTTGGCAGCGGCGTTACCGAAGGAGCGGTGCTACGGGCCCTGACAGAGCTCTGGTCGCAGCTGCGGGTTTTGCCGGTGCCGCAGGCGGACGGCACGGCTACGTTGTGGGAGCTGGCGACAGGCCGCTTCACGAAGCAGATCAAGGCTGGGGCAAATGCGGGCCAGCCCTCCGCGCTGAGCGCGTTGATCTCGCTTTATCTGGCGCAGGCGGTTGTGGCGACCGAGGATGAGATCGAGTCCTTTCTTTCGCCGCTAGCGCCCAGGTCGCGGGTGCGCGATGTGGTGCATGCGCTGATGTCGGCACGGCAGCTGGAGACGCTTGTCATCGACGGCAAAACACTGCTGCATGTGGGCGGCGAACTGCCGGCGTTTGCAGCGGTGGCGGCGCCTGCGGAAGAGTCTGGGGTTTCGGATGGCGTAGCGGCGGAAGAGGACGGTGAGGCAGGCGGGTCGCGGATCAAGAAGTTTGCCGCAAAGTCCGGAAGCAAGATCGGGACGGGATTGAGGTCGAAGCCTTCGTTTGGGAAGAAACCTGGGTTCGGAGCCAAGCCATCGTTTGGATCCAGACCTTCCTTTGGAGATCGACCTTCGTTTGGGGATCGGCCGAAATTTGGCGCGAAACCGGCATTTGGCGGGGATCGCGAACGACGTCCATTCAAAAAAGACGGATTTGCGAAGCCCGCGTTTGACAAGCCGTGGCAGGAAGATCGAAAACCGAGGCCCGCAGCTTCGGGATCTGCTGAGAGTTCGAGCGAGGGCGAGTTCAAGCCGGCACGTACGTTTGACCGGAAGCCGGCTGGAGACCGTCCTTCGTTCGGCCGCAAGCCATACGGCGATCGTGGAGCGGAAGGACGTCCTCCGCGCCGTGAGTTCACCCCGCGTGAGGGGAGCGATGGGCCACGCAAGACGTTTTCGCAGCCTGGAACGTTTGGGCGCAAGCGCGAGGGGTTCGCTCCGCGTGAGGGTGCTGAAGGACGTCCGCCGCGGCGTGACTTCGCGGCCGGAGCCGAACGGAACGATCGATCGGCCGGAAGCGGGTTCAAGCGACCGGGTTCTTATTCTCCGCGGCCATCCGGCCCCAGCTATGGCGGGTCTTCGTCAACTCCGAGAGCGGGTTTTTCGAAGGATCGTGGAGAGCGTGGAGAAGGCGGGGAGGCGCCGCGTAAGGTCTTTCGCAAGTTTGACGCGCCACGCTCGCCCAAGCCGTTTGGGAGTAAACCGTCTTTTGGGCCGAAGCCTTCGTCTGGGCCGAGGAGATTCGAGGGCCCTGACCAGGGAGAGCGTCCGAAGCGGACGTTTGATGGGCCACGTCCTGAGAGGAGCGAGCGTCCGCGCACTGAGGGACGTCCGAGCTTCGGGGCCAAGCCAGCGGGGGCGGGTGGGAAGAAGCCTTTCTCGAAGTCGTCTGGGTTTGCTGCCAAGGGCGGACCATTTGCGAAGTTTGCGGATGGCAATAAGCCGTTCCGCAAGCCGGGTGCGCCGAAGAAGGCCGCTGGAGGTTTCAAGCCGACCAGCCGCAGGCGCGATGAGGGCGGCCGTTGAGCGCGGGCGGACGTGAGCAGCCGGTCATTGCAATCGACGGTCCTGCTGGTGCGGGCAAGAGCACGTTGGCCGCGCACCTGGCGCGCAAGTTTGGGTTCCTGAACCTGGAGACCGGAGCCATGTACCGCGCGCTCGCGTACAAGGCGATCGACAGCGACCTGGATATGGATGACGAGGCTTCGCTGCTGGACTTGTGCGAGCACACGAAGATTACGCTCGAGCCGGTGCGGGATGGGAATCGCGTGCTGCTGGATGGGCGCGACGTCTCACGGCGGATCCGCGACGGGGATGTGACGGCTGCGGCTTCGCGGGCCTCGGTGCATCCGAAGGTGCGCGAGTGGATGGTGGCGCAGCAGCGTCAGTTGGGCGCGGCGGGTGGCGTGGTGATGGAGGGGCGAGATATCGGAACGGCTGTGTTCCCGGATGCCGAGGTAAAGATCTTTCTTGATGCGGCGCCCGAGGTGCGTGGCAGTCGGCGCTATCGGCAGGTGGCTTCGAGCGAGCATGAGGCGGTTCCGGTGACGGAGAGTTCGGTCCTAGCGGAGATGCAGGCGAGGGATGAGCGCGATCGAAACCGGGCGGAGAGTCCGCTGAAGGCTGCTGACGACGCGATTCGGATCGATTCGACGTCGCTTTCGCTGGATGAAGTGCTGGCACGCAGCGAGGAGATTGTGCGGGAGCACCTCGGAGGCTAGTTAATCGTTTGCCTCCCAAACCTGTTTGCGAATTGTAATTGCTGGCCTACCAGCGATGGGGAAAGTCGTGAAACTTTTTCCTTGAATCTGCGTCGACTGTGCTATCTTTGGTTCAATCGTTTGCAACAGATTGGTTTTCTGCACCTGCTGTAGGTTGAACCCCGATTTGTTCTAGCGGCAAATTCACGATGTTTTAAGGAAATTACGACAATGGAACAGGGAACAGTTAAGTGGTTTAACGATGCCAAGGGGTTTGGCTTCATCAGCCGTCAGAACGGCGAGGACGTGTTTGTTCACTACTCGGCGATCAATTCGAACGGTTTCAAGAGCCTTCAAGAGGGTCAGGCTGTGCAGTTCAACGTGGTCAAGGGACCCAAGGGTTGGCAGGCGTCTGACGTTCAGCCTCTCTAGTTTTCTTGCAATACGCTCCCGTTAGACTGCATTTCTTGCATGATTTGAGGCTTACGCGATTCTTTACGGGATTGTAATTCCCGACAGAATTAGGAAGGGGACGGCTTTGGCCGTCTCCTTTCTCCGTTAAGCGGGCTCGCCTTTTGACTTGGCGAAGGCGAAGGCGATGATGGTTGGCCCGGAGCCGAGGTGCGTATGTTCGAAAGCCTCCTCCTCGGTGTCCTGGGATAGACGAAAGCTTGAGTCGGTTTCGGCCTGGACGATCTCGTCTTCGGTGGCTTCGGTAAAGCAGAGTTCGCAGATGGAGAGTCCGGCGTCGAGGTCTGCGGGGTCGTTGCGGATGGGTGGGCCGAAGGTGCGACAAAGAATGGGGCGGGCGGCGTAGAGGTCGCAGGTCTGAGTGGCCGGGTTCAAGATGGGACAAGGGTCGGCGTGCGCCCACTCTTCGAAGAGTTCGATTGCTTGTTCGTCGCCTGCTAGGACGCCCGTTTCGGGATTTCCTGGGAAGAACGGGAGCAGGTGCGTGCGGGCCTGGGCGATGCGCGTTTCAATTCGGGATTTAAGATCAGGTTCAGCCACGGCAAGGGCTTCGCGGAGGCGGTGGGCGTCGAGAGCGGAGATCTGGAAGACGCCGTGGCAGCATTGCGCGCATCCTGGGCGGCAGGCGAGGTGTGGACCAGAGCGTTGGATAGAGGACGCGAGCGCCAGGTTGAGGATGCGAAGGAGAGGTTCGGCGCTCGCGGATTCTGACATGCTGCCTTGATGCTACGGGATGAACCGTCGCTCGCGCAGGAGTTGGAAGAGCGAGAAGAAGGATTCGTCGGTGGGTTGGTAGTCGAGGAAGCCAAGTTTGCGGCTTTTGGTCATGTCAGTGACGACTTCGATGGGGCGTCCGAGGTCGGCGTCGGTGTGCCAGGCGGAGGCAAGGCGGTCGAGATCTGGTTCGACGAGGTTGTGCCTCTGGGCCAGGTCGCGCCACTGTTGGTGGAGTTCGGGGGTGGAGAATTTGGGTTCGAGTGGTGTGGTCTCCAAGGGCAGCGGCGCGGCGGGCATGTTGAACCATTCGGCCAGGCGCGGCCACATCCAGGACCAGCGGAAGACGTCTCCGTTGACGACGTTGAAGGCCTGATTGCGGGCTCTTTCCGTGGTGGAGGCCCACAGGAGATGACGTGCGAGCAGGCGGGCATCGGTCATGTCGGTGAGCGAGTTCCACTGGACGGCGGAGCCGGGAAAGACGAAGGGCTGGCCGGTTTCCTTGCAGAGCGAAGCGTAGGCGGCGAGGGTGACGCCCATGTTCATGGCGTTGCCATGAGCGTAGCCGATGATGGTGTGCGGGCGGTGGACGGACCAGGAGAAGCCTTGTTGGCGTGCGGCGGCGAAGACTTCGTCTTCCTGAGCGTAGTAGAAGTTCTCCAGGTCGAGGCGAGGCTGTTCTTCGCGGAAGGGGGTGGCGGGGAGAGTGCCTTTGCCGTAGGCCTCGAAGGGCCCGAGATAGTGCTTGAGGCCGGTGACGAGGGCGACGTGTTCGACCGAGCCGGCGGGTGCTACTGCGGTGAGCAGGTTGCGCACCATGGCGGAGTTGACGCGGATGTTTTCAGCTTCAGTCGCTTGGCGGAGCCAGGAGGTGAGAAAGATGTGGGTGGGCTTTTCAGCTTCCAGGGCTTGCTTGAGGTTTGCGGGATCGAGCAGGTCGGCGGCAATGGCTTTGAGGCCGGGAATGTCGGCGCCTGGGTTACGGGCGAGACCGAGAACCTGCCAGCCTTGAGCGATGAGGTGAGCGGCAAGGTTGTTGCCGACGATTCCGGTGACGCCGGCGATGAGTGCGGTGGGCATGGAGGTCTCCTGGGCAGTAGATGCAGGAGAACGGACATAGGGCTCTGGTCTCAGGCTGAGGCGGCGCTGTTGTAGGCGGGGATTGCGCAGTTCGAGGGTGCCGTTGTGAGGGGCGTGGTACAAGTTTTCAGGGTACAGAGTATCTCAGCGCCGGCACGAGATAAACTGTCTTCTGCCATGCGTCGAGAAAAATTTTAGCGGGTGCTACAGGAAAAGATCTGCCGAGAATTTACCTCCCTAATGCTGAGGAGTGGAACGTTCAAAAAACCAGGGAATCTGTTTAGACAGAACACGTTCGCACATGATGCCATCTTCTCAACTCCAATCGGCGGGCTTTGCTCTTAGCGGTTTTACTCTATGGGTTCTTGCCGACACAAGCCTGAAGATCGCTGGATCGTCCGCACTTCCGGCTTACGAGGTTACCGCCATTGTTGGCCTATCCATAGCCGTGATCTTAGGCAGCTATGGCATAGGTTCAAGAGATCTGGGAGCGCTTTGGCCGAAGAATGTTCCGCGCCAGCTGCTCCGCTCCATGTTGGATTTAGCGAACGGGATAGGTGTCGTGATAGCCCTGCGCCACATGCCGCTCGCTTTGTTCTACATACTCATCTTCTGCTCGCCTATGGTTACGGCCTTGCTCTCGGCAGTCTTCCTTCATGAGCAAGTTGGGTCGCGGACAGGGATCGCGATCCTCCTTGGTTTTGTGGGGGTCGTCGTGGCAGTCAATCCATTCGCTTCCAGAGCATCCTCAGATTGGGTTGGTTACCTGGCGTGTGGAACGTGTGTCGCCTCCTTCTCGGCCAATATGGTCTGGTCCAGGGTGATGACACAGACGGAAACGTCGAGGAGCCTCACCTTCTTCTCGGGCGCTGTCATGGCTACGATCGGATTCACCATGATGCTTTGGAAAGCGGCGCCGGTCTCTGGACAACTCGCGGTCGTCATGAGCCTGGCAGGCTTGTTTTGCGTCATCGGCAGCCTCTGCTTCTTTTTTGCTCTGAAGCATACCTCGGCCGCAATCGTCTCTCAGTTCCACTACAGTCAACTGATCACGGGAGCTCTGATCGCTTACCTCATCTGGCGTGAGAGGCCGAGTACATGGATGCTGCTCGGCGCAGGGCTGATCATTGCTGGCGGATGCTACGCTGCGGCCGAATGCTATCGAGCCGGGGAAGATACTATGACGCTCGAGGGGATCTGATGCAGGTGTACCTGGGAGTCGACGTTGGCAAGACGGCCGTGAGAGTGGGCGTCTTTAACCCTGATCTCACGCTCCTGAAGCGATGGTTCGTCGCCTCCGCCGACGTACCGGCCGCGCTCGAGGCGCTTCAATCCCATCTTCTCTCTCTGCATCGGCGGTACACCATCCAAGGCGTCGGTGTCTCGATCTTCGGCCCACTTCAAGTCAATCCCAATCGAGCGGACTATGGTGCTGTGATCGAGAGCTCGGAAGCAGCGTGGTCAGACATCAACGTTCCCGCTTTGGTCAGCGACACGTTGGGACAGCGCGTGTTCTTTGACTATGACGTCAACACGGGCGCCCTGGCCGAGGCAATGAGTGGGGCGGGGAAGGGAGCAGCGAGTTTCGTGTATCTTTCGGTCGGTACCGGCATAGGTGGAGTCCTGTTCCGCGACTCCCTTAAGCCTGGGTACGCTCCGCAACTCGGTCACATGTATCTCCCCCGTGAGAGCGACGATCTTGAGTTTCCAGGGAGCTGCAGATTCCATGGGGCCTGCTTACAGGGATTGGCCTCTGGAAGGGCGATCGCAATGCGATGGTCTCAAGCCGCGGAGGAGTTGGATCCGGAACATTCAGCCTGGGATCTTGAGGCTCGTTACCTCGCTCGAGCATGTACCAACCTAATCTATATGTTCTCTCCTGAAAATGTGGTGATCGGGTCGAGTGTCAGCTGCGTCCCTGGCTTGATTGACCGAGTCAATCGTTATATGCCCATCTTTCTGAAAGATTTCCTTGAGCCTGAGCTTCGGTCGAGGTTTGCGAGTCAAGCATCAGTGATCAGGGCAGCTCTGACGCCCGATTCATCTCTGGTTGGTGCAGCCATTTTGGCAAAAGAACGAGCGGGATTGTTGCGCGCCAGGTAGAGACCTTTCATCAAGCGAAGGACAGCACGATCAAGGGTTGCGACAGCAAACTGACCACAGTTGCCGCACGCTCTAGAGCGAGACAGGTGTCTTCCTAGCGACAGTGAGGATCTTAGATGGCCATCGCCTCTGCCGATCTCATGTCATCGAGCGCCTATGAGATCCATCGTGTGATTGCCTGACGGATCATTTGCATACAAGCGCTGCTATACCGCACCAAAACTGCACGGATTTTGTTTAGTGCCGATAGTCCTTCTTAGGAAGGTCACTACCTTGCGTGAAAAGCAGATGATCAAGTGTTTACATATTCTCGTCTGTCTTCTGTTTGTCACGCCTTGCACAATCCATGCGCAGCTCATCATTGCGAACCTAAGTGTACGGTCCGGAAATGTTTCAAGAAGCGACATCAAGGATGTCTTCACAGGCGACTCACGTTCCATTAATGACGCTCGCGTGACGCCGATCCTATTGAAGTCAGGGGTAACAAAAGACAGATTCCTTAGCACCTACATTGGCAAGTCTGAAGCAGCATTCATGGCAAATTGGCGCACGCTGGTTTATTCCGGACAGGCGGCCATGCCCAAGGCTTTCGACTCTGAAGCCGCAGTAGTGGAGTTCGTAGCGAAGACACCGGGAGCAATCGGCTATATAGGGAAGGAAACTCCCCATGAGGGGGTCAAAGTGCTCGCCGACAAGTAAGCGTTTCAAGCGTCGGCAGCAGTTTGCAGGAGCTAGGTTTACGGCCTTTCGCCTGATCGTGAGACTTATGAAATGGACCATCGCGCTCTTGGCAACTCTTACGATTGGCTGGGTTGCCCCTGCTATGTCGCAAAGCTTGGACGATCTGAACATACAGGTTCACGGATACGCCACGCAGGGTTTTCTGTACACCAGTTCGAACAATATCTTCACCGCCTTATCCACTGATGGCAGCCCGGCCTGGACTGATGCGGTGATGAACCTCAGTTCACAGCCTGAGGATAAGCTTCGATTATCCGTTCAAGCACGGTACTTCCTGCTGGGTAACTATGGCAACTCCGTAACGATGGATTATGCCGTAGGGGATTATCAAGTCAATGCTAAGTTCGGTGTTCGTTTTGGCAAGGTCAAGACCCCATGGGGGCTCTTCAACGAGGTCCAGGATATAGACCCCGGTTATCTGTGGGCTCTCCTGCCTGAAAGTATCTACCCAATCGACAGCCGAAGTTCCTACCTTGCACACTACGGTGGCGTCGTCTACGGGATCATTCCTGCCAGCAAGAAGCTCGGCCAATTCGAATATCATGCCTGGGCGGGCCAGGGTCTTTATAACTCCGGAGACGGCTACTTCGGTCCTGAAGCTGAAGAAGGTTTCAACCTGCCCAATAACATCAAGGGTCCGCTCTACGGCGGCGCCCTGCACTGGAAGACGCCACTGCCTGGGTTCATGCTTGGCGCGTCTGCTCTGAAGGATGCCACCTGGACGGCGATGTACACAGCAAATCATGGTGCCACTGTCGGGACGAAATCCTTGCTGGCCAACACGCAGCCGAACTACTTCGCCAAGTATGAAAAAGAGAGACTCATGGTGGCGGTTGAATATGAACGAAGCTGGGGAAACCAGCTTGCCCGGTTTCCCAACACAGCGGATTCGTACCTCCGGAATGACGATCGGGGATGGTATGCCATGGCCAGCTATAAAGTCACGTCTAAGCTAAACGCCGGGCTTTACGACAGCCAAAATCACGATCGTCAAGCTCCACTGGGTTCACAGCGTTACTACAACGAGTGGGTCTTCTCGGGGCGGTATGACTTTAGCCAATATATCTATGCCAAGGTCGAGGACCACGTCATACGTGGAACAGGCCTTGCCTTCGACGCTACTCTGAACCCACATCTTCAACCCACTTCAAGTCTGGTTGCTCTTAAAGTAGGCGTCACGTTCTAGTTTTTGAGGTGATCAGTCTTATGCAAAGGCCGTGCACAACCCGTCAAGCCTTCTCCAATTCATCTGCTCAGTCGGGCAATGCAGTTACCTCTCGTAATGCAGGTGATACACGGCAATCACTACCGAACGTTCCACGATTGCAGGTTCCGCTCCATGCTTTGGATGTTAGAGACAGGCTCCTCGTTGAGACCGCCGCCTGGTTGACGTATGTTTTCGCCTTTGGGTTCGCAGGGAGTGAAGCAGTATGAGGCGGATCGCGAGATGGCTGTTTTCTGCGGATTGGGGGCAGATCATGTTGCTCACGCTGACCGTCTTGACGCTCACCTTCGGCGGGGTGCAACTAAGCCGCAATGTTTGTCTCAAGATGCTGCGTGCGACCGCCGAGTCGAACAATCTAGGTTGGAGCGAGACTCTGCTCTACCATGTGAATACTCTTCCTGCAGTCATCGCAAGTGTCGCCGAGCCGGAAAAGAAAAAGACTCTGTTGCGCGACGCCCGCCAGATCGGCAATATCTATCGTTTCAAGGTGTGGGATGCGCAGGGAAATCTGGTCTACAACTCAGGCGGCGAGAACTTAATACAAGGCACCTCACTGGCGGCGCAACACGGTCGACGTGAGGCTCGCGCCATTCTTGAGGGCAAGGTTCTAACGGTAAGCGGAGCGGGTGATGGCATCATCGATCCAGCCTATTTCGCTGAAACGGATATCCCCATCAAGAACGATGACGGTAGGATCATTGGTGTGCTGGAAGAGCACGCCGATGAGACGGATGCCTACGCGTTTTACACACATTTCCTGCAACTGACGGAAGCCATTGTTGGGGGCGTGGCGCTCCTCGCAGGTGGAATTCCGGTCTTTATGGTCTACCGTAAGATGCGTCACTATCGCGTCGCACAGGCGGAAGCGATATTTCTTGCGGAACACGATATTTTGACCGGTCTTGCCAACCGCAAAAAGCTAGAAGATACGGCAAAAGGGGCGCTTGCCTGGAATCGGCGCAACGATACTCAAGTCGCAGTGCTCATGCTGGATCTGGACCGATTCAAGTCGATGAACGACAGCTTTGGACATGGAACCGGCGACGCCGTGCTTAAAACGGTAGCTAGCCGGCTGAAGGCACAGATACGCACGGAGGACCTGGTGGCACGCCTCGGTGGGGATGAATTCGTCATTTTACAAGTTGGCATGAGCCAGCCGTCAGGAGCAAACCATCTGGCGAATCGTCTACTGAGAGTGCTCGCCGAGCCGTATGAGATTGCCGGTCTTGATGCGGTCTGCGGGACCAGTATAGGAGTAGCTGTCTCGCATCCCACGTCAACATGGGACGAGTTGCTCTCATGTGCGGATGTAGCGCTCTACCGCGCCAAGGACGAAGGCCGAGGCACCGTATCCTTTTTCGAGCCCGGAATGGATGTCATCTTCCGCGCGCGCCGGCAACTTGAACTGGACATTCGCCACGCCCTCAACATCAACGCTTTTCAGCTAGCTCTACAGCCGCTGGTCGACTTCCGCGACGGCCAGCTTATTGGTTTCGAAGCGCTGTTGCGCTGGCCCGACGGCTGGCCTCCACAATCCCCCGCAGACTTCATTCCTGTCGCTGAAGAGACCGGTTTGATTGTCCCACTTGGGGCATGGGTTCTGAAGACTGCCTGCAGAGAAGCAGCAGGATGGAGCAGGCCCTTGCGTATCGCCGTCAACCTTTCGCCGCGGCAGTTCACCAATAGCAACATTCTCGCCACCGTGGCCGAGGCACTTTCGGAATCAGGATTGGATGCGTCGAGGCTCGAGCTTGAAGTGACTGAAAGCCTCTGGCTGCACGATACGGAGGCAGTGCTCGAGCAACTCCTGCAGTTGCGCGCGCTCGGCGTCTCCGTTGCGCTCGACGACTTCGGGACTGGCTTTTCGAGTCTCACACAGCTTCTCAACTTTCCTTTCGATAAGATTAAGGTCGACCGTTCCTTTGTCATACAAATGGGCGCTGACCTCAAGGCAGCGGCTATCGTCAGCACGGTCATTGCGCTCGGCCAAACGCTCGATCTGACCATCACGGCGGAGGGAGTGGAAACTGAAGAGCAGGCCCGTGCCCTCCAGACTGCTGGCTGCGATGAGGGACAAGGCTACCTCTTTGGCCCCGGCTTGACCCCCATGCGTGCTGCGGCTCTTGTTGACGAGGGACACGTTTCTAACGGGATAAGATCCGGGTCCCGGCAGAGACTGGATAAAGTCGGGCTGTGACACGAGGGTTATGACTGGGTATCTCTGTTTTTGGCCCTTCCTTCCTGATGCCAAAGAGCCACCCCGCGCTTCGTTCTCACATTCCGCTCATCGCACCGGACATGCGCATCACGGGCCTTCCGCTTCCTACGGAACAGGATGCTTTTGCCCAAGGAAGGCTCTTCACAAACCTTTCTTCCGGGCTCTTATCTGAGATCTGACTTTACTGGCAACTCACTGCAGGGCTTCGTTCTTGTCGATAAGAAGAAGGTCATAGGTGGAGTTGGCGTCTCGCAACGGTATAACCTAGCAGCCCGAAGCGGGAGAGTTCCCGGACGTTGAAGACCGCTCGATCAGTGACTCGGCTAGATACCAACAGTCAGCGCCGGCGGAAGAAATGCTTTTGCACTCCTCTTCGAGCGGGCAAGGCAGAGGACCTGATATCCAGCGTTGATGAGTTCCATTGCCGGCAACAGGCCGAAGAAGGTTTTCAGATCTGAAACGGCTCGTCAGTGCACTGCCAACTTGCGCTGATTTGCAAGTACAGCTGGTGAGGAGAGCGTCTGCCGTTACTATCCGTGAGTCCCCGTCACTGACCAATACCATAAACGCGTAGAAGCGGGCCAGTCACTAAGGTCTGACCCGCTCTGATGCTTCGGGTGCTCTACACCTGGGCCATGCCACCGTCGACGAACAACTCCACACCGTTCACGAAGCTTGAGTCGCTGGAGGCGAGGAAGAGCGCCACGGTGGCGATCTCCTCGGATTTGCCAAGCGTACCGCGCGGAACGGCTGCGGCCATGTTCGCCTTGAACTCGTCTCCGAGTGGAGTGAGTATGGCCGTGTCGATCGGCCCTGGACTTAATACGTTGATGCGGATGTTGCGATCTTTGAGTTCCAGCAGCCAGGTTCGGGCGAGCGAGCGGACGGCCGCCTTGCTGGCGCTGTACACTCCCAATTGCGGCGTGCCCTTGATACTTGCGATCGAGCCGTTCAGGATGATCGCGCCGCCCTGGCGGAAGAGCGGCAAAGCCTTTTGAACTGTAAACATGGTCCCGCGAACGTTCAGGTCGAAGGTGGTGTCGAAATGCGCTTCTGAAGCCTCTTCGAGCAGCTTGAACTCGCCGGTGCCTGCGCTTGCGAAGAGCACGTCGATATGGCCCTTCTCACGCTTCACCGTGTCATAAAGCCGGTCGAGATCTGCGAGGTTCGCTGCATCGCCCTGCACGCCCGTAACGTTGCGACCGATCAGCTTCACGGCCTCGTCGAGCTTATCCTTGCGGCGACCGGTGATGAATACGTATGCACCCTCTTCCACAAACAGTTTTGCCGTCGCCAATGCCATGCCGGAAGTCGCCGCCGTGATCACCGCTACCTTGCCATCGAGCTTACCCATTCTTTCTCTCCTTCGCGGCCCTCGTTTGCAGGCCGGCGCGTTCTCCCTAATGGATGGAACCTACCCGCTGCAAGATTCATAAGTTCAGAAAGAGTGAACTAGAGAGCCGAGTTTTGCATCTGTCTTAGCAGAACGTTTATGAGACCGATACATCATCCCGAAATCAAAGACATTCGCTTGGAGGCGATTCTTCATGCGCTGACCGATCCGGTGCGCGTCAAAATCTTCGCGGACCTTGCCCAGAAAGGCTGTCCTCAAAATTGCACGGCGTTTGTAAACGTAGCCCGGAAGCCCATACCAAAGTCGACGCTCTCGCAACACTTCCGAATTCTGCGTGAATCCGGCTTGATCCGCAGCGAACGCCACGGGGTGGAGATGCACAACACCTCACGCGCCGAAGAGGTGGACGCGCGGTACCCGGGGTTGCTCTTCGCAATCGTCAAGGCACACGAGATCCAGATGACAAACCAGATTCGTAACGAAAAGCGGTCCGCAAAAAAGTAGAACCCATGCCCAAACTCGCGTCCTCCGGATTTTCATGCAGGAGCACACGGCAGGTAACCTGTTCCACTTTAAGGGCATTGTCTTCGCAGGCTGGTGACGCGTCTCCGCTTGAAGTTGACGCTCGCGGTCGTCGAACCGTGTCTGCTGACGTGTAAGTAATCGCTTATAAGTCCAGGAAGTGCGGTCGACGGCTTTTGAGGTCAGGTAGTGTCTCGTCTCTCCCCTGAAAGTAGTGCTAAGAGGCCAATGCATAGTTTCAGTTATCGTGCTCGAAACACGTATAGCGATGTAGCATCCACTGAGAGCGTCACGGGGTACTCCGGGTCTGAGAAGGTCCGCCCACTCCAACGGTAGCGCCTCCTCTTCACCTCCGGGAGTGACCGGCGCTCGCTTGCCTCCCGTTAGTCTCGCGAGATAGTCGCTCGATCTGATTAGGGACAGGAAAAGTATGTGGTGACAGGAACCGGCTTTGAGGATAGTGCAATGATGCTCGAGGCGCTGGGCATCCTTGCTACGCCGCTTCCATGATGACGCACGAAGCACTCGGTCACGGAGATTATTGTCCTGCGGCCGGTGGACACAACACGAGGCGCTCAAGCCTTTTGGAAGACCTGTCATTATCCCACCCGGCTTCACCTGCAATCGAGGCCGCAATCCCGGCATGCATTTCTGCCGGACTACTTTCCTCGTTGCTTCTGAGATATGCGATCAGGCAGCCAACTTATCGTTTGTCTTCTCTCCTGGCCCAAACAGGAAGTTTTCCAGTTGACAGCCTTCTCGTGAGGTTCATATAGTTGCGCGGCTCTCAATAAAGGGAATTACTAAGCGTTATCCTTGGGCCTGCTCGCCAGGTGTGAGGAGGCCGAACGCAAACAGCGCCAGCATCAGGAGACTTATTATGAGCCGTTTCGCCCGTGATCCGAAGGCAAGTTCTCTTCGCCAACCCAGTGGTCTGTTTCTTTTCCTTCTGAGTTTGCTTTCGTTGACAGCCTCTAAGCCTCTGCAGGCCCAGACGACCGTGGCTACTTATGGCTTTGAAGATAATGCGCCAGACGGCTGGACCTCTTTCAATGGAGCGGCAAACCCGGTGAGCACTACGCTCGCCGCCTACGCAGGATCGCATAGTCTATTGACCACGACAGGCGCGACCGGTTCAGGTGGCCCCGCGCTCAATGCAAGCTCGCTCTTGCTCGCGGGCGCGAAGTACACGATCACGGGGTGGGTGCGCCTCGCGAACGGAGAGCCGGCTGGCAATGCCAACTTCACCATTCAGCGGACCGACCCAAGCTGCTCGGGTGGCACCTGTTACGACACGATCGGCGCTTACGAGGTGGCGGTGAACAGCGGTAGTTGGGTGCAGATCGGTGGATCCTATACTGTGACAACCACTGAGACCGCGCTGAATCTATATGCGCAGCTTGTGGGTGCGACGTCGGCTCAGACCTTCTACCTGGATGATGTGGTGATTACCGAGACGGCACCGCCTCCGGGCGGGACCCCAGTGGCTTCTTACCCGTTTACGGATGGCGGCCTTGATGGTTGGGCGCCGATGGGTTCAGCGAAGCTGGCCAACACGACAGCCCCACTCGCCGATCCTCTGGGTAACGAGCACAGCCTGCTCGTCAGTAATCGCACGGCCACGTACATGGGCCCCAGCCTCAACCTGCTCGAGGTAAACAATATTGCGGCTGGTGCCACTTACCAGGTGACTGCATACGTTCTGCTTGCGGCACCGGACAGCAGCAATCCGACCGCGACGTTATCGACTGAGACAGCGGACTGCGCCACTTCGGGCGCGTACGGCAATCTGGCGACGTCCGGCCCACTCTCAGCAACAGCCTGGGTGAAGGTGCAAGGCACGTTCAGTTTCTCCGATGAGCCCGGTCCACCGACCAGCCTGTTGCTCTATCTGCAATCAAGCAGCGCTACCGATTCCTTTTACATCAGCGATGTCTCGATCAATGAACTCGCGCCGGCACCGCCCAATGCCAGCCAGCAGGATAATAGCGGCATCACTTCCACCTTTGAAGATGGAGGGCTTGATGGCTGGAGTTCGCGCTCCGGTTCGTCATCTGTCACCAACACCACTGCCGACGCTCACACGGGGACTCACAGCCTGCTGACTACGGGGCGCATTGCCAATTATGACGGGCCTTCTATCAGTGTGAGCGACAAGCTTTATGTCGGGTCCAGGTACAACATAAGCGGATGGGTCAAGCTGCTTCCGACCGATGGATCGAGTCACATCATCAACGTCAGCTTACAGACGACACTGAGTGGGACTACCAGCTATCCCACCGTGACGGGCTACCCTGGGGTCACCATACTGGCAGATGGACAATGGCACCAGGTCAACGTGATGGGCTACAACATGAGCAGCGCTTATGATCCCGGAGCGGCGAGCCTGTACTTCCAGACGAATCCTGCATCTGGAAATGATCTGGTGTCGTTCTACCTGGATGACTTTCAGCTCACCTATGTCGCGCCACCGACGATCCAGACCGATATTCCCTCAATCTTTGAGACGCTCTCGGAGTACTTCCCGGTGGGTGCCGAGATCGATCAGACCGACCTGTCGGGAACGCACAATCAGCTGCTCACGAAGCATTTCGACAGCATTGTCTCCGGCAATGACATGAAGTGGAGCTCGGTTGAGACGGCAAAGGGTGTTTTCACGTATGGTCTGGCTGACTCCGAGGTCGGAATGGCGGTCTGCAAGAAGATGCGGGTTCGCGGGCATAACCTGGTTTGGGCGACTGGTGCTCAGACGCCGGCCTATGCCACTGGGGACGGAACAAACTCTGCCACTAACCAGGCCGTGGTCACCGCCAACATACAAGAGCATATTCAAAGTGAGGTACAACACTTCGGCAACAAGGTGTATGTGTGGGATGTAGTGAATGAGCCCATCGACCCAAGTCAGCCGGATTGCCTGGTTCATGGACCGTTCTACAACGTGCTTGGCAAGAGCTACATCGATGTGGCCCTGAAGGCTGCGCGGGAGTATGCTCCGGCAGGTACCAAGCTATTCATCAATGACTACAGCACCACGGATACGAACAAGCTGGCCTGCCTGGTGCGGGTGGTGCACGATCTTCGCTCGCGGGGCATTCCGCTCGATGGGGTAGGTCATGAAATGCACAATTCGATCAACTATCCGTCGCCCTCGGCGATCGTCAACGCTGTCGACACGCTGCATGAGCACTTTCCATCTCTCGAACAACAGATCACCGAATTCGACCTGAGCGTCTATAACGCAGGCGACATTACGAGCGACTACGGTTCAGCCATTCCGCCCGCGGTGCTCGCAGAGCAGGGCTGGCTTTATGAGCAGACCTTCGAGGTCTTCCGGCATCTCGCCGGCAAGATCAGCGCTGTGACCATCTGGGGCATGGCCGATGACGATACCTGGTTGGACGGATTCCCAGTCACCCGTACGGACTATCCGCTGCCGTTCGACATGGGTCTGCAGGCGAAGCCGGCGTACTGGGGAATTGTGGATCGCACGATGCTTCCTGGCTATGGTCTGAAATTCTCGTCCATGGTGAAGCACGAAGGAAAGACTTACACCATCACGCTTACGGCGACGAACGGAAACGTGGGACCCGCTTACAACACGTTCGTCAACAGCATCACCTTACGGCGCGAGGAGGATCGTAGGTCCAGCTGCACAGTCACGGTTGTTCCACCGTCTGCGTTCCCGGTTTCCCTTGGGAATATCCCTGCCGGTGGAAGCGTCAGCGCATCCTTCAACGTCACCTTGAAGGGTTGTGAAGACGACGGCAGGTGGCTGGTGGAGGCACCCTGGAGTTCCGCCACGTATCATACCGGCAAGTATGTCTTCAGGACAGAACTGGGTCGTGGTCGCGAGGATCATGATCGTGACGATCACAACTAAAAAGGTCACCCGTCGGGCCTGCGTTGCCCAGGTCCGGCGGGTGGGCTTCTGCATGCACTTATAAGCTGGTGAAAGGGTTCGGGTTTCTCGTTACGACCCTGGCCGAGAGCAAAGGTATCTCGAGCCGTGTCAATGCGGGTGCAACCAACATCTCAGTACCTGAAATGTTAGACCCAGGCGTCTAAAGATAATCCTGCCCAACTTCAGCAGTATCCCCTTCGGCAATTCTACGAATTGGCTGCAAGCGGATGAGGTCACTCACCGAGTAGAGGGCGAACGTTCCGTCGGTAAAGTTGACCAGCAGCGAATCTTCGCTCGTATGGCCGACTTCGATAATCCCAATCGCTGCCATGTTTCCTCGAATGCGAGAATGCTGTATTGCCGAAAGTTAGCACGATGCAGAAGAGCTGTCTGTTAGGTGCAACACGTTGCGCTGCATTACATGCATCAGTTGAGTGACTAGCCACTGATGTCCGCTAATAGTCCGCGAATAGAAGTGGAACTCGCCTTTTCAAATCTCTCAGCGATCGCTCCAAGGAGCCCCCCGCAACTACCCCGTCCACTTTGAATCAGCGGGAGCGAGCTGTGACGATGCTGGACTGTAGTTCGAGTGCCCGAATCGATGATCTGTTCAGGAATACTTATCAAGGGAGCGGCGACCTGCATAGCGGGACCGCTATTCATAGGCAATGTCGTTTGGAGCGCGGAAGATAACAGCGGGGCTCACCACCATGAGCAAAGTTTCACTCACGGTCGAGTAGCACGGGCTGATGGGTGGGCAGCGGGCTAGAAGTTGTACCGCAGCCCACCCTCAACCCGGCGCCCGTTGTCGGCCGAGTAAGGCACCAAAAACAACGGCGATCCCAGCACGCTTCCCTCTGCCGTAACGTTCGTATGGTTCAGCAGATTCGATGACCGCACGTTCGCGGTCAGCGTCTGCTGGTGATCTGCCTTCGGGTCACGCGTCAGCGTGAACACTCGCTGAATGTTGCCGTCGACGTGGAAGTTCCAGGGCAAACTCGCAATGTTTCTTGCAAGAACCCCCGTCCCGCCGCTTGCGACCAAATTCCCATACGGAGTTGCTACGGCATCCATCTGCCCGGGCGTGGCAAACTGTGGCCGATCGTTGAAGTTGCCATCGCCGTTGTTATCCAGGCCCGTCGTGATGTCGAACGGCGAGTTGCCATTGCCGTAGTAGTTGGTCGTGATCACGATTTTTTCCGGCAGGTGCATGTCGACATTCCCGAAGTTCTCCCACTTCGATTCGCCGGTCTCGAGCGCATACTCTCCTGCATTCGTTGACGAACTCTGCGGGGAAGAAAACGCGTTGTCGTCGGCATCCGAAAGCACGTGAACCCGCACTGCACCCACGAAGAAATGTAAGAATTTGTACTTCGAGTTCCCAATCCCTGCGAACTCGACATCGCCCGCCGTATCCGCCGAGCTCTGCAGCTGCAGCACGTCCTCGTTCAGCACTCCCGGCCTTGGTCCCGTCGGCGAGTCGTTCAACGGCGTATTCACATTCAGCGTGCGCTCCTGGTGCCACCCGCGGATGTAGGTTGCATTCGCCGAGAAGTTGAACCCGAGCGGCAAACTCTTATGCAACCCAACCTCTGCCATCAATCCCTGGTTGCTGTTGTAATTTGCCGCCGTCGTGCGCAGCGCGTTGATCACCGAGCTCCCCGTCGTCGCAGGCGCACCGTACACCGGGTTGTAAACCAGCGAAGTCACCCGCGCGGTTCCATCCTCGCGCATCAGCTCCGCCTCCGTCATCGCCAGGCCATTCGGGCTATGCCCGCTGAACAAGCCAAGATGACCCTGCAGGGTCAGCGTCTTGTTTCCGCCCGGCACCCACGAGACTCCCAGACGCGGCGTAAATCCGTCCTCCTGTAGCGGATGGTTCGCCATAAAATACCGCAACCCTGCCGAAAGCGTCACATTCGGCACCAGCTTGATGTCATCCTGCACAAAGAACGCCGGGTACACCTCGGTGAAGTCCACTTGAGGGCTTCCCGCAACGGACGAGTATTGCGTTGGCGTTCCGCCCGGCAGCTTCGCCAGTGCCCGCCGATATTGCTCCAGCCCCGAGATCGTCTCGGTCGCGCTCGTCGCATTGTTGTTCGCGTCGAGCACCGGCGCCGTGCCGCCACCGAAGTAGTACGTCCCGTTGAAGTCCGTCGTCAGCGTCTGGTGCTCCACGTAGTCAAAAAACTGAAGGCCCGCCTTGATGGAGTGCTTCCCCTTCGTCAGCAGGATATCGTCATCCAACTCCGTCCGAATCTGCCGGATGCGCTGCGCACCGATATCCGCTCCCCCTCCCGTAAACGCACCCGCCACCGACACCTCTGGCGCATTCGACGTCGGGTTGTCGATCTCTCCTCGAAAATCGATGCTCACTCGAGCCTCATGCAGCAGGTCCGGCGAGATCGTCGTCGTATCGCTCAAGCGAATGATGTGGTCATACGTCTGCGAGTCGTATCCGTTCTCAACTAGCGATGTACCACCTACCCCCACGTTCGACAAGTGATCTACCTTTGCCGAATAACTCGCAAACGCGATATTCTTCGGCCCGAGCTGCCAATCCAAACGTGCGTTACCGATCCAAAGCGCCTGCGGCGTCGCTACGTTTGAAATGGTGGGGGTCTGATTCCCCGCCGCATCCAGCGTTACTGCATTTACCACTGCAAACTCGTCGATTTGACGATGCTCGAGGGCCAACGAAAAGTTCGATCCCTGCTTTAGCACTGGCCCGTTCAGCGTAAAGCCATACCGCTGCTTGCCGATCGCCGCAGGCGCGTCAGAGAACGGATCGCGCGCATTCTCAAACGACGAGGAGTTCGTCGTAAACAACGAGCCGTGATAGTGCTCGGCGCCAGGCTTCGTATAGATCTGGATGTGTCCGCCCTCCCACGGTGGCTGGCGATTTTCAGCTGAAAACAAGTCCGGGTTCACCTCAACCCTTGCGATCGAAGATTTTGGCGGCAGCGGGCTGTCATCCTGAAAACCATCTACGGAAATCACCGTACCCGAAGGCGGTCCGCCCGCGGCCGCGGCCAACTGCTGCAACTCCCGTTGCAAATCGTCCGGGTCATCCGCCAGCGTGTTCAGCTGCGATCCCGAGAGTGTCGTCCCATTCAGCCCACCCAGAATCGGCTCCATGTCCGGCGAATCCGCCTGCACATTGACGGTCACCGCATCCGCGGGTACCAGCGTCAGGTGCAAATCGCCCGCAGGCTTCGCGGCAAGCGCCTGCTGAAAGGGCGCAAAGCCGGGAACCGTCACGCTGAGCTGATGCGGCGCGGCGCTGACGCACGGAAACACGAAGCGTCCATCGCTGCCGCTGGTCGCACTTGAACCCTTCGTTCCACCCAAAGCTCCATTCGGGCCGCCATCTAACTGAACGGTTGCTCCGGGGATCACGGCGCCGGTACTATCCTGGACGGTGCCGCTGAGCGGCGCACTGCTGCACGCAGCCTGAGGTACAGCCTGGGCCGCAATTTGAGCCTGTAGCGCATGGGGAGCCGCAAACCCGGGGAGCAGGGCGGCTGCGAAAAACAGACGTTGCATTTGGAATGTCTCCTGAAACCTATCCCGTGTGGCGGGATACGACTAGTAAACAGCCTCGGTTCCGAGGAAACCCTGCGGAAATCTCCAGACGTTTACTCGTCAGAATTCTCCAAGTCTGCCGAGGCAAGGCAGTGACGCTATCAATGACCTAGCCAGTTTATCCCGTTTGCTGCACAGAAGCTGCGCCGAATCAGGATGGTCACCGTTCCCATCATCATGAGAGTCGCCGCACTCGTCCAAAGTTCGGACCGACCCGCCCCACGTGGCACAGTTCGCGCAGCGCAATCTCGCGAACGCCGGATGAGTACGTCACGGGAAGAGCCCGGCTTAAACCCTAGAGAAGGAAAGACATTTTCGCAATCAGGAAGATGTATCCCGAAAGGCTCCCGACGGCAGCACCGCCCAATCGATAGCTAAAGCTCCTGCGCCTGTGCGCGCGTCGAGATCATCCGCCCGGTGCCAGGCCCCGTCAGCAAGAATGGTTGCAACATCATCAGCAGCAGAGCAAACTCCCGTGCATCGGCACGCTTGCAAACCGGGCGTGCCATCAGGGTACGTTGCAGGGCCTGTTCGCCTCGGCTTCCGGCTTGTTCCGCTCTCACGAAAGGATTGTCTTCAAGCTGGGATTTTGATGCCTACAGAACGTCCATTCTCATAAAAGTTGTTGGCAGGAATCTTGGCCGTCCTTTTGGTACTTGCGGACACGTTACCACCCTGCTAACAGCATCAGTGGTTCTCTCCGATCTGCAACGTCAAGTATTGCTTGAAGGATTACTTATCAGTTAACGCCGGACGGACCCATCCGCCGCGTTCAGCCAGACGTATATGCACCATGGCGGTAATTTTCCTGAATTTGAAGCAGGTGAATCCTTTCGGGCGCATGCTCTCCGCGGTGTGTGCGATCAGTGGGCCGCCAGGATCTCTGCACGGTGTTGCTCGCACCTTCATCGACATCAATGATTTGACGGACGCTTTTGAATCCGCAGGCATCGCCCATCCCCGCTATGCCACGCCTCTTACGGCAGTTCGAAGCGGCTACGGATGCTTCCTCGAGATAAGCGAGACGGAAGCACATCGTCTCAATTTGTTGCAGGGCTAGGCCGCCCGTCGTCGCTGAGCAGGAGGTTGAGGCCGCTTCAAAGAGAACCAAGGCAGCCCTTGCCGACGCGAATGCGCGGAGAACCAAGCCCTCCATTTCAGGAGTAACAAACTCGTCGATCTCACGGAAGAAAGCCGCTCATGATGGTGGCTGGTCACGTGAGGCGGGAGCGTAGGTCTGTGACGCAAGAATCTGGAGTAATGGAGATGGGATAGCTTCGGTCTCAAGCTTCGTGTCAGGTGACGTTGCTGCTTGTGAGCGGCTTATGCGAGAAAGAACATTTTCCAGCAGTGGAGTGATGTGTCCAAGCTGCCTTGCACGGATGAAGAGATCCCAAAGCGGCTCGCACACATCCTTGAAGCAAAAGTCAGAGTGCTGCGGACAGCCGCGCGTGACTACGATGGAGTTCGGCACCAGATAACGCGACTGTTTGATCAAATGCTTCGTATGGGCACAACGCGCTCCAAGCTGCGGTTCGTTGTAGAAGCGTAGACACGCTAGGATTTCCGTACCGCTGCGTTGATGCGGGCGAACTTGGCGCGCGGTCTTTGATGGAAGCTTTTCTGCATCGATCTACCGTGCTCCCTTCGTGATGCGCACCGTCACGCTGGGGCTGTGATCGAGAGATTGCATTGCACTGGAAACATCACCTTTCACGACATTGCCTACTCGGCGGGTTCCATGTCTACTTCAACGTGGAGTTTGTGCCCTCCTCCGCCCAGAATGAGTCCCCGCAGAGGGCTCACATCACCGTAGTCTCTGCCCCAGGCTACGGTGACGTGTCCGTCCGTGGGGGCGACGTTGTTGGTGGGGTCCATATCGAGCCAGCCAGCGCCGCGGCAGTAGGCAGACACCCAGGCGTGTGATGCGTCGGCTCCAATCGCCCGAGGCTTGCCCGGCGGCGGATAGGTCCGCAGATAGCCACTGACATACCGAGCAGCGAGATTGATCGATCGCATGCAGGCAATCTGAACATGCGCGAAGTCCTGGCAGACGCCTCCACGTTTCTTGAAAACCTCTTCGGGCGTCGTCCGAACGGTTGTGACCCTTGAGTCGAAGCGGAAATCATGATGAATACGCGCTGTGAGCTCAAGCAGCGCCTCCGACATGAGACGTCCTGGGGTGAAGGATTCAAGCGCATAAGCTGCGAAGTCGCGATGAATGCGAATTCGCGGCGACTCGAACTGATATTGATATGCGTTCAAACCTTCCGGCGTATGATCGTGCGCGAGCGCCAGGGTGGATTCTTCCCACGGCAAGGAAGCTCGAAGCTGGAGCGGCTGCGTGCCGGCGCGCAGCACCTCGCTACGGGATTCAACGACGAGTTCCTGATGTGGCTCCTGCACCGTAAAGAACCACAGGATATTGCCATAGTAATCCGCGCGCTCGGTAAGCGTGATCGGTTTTGGGGAGATCCGCAGCGTGTTGTGAAGGAGCTGGTTCTGCTGGTAGGAGCGAGGCTTGAGGCAGGCTACGTGATTACCCACGGAGACCGGTGAGCCGTATTTGTAGGTGGTGCGGTGGCTGATTCTGTAGAGCATGCCCGTCATTGTCCCATGTTGATCGGCAGAGTCCGCGCATGGCTGAAGTAGCGGCTGGAAAGGTTATTGGACCAGGAGGGCAGCAGGCTTTCAAGGTCGGCGAGATAGCGGTCGAGGCGCCGTAGTCCGGCATCGCGGCGATCGGCTTTCTCCGGGCCAGGATAGATCATGGCCCGGAGATCGATGCGCCGTAGCAAGTCCAATGCGTTCTGCATCGTCTTCAGGTCTGACGGGTCATAGCGGGGCAGCTTCGCATAGAGTTCGACGAGATGGTTGAGCTGAAATTCCAGCGAACGCGGATTGGTTTCATCGAGCATGAGCACATCGAGCACGGCAAGAGGTTGAAGGGTGGTGTAGTACCGCGTGCGGTAGGTGACGGAGCTGTCCGCAACCTCCAGCAGGTACTCAAGGTACCTCCAATTTTCGGCAGATAGAGGCCTGGTAATGACGCGGAGTTGCCGGGTGGCATCGATAGCTCGCTCGAGCCGGCGTCCGAGGCTCATGAACAACCATCCCGAGCCTCGGATGAGGTTTTCGCGCTCCATTCCTGAGAAGGCTGATAGCAGTTCCAGACAACCGGTGAGCATCACCGAGTATTCGGGCAGGGCCATGCGCCGGTCGCTCTTGATACAGGTGCGGATCTGACCGATGAGCAGCATCATGTCGGCGGAGAGGCGTTCGCGCACGTTGCCGCCCACGCGTCCAACTTCGCCGAGCGTGCGGGGCAGGCTGTCCCACCGCTCGATGTCAGTCAGGAGGGAGACAACTTCTTTCTCGAGCGCGTCGAAGCTCAGGTTAGAGCGCCTTGACTTCGGCAGCTTGCTTTGTCGCGAGCCCAGGCTGCCGTGAAGACTGAGGAGGCCGGCAAGTTCGGTCTCTTCTGCGTGCCGAAGTCCGGGGATGATGGAACGAAGGGTTCGCGCCAAGTTCTCAGCGCGCTCGACATAGCGGCCGAGCCAGAAGGTGTTGTCGGCTACACCGCTTGGGACGATGAGCGAGGCTCTCCGCAGCTCAAGCGGCTCGGTGGCGGGGCGCAACATGCTGAAGGTATCCACCGGCTGATCCGATAAAACCCAGGCATCCTTGCTATGGCCGCCGCGCTGCATGGAGACGACGGTGCCGCTGGCCTCAGAGACGCGGACCAGACCGCCCGGCAGCGCAACCCACGTGTTGCCCGTGTTTAAGACGTAGGTCCGGAGCACCATACTACGCGGCTTGAGGCGGTCGTCTTCCCACACTGGTGCGGTGGACAGCGCCACCTGTTCCTGGGCGACGTATTCGTGCGGAAAGGCAAGGAGGCGCTCGATGAGCGCGGTTTTCTCGCGTTCGGGCAGTTCCGATCCGAAGACCGGCTCCATGCCGCGCGACGGGAAGGCCGGCTTGACGACGACCGACTCCAAGTGGTTGAGCACCCAGTCGAGGGCACGCGGCTGTCCGCACCACCAGGTCGCGACCGAGGGCAGTATAAGCTCTGCGCCGAGCAGATGTTTTGCCAGTCCGGGTAAGAACGGCATGATGGCCGCGGACTCGATCAGGCCGCTGCCGAGTGCGTTTGCGACGGTGACATTGCCGGCGACGATGGCGTCGACCAGCCCCGGCACCCCGAGCAGCGAGTCGCCGCGCAGTTCGAGGGGATCGCAGAAGCCGTCGTCGACGCGTCGCAGGATCACATCCACCGGTTCGAGTCCGCTGACCGTCTTGAGGTAGACGCGGCGATCGCGCACGGTCATATCGGCGCCCGACACGAGCGTGAAGCCGAGATACCGGGCCAGGAAGGAATGCTCGAAGTAGGTTTCGTTGTGGGGTCCGGGCGTATGCAGCACCACTCGGGGATTGTCGCAGTGTGCTATGGCAATCAGCGCTTCGCGTTGTGCCCGGAAGAAGGGAGCCAAACGCCGGACGTTGGAGGTGCGAAACACCTCAGGCAACAGGTCGGAGACGATCTCCCTGTTTTCGAGCGCATACCCGCTGCCTGAGGGTGCCTGCGTGCGGTCGGCAAGCACCCACCACTGGCCATCGGGGGACCGTGCAAGATCTATCGCCAGCATGTGCAGATGGCTATGTTTGGGGACCGCAACGCCGACCATGGGACGCAGGAAGGCAGGATTGCCAAACAGCAGCGCCGCGGGAAAGTGACCCTCTTTCAAGAGGTCTTGCCGGCCGTAAAGATCCTCAAGCAGACGGCTCAGCAGCTCCGCTCGCTGAATGATCCCGGCCTCGATGAGGCTCCATTCTTTTCCCTCGATGAGCAGCGGAAGGACGTCTGTGCGCCATGGCCGATTTGCGCCCAGGGGGTCGCCGTAGATGTTGTAGGTTATGCCATTTTCGCGGATACGCCGCTCTGCGAGGGCCCATCGACGGCCTAGTTCCTCTGCGCCGAGAGAATGCAGCGAGTCCATGAGGGGTTCCCAGTGCGCTCGTGGTCGTACGCCATCTGCTGACGATTCATCGAAGGTGTCCCCGTATCGCAGGGCTGATTGGTAGAGGTCGCCGATCAAGGCAGCAACTCCATAGGGAGGAGATTAGAGCCGGGCGTTGATGGAGCGAGTGGCGGCGGGAAGCGCAGGTCGAGCGTCATAGGAAACACCGTATTGATCTCTTCCGCAGGGCTTGGCATAGGGTCGGCGGGAGGCTCTGAAACCTGGAAGCGTTCGAGCCGGCGCGCCCTGGCTTCTTCTTCATTGCGTGGCCGGGTGGTGTGCATGGTGCCATCCGGCGGGCCGGCGAAGTAGGTACAGCGAGCGATAGAGAGATTCTTCCACGTATCGATCAGGTCGAAGAGCAGCGGCGTATGAACCGGGATCGTAGGATGCAGCGCAGCCGAGAGCCGGCGCGCGCGATACCGAATACCTGCTACGGCTTCGCCTGTGATGCCGGTCGGCTTCAGCGGAACCCGGCGCCCGTTGCAGGCGACCAGGAAGCGTGAACCAGCAGGGAGTCCAGTCAGCTTCACTTGCATGCGCTCGAGCGACGAATCCACACTGCGGCCCGTGCGACCCGAGTTCGTTTCTTCCGCAAGCACGTTCCAAGGCTCGAGAGCCTGCCGGAGCTCAAGCTGCACGCCCTCTGCTGCGATCGAACCGATGCGCGGAAAGCGGAAATCAAGGTGGGTGCGGAACCAAGTATCTTCAAACGGGAGTCCTTGTCCGCGCAGGTAGCGCAAGACTTCTTTGAAGTCGTCTTCAACAAAGTGCGGCAGCATAAAGCGATCGTGCAGCGTGCTCTCCCAGCGCACCAGGTTTTCGGTGTACGGCTGCTTCCAGAAGATGGAGACAAGCGCACGGACCAGCAACATTTCGATCAGGCCCATGCGGAAGTGAGGAGGCATTTCGAATGCGCGCAACTCCAGCAGACCGAGGCGGAGACCCTGGCCTTCGGGCGGGTACATCTTATCGATGCAGAACTCGGCCCGGTGCGTGTTGCCGGTAACATCGACGAGCAGATTGCGGAAGAGGCCGTCGAGGATGTGGGGCGGACACTCGCCATCGGGCAACTGGCTGAAGGTGACTTCAAGCTCGTAGAGCGCGTCGACGCGCGCCTCGTCGACGCGTGGGTACTGACTTGTGGGTCCGACGTACATGCCGGAGAAAAGGTATGACAGCGAGGGGTGCCTCTGCCAAAAAGTTAACATGCTGCGCAGCAGGTCTGGGCGGCGCAGAACGGGGCTTTCGAGGACCTCCTGGGAGCCCAGCACAATGTGACTTCCACCTCCGGTTGAGAGGTGGCTGCCGTCGTAGGCGAATTTGCCCGCGATCAGGCGATGGCTGTGGGCTTCCTCGTGCAGGATCGCGTTAAGCTCTTCGAGATCATCCCAGTTGCTTGTGGGCGGCAGGTTTACTTCGAGGACGCCCGGATCGGGTGTGAGCCCGTAAGAACGGAGGCGCGGATCACGAGGGGGTGTGTAGCCCTCAAGCCAAACCGGCATTCCCAGATGACGACAGGTGTCTTCCACCGCTGCGACCAGGTCTAGGTAGTCTGGGACGCCAGGCGTATACGGCAGGAAGACGTGGATGCGGCCTTCAACTGCCTGAACGCACAGCGCAGGGCGAATCAGCTCCGGCGCTGTGTCGGCTGTACTTGAGAGCGGAGGCAGGGGATCGGGATCGGGCGTTATCTCGAACAGCTCCGGCCGTCGCGCTGGACCAGCTGGGAGGATAGGTAGGCCATCCTCGCCTTTGGCTTCATAGGTGAGTTCGTCGGGGGCGACAAACGGGACCAGGTCAGCGGTGATGCGGTAGCCGATGGGCGAATCGCCTGGGAAGAGGGTCAGCCGCTGGGGGCGAGCGAACCAGAGCTGGCTCGACCAGGCGAGGCGGGCGGCTGGCTGACGGCGGCGGAGCGGAAGGATATAGCCGGTCGGCTGCTGCGTTTCGCCGGCCTCGTTGTCGGGTTCGAATGCGGCGAGGATGCTGTCTTCCGTCACCTGCAGGCGACGCGTCAAGGCTTTCAGAAAGCTGAGACTGTCGTCGAGGGAGAGGCTGGCGTCGTCTTCCTCGCGCGCGATCAGGTCTGCATCTTCCCATATCGGGATGCCATCGCAGCGGGAGATGCATTGAAATGCCCAGCGCGGTAGAGGCTCCCCCGGGTACCACTTTCCCTGTCCAAAGTGCAGCAGGCCGCCGGGCGCGGTTCGCTCGCGGAGGCGCCGGATGAGGATCAACCCCCGGGTTCGCTTGCTGGGGCCAAGCGCCTCCAAATTCCACTGCGGACTTTCGGGCTCATCGATACCCACAAAGGTGGGCTCGCCTCCCATTGTCAGGCGAACATCCTGTTCGATCAGTTGGCGATCAACCTGGTGCGCGAGCTCCCTTGCCCTTGTCCACTCTTCTTCGCTATAGGGGTTTGCCAGGGTAGGCGCCTGGTTGAGGCGCCGAACAGAAACTTTGAAACTGAAATCAACCTTAGCGGGCTCAACTGTGCCCGAGACGGGTGCCGCCTGCAAGGGGCTTGGGGTGCAAACCAGCGGGATGTGCCCTTCGGCGGTAAAGAGGCCGGAGGTCGGGTCGAGACCGATCCAACCGGCGCCCGGCAGGAAGACCTCTGCCCACGCGTGCAGGTCAGCTGCATCCACCTTTGGGCCCGGTGCATTGTCGTCTGCGGGTGGGTCGGAAGCCAACTGGATCAGATAGCCGGAGACAAAGCGCGCCGCCAGCCCCGACGAGCGCAATACCTGTACCAGCAACCACGCTGAATCGCGGCATGAACCGGTCTGGTCCCGCAGCGTCTGCTCGACCGGTTGTACGCCATGCTCCATTCGCGTCACGTAACCCACCCGGTCGCACACCCGAGCTGTCACGTCTCCCACGAACGCAATGGTATTTTGTGCAGCCGCCGGGAATGTGTTCAGGAAGGCTTCGAGCTGCGGCCCCTTCGCTTCCAGTGAGCGATAGGGCTCAAGATTGTGCGCCAGCTCCGCAGGGTACTGAAAGGGATGGGTCTCGAAACCTGGTTCCAGCAGGAATGCGAAAGGATTCAGAGGAGTCATGTCCGCGACCAGTGTTACATCGACAATCAAGTCGGACGTCTTGCGTGGAAAGATCACGCGCGCCAGGTGGTTGCCCAATGGATCGAACTGCCAGTGCAGAATGTGGTCGGCCGGTGTCACGTTCAGCATGTAATCATGGATCGGCGTTTTACAGTGCGGGGCGGGGCGCAACTGAATGACCTGCGGACCAAGAGAGACTGGTCGTTCGTAGCGGTACGCTGTCCGATGATGCACTTCTACTTGAATTCCCATGGATACCTTCATGCTATACGTCGGTGCAGAGTTCTATCCACGGCTTATTGGAAGGGCGGCGATGGCGAGCCGGAGACTACGAGCTAAACTGTTGACTCGCACGAACGATTAAGCCATTTCACATCGACATAGGAGTTCTCTCTTGCTCATTCTTTCAGGATTTGACGTTCAGTTTCGCCTCCCCGCCCCCACGGCGATCGTGGCAATGCTTCATCTGCACCCTTCAGTCGAGCCACTCCTGCGCTCCGGCGGCGAACTCTTGATCGAGTCTCTCGACAACCCGTTTGATCACAGCCCGGCGTCCACCAACTATACGAAATCGATCGTACCGTCGCGAGACTACCTGGACGCTTTCGGCAACCGCTGCACCCGCTTTGTCGCACCCGCTGGATACCTGTGGCTCTCCAGCACGAACGTGATTGACGCTAACCCGGAGGCGGACCCAGTTTACGCCGACGCCCGGCAGGCTGCCATTGACGAGCTTCCTGCAGACACGCTGCAGTTCCTTCTACCCAGCCGCTACTGCCAGGTCGACCAATTCGGCGCGATTGCCCAGGATCTGTTCGGATCCTATGCCGACGGCTGGCAGCGTGCGATTGCCATTCGTGACTGGGTCCACGACAAGGTCACCTTCAACTACAACGCGGCACGCCCTACCAAGACGGCCATGGACGTCCTCACCGAACGGGTTGGCGTCTGCCGGGACTTTCAGCATCTTGCCATCACGCTTACGCGTTGCCAGAACATTCCCGCTCGTTATGTCACCGGCTACATAGGTGATATTCGCCGCCCCTACAGCGGCCCTGGCGATTTTAGTGCGTGGTACCAGGTCTTCCTCGATGGAAAGTGGATCGATTTGGACGCACGCCACAACTATCGTCGGCTGGGAAGGATCCTGATGGCCACCGGACGGGACGCCGCCGATGTCGCCATCACCACCAGCTTCGGCGCTGCGCACCTTACACATTTTTCTGTGGAGTCAAACGAGATCGATGCTGACGGCAACAGAGTTCCGCTCTCAGCCTTCAGATCCCAGGAAGAGGTTGCCATCCCCGAAGCATCCGAACATAACACGCCTACCCAGACCAACAATAGCCAAGCGAGCCCCACACAGACACAATCGGCAACGCTGTAGCCGCAGATGGTGGACGCAGGCTCTGCGCATGTGTAGCTAGCAAGCCTGATCTTGCGTTGAGTACCTGGCAGGAGCGGTTCGATGGTGACTCGATACCATGTGGTCGACCGATCTTCAATCAAAGCTAATCTCCGCGGCCGCGGACGATCTTCAGGGGTCGCCTGGTACCCACTCGGACAGACTCTCATCATGGATTTGGCATTCGACCATAATGACTTGCTCCGGAGCTTTGCAGCGGGCGAAGGGTTTATCGCTTGATCTAAACGACTGCGATCATGTGACGCTTAGCGATCGCCTCGATCTCTGGGCCGGTGAGCGTGGACAGATCCACGGTCTCCGTAGCGATCACATGACGTGAGGTATCGTGGTGTTTCTGCTTCAGGTATTCCGCCAGGTGATCGACCGCGCTGCTCTTGCCGGTGCCATGTCCGATCAGAACGATCTCGTTGGCCGGTAGCAGGTCTTTCGCGATCTCTTCGTAGAACGACTTCTCCTCAGGCACTCTCTCGCCTGTGTAATGGGCTTCTTTCTTGTGAATGAGGTGATGGTGGAAGCCAAATGGGTCATAAGGCCTCACCGTCTCCTCGAGTTCGGGGACCTTCCCATTGAAGTCCTGGTAAACATGCGCGGCGTGATGATCGATCACAACCACCATGCGGCAGGGCTGTTTGACTTCTACAGGGGACAGGGTGGGACCGGCGTCCCGAAGGAACTTCCGTAACCGTGCAACTTCTGCGACATCAAGCTCGTGAGTGTGCGGGTGTTTAAAGAAGGCTCGCTGTGTTCCCACGGTGAAGACATATTCGTCGCTTCCATGAGTCTGTACGTCGCCGATTTGTCCGATCAGCTCAACTGTATCTGCCCAGCTCAAGTTGCGCGGAAGCTTTCCGATCAGAAGGCTTTTGTGAAGCAAGTCGTGGTCATGACGAAGGTGTGTGCTCATCTTTTCAGGATGCCATGTGGGGAATGTCAAGACTGTATCGCTTTGCTCAACTGACCTGATCAAGAGGGATACTCAAGACATCCTCGTTCGACCGAGAATTGGAAGTTTGATGAAGGTTAGGAGCAAGAAAGATAGCTTTGCCGCCAAAAACTCCGAACCCAAGACGGCGAACTGAAGCGAAGACATTCTAATGCCGTGATTTGCAAGTAGCGACATGATGAACACCTCCGCCGCAGAATACCTAACAAGCCACCTCGTTGGAAGCAGGCGGTAAAGATAATTTACGGTCACGCACAACGTAGGTGATTGCCTGGCCCCCGTCGATGACGGCGATGACGCAGAAGGTACGCAGATGATCGTTATCGAGGTGCATCTTGTATTTGCCGATGGCAAGAGCTATGGTGCAGAATGCCAGAAAGCTAAGCCCAGCAAGCACTCCGGCTTCGGTAATCTTTGTAATGTTCCAGGAGCTGAAATTCTGCGAAGCTCGCACCCGGTCCGTGGCGTAAGCCATGGCGAGGAAGTCGCCGGTAAGCGAAACGATCGCCCTCATCTCGGTGAGTGACCTTATCCGCTTGCAGTCAAACTGCGGCATGGCCGAATGGAATACTGCTTAGGTAGGGCAGGACTTTCTCCAGGAGGCTGAGTCTGGAACTTGAGGTGTTTAGATATCGACTTCACCCACATTGACACGGGTCGAGTTATCTTTGCCCTCGCTATGTAGGGGACAGAACAGATGCCGCTCATCTAAAACCATAGTGTTAGTCCCGTCCTCAGGGGGCAATATGGCGTAGTTCGGTGGCACAATGAGGTGGTTTAACAACGCCAGGGTTTCGGCTTTCCCGGTTGTGACACTGACGTCTTCCTTCATTATTCCTCCATCCAGAGCAATGGATGCAAGCTCAAAGCAGGAGATGAGGTGGACTTCGACGTGATTCAGGGAGAAAAGGGTCGTTAGGCGGATAGGGTCGTCCGGATCAAGGCTGCAATCAATGCGTAACTGAACGAAGGCGAGCAGGCTAATCTTTGTGGCCGCTTCACTCCAATAAAGGAGTATCCTCGGAGTTACTTCCCCCGCTCACCTGCTCTTGAACTGCCGAAGACAGCGGTTACTGATCATCGCTCGTATAAAGGAGCTCCATGACCACAATGGGACGGCGTGCTTTCGTCGTTTACGACGATTGGATCATCGCAACCACTCTCACTGCGATCCTCAATCTAACGGGCTTCAGTGCGGAATCCTTGTTGATATTCGGGAACGCAGCCACCGCAAAGGTTTTTGTCCCCGGGGTTGGTGGCCGGACACCAGTTCGAAGTACTCGCAAAGCCAGTCCCACCTCTTCACTTGATCGAAGTGCTTCAACAAGTATTCAAAGCTTCGGCGTCAATCAGCCAAAGCTTCATTGACTAAGCTGAGAAAAATCGATGCCCACGCTGAAGTTGTCACAGTCCATTTCGGCAAAGCTGGTGATCGTTCCCATTCCGTCGAATTGCATTGTGCTGTTCTTGTCACTCCTGCACCGGCACTCACGATGCTGTGGAGGTACTAGTGCCGGCCGACCACTCCATCAGCGCTCGAAGGTCGACTGCGAATCCCGACATGGTGGATGAGTGACGGCGTTGCGGAAGCACTTGCGACCCACCCGACGCGGCAGGTCTCAGAACACCATCCACGGCAAGCGGGCACTCCTCGCTTTAAGGTGTGCAAAAGACAACATCGCCGTGTTGCGCGCTTTCTCCTTAATTCTTCTGTCGAGGCTTTGTGTTGAGTAATAAGCTGCAATCTTTACAAAGCCCGAGTGAATTACATGTCCCTGATGAGACCATTGTCTCCGGTGTGGCCCACGCTGTGGTCACGTTCACCCAGAATCAACGTCTCTACGTTCAGGGATGTCCAGCCGACTGCATCTTCTATCTATTGACCGGCACGGCCCGACTCGTGGTCAACTCTGGGAGCGGACGCGAAGCGTCGGTGATGAACATTAGGAGTGGCGAATTTCTTGGGGAGGACTCTCTTCCGGCTCTCCCTCGTATTCGGACCGCCACTGCCATTGCAGTTTCCCCATGCACCGCGCTTGTAATCGGACGCGCGCAGATGCTACAAGCGATAAGCGAACAGCCAGAGTTGGCAGGTATCTTCCTGCATTTTTTGCTTTTACGGGGTGTGAGAGCGCAAGCCGCTGTCGTCGATCAATTCTTCAACTCGAGCGAACGGCGGCTTGCACGAATCTTGCTCATCATGGCCCAGGAGGGACTCCGGGGTTCGACCAGCACGCTCATACCGAAGATCACGCACGAAGCCTTGGCCGAGATGGTGGGCACGACCCGGTCACGCGTAAGTTTCTTCTTGAAACGCTTTCGTCAACTCGGATTGATCACATACAGTCGGCAAATTCGTGTCTTCCGCACCCTCGCCGTTGTGCTTCAAAGCGGCGAATGAAAGCGCCGCCAGATGCGGCGAACGAAGATCTCGATGGAACTTCAGCTCTTTGCAGTCATAAGCTCTGCACCCTCCGGGGTATTTTGAGCAATACTGCACAGAATGCCCATTCTGGGCGCTGCTACCTTCACTGGCATACACACGGACGCTGTCAAGGAGCTCAGCTGACTGAGCCGATGATGGCGATTCTCGTTATACAGAGGTCAGCGCAATGGGCAAGCTCAGGATTCGACTTACCGTTATCACAGCGATGCTGTTCGCAGGTTTCCTTGCCGGATGCGGCCTTGAAACGGTCAACTTAGCGGACACGGTTCGCCCCATAGTCACTTCTACAACTCCTGCTAACGCAGCGGTTGGAGTTTCTCTTGCGCCGCCAATTACGGCGACCTTCAGCAAGGCGATGACTGCTTCGACGCTGAATGCGACGACATTTCTGCTTTCCGGGCCAGGCGGTGCCACGATCTCAGGTGCGGTCAGCTATTCCTCATCAGCAGATACAGCGACGTTCACGCCGGCGGCTGCACTCTCCTCTAATACAACCTACGTTGCGACTATCACCACGGGCGCGAAAGACACCGCCTTGCCTGCTAACTCCCTTGCGGCGAACTACGTGTGGAGTTTCACGACCGGATCCTCCCCGATCCCGCCGACTGTCCTCTCGACCATACCGCTCAACGGCGCGACCAATGTGCCGGTCTCCCAGATGCTGAGTGCCACCTTCAGCACCGCGATGAACGCGGCCACCGTCAATGCCTCGACCTTTACGGTTTCGGCAGCGGGAAAAGCGATCGCGGGGACCGTGAACTATAACGGGACCGGAAATGTCGCTACCTTTAGCCCTGCCGAAAGTCTGCCAACTTCAACAACGCTGGTAGCGACCATTACCACGGGTGCTCAGGACACGGCCGGAATCGCTCTGGCTGCAAACTACGCCTGGACCTTTACAACGGCCGCCGCTCCGGTTGCACCGATGGTTCTCTCGACGAATCCGTTGAATCTCGCGGCTGGCGTGGCTCTGGGAGTAGATCCCTCCGCAACCTTCAGCACCGCGATGGCTGCCTCTACCATCAACACGGACACGTTCACCCTGTCCGGACCTGGCGGGACGGTCGTAGCCGGTAGTGTCAACTACACTGCCAACAACACCACGGCAACATTCACCCCAGCCTCGCCGCTGCTCTCTGGAACCACGTATGTGGCAACGGTCACCACCGGGGCGCAGAACGCGGCCGGAATCGCTTTGGCCAGCAACTATAGCTGGAGCTTCACGACCGTTGCGGCGCTTGCTCCGCCAACTGTCACCGCCACCACTCCCGTCAATGCCGCGACTGGCGTGACGGTGGGGCAAGCGGAGAATGCAACCTTCAGCACCGCAATGAACGCGGCCACAATCAACAGCGCAACGTTCTCCTTGCAGGCACCGGGTGGAGTGGCTGTGGCTGGAGTTGTCAGCTATTCGGCGGGAACAAATTCGGCTACCTTCACTCCCGCGACCAATTTGGCGTATGGCACGACGTATATCGCCACAATTTCGGCAGGTGCACAGGATGCCGCTGGGACACCGCTGGCCGGACCTTACAGTTGGAGCTTTACGACGGCCGCACCACCACCGCCACCTACCGTCATTTCGACTGTTCCCACCAACGAAGCGACCGGGGTGCTGCTGACGCAAGCTATCAGCGCAACGTTCAGCACCGGCATGAACCCGGCTACACTCACCAACTCGACATTTACGGTAGCAACTGCTGGAGGTGTCACTGCAGCGGGTGTGATTACCTACAATGAATCCACTTCTACGGCGACTTTCACGCCCTCCGCAAATCTGGCTACGAGTACGACCTATGTCGCGACGATCACCGTTGGGGCGCAAAGCTCCACGGGAATCAATCTGGTGACCAATTATGAATGGGTATTCCGAACGGTTCCCGCTCCGGCGGCTCCAACGGTCATTTCGACAGTTCCTGTAAACGACGCCGCGGGTGTGGCTTTGAATCAGAGCCTTTCGGCTACCTTCAGCGTCGCCATGATTCCTTCTGATACCACAAACGCGACGTTCACCCTAACCGGTCCAGGCGGAGTGGCTGTCGCAGGTAGCGTGAACTACTCAGTGACCGGGTCGGTAGCGACCTTCGCGCCAACGTTGCCGCTCGCACCGCTTACGACCTATGTGGCCACCACCACAACGGGGAACGAGGACTTGAGCGGTGTCCCTCTAGCGAACAACTATGTATGGACTTTCACAACCGGAGCCGCTCCGAACACAACTCGTCCAACTGTGATCGCCACAAATCCGGTCAACGCAGAGACAGCGGTTCCGTTCAACCAGGCGGTTAGTGCCATCTTCAGCGCGCCGATGGATCCATCCACGATCACCGCCACAAGCTTTACGCTGACAGCACCAGGCGGTGTCGCGATCAGTGGGCTCGTGTCCTACGCGGCCATTAGCGATACGGCAACCTTTACGCCGATGACGAACCTGTCGCCGAACACAACCTACACCTCGACCATTACAACAGTTGCCGCTGACCTTGCCGGTAACAGGTTACTCACCAACTATGTCTGGACATTCACGACAGGGGCAGCTGTAAACACTATTCATCCGCTCGTGACGCTCACGAGTCCGTTGGCGGATGCCACCAATGTTCCTACCACTGCGGCGGTAAGCGCAAGCTTTAGCGAAGGAATGGACCCGCTTACCATTACCACGGCAACTTTCACACTTACTGGACCCGGAACGACACCAGTGGCCGCCACCATAAGCTACGACGCAATCACCTCGATTGCGACTCTCACACCAACCGTCGCACTAACCCCAGGCACGACCTACACAGCGACTGTCACCGCAGGTGCAGCGGATCTTTCGGGGAATGCTCTCGTTGCTGGGGAGATTCCGAATCCCTGGGTCTTTACCACGGGCGAAGCCGTTGTCGTACATCCTGTTGATCTGGGTACGGCTGCCCTCTTCGGGGGATTTGGCGGAGGCGCGGGAATGACGAATATGGGCACCTCGACCGTCGTCAACGGCAACATTGGAACCACTGGGGTCTCCACCAAGATCACTGGTTTCCACGACAACGGTCCAAGCTGCACCTACACGGAGACGCCACTGAACATCGGCTATGTGAATGGCACGATCGACACGGCGCCTCCACCACCAACCGTCGGTTGCCCGAATGAGGGTACGGCAGCTACCTCCGCAATCGCGGTCCAGGCAGCGGCTGATGCTCAAAGCGCTTATAACGCCTTGGTCGCCTTTCCGAACGGACTCGACGTCTCGGTCTGCCCAGGTTGCGGCGGAGGTCTTGCCGGAGAGCTCGGCAACCGTACCTTAGCTCCGGGTATCTATAAGTCGGCGCCGGGGAACTACACCATCTCTGCCGGGAACCTGACGCTTGACGCAAAGGGCGATCCCAACGCTTACTGGGTTTTCCAGATGTCGACGACTCTCAACGTCGGCACACCAGAGACTCCTTTCAGCGTGTTGCTGGTGAATGGAGCTCAGGCGGCGAACGTCTACTGGCAGGTGGGCACGGCTGCCACTATCAACGGCATCGTTGGCGGCGGAACGATGAGCGGCACGATCATCTCGCAGGCCGGCATCTCGGTTTCGACCGCTGGAGTCCAGGCGATCACAACGATCAACGGCAGAGCGCTCGTTCTAATCGGGCCGGTCACACTCGTCAACACCGTGATCAACGTTCCATAACACTCTGATCCTGGGTCGCCTGATGGCGGCCCAGTCAGCGATGCGGCTACGCTCTGGCTTCTCGCAAATGGGCGAGCAAGGGCTTCGATACGGTCCGGGCAGACGAGTAGTTCAGGAGACAGCACATGAAATTCGGCGCAAGGATGTTTGCCACAGTCACGCTTGTAACCTTTCTCACCTCTTACTCTCACGCAGCAGAACCAAAGCGTGCGGCGAAGACGGACAATCCGACGGGCGCGCCCCACCACGCACAGGGGAACGCCGGCAAACAGAAGCCCAAGGGGCCGTATCCGCGGACAGAACTCTTTCTGGGTTACTCTTATCTGCGGGCTGCGCCAACGTTCGCTGAA
>CAXTNM010000024.1:0-9247 GCA_964245715.1 uncultured Acidobacteriaceae bacterium | reverse complement strand
ATCGCCTGGTGCATCTGAATGGCGGCAGCGCTTCGGTGGCGTTCAATCTCACGCGGTCGTTTGGTCTGGTCACAGACTTTGGCGGATTTGCAGATTCGCAGGTTGCGCTTGCAGGTCCGGGTGCGAATCCGGTGGGCACAGTCGACTCGAAGGGCGACGTTTATACGTTCCTCTTCGGACCTCGTTTCAGCTACCGTCGTCATGAACGCATCGTGCCGTTCGCGCAGGTTCTCGCAGGGGGCGTTCACGCCAGCGAAGTAGCCTTGAACGGTTGCGCGGGCTCAGCTTGCCAGGTGCTACCGGCTCAATCCTCCTTTGCTTTGACAGCAGGCGGAGGGTTGGACCTGAAGGTGCAAAAGCATCTCGCGATCAGGCTGGTTCAGGCTGAATATCTGATGACGCGCCTAGCAGATACCAGTACTGGATACACGACTACGCAGAACGATATCCGGCTGTCCGCTGGCCTCGTCTTCCGGTTCGGCGGTGTCAAACCGGAGCATTACAATCACCCGCCTATCGTGAGCTGCTCCTCTGATCCCGCCAGCCAATCCACAGACGGCGTTCTGATCCACGCAAGCGCAAGCGATCCGGATGGCGATCCACTGACTTATAGCTGGTCCGCCAGCGCCGGCCGCGTCGATGGCCCTGGTCCCGAAGTACGCTGGCTTCCAGCAGGTGCGGCGCCGGGGATCTACACCGTGAGTCTCGTAGTTGATGATGGTCACTATGGAGTGGCGGGATGCAGCACTAACGTTCATGTAGACGCTCCTCCAAACCATCCTCCGACATTGTCCTGCGTTGCCGATCACAACAACATCAAGGCAGGTGATCCGTTGAGCATCACAGCGACCGCGACCGACGCCGATCAGGATCCGATCACCCTGGTGTGGGAGACCAGCGGAGGCCGTGTTGTCGGTTCAGGCACGACAGTCAGTATCGACACGTCCGGCCTCACCACCGGCCAGATCACTGTCCGCGGACGCGCCCTTGACGGCCGAGGAGGAGTTGTAGACTGCTCGTTGCCGATTGATGTGGAAGCCGTTCTTCCTCCTGCCGTTGTGCTTGCCGAGAAGCGATTGGCGTTGCACAGCATTTACTTCGCCACAGCCGAACCCACCGTCGAGAGGCCAGATGCGGGCATTGTTCCCAGCCAGCAGATGACCCTACAATCGCTGGCCAGCGACTTCAAACTCTACCTGGAGGCGAGGCCGAATGCACAGTTGGTCTTCAATGGCCACGCAGATTCCAGAGCTTCGCAAGAATATAACGTGGCACTGACGCAAAGGAGAGTTGACAGCGCCAAGCACTTCCTCGTTCAGCTTGGCGTGCCAGCAGACAGGATCACGATCCATCCTCTTGGCGACAGTGAGCAACTCACGGAATCGCAGGTGCAGACCGCCGTCGAGCATAACTCTGAGCTGAGCGATACCGAGCGCCAGAAGATGCTGCAAAACATTAAAACGATTCTGCTTGCCAGCAATCGCAGGGTGGATATTACGCTTCAGAACTCGTCCCAGTCTTCCTCGCGGGAGTACCCCTTCAACGCGAAGGACTCGTTCACACTCCTGAGCCAAGAGCAGCCCGGCAAGCACGCACATCGCACTATCAAGAGAAAGCCCTCGATGCATTGACACCCAAGCTGCGACTCAGGGAGACCTGTTCGTCAATCCCTGAGTCGTTCGTAGTGCAAGGCATGCTTCCAAAAACCTCTTTGTGTCTCCACGGAACTGCTTAATAGCACCCTTTGTAAGTAGGCAAACAACTCAATGATCACGAAGCTAGTAGTGCCGTTCGAGATCATCGATTTCCTGCAGACAGTAGCCGCTGCCAGGATGATCCGGGTAAAGAAAAGTGAATCAATTTACCTGCAGGGTGGAAGCTCCGACTCCGTCTACTACATCGCGTCAGGTAAGGTTCGGTTGAGCGTTGCATCTAGGCATGGCAAAGAGGCTACTATTGCGTTGCTTTCTTCTCCTGACTTCTTCGGAGAGAACTGTATGCTGAGTGGCGCACTCCGGGGCGAATCTGCGATCGCGTGGAAAGAGGCGAGAATTTTACAAATCGACAAGCTGCTTATGATCTCGGCACTCAACAATCATCGCGACCTCTGTGTTTGCTTCATCGATCATCTTTTGATCAAGAATGCGCGCTACCAGGATGATCTTGTCGACCTGTTCTTCAACTTCAGCGAAAAGCGGCTTGCCCGCGTATTGCTCGAACTCTCCGACGTGCAGAAAGAGGGAACTCTCCTGCACATGGTTCCAAAGATCAGTCATGAAGATCTTGCAATGATGGTCGGGACTACAAGGTCGCGAATCAGTGTGTTTATGAATCGTTTTCGTCACTTGGGAATTATCGTATTTGACGGCGGATTAACCGTCAGGCGAAGTTTGCTGATTGCGATGCTCGAGAGCAATCGAGACGTCTCCACCGATCTCACCTAAATAGTTATATGTACGAGGTTACCCAGGAACAAAGCGATCTTATTTGCTCGTCATGACCTGCCAAACAGCAGCATTTGGAACGAGAGCATGCCTATATGTTTCGGTAGGTCCGTTCGTCCGTTGGAGGAGAAGTACCCGAAACGAACCAGGTGATGAGAAGGTTTCCTATTCACGGCCTGCGGAAGTCGCGGTCTTCAACGCATCCTTCATTTCGGCATCAACCAAGAGCAAAGTGGCCGGTTCGGCAGTGCGCCAGATCCGGCTTGGAGGTGGTCGCGAGATCGGCCTCCAATCTGGATGTGTCGCCTTCTAAGCGGCTCGCCCAACTACAAGCTGTATTCGACGAAGCTCCCGTCGGTCTGGCCTTTTTCGTTCAAGCGCTTCGGTGCGTAAACCTCAACAAGAAGCTGGCAGAATCACAGTGCGTGAGACTCTTGGCCGTGCGGTCCGCGATGTGATTGCGGGAAGGTACGGCCGTCTGGAGCTCTACTCGTTGCGTGCGCTCGCGGGTGAGATGGTGGCGAGCACGATGGTAACCCGATCCTCTCGAGTTAGAGGAACTGCTGATTGAGAGGCGGTCTCTGGTCGGAGATCTCGCGGTGAGGTTCTGCAAGACGCCAGCTCAGGATAGGTTTGGAATGATGGCTGATAGGGCGAGGCTGAAGCCGTCCCTTCCCCGACCGGTGGGTGGTATCGGCGTACAAGAGCATCCCGCAGACCAGGTCGCGGTTATACCAAAACCACGGAGAGGACGGTGATGTCGTCGTTCTGGCCAAAAGCCTTTGCAGCTTCTGCAATCTCGGGTGCCGATCTGCTGCTGACGACGGCGGTACGTTCAAAACCAAACAGTTCCCCTTTGCGGTTGGCAGCCTCAACGACTCCATCTGAGATAAAAGTCAGGCGGTCGCCAGCTTGCAGGCTGAAGGAGGAGTTGGTGTAGGTCACCTCTTGGAGAAGCCCCAAGGGCAAACCTCCTTCAAGCGGCAGCTCAGCACCGTTACGATAGGGAGAAAGATGGCCTGCATTGGCGATGAGCATTACTCTGTCGGAGCTGATGAGAGCCGCGCAACACGTCGCGAAACCGGAGATATGCCCGAAGAGGGCTCTACTCAGGTTGCTTAGGATCTGCGCAGGTTCGAGGGTGGGATCGACACGAAGCGCACCCACAATCGCGCTGACAGACATGGCCGCGCTTAGCCCCTTGCCGGACACGTCTCCAACGATGATCAAGAGGCTTGCATCCTCTCTCGACATGACATGGAAAAAATCGCCACCGACCTCCTGTGCGGGCAGGTAGACGGACTCAACCTCGAACCCCTGTGTCTGAGGCGGCTCCGTCGGCAGGAGCAATCGCTGAACCGTGCGAGCCGCCTCCAACTCTGATTGAATACGGTCCTGGTTCCGGGTCGCCCGGGAAAAACGATTAACCAGGATTGCCAGCATCGCCAGCAAGAAGACAGCTTCCGAGATCTGCTGGTAGTCAGCTTCGAGCGGATGACTGATGGTGAGGTACATGTGGACCCATTCGTACAGCGCCGGTCGACCGAGGACCCCGAAGGTCGTAACGATGTCCGAGAACTGTTGCGTGAAGATCAGCAGGGTGATGGGCAGTGCAAGCAGTCTCGCATCCGGGCTCCGTTGCCAGGCCTGCCTGTAGGTGACATAGATGCTCCAGATGAAGATCGGCAGCTGCAAGCAATTATCGAGCAGATTGCTTGCGCTGATTGAAATCAGGTTGGGTATGCCCCACAGAAGATCATCCACAAGGGCAAGGCACGCACAAAGCAGCGCGAACCGCAAAAAGTTACTCCACTGAGCAGAAAACAGCTTCCGCAGAAAGAGCAAAAGAGCGACCTGGAACAATCGCAAGCCAATCAAGCCAAGAGTATCAACTAGGAACGGCGGATAGCTTCGTCCCACTTGCCATGCGCCGATCAGATGGACAACGGTGAGGCCGAATGCAAGCAAGGAGAACCAGAGGTATTCCCGCCCTGAACGGCGGAAGAGGAATAAAACAAGGGCCACCCCGGCGGCGACCAGTTCTAGCATTGCCAAACTGACATCAGCAACCGAGTCGGCCTCCGTCGACCTGACATGATCGGCGAATGGTTCCCTCAACAGTTCGAGCGGCCCCACTTCGATGGGTCCATGCAGGCCTCCGCTTTGTAAGCTGTAGCTCCTCGTCTCCTTCCAGACGCGGATTGCAAGATGTTGCATCTGCGGTTGATCACGTGTAGTTCTGCCAAGCGGAACAAGGGCGGGAATTCCGGTGTAGACACGTGGGTGCGGCGGCAGCTCGCCCTGTGTGTAGATGAGGCGCCCGTCCTCGAACAATTGATAACAGGTCTGAATCCTGGGAAGGCGTAAGGCGAAGGCCTCGTTCCCGGCAGGCAAAACCACTGAAAAGCGATACCAACCCACTCCGGAAGTGAGCTGAGTTTGCGCGTTTGTTGAAGGGCGATCACTCGGCGCTAAGGGCCACTGGGAGTCGTCGTAATCGGGGGCTGCCCAGCGAGGATCGTCTCCGCGTTGGAAGCGGAAGTCGCCTCTCAGAAAGAGAAGTGGGTCTCGTTGACTCGTGATGGGGTAGGTCGCCGGGGCTGATGCAGTCTCTGAAGAAGTGCTCTCGTTTGAGAGTGCTGACCTGCTGATTTTCTGGGCGTTCAGGTATAGGCAAATTACTGTAAACGACAACATCGTGACGAGCTTAGAGAAGGGTGGACGCATTCGACGGTTGAGGTAAGTCTAGTGCAAATTGCCTGTTGTCGCGGAATGAAAGATTCTAGACAAAGCCATCTTCCTTGAGAGAAAGTGGCGTTATTTCTGAGGCAACCCTTAGAGCCACAGGCAATCTGCTATGCCCCGGAATCCTCGAGCCACGACGGCAAGGAAGTTCGCGCGTAGAACTTGATGACCTCGGATCTCGTTAGCCTCGCCGGCTATCAAGGCTTAGTTACTCATGGCCGGCCACGACCTTTTGCGATCGACGTTACTGAAATGGTCCGCCGCCTGGTCTCTCACTGGACGGTAAGTGATTTTGTAGACAAGTTATTTAGCATGCAAAAAGCCGTTCTCAGAAGTCCTGTGTCTAGCATGCCAGTCGCCATGTACTTTGCCTTTCTGGGCGGATTGGTGCGAGTATCGACCTTCCTTTGTGGCTCTATCTAGACAACGGTATGGCTTATTTGCTAAGTTCATACTCCCCTTGGTGGCCGTTGCGTTCCTCTGACATCGTCAGATAAAGACAGGACTGCTTAGGACACATTTAGGCCTCACTCACGGTTTGCTGACGAGGTGATGCTCTCCCGTGCCGTCTGTTTTCTGGTGTTCATGGTTCACAAGCACTGGCGGTGACTGCACTCGCATGGCAAGCCGAGAACAAAGTGCTCGAGGAGTGACGATTTGACACGCTGGAGCGACTCACCGGACTTGCTCATTGGGTAACGATCTTTGGATGTTTTTCATGGCCGCATCATTGGAGGGTGGCGAACGATGCTTCGCTGTCGGTGGCAACCCTGCTTATCGGATGAAGTGCTATTTTGCTTCGTAAAGACCTCGAGAGACTTCCAGAAGTACCGTCGGGAAAAGGATGGGCGCACCTGGCGTCTGGAGGAACATGGGATGATCGCGTATGGAACCTTTTGCAAGACAGCTTCTGTTCATAGCCTGCTCGTTACTGATTTTGTAGTCGGAGCCTTTGCACTTGGGCAGAAAAGCGAACCAGGGCGCAAACCGGTACGAAGGAAGCATGACGACGTTGAAGAGTAACCGATAATCCCTGCAAAGTCGAGGGGGTCGAGACTGAGTCACCGTACTCCCTCGATCTGCGTAGTTTACCCGAGGACGCGGGTGAAGATGGCGTCGACGTTGGCGAGTTGGCGGGTGTAGTCGAAGGCGTGGGCTAGCTTTTCGGGGGTGAGGCGCACGGTGATTTCGGGGACTTTGGCGATTTCATCGCGGAAGATCAGGTCCTCTTTCCAACTGCGCATGGCGTGCCCCTGGACGAGGCGGTAAGCGTCTTCGCGGGACATGCCGGACTCTGCAAGGTCAAGCAATAACTGGCCGGAGAAGATGAGGCCGCCAGTGGATTCAAGGTTCTTAAGCATGCGCGTGGGATAAACGAGGAGTTTTTCGATCAGGGTGGCGGTTTTCTGCAGGAGATAGTCGGTGAGGATGGTGGAGTCGGGCAGGATGACGCGCTCGGCGGAGGAGTGGGAGATGTCGCGTTCGTGCCAGAGGGCTACATTTTCAAAGGCCGTTTGAGCGTTCGAGCGGATGACGCGGGCGAGACCGGAAATCTGCTCCGAAGTGATGGGATTGCGCTTGTGCGGCATGGCGCTCGAGCCCTTTTGTTTTTCGGAGAAGAACTCCTCGGCTTCACGGACTTCGGTGCGCTGAAGGTGGCGGATCTCGGTGGCGATCTTATCTAACGTGGACGCTAAGACAGCCAGCGTCGAGATATAGGCGGCGTGGCGGTCGCGCTGGATGACCTGTGTGGCGATATCGACGGGCTTGAGACCCAAGGCAGCACAGATGGCCTCTTCGTGCGCGGGCTTGAGGTGGCCGAAGGTGCCGACGGCACCCGAGAGCTTGCCAACGCGAAGGTCTTCGGCGGCGGCGTCAAAGCGCTTGAGGTCGCGCTGAATCTCCGAGTACCAGAGCAGGAGTTTGAGGCCGAAGGTGGTAGGTTCGGCGTGGATGCCGTGGGTCCGGCCGATGCTGGGTGTGTGCTTGAATTCGAGGGCGCGCTTTCTAAGGACTTCGGCCAGGCGGTCTATTCCGGCACGGATGATGGTGTTGGCTTCGAGGAGTTGAAGGGCTTGTGCCGTGTCCACGACATCCGTTGATGTCAGGCCGTAGTGCAGCCAGCGCGAGGCGTCGGGATCGGCGATGTGTTCGGCGACCGTAGTGGTAAAGGCGATGACGTCATGGCGGACTTCGGCTTCAATTTCGTTGATGCGGGCTACGGTGAAGTCGCCCTTTTTCTCGATGATGTCGGCGGCCGACTGCGGCACGAGGCCGGTGGCAGCGAGGGCCTGGGAGGCAGCGGTTTCGACGCGGAGCCAGCAGCGGTACTTGTTCTCGTCGGACCAGATGCGGCCGAGCTCGGGGCGCGTATAGCGAAGGATCATGTTAATGATTTTAGAAGCAAAACCAAGTGCGCCCTAATCGCGGGCGGCGCGCCCCTCGGGCCATGTTGGGCTTCGCATGGCCTTCCCGTTGGTCAGGTGGAAGTAGCGTGCCGACCAACGGGGGGAGTAATGCGAAGCAGTTGTAAGTCACGAAGTGACCGCCGCGCGCAGGGCGCCCGTCCGGCAGGACTATTGCTTCACGCCAAAGAGTTCCGACATTTCTTTATGAAGGAAGCCGTACCCCGGGCGGTAGGGCTGAATCCACTTACCGTCGAGGACGAACTGCGGTATGGCCTTCTTACCGACGTTTTCGTAGACAGTTTCGGCTGCGCCGGGTACCTCCTCGATGTCGATCTCGGAGTAGGGGATGTTGTGCTGAGCGAGGAAGCGTTTGGCTTCACGGCAATCGCGGCACCAGGGGGCGGTATATACGGTCAGTTCCATCGCTGTAGTTTACCGGACCAGGGGTTTAGCATCCAATTTAAGGGAACAGGAGAACACGATGCCACAGACACGAAACGTACGGGCGCAGGAGTTGCACAATATGGCTGCACAGGCGCATACCAAGGCCGCGACTTCGCATGAACAGAACGATCATTTGACAGCGCATGAGCTTTCGAAGCAGGCCTTCGAGCACAGCCGCGAGGCTCATGAACACTCAGAGAAGATGAAGGAAGAGGCTGAGAAGCAGGAGTAGCATGGCTGCATGATCCGGGTTGCTTACGAGCAGTTGGAGGCGGCATTGGCGGAGGTGCTGGTGTCGCTTGGATTTTCCAGGGAAAGATCAAAGCTGTGTGCGCGCCTGTTTGCCGAAACGACGCGCGATGGCGTGTATAGCCATGGGCTGGCGCGATTCCCGCGATTTGCGGGCATGGTGCGCAGTGGAGCGGTCATAGCCACGGCGGAGGCCGAGTCCGTGCGGGCTTTCGGGGCGATGGAGCGTTGGAACGGCAATCGCGGGGCAGGTAACCTGAACGCGCATGGTGCGATGGCCCGGGCGCTTGCGCTGGCAGATGAGCACGGGATCGGAGCAGTGTTTCTGGCGCAGACGAACCACTGGATGAGAGGTGGGAGCTATGCCTGGCAAGCAGCGGACGCGGGATATCTGTCGGTTTGCTGGACGAACACGATGCCGAACCTCCCGGCCTGGGGTGCGCGGGAGGCGGTCGTCGGGAACAACCCGCTGGTGATGGGCGTGCCCAGGGCCGGTGGGGAGCATGTGGTGCTGGACATGGCGATGAGTCAGTACAGTTACGGGGCGCTTGAAGCGTACGCCGCGCGCGGGGAAGAGCTGCCGTTTCCGGGTGGATTCGATGGCGAGGGAAAGCTGACAACGAATGCGGCGGCAGTCGAGGCGAGCGGCCGGGCGCTGCCGGTGGGATTGTGGAAGGGGTCGGGACTTGCGGTGATGCTGGATATATTCGCGGCGGTGCTTTCGGGTGGCCTGGCGACGTGCGATATCGAACGCGATGCAAGGAAGGAAGCGGGGGTGTCACAGGTATTTCTAGCGGTGGCGCCGGGCGGATTCGGAGTGGATTTTGCCGCGGCGGAGCGGGTTGTCGCGAGCCTGCATGCAGCTTCGCGAGTGGATGAAGAGGTCGCCGTGCGATATCCGGGCGAACAGACGTTTGCCACACGAAGGCAGAATATAGCCGAGGGTGTGCCTGTGGA
>CAXTNM010000023.1:0-58229 GCA_964245715.1 uncultured Acidobacteriaceae bacterium | reverse complement strand
ATACTTCTCTTCGGGATGGTCTTCGGGCGCCCAGGTGTGGTCGGGCGCGAAGAGCTTGACGTATTGCGTGCCGCGGCGGTCGAGTTCGGCGAAGAGAGGTTTGAACCAGTTGGGCTGCTCGTAGTAGATGGCGATGGGAAGGGTCATCGAGGTCCTCAGATATCAGGATAAATTGGTGCGTGGGAGCAGGGCAAAGGATTGATACTCAGATGCAAGTGCAAGTGCGTCCTGATGCCGGGCTGGCACCACTTCGTGGGTGTTGGATCGCTTCGCGGTGAGGGCAAGACCAGGAGGGTGAGGGTTGACGAGGAAGATGCGGCTGCTGCCGCTGGTGGGTGCGACGTTCTTCATGGTCGCGGGTGGGCCGTACGGGTTAGAAGATATCATCGGCAAAGCGGGCTATGGATGGGCGCTGCTGCTGCTGCTCTCGGTGCCTCTGGTGTGGAGTCTGCCGACCAGCCTGATGGTGGGCGAGTTGGCGAGCGCAATCCCGGCAGAGGGTGGGTTTTATGCCTGGGTGCTGCGCGCGCTGGGTGGATTCTGGGGCTTTCAGGAAGCCTGGCTTTCGCTCGCGGCGAGCATCTTCGATATGGCCATCTATCCTGTGATCTTTGTGCTTTATCTAAGCCAGCTCGAGCCGGGCTGGACAGACGGCTACAAGGGAATGCTTTGGAAGCTGGCAGTGGTAGCCGCTTGCACGATCTGGAATCTGCGCGGAGCGAAGGCGGTCGGAGAAGGATCGGTGGGCCTGGGTTGCGTGCTGATGTCGCCGTTTGTGGTGATGATCGGATTGGGGATCTGGCGCGGAGTTGCTCATCATGCCGGGCTTGGGGCGTTGTCGTTGCATGCGGGGGCAACGGGGGAGCGGGATATGGCCGGCGCGGTTTCGGTCTGTCTTTGGAACTACATGGGGTGGGATAACGCCTCGACGGTGGCGCAGGAGGTTGAGAATCCGACGAAGACGTATCCGCAGGCGATGCTGCTGGCGGCGGGGCTGGTCGCGCTGACCTATTCGTTACCGCTGGCGGCGGTGGCTGTGGCGGGGATGCCTGCTGAGGCGTTTTCAACGGGCGCCTGGGTGGCTGCGGCAAAGGTGCTGGGAGGTGCAGGATGGCTGGGCTCCGGGCTCGCGCTGGCAGTGGTTGCCGGCGGCATGATCAATGGCGGTGGGATGTTCAACTCGCTGATGATGAGCTATACGCGGCTGCCGTTTGCGCTGGCGCGAGATGGTTACCTGCCGAAGCTGCTGATGCGGAGGACGACGCGCGGCGTGCCCTGGGTGAGTGTGCTGTTTTGTGCCGGAGCCTGGGCACTGGCGCTGGGGATGACGTTTGAACGGCTGATTTCGATCGACCTGGTGCTGTATGGGGCGAGCCTGGTGCTTGAGTTCGTGGCGCTGGTCGTGCTCCGCGTGAAGGAGCCGGAGTTGGTACGGCCGTTCCAGATTCCTGGCGGAACTCCGGGTGCGATTGTGGCGGGGTTGGGGCCTACGGCGCTGATCGGGTACGCGCTTTGGGCTGCGCGGGATGAGCGTGTGCTGGGGATGCCGGCGCTTGGGTTTGCTGCGGGCGTGGGAATTTCGGGTTGGCTGATGTACTGGGTGGCGGCAGGGGTGAGGCGTCGCGCAGTGGTCTCGTAGAGTGCATCCTGCATGGGCGGCGCTCACTTCATGAGTTGCGGGAGGCTTCGCGGCCGGCCTGGGCGCGCCGGGGCTAAGCTAAAGCCCCAGGTCCAAGAAGCGAGACCTGGGGCACCCGGCACACGGGTCGCAGTTGGTTCGATTAGCCGTTGTGAGGAATGGGCTTCGGTTCGGGGTTGGTCTTGTTGTCGATGAAGCGCTGCTGGGCTTCCAGCACTTTGTTGCGGGCGAAGGCGGCGTCGCGCCAGCCCTTGATCTCGACGCGCTTGCCCTCGAGATCCTTGTAGATGGCGAAGAAGTGCGTGATCTCGCGGAGCATGTGCGGATAGATTTCGGAGAAGTTCCAGACGTCCTTGTAGCGAGGATTGCCCATGCCAACGCAGAGGACCTTCTCGTCGCCGAGGCCCTGGTCCATCATCTCGAGCAGTCCGATGGGGCGTACTTCCATGACGCAGCCGGGGAAGGAGGGCGCATCGACGAGCACGAGCACGTCGAGCGGGTCGCCGTCATCGCCGAGGGTCGAAGGGATGAAACCGTAGTCGCCGGGGTAGTGGACGGGCGAGTAGAGGTTGCGATCGAGACGAAATACGTTGAGATCCTTGTCGTACTCGTATTTGTTGACGCCTTCACCGGGGATTTCAATGACGACGTTGATGATTTCCGGGCTTTTGGCGCCGACTGGCAACTCCAGATAGTTGGTCATGTGTGTTGAGGTCTCTTCTCGGTGGTTGGTTTGGCCTTCGAACGCGGACTGTCGAGTTGCAGCGGACTGTCTTACGTGCTCGACGGAGACCGCTGTATGCAAGTCTATAATCAGACCTGATGAAAGCCCATGTTTATGTAACGTTGAAGCGGACGGTGCTTGATGCGCAGGGCCAGACGGTGGCCGATGCGTTGAAGCGGATGAACTACAAGGGAGTGGCTGATGTGCGGCAGGGAAAGTACTTCCTGCTGACGCTCGACGAGGCGTTTGCCACGGAAGACGAGGCGCGGATCGAGGTGGAAAAGATCGCGCGCGAGGTGCTGGTGAACCCGGTCATCGAGGAATTCAGCTTGCGTTTGGAGCGCTGACCCGACTGGAAATTGCCCTACGACTTAAGGTATAAACCCGTCTTGTCACACATGTTTTAGTCTCTGTTCGAGGTAAGGTCGGATCAGGCCTCCATCGAAGTTCCCTCTGGTCGCGCAAGGCGCGGTTGGAGATTGACATGAGTGAGAAGAGTCCTGGTCTGTGGTTCTGCAGGCTTGTCTGTGCGGCGATGCTTTTGCTGAGTGGTTTACCGGGTGAGCTTCGGAGCGGACTGAAGCTCGGGCCTGGAGTCCGTGTCGCGGTCGAAGAGCAGCTGGGGATTGCAGTCGGATGAGACCGGTTGCCGATGATCCAGGCATAGAGGGTGTGCGGGTGCTAGGCTCAAAGGGAGGAGCGAGCCCCGCCGTGAGGAACCAGACAGCAGGAACAATCGCGTTGAACGCGGATGAGACGGGCGGAGTGGGCAGCAGTCGCTTTGTGCGGGCTTGTCTGCGGCAGTCCGTCGACCGCACGCCGGTATGGTTTTTGCGCCAGGCCGGGCGCTACATGCCAGAGTATATGGCGGTGCGAAAACATCATTCGCTGCTAGAGATCTGCCGGACACCGGAGATTGCTTCCGAGGTGACGATTACCGCGGCGGAGAGGCTCGGCGTAGATGCGGCGATCATCTTTGCAGATCTGCTGCTGCCCTTTACGCCGATGGGTGTTGACTTTGAGTTTGTCGCGGGCGAGGGTCCCCAGGTTCACACGCCCATCCGGACTCTGGCGCAGGTCGAAGCGCTGCAGACAGACCGGGCAGGCGAGTTGGGGTACGTGGGCGAGTCGATCTCGAAGGTGGTCTCTCACTTCTCGAGTCCTCGCGCAGACGGGGACCAGCTGGGGATTATCGGCTTTTGTGGAGCGCCTTTTACGCTGGCAAGCTACATGATCGAGGGCGGAAGCTCAAGAAATTACATTCACACCAAGAAGATGATGTACGCGTCAGGCCTGCAGGGCGGCCCCGATGCAACGGCGTGGCCGCTGCTGATGGAAAAGCTGGTGGAGGTACTGTCGGAGTTTGCAGCGCAGCAGGTGGAAGGCGGCGCCGACGTGATGCAGATCTTCGATAGCTGGGCGGGCGCACTTTCAGTCGAGGACTACCGCGAGTTCTGTCTCAAGCCAACCACGGAACTGGTCAAGCGGGTACAGGCGATGGGTGTTCCGGTGATCTACTTCGGCGTCGATACCGCTTCCCTGCTGCCCGTGATGCGAGAGACAGGCGCGGATGTGATCGGGCTGGATTGGCGGACACCCTTAGCCGAAGGCTGGAAGGCTGTCGGACCGGCATGTGCTGTCCAGGGGAACCTGGACCCGATTGCGCTCTTCGCGCCGGCGGAGGTGCTGAAAGCGCGCGTGGCTGAAGTGCTGAAGCAGGCTGCCGGGCGCAACGGGCATATCTTCAACCTGGGACATGGAATTGTGCCGGAGACGCCGGTTGAAAATGTAATTCGCGTCGTGGAGTGGGTGAAGGAGATGAGCAGACGATGAGCTACGGAGAAGAGAAGGTCGATGCGATTCTGCTGCTGGCGCATGGAACCCCGGATGTGCTGGGCGAGATGGCGGAGTATCTGAAGAAGGTGACCGGAGGACGGCCGCTGCCGGATCATGTTGTCGAAGAGCTGCAGCACCGCTATGCGGAGATCGGCCTGCGCGACGAGCCGCTCCCGGAAGGGCCGCCGCTGACGAAATGGACTTTGCTGCAGGGCAAGATGCTGAGCGAAGCGCTCGGAACGCCGGTGTATGTCGGCATGCGTAACTGGCACCCCTATATCGCCGATGTCATGGCGCAGATGAAAGCCGACGGCGTGAAGCGCTTCAAGGCGATCTGTTTAGCACCGCAGAATTCGCGGACCAGCGTAGGCTTGTATCGCCGCGCGGCACAGGCCTCGTGCGACGGGATGGAGATGGAGTTTGTCGCGGGTTGGAGCGAGCATCCGCTGCTGGCGCAGGCGTTTGCGCTCGAATTATGGCCGGCCTGGGCTGAAGCGTGTGCGGTTGTCGGCCAACGCGTTCCTGTGCTCTTCAGTGCGCACTCGGTTCCCTGCCGCACGATTATGGCGGGCACGGTAAGCACCGCGGCGAGCCCGAGCGCGGCGCGTCCCGGGGGTCCGGTGCCTGCCGAAGGAATTCAGAATTACGGTTCGCTGCAGACGCCAGATCCCTATCCTGTGGAGTGCAAGCAGACTGCAGCCGCAATCGCGAAGGCAATGGCTCCGCTCGGCCTCACCGACCAGGACTGGTACTTTGCGTTTCAGAGCCAGGGCATTGCCGGCGCACCGTGGATCGGACCGACCGTTGAAGATACGCTAAAAGCACTGGCCGAACAGGGTGTAAAGGGCGTGGTGATGCAGCCGGTCGGCTTCCTCTGCGATCACGTTGAGATTTTGTACGACATTGACATTGCGTTTCGGGAGACGGCACGCGAACTGGGGATTCGGCTCACGCGCGCAACCAGTTTGAATGACTCGCCCACGCTGGTGCGGGCGCTGGCCGAGGTGGCGACGGGCGTGTTTCAGGCGCAGGTGGATGAAGCACCGGTGCTTGCGTGAGTGCGGCCGGCCGGATCGCTATCCTGGGTGGGGGACTCTCCGGGGTAACGGCGGCGTGGCAGTTGAAGCGGCTGGGAGTTGAAGATGTCACCCTGTACGAGTCAACCGAACGTCTAGGCGGGACGGTCGAGACGGTGCGAAGCGGCGGATTCGTGATTGAGGGCGGACCGGATGGCTGGGTAACCGAAAAGCCGTGGGCGCGAGAACTGGCCGAGGAGCTCGGGCTGGGCGGGGAGCTGGTTGGATCGCTTGATGCGGGGCGCGTGACGTACATCGTGCAGGACAGTAGGCTGGTGGCGATGCCTGACGGCATGCGCATGATGGTGCCAACCGATATGCAGGCGCTGCGCGGCTCTCCGTTGTTTTCGCCTGAGGCGATTGCCGCGTATGAAGCAGAGGTTGGGCGCGCGGACCAGTTGCGCGCAACGGCACCGGACCAGGATGAGAGTGTGGCGGACTTTGTACGCAGGCACTTTGGCGAAGAGGTGTTGACGAAGATCGGCGGACCGCTGCTGAGTGGAGTCTTCGGCGGCGATGTAACGAAGCTGAGCGTGCGTGCGGTGATGCCGCGATTTGTCGAGATGGAGCGGCGTTCAGGCTCGCTGGTGGCTGCGCTTACCGGAGCAGCTGCGAGGGCTTGCGCGAGTGTGTTCACCTCGCTGTCCAGCGGAACGGGTTCGCTTGTAGACAAAATGACGGCAGAGATTCCGGCGAGCTGGGTGCGGTTCTCGACCGTCGTGAGCTCGATCAAGCGCGAGGGAGAACGTTGGCGCGTGACCTCTCTTGGGGATGGCGCGGCGGATTTGAAGGAGTACTTCGACGTGGTGGTGGTGGCGCTACCGGCTCCGGTGGCGCGTGCTCTGATGCGATCGGTGAACTCGCGCATGGCGGAGTTATTGACGCTTGAGACGAGCTCGGCGGTGCTGGCGGCGCTGGCCTTCAACGAGCATTTCGAGTTGCCACGGGGATTTGGCTTCCTGGTACCGGATGGCGAAGCCAGTGGGCTGCTGGCGGGGACGTTTGTCGATCAGAAGTTTGCCGACAGGGTGCCGACCGGATGCAGGCTGCTGCGTGGCTTCTTCGGTGGCGAGCTTGGCGTGCAGCTTGCGGCTAAGAGCGATGAGGTGATCGCGGCGCGAACGCTGACGGAGTTGCGTGCGTTGCTGGGACCGCTTCCGGACCCGATCTTCAGCGTGGTGCGACGCTGGCCGCGCAGTCTGCCACAGTATGAGGTGGGGCACACGGAGCGAATGGCGGAGTTGGAAAACCTGGTCAAGCAGCAAGCGGGGCTCTGGTTGCTGGGGAATGCGTATCGAGGGGTTGGATTGCCGGACCTGGTGCGGGACGCACGGGCTGCAGCTCGCGAGATCGCTTGACTGCGGCAGATCGGCATGGCGACTCCCTCGGCGATGGCTATGACTAAGGGGGGACGAACACGATCCGAAGAGTTGGCTTAAAGTTGAACCCCACCTTTCGGCGGGGCTCAGTTTGGACGGGTTGAAGAGGCAGCTTAGGGCTTGAAGTATTCTTTGAAGCCTCCGGGGTTCGGCACGCCAACGCCGGTCACATTGTCCCAGCCTTTTTTGATGGTGAGTCCTGAATCGGTTCCAAAGGTGAGGATGTAGGCGGTGTCTTCGTAGAGGGGGTAGTCCCAGAGGGCGCTGATGAAGCTGGTGGTCTTCTCGAGGGGTTCAACCAGCGATGCCGCGGAGTAGTTGGTGATGCCGTCCGAATCGGTTACCTTGCCCGTAATGTTTGTCTTTGAGGACAAAGGCACGATATCCGTCATGACCGATGCGGGAAGGCCATACAGATAGGGTGCCGCCTGCCCAAGCGGGAATCCGGCAATCTGGTTGGCGATTGCCCACAGTGCAGAGAACATGGGACAGGCAAGGCTGGTTCCGCCGATGGCCTCATACTGTAGCTCCGGGGTAACCAGGGGTTCAGAGATAGCGATATAAGCGCCGGTGTAAGGGTCGGCCAGCCAGGAGACATCGGGCAGTTGCCGTCCATTTCCGGGAAGCCCGCTTTGGAATGCCGGCTTTGCGAAGAAAGCACTTTCGCCGCCTCCAGAGCCAAAATTGAAGAAGCCATTCCCGGAGGGAGGATCGGTGACGAAGCCCTCATCCGCAACCGAATTCAGGTTGGTGCCCCAGCCAGTCTGCCATGCAATTGAGTTGTCGGAGTTAAGAGCGAGACTGATCCCACCCACGCCAGTTGCATACGGCAGGTCGGCAGGCGAGCTGACGGAGGCCGGGTTGGCGGTCGGATCGTCAAAGGTGAAGTCTCCCGAGTCGCCCGTTGAGAAGTTGGCCGAGATGCCATTCACGGCCGCAATCTCTGCAATGAGGCTCTCGGTCTCGAGAACACTTGCGGCTACACCAAGTTCCTCTGCGCCATAGCTGCCTGAGATCACGTTGCCAAGCCCGTAGTTGACGGAATAGAAGAAGGCTTCGTCGATGTCCTGGAAGGATGAGCTTGGAGGAACGACGAGATCGATCGCCGCTCCAGGAGCAATCGCGTGGGCCCATTCAACGTCGAGGTTGATCTCGGCGTCTGGTGCTTCGCAGTAGGACGGAGTGGGAGTGTAGATGATCTTGAAGTTCTTTGAGGTGAGAGCGGGAAGCCCGAATTGCTTGCTGAAGGCGTTGGCATCGCTGGTGATCGTGGGCGATCCGCACCAGTCGATGATGACGATCGTCTGACCCGTGCCGTCGAGCTTATCGGCATAAAGAGCGTTGAGGCCGTAGGCGGCACGGATGTTCTGCGGCGTGTATCCGCAGCCCGCCGGGTTCGCGGTGTACTCGTTGCCTTTGTAGGTTGCATCGGGTTGTGAACCGCTGGAGGTGAAGGTCTGGTTGGTCGTGCCGACGAAGCACTTGGGGTTGAACGAAGAAGCAGGAAGAACCGACGAGACTTCAGGCCTGGCCGCCGTTTCCGAGGTTAGGGCCACAGCGTTGACACCGGGTTTGGACGACGTACCGGGCGGTCCATCACGGCGGACAACGAGCGGGTGCGAATAGCTCATCGAGTCGAGACCTTCAATTGAACCGATGAGCGATGCGGCCTGCCCTTCGATGCGCGGATCTTCCGAGTTTGCGCGGACGACCTTTCCCTTGACGTCGTAGTTGTCGAGCGAGACGTGGAAGGCGTTGCTCATCGCTCCAGCGGTACCGGTGACGCGCACATAGAAGTTGTTGGGGCCAAGCTTCGAGACGGTAAGGTGATTTGCGGTGGCAAAGTTACGCACCTGGTTGAGTTCGGCTTCGGTCGGAGCGTACTCCGCAGCGAACTTCTCTTTGGTAAGCCAATGGTGGAAGTTCGGAGAGTTGCGATCGTAGAGTTCTTTCGCGAGTGCATCAAGCCCGGCCTTGTTGTGCGGTTTGAGCCAGATGCTGACGTCCATGGGGGTGGAAGGTTCGACCGCGCCGAGTTTGATTGCGGACGCGATGAACTTTGGAGTGTTGTTGGCGACGGAGACTTGAGCGCTGGCAGAGATGGCAGATGAAACCAAGACGAGGGCGGCCAAGGCATGGAGGTGCTTTGAAACAGAGAAAGACTCTTGTTCTGACATTCGTGTCCTCAGAGCTTGAAGTGGAGTGCGACTCCGAGACTAACCTGTAAGTGGGATTGTGGAAAACTTTTAATTCATGAAGAAACTACTTGACTGAGGTCCGGATCGTGCTTCGCTCCCCCACTCTCGTCTGGCTCCTTGCAGGGCAAAAGCACAGCTTCAGCGCCGAGAGAAGAAGGGTTCGATGAGTGGGTGAGCTGATCTCTCGACCTATGTCACTTAGGTTGGGAAAGGCTCAGCCTGTGAGTTGGCAGTCACGGCTTGGGTCGAGTGCCGCTGCCGGCGTGAAGGGAGGGAAACTCGAAAAAATGAACTCGCTCCCAGGGGCCGCCGAGATAGTTCCAGAGGGTGAGGCCTATGGCCTGGGCTTCGAAGGGGTCGAAGTTGGACTGAAGTTGTGCGAGCAGGATACGAGCCCGTTCGGGAGTGGCTTTGTTCTGAATGACGATGTGCGGGTGGAAAGGCTGGCGATCCTGCGGTTGAAGGTGCTCACGGAATCGCTGCGCGAGCCCGGCATGGAGGACCTTGAGTTCGGGCGAGGCCAGGGTGTAGGCTACGCCTCGACCAAGGGAGCGAAGGCCAGTGACTTTGATCTGGAAAGGCGGGTGCTGGGCTGCGCTCTCGAGGATTTCCGCGATCTCCTCGAGGGCTGGAAGTTGGTGGAAGAGGGTGATATGCGCGGGAATCTGGTTAAGATGCGATGGATAGTGCTGCTGGCGCAGAGAGTCGAAGTGGGTCTGGGAGGTGGGGTCGAGTTCGAGGGTCAGGATCGTGGTCATATCTTTGTGAGACATACCGCAAATGCGTACTTCCGCCGGACAGGCGGTGCTGCGCACGCTTGATCGCTCCGCCTGGTGAACGACCTATTTGCGTTTCCAGCGGACGCCGTCTTTGCTGTCTTCGATGAGGATGCCCTTTTCGAGCAACTCGTTGCGGATGCCGTCGGCCCGCGCGAAGTTACGGGTGCGCTTGGCCTGGGTGCGCTCGGCGACGAGTTTGTCGATGGCTTCGTCGGTAAGCGCGAGGTTCGCGGCGAGGGAGGGGTCGGCCTGATCGAGGCGGCCTTCACGTTCGGCCCACTCGAGCGCGGCGCGCGTGATATCCGCATCCTTGTCCTCGAGGATGGCAAAGACTGAGTCGAATGCGGTGAGGACGTCGAGGATCTGGCGTGCGTTGGCAGCGTAGAGCTTGCCCGCATCGGCGGCGGAGTTGGCAGCGCGGACAAGATCGAAGATGGCTCCGCGGGCCTGAGCGGTGTTGAGGTCGTTGAGCAGGGCGCCGTGATAGTCGGCGGCAGCCCTGGTGGTGGCTTCGGTGAGAGCGGGATCGGGGGAGCCTTCGGGGAAGCTGCCGGCCATCCGTGTGGCAAAGGTGCGCAGGCGGTCAACGGCGTTGGTGGATTCGGTGAGGCCGTCCCAGGTGAAGTTGAGCTGGTGCCCATAAGGAACGCTCATGAGCAGGTAGCGAATTGCAGAGGCTTTATGACCTTTGAGCAGAAGGTCGCGGAGCGTGTAGAAGTTGCCGAGGGATTTGGACATCTTCTTTCCTTCGACAAGAAGAAACCGAACGTGCATCCAGTGGCGGGCAAAGTTGCCGCCGGAGGCGGCTTCGGACTGGGCGATCTCGTTTTCGTGATGCGGGAACATGAGATCTTCGCCGCCGGCGTGGAGATCGAAGTCGGGGCCTAGAAAGCGAGTGGCCATGGCGGAACACTCGATGTGCCAGCCAGGGCGGCCGGGCCCGAGGGAGGTGGGCCAGGAGGGTTCGTCGCCCTTGACGGCTTTCCAGAGGGCGAAGTCACGGGCGCCGTCCTTGTCTTCGGAGACATCGACGCGGATGCCGTCTTCGATGCCCTCGAAGTCCTTCTTGGAAAGCTTGCCGTAGTCCGGGAATCGATCGATGCGGAAGTACCAGCTGCCGTCTTCGGCCTGGTAGGCGATGTCTTTGGCGTGCAAGGCTTCGATGAGCTCGACCATCTCGGGGATATGCTCGGTGGCGCGGGGGAGAACTTCTGGTCGCTCAACGGCGAGGGCGTCCATGTCTTCGAGGAAGGCGGCTTCGAACTTGTGGGTGAAGGCGCTGAGCGGCTGCCCGGCGGCTGCGGCGCCGCGGATGATCTTGTCATCCACGTCGGTGATGTTCATGACGTGGCGGATGGGCATGCCGAGGAGCTTGAGCGTGCGATGCAGGACGTCGACGTGGATGAAGGTACGAAAGTTGCCGATGTGGCCGAAGTCGTAAACCGTGGGACCGCAGGCATACATGCGGAGGGTCTGGCCATCGGCGGGGGTGAGCGGTTCGAGTTTGCCGCTGAGGGTGTTGAAGAGGTGAAGTGGTTGATCGGGGTTCAAGAGAGCTCGCTGATTTGTGTGCTGATTGATTTTAGCTTGGGAGGCGAGTTGGGTGGTGATGGTTGCGAAGCAATGATCCATCAGCGGTCCCCTCGATATCTGTTTAGCTGAGAGCTGGCGGCTAGCCTAGTTTGAGTTGAGGGGCAGCGGTAAGGGATTCGGGGGCGTGAGTCTGGGTGAGATAGCGAGGCCAGGCGGCGGCGGCGATCATGGCGGCATTGTCGGTGGCGAGTGCGAGCGAGGGGAAGGCAATGGGCAGGCCGCGCTCGGCCGCCGCGGTGGTGAAACGCCGGCGCAGTTCGCGGTTGGCGGCGACTCCGCCGGAGATGAGGAGGGCACGTGCGCCGTAAGCCTGCGCGGCGGCGAGGGTCTGGCGGATCAGGTTGCCGACGACCGCGGATTGGAACGAGGCGATGAGATCAAGGGTCTGGGAGTCGCAGAGGCTGGTGGGGTCGGTTGCAGGTGAGGCGGCAAGAACGGCTCGGCGCGCTTCGATCGGGGTGGAGAGGGCGTGCGTCTGGGTGTAGCGGAGAACCGCGGTTTTGATGCCGGAGAAGGAGAAGTCGAAGCGGGTATCGACGGAGGAATCGCGGGAGCGGATGGGATTGAAGGTGAAGGGGACGGCGTTGGGATCGCCCAGCGGGGCAAGCGCGTCGATCTGCGGACCGCCTGGATAGCCGAGGCCAAGAAGTTTGGCGACTTTATCGAAGGCTTCGCCGGCGGCGTCGTCGACGGTGCGGCCGACGTTACGGTATTGCCAGGCGCCTGCAGATTGCGTGGCGAGATAGAGGTGGGTGTGGCCGCCCGAGACGACGAGTGCCAGAAGGGGAAAGTCTTCGGGGAGCTCGTTCCGGTTTCGGGCCTCCATCACGACGGCGTGGATGTGACCTTCAAGGTGGTTGACGGCAATGAGGGGTTTGCCAAGGGCGAAGGCCAGGCCCTTGGCGTAGAGGATGCCGACGAGTAACGCGCCGGCGAGCCCCGGACCCTCGGTAACGGCGATGGCGTCGAGGTCGGCGAACTGGATACCGGCTTCGGAGACGGCCTGGCGGACGACAGGGACGATGTTGCGGAGGTGCTCGCGCGAGGCGAGTTCGGGAACGACGCCGCCGTAGGTGGCATGGAGCGCGATCTGCGAGGCGACGACGTTCGAGAGGATCTCGGAGCCATTCCGGAGGACGGCCGCGGCGGTTTCGTCGCAACTGCTTTCGACACCGAGGATGAGGCCGGATTGCATGGATTGATTGTAGGAGGTCTGCGGCCAGGGCGGATCCCAATAAAGGAGGACCAAAGTGGGACTTCACCTCCGACAGATATTCGAATGGCTCAATGGTGGTATTCCGGAATGGGTGGGCCGGGCCTAGATTGAGAAACATGCTGATCCCCCGCGAGAACGCAAAAACTGTTGAGAATGCGATCGGGCGCAGGTTGGTACAGACGATGCTTCCGGGAGATGTAAGGTCTGTTCCTCACGCCAGACCGAGGCGGAAGGCAAGTGCTGGTGGGAGTGGCTTGTTCCTGGTGAAACCGGTTACTGCTGGATGCAACAAGGAGGGAACTGGGGATTTTGCGACGGTTGAGCGCGATCGCGTCGGAAAGGTGCGGATGGCTCCTGAACGGCTGACTTTGAATAGCAAGGGACCAGGCCGGGTAATTCCGATTGGCGAACCCAGGCGGGCTGCGCATCAGGAGAGATGGTTAGGATTGATGGCGGCGGCGGCACCGCTGCTCTGGTTTGGCCACGCGGCATGGGTGTGGCTCAAGGTTGTGTAGGCGCTACTCCGTTCGAAGCGCTTAGACGGACACGAACGATAGAAGACGGATGATGTGCAATCTTGTGAGATGGCTCCCGGTTTGGGAGCTTTTTTGTTTTTGGATAGGCTGGATGGATGGAATGGTCGTTACAGGAGTCGGTTGGGTTGCGAGTGGCGCGGGAGGTTGCGGCGCGACTGCAAAAGGCAGGATTTGCTGCGTATTTTGCTGGTGGCTGTGTGCGGGACCTGTTACTGTTGCGCGCACCGAAGGACTTTGATGTGGCGACGAGTGCAGAGCCGCAAGAGGTGGTGCGGTTGTTTGCCGGAAGCGGCTTCAAGACGCTGGAAGTTGGGGCGCATTTCGGAGTGATCCTGGTGGTTGCCCATGTCGACGGCAAACGCGTCGAGGTGGAGGTTGCGACGTTCCGGCACGATGGGGTTTACCTGGATGGGAGGAGGCCGGAGGCGGTACGATTTTCGCTGGAGCCCCAAGAGGATGTGGTTCGGCGTGACTTCACGATCAATGGGATGTTGCTGGACCCGGCGCTGATCGAAGAACAGCGGCTTCAGCAAAGAGGACGCGAAGACACCGCCGCCGACGTGCTGGTGCCGGATGGAGCGGTGCTGGATTTTGTGGGGGGGCGGGAGGATCTGGCACGCGGTTTGGTGCGAGCGATCGGGGAGCCGTCGCAGCGGTTTGAGGAAGACAAGCTGCGGATGCTGCGCGGCATCCGGTTCGCGGCGCGGTTGGGGTTCAAGCTGGAGACGAAGACGCTCGCCGCAATGCAGCGGTTCGCGGGAGAGATCGGGCAGGTTTCAGCCGAGCGGGTGCGCGAGGAGTTGACGCGGATGCTGACTGAAGGCGGCGCGCGGCGCGCATTCGAGATGCTGGAGGAGAGCGGGCTGCTGGTGGAGGTGCTGCCGGAAGTCGCGAGGATGCGCGGCGTCGAGCAGCCGCCGGAGTACCATCCCGAGGGCGATGTCTGGGTGCATACGCTGATGCTGCTGGAGCAGCTGCCTGCTGGCGCCCCCTGTGAGCTGGGGTGGGGATTTCTGCTGCATGACGTAGGCAAGCCGGCTACGTTTCAGCCACCTGATCCGAACAAGCCGAAAGACCGGATCCGGTTCAACGGACATGTGGAGGTGGGCGTTCGAATTGCCGAGGTGATGCTGGAGCGGCTGCGCTTTTCAAACGATGCGCGGGCGCAGATCCTGGCGTTGATCAAGCACCACATGCAATTTGGCGATGTGAAGCTGATGAAGGAGTCGACCCTGAAGCGCTTTGTGCGCATGCCTCATTTCGAGGAGCATCTGGCGCTCCACCGGGCGGATTGCCAGGCATCGCACAAGAAGCTGGGCATGTGGGAGTATGCGAAGGAAGCCTATGAGCGGGATGAGCCGGCAGAGGTTCGACCGAAGTGGCTGGTGACGGGCAAGGAGCTGATCGCGGCAGGATACCGGCCGGGTATTGGATTCAAGGAGATGCTGCGTGCCGTAGAGGATGCACAGTTGGAAGGGCGGGTAAGTACGGAAGAAGAAGGATTAGAGCTCATCAAGCGGCAGTTCGGTAAGCCTGAAAGCAGAACCGCCTAGAGGCAGGAGTAGTATTTCGGACTCACGCTCGAGGGACCCGGGTAACGCTTCAGCTGTCACTTGTCCGCAAAGGCGAGGGGGAGAACGGATCGGAGTTTTTGCCTGATCCGTTCTGCCGCGAGGTGTTATGGGTGGTCGGCGAGGAACTGGGTGATCTCGTTGTACTCGGGTTCGGTGAGGCGGAAGGTGGCGGCGGGCAGGATGCCCTCGACCTGGCTTGCGCTACGTCCGCCGACGATAGCGGCGGTGATGGCGGGATTGTGCAGCGTCCAGGCGATAGCGACGACGCCTGCGGGAACCTCGTGCCGTTCGCCAATTTGCTTGAGCAGGTCAGCGACCTGGAGGTTGCGGCTGAGAAGCGGTTCCTGGAACTGCTTGGCATTGCGACGGAAGTCATCCTGCGGCATCTGCTGGACACGTTCCCTGGTCATGGCGCCGGTGAGCAGGCCGGAGTGCATGGGAGCGTAGTTGATGACGCCGATCTTGTGCTCGTGGCAGAAGGGCAGGATCTCGGCTTCGACGCTGCGGTTGATCATGCTGTAGGGCGGTTGCAGCGAGGTGATGGGCGCGATTTTGAGCGCACGCTTCATCTGGTCGACGGAGAAATTCGAGGCGCCGATATGCCGGACCTTGCCTTCTTTTTGCAGGTCGGCCATGGTAGCCCAGCCTTCTTCGAGTTCTTCGTCGGGCTTGGGCCAGTGAATCTGGTAGAGATCGATGGTATCGAGTTGAAGCCGGCGCAGAGAGTCTTCGACCTCGCGACGAATCTGCTTGAGCGAGTTGGTGATCTCGCGCTTCTCATTCCAGACCATGCCCGATTTCGTGAAGACATAAGGCTTGTGCGCGGAGGATTTGAGCGCCTGGGCGACGACTTCTTCGGAGTGGCCGAGCCCGTAGACGGCGGCGGTGTCGATCCAGTTGACACCCGCGTCGAGCGCGCGATGGATGGCGTCGATGGAGTCCGAATCTTCCTGGTGCCCCCAGGAGAACTGCCAGTTCCCGCCGCCGATGGCCCAGGCGCCGAAGCCGATCGAGGTGATGTGGAGGTCGGACGCGCCGAGTTGGCGGAGGGTGCCGAGTTGCGGGGCTGAGAGTGTGGTCATGCGTGTTCGATGCTCTGAGGCAGCTTATGGGTTCCAGTCTGGCGGCTTCAGAGCTATTGGGTGCGGAAGTCTCGGGATGATAAAGCGATAGAGAAATTCGATCCGGGTATGGAGCTGGCGTCCGTACTGCTGGTTCTTCTCAATCTGTTCAAAGAAGTAAGGGAGATCGGCATAGCGCGAGTCAGGCGCTACGACGCATGCGCAGAGGAATGCACTGAGCAGAACAGGGAAGGAAGCTCAAAGAAGGACGTAGCTCCTTGACATCGACCTGTCGTCAGATGGATCGTCTTCGGTTTGCTGCGGAGGTTCTCCGAGTGCGATCAGGGGAGCCAGCACGCTCATGCAAGCCAGCGCAACCGGAGCTACCTTGTTGTTGAAGCCTGCCACAGCTTCGCAGGAGGCTGAGTAAGCGAACTGCAGTGCGGAAGCAACGGCGACAGATGTCAACAGGAAAGCTCCCGTAACTCTTCCGGGGTCAAAGGCGAAGAGCTCTCCACTCCCAACGCTCGCGACGAGCGGTGGCAGCGATTCCTCTACCTGCAGACCCACCGCATGAACGCGTAGGTGAACGCGCCGGTGAAGAGAAGGCACACCACGAGCGGCACGGTGAGCGACGCAACAGTGTTGCTGTCATCGCTTCCCATGCGCGGGCCTCCCGTTCACCCGCGGTAGCACAGCCTCGTTGTGAGGTGGCATAAATCCGCGGAAAACGGCGGTTATGAGGAATGGCAAAAGGCTAGCCGAAGCTAGCCTGTTGCGGAGGTTGATTGTGGCAACCGGCCCTGAGATCTTTGGGGTTAACCCCGAAGACTAGAGGGGCTGGATGTCCGCTGCCTGCCAGCCCTTGGGGCCTTTGACAACGTTGAACTGCACTGCCTGGCCTTCCTGAAGGCTCTTGAAGCCCGAGGAGGAGATGGCGGAGTAGTGTGCGAAGACATCTTCGCCATTCTGACGGGAGATAAAGCCAAACCCCTTGGCATCGTTAAACCACTTCACAGTTCCCTGTTCCATTTTCGTTTTCCTTGTGTTGCTTTGAATTTGCTGCCAGATCCAGATCGGGGTTCGAACAATACAGCCGTTACAGAAAGCCAATGTGTTACCAACAGATGTAATAACCTTAGCATTCTTTTTCGGTCTGTGCGGTAAAAAATTGCTTTTTTGTCGACATTTCCACAGCCCGGCCGGTCAGCTTGTACGTCGCGTATACAGAAACGCCCAGTAGATCAAGGGGAGCTGCAGTGGCAAGCGCGCCCAGAGCAGCCAGACCGGGATGCCCGGCCAGTGGCTTGAATGGAGCGCCATGTTGAGGTTTGCGGGCATGACCGCAATCAGCAGCAGGATCAGTCCCCAGGCTGCAGCCGGCTGCGTCGTGGAAATGAGGAGACCAAGGCCGCCAAGCATTTCGGCTACACCGCTCATCTGCACCAGGAGCGTAGGCGCAGGCAGATAAGACGGCATGATGCTGACGTAAACCGGTGTAATCAAAAAGTGAAGCGATCCAGCAACGATAAAGAGGATTGCGAGAAGAATGCGTGCGGACATGAGAGCAAGAGTACAGAAACGATCAGTGCCAACGTGGCCCTAGAGCGCCATCTTGACTGCTTTGTAGAAAGATCAAAAAAAAAAGGCGGCCGGAGATTTCCGGGCCGCCGTATGTTCGCTGCGTTCTAGATCGTTAGACGAGTGAAGATCGTAGAGGTCTACTTGGTTGCGAGCGCGTCGCGGTGCGACTTTACATAATCATGCGAGTTCTGGATGTGAGCATTCTGCTCAGAGAGAAGCTGATGCAGGGGCAGCGGCAACTCCTGCGCGAGCGCATCCTTATAGGTCTTCTTGGCGGTGTCCTCACCCTGCTCGGCGGTCGCGAGAATATCGTGGTCGTCGGTCCCGAAGACCTTCGCCTTCAGGTCGCCCCAGGTGCGATGCAGGCTGCCTGCCACTGTGCCTTCTTCGTGAATGTCCTTAACGCCATGGCGATGGAGTTCATTCTCGAGCTCCGCGCGGAAGTTGGCGCGCTTCAAAGACTCAGCCAGGAAGTAGCGCTTGAGGGTATCGTCCTTGAGATGAGCGCCAAGGTCGGCAAAACCCTTCTGACCGTCTTCAAGGACATTGATCACTTCTTTGACTACCTTTTCGAATTCCGTGTTCTTGCTGGAGTCGGTCGACATAATTGATCCTTGGGATACTGGTATGAGCCCGGAGGGGCGTAATGCTAACTGCCAGTTCGTGCATGGGATGGGGCCTGGTGCAGGGTCCATCGGTTACCCGCGATTCTCATTCGCCGATGACAAGTGGAAGAAATCGCGAAAATCCCACTCCCCTGCCAGATCCCACCATGCTGCCCGGCGGGTTGGCCGGTCAGCGTGCATGTGGTTATAGATGCCCCGCGTGGTTGAGGGTTTGCATCCTGATTCCGGGGTGGTGAGATTCAGGTCCAAAAGTGGCGGCGGTGCTGTAATGAAGTATGGGCGGAGAGTCGAGTCTTCCTGACGATTCGTAGCGCTCCGCCGCCTGAGGAACAACTGGAATGAAGACACTTCGGCTGGTATCGAGCCCAACGCGGAACCGACGTTTGAATGAGATTCTTGGCCTGACAATGCTGGTGGGCGCGGGCCTCTTGCTGCTCGCACTCGCGAGCTACACGCCGAGCGACCCATCGTTCGACACCGTGGGTGGCGTCGGGGCGACGATCGCCGGAATCGCAAGGCCTGCGCACAACTGGACCGGGCTGGTTGGCGCTTATCTGGCCGACGCCATGCTGCAGGTCCTCGGCGTGGCGGCATTCTTTCTGCCTCTCCTTCTGATTCGGCTGGGGGTCTGCTGGATGAGATCAAAGCCGGCTGGGTCGCCGCTTGCGAAGGTCATCGGGCTCGTCCTGTGGGTGACGTTTGCGCCCGCTGCGGTCACCCTGTTGCCCGGAAATCTGCTTTGGCGAAGTTCCCTGCCAATTGGTGGGTTGAGCGGTCGCATCGTCGCAGACGCGATGGTTCATCTGCTCAACCTGCCTGGAGCGTCGATTGTCATAGCCCTGATGGTGGCGCTCTCGCTCTACCTAGCTACCACCTTCACCTTCAATATGGCGCGGGAGTGGACGAGCGAGCGGTTCGGTTTCGTTGGCGCGGCGAGGGAACGCTGGGCGGCGCGGCGTGGGCAAAAGCCAGTGATCGGGGAAGAAGCCGAAAACGGCGAAATTTACGGATCGCGGCGCGCGAAGCTGGATGAGGCGGCTCGGCGCGAACGCGAACGGCTGGAGCGGCAGGCTGCCAACGAAGCAAGTGCGGACAGTGGGAACACCCTGCTGGCCGGTCTGTTTGGCTGGCTGAACCGGCGCAGACGGGGGCCCGAGGTGATGGAGTTTGAGGAGCCCGCCGCGCCTGCCCCTGCGGGTTCAATGTGGGAAGCGATGCCGCGGACCAACGTGGATGCACCCCCGGTGACGGCGCTTGGGGTCGCTTCAGCGGCCGCCGCGCCTTATGCGCAGGCACTTGCGGCTGCGGCGGCTCCGCTGCCGTTGCAGCCGGATGAGATCGACTGGCCGGAACCCGCGCGGCCTCAACTTCGCTTTACTGAAGAAGAAGAGCCGTTCTCGTTTGTGAGCAAGCCAACCGTACCCCCACCTTTTAAGGCGCCTGCAAGTGAATTCGGAGCCGCAACCACGCAACCCGCACCGCACCGAGCCGATCCCGTATCGAACGGCACACCGAGAACGATGGGAGTCCCCGCTCCTCAGCAGGCTGCGCCGATCCCGGCCGCTCCGGTACACGCCGAGGCCGGCATCTCCTTTGGCAAGCGTGCCGATACCGACGTGAAGGCTGTCGCCATTACGGCGAAGAGTGTTCGCGGCTACAAACTGCCGTCGTCCTCGCTGCTCTTCCGCTCGGAGGAGCAGGCTGTGGTGCGCGAGGAGGCTCTGCGCGAAGAGGCGCGCACGCTGGTCGAAAAGTGTGGCGAGTTCGGCGTCGACGGACAGGTTGTGCAGATCAACCCGGGGCCCGTAGTGACGACCTTCGAGTTTCGCCCCGACGCCGGGGTGAAGTACTCGCGCGTCACCGGGCTCGCGGATGACCTCTGCCTGGCGATGGCGGCAGAGAGCATCCTGATCGAACGGATGGCGGGCAAGTCGACCGTTGGAATTCAGGTGCCGAACCATGATCGCGAGACCATCTGGCTACGCGACGTGGTCGAGTGTGAAAGCTTCGCGCAGTCGAAGAGCAAGCTCGCCATTGCGCTCGGCAAGGACATCAACGGGCGCATCGTCACGGCAGATCTGGCTTCGATGCCGCACGTTCTGATCGCGGGTTCGACCGGCTCGGGTAAGTCAGTCGCGATCAACGCGATGATTATGAGCGTGCTGTTCAAATCGACGCCGGAGCAGGTGCGCATGATCCTGGTGGATCCAAAGCGGGTCGAACTTGGCATGTACGAGGGGATTCCGCACCTGTTCACCCCGATCATCACCGAGGCCAAGCTGGCTGCCAACGCCCTGCGGAATGCGGTGCGCGAAATGGAGCGCCGACTAAAGCTGCTCGCCGCGAATCACGTGCGCAATATTGACCAGTTCAACAAGCTGTTCGACCATGGCAGCGAGTATCTTTTCGAGGACGTCAACCAGGAGCCGCTGCCGTACATCATCATCATCATCGACGAACTGGCTGACCTGATGATGCTCGATCGTTCGAACGTTGAAGAGTCGATCACGCGCCTGGCGCAGATGGCGCGTGCAGTCGGGATTCATCTGATCCTCGCAACGCAGCGGCCTTCAGTCGACGTCATCACGGGCCTGATCAAGGCGAACGTGCCAACGCGTATGAGCTTCCGGCTTGCGACCAAGGTGGACTCACGAACCATCATCGACTCGAACGGAGCCGAGAGCCTGCTGGGACGCGGCGACATGCTCTACCTGCCGCCAGGGACGAGCCGGCTGCAGCGCGTCCACGCACCTTTCGTGACCGAGAAGGAGATCTCCGCCGTCACCGAATTCTGGCGCGCGCAGGGCGAGGCCGAGTATGTGCAAGGCTTCCTCGAAGGACCGAAGGACGAAAAAGGCGACCCGGATGTGGGTGGCGAACCAGGCTCTGAGGCTAACGATGAGTTGTTCGACGATGCCGTGCGGCTGGTCTTCGAGTTTGGCAAAGCGAGCACCTCGCTGCTGCAACGGCGGCTGCGAATCGGCTACGGCCGGGCGGCTCACCTGATCGACATGATGTACAACGACGGACTGGTTGGGCCGGCGGATGGATCGAAGCCACGTGAGTTGCTCAAGTCGCCGGAATTCTACAAGGAAGTGGATACGGCGATGCGGTAGGTCAAGGACCCGGACGGACCGCGAAGTCAGGCCGCTCGATAACCTGGCAAGCGCGAAGGCCATTACGCGGCCGGCGAGCTGCTACACCTGCCATGAAGAACATGTCGCGGTTGACACCACCTTTGTCCACTTCTATCCAACCCTGATGGATGCCGCCACGAAACAACACGCTGAGCGCGGCATATCTGAAGGAACTAGCGGCGAAGTGAATCCTGGTGGCCGCGGTGAAGGGCGCGGTAGGCGATCACTGCCAACAGGCAGATCGCGACCAGCGTCGAAAGCCATAGATAGGCAGGAAAGCGCTTGAAGCGGGATTGTTGGTTCTCGGTCGCAATAAACAGAGCGTTCGCATGTTCGTGCCGCAGCGTGGCTTCGCGGCTGGGGGCTGCGGCGTCAAAGCTGCGAGCGAACTCATAGCTGGTCGGCTGCACCGCTTCCGAACCATACGCCAGGGTGACACTGGTTCCCGCAGCGGGAAAGCAGAGTTGGCGCTGACGCATCTCCAGGCGAACGCTGCGGATCTTCAGCGGCGCCTGGTCACCGTTCCCGACCATGACCTTCACCGTGGCGGGAGCTTGTGCGTTCGAGTCGAGAATGGCAGGAAGAGATAGGGACTCATGCTGGACGTCAGGCACTCTTGTCGCGCCGAGGCTGAGGTGAACGCGGGAGATCTGGCCGGAGAGCTTCTCGACCGGGCCGGAGGGCGACGTGAAAGCTGCAATGGTGACGGCGCGATTGAAGTTGGGCTGTTCGGCTGGAGCGAGATCGAACGTGACCCGCTCGACCGGGACGCGCGCCGGAACGTTGAAGGTAACGACCGTCTCGGCGCCGGACTGGACGGTTGCAAAGCTCTGCGCGATGCCGGTATAGAGCGTCTGGGCCTGGCGCGCCGGCGGCACCTCCACCGCCGCCAAGGTCGAAGGCGTGATCAGGAGAGCAGCGTTCCCGGGCGCAGGCTCGAAGTTGAGGCGCAGATGAAGGTAGGGGAAGGTGGATTCCGCAATCGGGAGCGCTGAACTGCTGCCAAGTTGCTGCGCCGTCAGGTCATAAAGACCGAGATTGCCGAGGAAGACGGGCTGTCTGTCGGTGAGGCTGCGTAGTCCTGCAACCTGGGCGGAGGCGACAAAGTTCCGCGCATTGAGCGAGAGATCGACCTGGGAGTAGGGGCGATGCGGCATCTCCAGATCGATGTCAAGCCCGTTGACGCCGAATGACGTCACGTGGACGATGCGTGCGGGATCACTGGTGGCCGAGGTGCTCGAAAGCGTGACCACAGACGGTATCTCTGACTTGCCGGACAAATCGAAGACGCGAAGATCAGGGAGCCCTGTGCCGGTGTGCGCAAAGACGTTGGCGTCCAGAACCGCGCAGGCGTTCGGTGAAGGATTCTGCGGTGAAGCTGCCGGATACAGAACTTCGCGGTCGTACCGGAAGAAGTTGAGCTTGGATGTCTTCGCGACCTCGACCGGGTTGATCAGGTTGAGGAGTAAGACGGCGGCAGCAAAGAGCTTCATGCGCGCTCCCCGGTGTCAGAACGTGCGTGGAGCCGACCGAGCTTCCCCCAGGTGCCGAGAACTGCGGTTTGGCGGCCATCTTCCATCTTGGTAACTTTAGTGCTTTCAAGCCATGGGTGCGAGTAGAAGTCGAGAAGGGGTGCCTTCGCATCTACTTCCCTCGCGAACCGGTTACTGGTAACGTTACTAGCATGAAAGTCGCATCCAGCACGGGCCTGCTCTCCGCCGACGAATCAGAGGTCGAGCGAGAGGGGGAACAGCAGATCATCGTCATCGACGACGATGATCTGAGCCGTGAAGTTCTGGCTCTTGTCGCGATGGAGGCAGGCTTTGCGGTGAAGAGCTTCGCCTCGGGGGAAGAAGTGATTGCCTCGTCCTCTGGACGTGAGCGGCCGGCGGCGATTCTGGCAGATATACAGATGCCTGGAATCTCAGGACCGGCACTGGCGACGCAGCTTCGCCAACTCTACGGCGACCAAACAACACTCTTCGCGATGAGCGGGAGCCACGTCAACCGGGAAAAGCTTCAAGGCTACGATGGCTTTCTGTTGAAGCCATTTTCAGCCCACGAACTGAAAGCAGCATGCGATCGAAACCCGTCGCAGACGAAGATCGAATCCAGCAGTCAGCCCTCAATCTTGAATGAAGCTGTGTTCGAGAACTTCGCGCGCAGCATGCCGGCCGGGCGGGTCTTCGGGCTCTACAAGATGTGCCTTGACGACTCCGGAAAGCGCCTGGGTGCGATGCGAAAGGCGCTGGAAGCCGGCGATGATGCAGCCTACCGTTCCGCCGCACACGCCATCAAGGGCGGTTGCGGCATGGTGGGCGCGGTCGAGCTGGCAAGGTTGGCAGCCGAGATGGAGAGTGCCGGTCTACCCGCTGAACAAGATGTAACACCTTTGGACCATTTCGTAACCGCATCGGCGCGGCTGGGGCGTATGCTGGACTGCAAAGCAAGTAGTATGCAGGCTGATATCACCACAGTCCGGCCGTCAAACTGTTGATTAACTGTCTTTGGAGACCGCGCACGTATGAGTTTGCATAGTAAGCCCGCTCCTCTTCCCGGCTCGATCCGCATTGTCGTGGCGGACGATCATCCTGTGGTGCGCTTTGGCGTAAAGAATATGCTGATGAGCGAGCCTGGCTTCGAGGTCGTCGGCGAGGCCGAGGACGGCGATGATGCCATTACACAGACGCTTGAACTCGAACCGGATATTCTGCTGCTTGACCTGCAGATGCCCCGCTTGCCGGGGCTTGAGGCCATGCGCGCCATCATGTCGCGTTCGCCGCGCGTCAAGATCATCCTGCTCACGAGCACCATTACCACTCAGCAGGTGATCGAAGCTCTACAGATTGGCGCTCGCGGTATCGTCCTGAAGGATTCGGTTGCGGGCGATCTCGCCCAGTCCCTCAGAGCCGTGCTCCAGGGCGATTACTGGATTGGTGGCGAGCGCGTCGTCAATCTGCTCAAGGCCTTGCATGAGCTGATGCAGCAGGCGGCGCAGGTGCCGGAGCGCAAAACCTACGGGCTCACGCCGCGTGAGCTCGAAGTGGTCCAGTGCATCGTCGAAGGGTGCAGCAACAAAGATATCGCCAAGCAATTCGGCATCTCGGAAGAGACAGTAAAGCGTCATCTGTCGAATATCTTCGACAAAACGGGCGTCTCAACACGCCTGGAACTCGCGCTGTTTGCAATCGCACATAAGCTGGTGAGCCCGGACGGCCTGTAAATTTGCAGACTTTGCAAGAAAGGGCTGCCGGCGTCGGCGGCCTTTTTCGTTTCGTAGAGTAGTTTGGCGTTTGCATCCGCGCGTCCCGCCTGGCATCCATAGAATATGGATATGAGCAATGGAGTGACGGATGTACTGGTGATCGGCGCGGGGCCGACAGGGTTGGCGTGTGCCATCGATGCGCAGCGAGCCGGATTTTCGGTGGTGGTCGTGGATAAGGGCTGCCTGTGCAACTCGCTCTTCCATTACCCATCCAACATGACGTTTTTCACAACGCCAGAGCTGCTCGAGATCGGCGAGATGCCATTTTCGAGCCCGAATCAGAAGCCGAATCGCAACGAAGCCCTCGAGTACTACCGTAAGGTCTCCGAGCACTACCAACTGAACGTGCTGCAATACCATACGGTCGACGGGGTAGATGGCCTGGATGGCGACTTTACGGTCCGGACGACCGACCGCTTCGGACGCAAGGTGACACTGCGCGCGCGCAAGCTGATCGTGGCAACCGGCTACTACGATCTGCCGAACTATCTCGGAATACCCGGAGAAGACCTCAGCAAGGTGCAGCACTACTACCACGAGCCACACCCGTACTTCGGGCTGAAGGTCCTCGTGATCGGCGGCAAGAACTCCGCGGCGATTGCGGCTCTCGATCTCTGGCGGCACGGGGCTCACGTCACCCTGGTGCATCGGGGCGAGGCGCTGCACCGGCACATTAAATACTGGATCAAGCCGGATATCGAAAATCGCATCAAGAACGGCGAGATTGCCGCCTACTTCTCGAGCACTGTGAAGCAGATCTCCGAGGATGCGGTGACGCTTGGAACTCCGACCGGAGACGTCAAACTCAAGAACGACTTCGTCTTCGCGCTTACCGGGTACCATCCTGACTTCGGTTTCCTCGAACAGCTCGGGGTGCATCTGGATGAGGCAAATGATCGCTGCCCGGTCTGCAGTGCATCGACTCTCGAGTCCAATGTACCGGGAATTTACCTTGCGGGAGTTATTGTTGCGGGTGAACGCACCAACGAGATCTTCATCGAGAATGGCCGCTTCCATGGGAAATTGATCGCTGACTCCCTGCGATCCAAGCTCTTACTACAAAGTGCTGCAGGGTAGGGATACAGGTTGTGTATACTCCATAAAAAATAGAAAACAGAAGTGACTTTTTCCCCAGGGTCGAACGCTTGCTGAAAGAGTATGACCTGCGAGTGACCTGCCAAGTATCGAAGCGCTTTGGGCCCCTGCTGCGAGTTTGCGTTGGGATTGCGTTCTGCTGCGCCATGGTGAACTGGTGCGCCGGACAGAACGACGCGCGAACCGGTACCTTATCCGGTGTGGTGGTCGACCCATCCGGTGCGCGGGTCCCACACGCCCCCGTCAGGCTATGTGCGCACGCGGTTGATTGCGCCGGAGCCCCGTTACTCTTCACCGATGACTTTGGCAGATTCTCATCGAAAGTGTCCCCCGGTACCTACGACCTGGTCGTAGAAGCACCCGGATTTATGCCGGCGGAAAAAGATAAGGTCGATGTTCCGGATGCGGGGAAGCTTGATGTCACGCTCAGGTTGACGATCGCGGTTGCGCCGGAGAACGTGGACGTCGACCCCGACGGTCCTCTGACTACAAACGCAGCGGACAACAAGAACGCAATGATCTTTGACGAGCAGCGGCTGGCGCAGCTCTCCGACAACGACGCTACCTTCCAGCAGCAGTTGAATCTCCTTGCCGGAGCCGACCCGACCCACCCGGCTGAAATCCTCGTTGATGGTTTCAGCGGCGGCAGAGTTCCCCCAAAGAACTCGATCCGCCAGATCCGGATCAATCAGAATCCATACACCGCGCAGTACCAGGGCTACGGCTTGAATCGTATCGAGATCACCACCAGGCCGGGAGGGGGCCAGTTTCACGGCAGTCTGGAGGGCCAGGGGTACGACCAGCCCTTCAACGCAGACAATCCGTATGCCGGCCCGGAGCAGCCCTACTATACCTACCGGCTGGATGGCCAGCTGAGCGGGCCGTTGAGCAAGCGAGCCTCCTTCTTCACTTCAGCGTTCTTCCACGACATGGAAAACAACGCTGCGGTGGATGCCGTCAATCCGTCGACCTTTACAGCGCTCTCAGAGTCGGTGCGGGCGCCGGACCGCACAAACGATGTGTCGGGCCGGATTGATCGGCAGAATACCGCCAACAACACCCTGACGCTTCGTTACGAATCGAATCCTGAAAGGATTGCGAACAACGGCGTCGGGCTGCTGGTACTTCCGTCGGAAGGTTTTAACAGCTCAACCGAGTACCAGACGGCGCAGTTGAGCGACACGGAGATCGTCTCGCCGCGCGTGGTGAGTGAAACCAGATTTCAGTACGGGCGTACCCGGGTGCGGCAGAACGCACTGGTAAACGCTCCAACGCTGATCGTAGAAGGAACGTTCAATGGCGGCGGCAGCAACGTGGGCCGGTTGCACGATAATCAGGACCGCTATGAGTTCCAGGAGCTGATCTCGCTCGATCTCGGCAAGCACTTTGTGCGGACCGGTGTACAGGACGTGCTGCTGCGGGACGCGAACGACTCCACCGCGAACTATAACCAGATGTTCACGTTCTCCGATCTGACCAGCTATCAGCTAACGCTCCAGGGCAAGACCATCCAGCAGATTCAAGCCGTGGACCCAAACGCGACCACGCAGTACATGTCGACGCAGGGGCTCGCCGGGGCAACGGTTTCGACTGGCTGGCTGGGGGCGTACGTCGAAGATGAATGGAGAGCCGTCCCGAATCTGACTCTCAACTATGGCCTTCGTCTGGAGAGTCAGACGGCCATCCCCGATCATGCCGACTGGGCTCCACGAACTGGATTCGCATGGGGGCTCGGGCAGCGCGGCAAGAAGGCACCGGACGCAGTGCTGCGCGGCGGTTTCGGCATCTTCTACGATCGGTTTGCAGTTACCAATCTACTCACCTCGGTGCGGCAGAACGGGATATCGCAGCAGAGCTACTTCCTTGAAAATCCAGCGATATGCCCAACCAACTCGGGCAACCCAACCAATCCCGTTACCCTCTGCCAGACGCTCACCGCCCAGTCACCGACGACGTACAGTCTCAGCCCCAGGCTCAGGTCGCAGTACGCCATGTACTGGAGCCTTGGCCTGGATCATACGTTCGGGCGGATCGGCAGCATCGCGATCGATTATGTGGGTGAGCGCGAGGTGCATAACTTCCTTTCCCGCAACATGAATGCTCCTTTGCCCGGCACCTACAATCCGGCCAATCCCGCAGGCGCGGTATATCCGCTCGGCGGCACGGAGGCGGTCTACCAGTTCGCCTCGGACGGCATTGCCAAGGGGCAGCAGTTCACGATCAACGCGACCGCGCGACTGACGAACAAGTTCAGGCTGTATACGCGCTACTGGTTTCAGCAGGAGAACGGCGATACGTCAGGCGCGGCCAATTTTCCGTCGAACGAGTATGACCTCAGCGCCGATTACGGATCCACAACCGACAATCATCGTCAACGCTTTCTCGCGAATGGCTCGTATGACCTGCCCCTGGGAGTGAGCTTGAGTTCGACCATCGTCGTGGGCTCAGGCGCGACCTTCAACATCACCACCGGAACCGACCTGAACGGAGACACGATCTATAACGACCGGCCAGCCTTCGCGACGAATCTCTCCAGGCCTTCGGTCTTCCAGACTGCTTACGGGAACTTCGACACCGAGCCGCTTCCGGGACAGAAGATCATTCCTCGCAACTATGGGGCTGGCCCGGGCTACGAGGTACTCTTCGCCTCAGCCTCGAAGACCGTGGGAGTAGGGCCGCGCAAGATGCTACCCGCACCCGAAGGCAAGCCGGCGGCGAAGGCGGATGCCCCATTTGCCTTGCGGTTCGGGCTTGAATCGCAGAACGCGCTGAACCATGTCAATCGGGGTTTGCCGATTGGCGTTCTGAATTCGCCCCTCTTCGGCAAGTCAATCTCGCTGAATCCGATTTACACAGATAATCAGGCGGCCAATCGCATTGTGACGCTCTCGACGACCTTCAGCTTCTAGCTGATGACCCGTCGCAGGAAGCCACGCAGACCCACCGCATACAGTCCACACAGGAAGACAATCAGCATGACGATAATGGCTACATTGTTCATATGGCCAAGCGACGGAGTAAGCGCTGAACGAAGGCCCTCCGACATGTAAACGATCGGATTGATCAGAACGGCGTGCTGCAGGATCGGCAACGGCTTGAGTGCGGCCCACGGGTAGTAGACACAACCGAGAAAGGTGATCGGGATAACGACGACGCCGAAGATCAGGCCGATCTGCTGCGGCTTGACCGCGGTGCCGATGGTCAGGCCGAGCGCCCCGGCGAGTAGACTCGCCAGGATGACGACGAGGATCAGAAACGGCCAGCTGGTGACGTGAGCCTGCGCAGGCTGGGCCGGGATGTAGATGGCGAGCGGGAAGACGATGCACGCGGCCACCACGGACTGAAGCGCCGAGAAAACGATCTTCTCAGCCGCCACGGCGGCGACCGGCAGCGGGCACATCACGCGATCGTCAATCTCGCGGGTGATACCAAACTCCTGCGCCAGCGGCAGCGCCACGGCGGCGATGCCGGAGAACATGATCGCCACCGCCATCAGTCCAGGCAGCAGAACGGTCGAGAAGCTGACGTTGGCCGCTCCCGGGTGCGCCATCGGATTTCCTATGCCGCCGGACATGTGCGGGAAGACGTAGGTGAAAACGAACAGGAACAGCAGCGGATTCATGCAGACGCGGATAGCGAAGGGAAAGAGCTCACGACGCAGCACGTACAGATCACGAAGAAAGAGGCCGAAGAAGGCTCGGCTGTAGAGGGTAAGGTTGGATTGCTGCATGATTTTCCTCTCGAAACAAACCAAAGAAACTGTGTCCTTGCGCCGGGCAGGCTGCCATGCTGGCCGCTACTCCCGGAGATCGCGGCCGGTGAGCTGGATGAAGACCGTCTCGAGCGAAGTCTCGTTGATGGTAAGGTCACGCAGCCCATAGGGGTCCGCAGCGGCGACCACCTCGGCCAACATGCCGTCACCCTTGGTGAAGACGCGGACGCCGTCCCCGATCTTTTCGGTGTGAGTGACCCCTGAGATGGTCGGCAGCGAGGCAAGCAGGGTCTCGCAGCCGGACTGATCCTTCAGGTGAAGCTCGTAAACCTTTTCTGCGCCAACCGAGGATTTAAGCGCGGACGGCGTATCCTGCACCAGAATCTTGCCGTGATCGATGATGGCGACACGATCGCAAAGCTCATCCGCTTCTTCCATGTAATGGGTGGTGAGGACGACGGTAATGCCCTCTTTGCGCAGCTGCTGGACAGCCTCCCACATGGCGAGGCGGGACTGTGGATCCAAGCCTGCGGAGGGTTCGTCGAGGAACAGAACCTTCGGCCGATGGGCGATGGCGCGGGCGATCTGCACCCTCTGCGCAAGACCGCCGGAGAGCTGAACCGGATAGGCGTCGGCGCGATCAGAGAGGCGGAACTGCTCCAGCAGCTCGGCCGTGCGCGCCTTCGCGTCCGCCCGCGAGAAGCCGAAGTAGAGACAGTGAAACGATATGTTCTCGGCAATCGTGCAGGAGCGGTCGAGCGTGTTGTACTGAGGCACAACGCCAATCGCGCGGCGAGCCACGGCCGGGTGGGCGACCACATCGATCCCGGCAATACGCACCAGGCCGGCGGTCGGCAGGGTGCGCGTGGTGCAGATGCTGATGGTGGTCGTCTTGCCGGCGCCGTTCGGTCCCAGAAGCCCGAAGAGCTCGCCTTCTTCAACCGAGAGGTTGAGGCCGTCCACGGCCGTAACCGTCTGCTTGCCGGTAAAGACTTTTCTTAGACCCTGGACTTCGACGATCACGCCTGGTAGCTCCTGTAACTTCGCCTTTGATTATAGGGATTCGGATTCCGAGATGGACTGTCACCTGCAGAACTCAGGAAAGAAGTGGCAGGCAGGATGTGTAGGACTAGAATCAGATATATGTCGCGTGGATGGGAGAGCAAAAACGTGGAGAACCAGCAGTCTTTGCATGAGCAGACGGGACAAGAGAACGACGGGTCCCAGGCCGCTGCTTCGACGCAGAAGGCTGGCGTCGTTGAATTGCGGAGCAATCTCGCCGCGGACGCCGAGCTAAAGCGGAAGCGGCAGGCGCTCGAGTTGCAGCGTGAGCGGATCTTGTCGGAGCGAACCTCCAGCCCGCATCGGCGCTCGGCGCTCGAGGCGGCCCTGCTCGAGATCGAGGAGAAGCTCGGCGAGCTCGGATGGACACTCCACCTGTGACGCCGGAATCTGTCGCAACGCGCCTCTAGGCCATGGCTTTGGCGAAGGGACGGTCGTGCGGCTCCAATCCACGTTCTCTCCGTGTGCGTCGCGAATCCGGCAGTCTAGAATGATCAAAAGTGTCACAAAGTAGACTCTGCCGCACTGAAGAATCTCAGACCGCGGAGCTGACTTTCCAGGCCGGGAGGATTGAATGGCACACGCAAACTTCAATGGACTCCGGGTACTCTCGCTGGAATCGCGGCGAGCGAAGGAAGTGGAAAAGCTGATTCGGACCTACGGCGGCGAGCCCACCGTCGTGCCGGCCATGCGCGAGGTCGGCCTCGAATCAAATGGGCAGGTCTTCGAGTTTGCCGAAAAGCTGCTCGCCGGCGAGTTCGACGCGGTGATCTTCATGACCGGCGTCGGCGTGCGCGCCATGCTGGAGATCGTAGCCACAAAGATCGATCGCAACGAATTTCTGGAAGCGCTGCGCAAGACCCGCGTCGTCGCGCGCGGAGCCAAGCCGAGCACGGTCCTGCGCGAGCTCAAGATTCCGGTTGCGGTGACCTCGGACGAGCCGAGCACCTGGCATGAGCTGCTGTCAGCCGTCGAAGCGGCCTTCGGGCCGGAGCTCGGCACCATGCGTTTTGCGCTGCAGGAGTACGGCGCCACCAACCCAGAGCTGCTGGCCGAACTTTCAAGCCGTACCCGCTCCCTCACCAAGGTGCCCGTCTACCAATGGGCCTTGCCGCTCGACCTCGAGCCCCTGCGCGACTGCGTTCGTCGACTTATCGATGGACAGTATGATGTTGTGCTGTTCATGACCGCGGTGCAGGTCATCCACCTGTTCCAGGTGGCAGAGATGATGGGCGTCGCGAGCGAGTTGTTGCCTGCTCTCGAGGGAATCGTAGTGCTCTCGATCGGCCCCACGACGTCGGAAGAGCTCGCACACTACCGCATCCAGCCGGACTTCGAACCTTCCCGCCCGAAGATGGGTTTTCTCATTAACGAGGCCGCACAGTACGCGCAGGCACTGCTCGGGCGTAAGCGCAGCGCGGAGGTTTTCTCGAACTCCGCCGCTCCCCGGAGCGAAGAGCCGGCCATGCCGAAGCCGGTGCGCAAGGTCGCGCCCTCGACTTCGACGATGGCAGGATTCCGCGACGGGCTCTCGCAGATGGACTTTCTGCATGAGATCTCGAGCCGCATCGCCGCAGCCGACCCGCTGCACCTGGTGCTCGACCGGATCGTGGCCTTTATCGCCGCGGTCATTCCTTGCGACTCCTGTTTCCTCTACGTGCTGGAGCGCGGCAAGGACAGCGAAAAGCTGGTCTTGAAAGCCTCGAAAAATCCTCATGCGGACCTCATCGACCAGATCGATCTTGAGATCGGTCAAGGCGTCATTGGCTGGGTCGCCAAGCACCGGCAATCGGTGGCGATCGCTTCGAATGCTTCCGAAGATCCGCGTTTCAAGCTCTTCAAGAACATTCCTGAAGACGATTTTGAGGCCATGCTCTGCACCCCGATCCTTTGTGCGGGCCGGGTCATCGGCGTCATCAACCTCCAGCACCGGCTGACCTACCGGCATAAGCCTGAAGAAGTCCGGCTACTCTCCACCCTCGGCTTTCTGGTGGGCGCGGAGATCGAACGGGCACGCCTCGAAAGCGAAAATACGCAACTGCAGACGCGGCTCGAGACCAGGAAGCTGGTTGATCGCGCCAAGAGTGTGCTGCAGCGCGACCTCTTGCTCAGCGAGGATGAGGCCTACCAGAAGATGCAGCGGGAGAGCCGTCAGCGGCGAAAGTCGATGCGTGAGATCGCCGAAGCAATCCTGCTGTCGGATGATCTTCGACAAGGCCGGTCGGCCGAAACGCAGGAGATTCGCCCCGCGCGCATAGCCGCCGCACGCTAGAGCAGTTTTCCTACCGGTCCTAGCGGAAGGAAGACACGGCGGAAGGAAAACGCGCCACCCCAGACGGCTCGAACGGCCGACTGCCCGACTGCCCGGCGAGAGGGCACCCATTCGGCAGGACAGATTCTCAAGCAGGACAGATTCTTTTATGCCGCTGTCTTCGCTCCTCTTGCGATCGTTCCTGAAGCCTTCAGCCGCTTTTCAGCTGCCGAGGCCTCAATCTCGGAGTTCAACTCTGCTCCCACCAGCAGCATCAAGCCCGTGATGTAGAACCACGTCAGCAGAATGATGACCGCACCCAGCGAGCCGTACGTGACGGAATAGCTGTTGAAGTAATAGAGGTACACGCGTAATGCAAGGGAAGACAGAATCCAGCCGATAATCCCCATAGCAGCGCCGGGGGTGAAGTAGCGCCAGCGTTTGTGCTGCAGGTTCGGGCCGAAATAGTAGATCGTGGCAAACAGCAAGAGATTGAGCGCCAGGCAGATGAAGTCGAAGACGAGGTGGATCATGATGCCACACGCAAGTCCAACGCGCGGCTGAGCAATGTGCTCCCGGACCAGGTGCGAAAGCAGAGTCCCGCCCAGCAAGGCGCCGAGTGTTGCAAGCGTGATCATGGCAAGCAGCACGGTGACGAGCATCGCCGAGCCGCGCGCCATCCAGTATGGCCGCGTCTCCTTCACCTTGTAGACGGTGTTAAGCGTATCCTGGATCGCGGAGAAACCAACGGATGCGGACCAGATAGCGGCCGCGATCCCGAACGTAATCTTACCGCCGCTCGAGTGCTGCGTCGTCTGCTTGAACGTGTCGAGCACCAGGCCAAGCGCATCGTGCGGAACCACGAGAGAAAGGTAATTCAGGAGTTTTACATAAATGTCACCGGCCGACTGGACGAAAAGGCCGAAGATAGCAGAAGCCGAGATCAGTGTCGGAAAAAGCGCGAATAGAAAGTAGTAGCCGAGTTCCGCCGCGCGCGAGAGCAGATTATCGTCGTTAAAGGAAGTCGCGGTTCGTTTCAGCACGGCCATAAGGGGCACGCCCTGAAAGTCCCACAACGAGTGCAGCGGTGAGTGCGAGACATACTCCCACACGTGCCGCGAGGCAGCATCGAGTTGCAGGTGCGGCATCGGGCCTGCTGAAACGTTGGCGCGAGCCTGAACGTCTTGAGAAGAGGCCGTGCCTTGATCGGCAGGGAGGATTTTGGACATGCACAACTCTCCAGCGAGGTCCCGGGAACGGCAATGGCAGAATAGTAAGGCTGTTGCGATAGATGCGGTTTCTCGTTTACGCGGCATCGGTCGCCTTGCAGCTGCGCCGAATTCACGTTTTGTGCATCAACAAGGTATGAGCGCTTTGCGCATGCGACGACCATTCGTCATTACCAAACTGGGCCAGGTGACCCGCGTGGCGTGGGAAAGTCACCAGAATCCGATCTCCGGCGTCTCGCAAAAGCCGATCAATGTCGCCGCCGGCGAACTCGGAGTCATGTTCCAGGGACATTCTTCGTTCCTCCTGCAGTTTGGCTCGGCTACCGGTGCCATCAACGTCCTGGTCGATCCCGTGTATGCCACGCGCCTGGTCGTCCTGCGCCGGCAGCGTAAACCCGGCGTGCGCATCGACGACCTGCCGCCAATCGATGTGATTCTCCTGACGCACGCGCACATGGACCACCTGAACCGCCCAACGCTGCGACTGATCGTCCGCGCAACCAGGCGCAAGACCGGACGTGCGCCCATCGCGATCGTCCCAAACGGCGTCGAAGATCTGGTTTCAACGCTCGGCTTCTCTGAAGTACGATCCCTCGCCTGGTGGCAATCGACGGAAGCCGCCAGCTTGAAGATCACCCTGACTCCGGCCAAGCACTGGGGCGCGCGCATGATCAACGACACGCACCGACTCTTCGGCGGCTACGTCCTCGAAGATGCCTCCGGGCAGCGCGTGTATCACTCCGGCGACACGGCTTATTTCGATGGCTTTCATGAAATTGGCCGCCGGCTTCGTCCGCAGACAGCCCTGCTCCCCATCGGCGCCTACTTCCCGGATAGCTACCGGGCGGTTCACACCAATCCCGAAGAAGCCTTACAGGCCTTCGTCGACCTGGGCGCACAGGTCATGGTGCCGATGCACTACGGCACCTTTCCCCTGGGGCGCGAACCCATGGAGGAGCCTCCGGTTCGCCTGATCGCCGATGCAGAGCGCCGCCAGCTCGTCGACAAGGTCCGCATCCTCGGTGAGGGAGACACCCTCGTGATTCCGCCGGTCGCTTCCTCTAACGTGGGCGCCGAGTCCGTGAGTCCTTTGACTGCATAAGCGGCATCCAATCGGGCATGACAACCGCAACTGCACTAACCAGAACATTCAAACTCGGCGGCGATCTCGAGGTTAACCGCCTTGGCTTCGGCGCGATGCGCATTGTCGGCGAAGGCGTCTGGGGTGAGCCCAAGGATCCTGAGAACTCGCGCAAGGTGCTGCGCCGTGCCGTCGAACTCGGCGTCAACTTCATCGATACGTCAGACGCCTACGGGCCTGACGTCAGCGAACGCCTGATCGGCGAGGCGCTCGCACCCTACAAGCCCGGCGTCGTCATAGCAACCAAGGGCGGACTCACGCGGCAGGGTCCTGGCAAGTGGCTTCCGGTCGGCCGCCCCGAGTACCTGACGCAGGAGGTCGAGATGAGCCTCCGCCTCCTCAAGCTTGAGCGACTCGACCTGTGGCAACTTCACCGCATCGACCCCAAAACACCGGTAGAAGAATCTCTCGGCGCCCTGAAGGAACTGCAGCAACAAGGCAAGGTCCGCCACGTCGGCCTCAGCGAAGTCAAGGTGGATGAGATCGAGCAGGCGCGCAAGGTAATCGACATCGTCAGCGTGCAGAACAAGTACAACATCGGCGATCGCGCGCACGAAGATGTACTCGAATACTGCACCAGGAACAACATCGCCTTCATTCCCTGGTTCCCCGTAGCAGCGGGTGAGTTGGCAAAACCGGGCGGTAAGCTGGATAAGGCTGCCAGGGAGCATGGCGCGACCGTTTCGCAGCTTTCGCTCGCCTGGCTGCTGCACCACTCGCCAGTGATCCTGCCCATCCCGGGAACGTCCTCAGTCGACCACCTGGAGGAGAATGTCAAGGCACAAGACGTGACGCTCTCCAGCGATGAGTGGGCCGAAGTTGAGGCAGCCGCGAAGTAAGTCGCAGGCCGGAGGTGAGATCTTCCGGCCTGATTCTTCCTAAGACTATGAATCGAAGAGAATTTACCTCCACCCTTGCCGCATTCGCCCTTGCGCCGGATGCTGCCTCGAACAGCAAGCTCGAAGTTGTGCCATTAGGAAAGAACGGCTGGATGCCGAACAATGAGCGACTCCCCTTGCTGCTCTACCGTGGCGCACTGAAGACCTCCGGCGATGCTGCATCCGCCTGCGAACAGCTTTTCGACAGTAACGGCTGGCCTCCACAGTGGCGCAATGGGGTCTACACCTTCCATCATTACCACTCCACCGCGCATGAGATCCTTGGCTTCGTCGCGGGCTCCGCAAGGCTTATCCTCGGGGGTCCTGGCGGACATGAAGTCACGGTCAACGCTGGCGATGTCGCCTTGCTGCCTACCGGCACTGGCCACTGTGAAATCTCGAAATCGTCCGACTTCCTTGTCATCGGAGCTTACCCTCCAGAGCAGCACTGGGATATCTGTCGCGACGCTCCGGATGCTGCTGCCGTCGCGCGCATGGCCCAGCTTCCCTTCCCGGCCTCGGACCCGGTATTTGGTGCAAACGGGCCGCTGAGGCAGCATTGGAAGGCTTAGTTGCCATCTATGCTAAAGGCTATGAAGATTTCAGCGCGCAATCAGCTCAAAGGCATCGTCGAAGCAATCGATCTCGGGGTCGTCACCGCCAAGGTGAGCGTTCGTGTGGGCGAAAACCTGATTGAATCCGTCATCACGCGGCAAAGTGTCGAAGAACTCGGCATCAAGGTCGGCGGCGAGGTCACGGCCGTCATCAAGTCAACCCAAGTCATGCTGATGGTGGAGTAGTCGATGCCGATCCTGCCGATACTCTTCCTCCTCTTGCCGATCACGCAGACCGTCACGCCCGCGCCCGCGCCGCAACCTGTCTCGACCAACCTTGAACCGATCGCTTCGAAGGTTGTGTATCAGTTGCAGGGCAAGGGTGATCAGATCTACCTCTGCTCCCAGCAGAAAGATGGCATGCAATGGGTGCTCAAGGGACCGGCCGCGGTGCTCTACGACGGGTCCAACCAGCAGGTTGGCAAACACGGCGACGGACCGCAATGGACGTGGAAGGATGGCAGCGCTGTCCGCGGAAAGGTCGTGGGCCGGAAAGATGCGCCTGATGCCGCGAACATTCCGTGGCTGCTGGTCAAGACCGATCCCTTCACCGGCCCGAACAATGGCGAGCACGATCCGGCCGGTGCGCTCGACAACATCACCTACGTGAAGCGTTCTGAGACGCAGGGTGGCCTCGCTCCGAGCCAAGGGTGTGATGCGCCCCGGATCGGTGCCTCGCAGGCAGTTCCGTACTCCGCAACCTACACGTTCTACAGTCCGCAGTAGGCGTTTCCCCGTCTCCGCAGCATTCGGATTCACATGCCGTTGATGTGGTGTGCACGAAAGTGCCCGGTCTTGTCTCCTCACCCTGCTAAACTAGGAGACGGCGCATTTTTTATCCTCAGACCCATCCTAAGCGCACACAGATTGATTCATAGAATAGGACGTACACCCCGCCGTGAGCACCTCGCCCACCATCAGCCAGACCGCCCAAGCCATTCGCAACATCGCCATCATTGCCCACGTTGACCATGGCAAGACCACGCTCGTCGACGCCATGCTCCGCCAGTCCGGCACCTTCCGCTCGAACGAAGCGGTCGCCGAACGCGTTATGGACTCGAACGACCTTGAAAAAGAACGCGGCATCACCATTCTTGCCAAGAACACCGCGATTCACTACCACGACTCGAAGATCAACATCGTCGACACCCCGGGTCACGCCGACTTCGGCGGTGAAGTGGAGCGCGCGCTGAAGATGGTCGACGGCGTCGTCCTCCTGGTCGACGCGAGTGAAGGCCCGCTGCCTCAGACCCGCTACGTGCTCTCGAAGGCGCTTGAAGCCAAGCTGACGCCGATCGTCGTCGTGAACAAGATCGACCGGCCCGACGCGCGTCCCCAGGAGGTCCTGAACGAGGTCTATGACCTCTTCATCGACCTCGATGCCGATGAGAGCGTGCTGGAGTTCCCGGTCATCTACACCAATGGCAAGGCCGGCACAGCAACGATGGATCTCGCCAAACCCGGCACCGATCTGCAGCCGCTCTTTGAGTTGATCTTCCAGACCATCCCGGCCGCCAAGGGCACCCCTGACGGAGACCTTCAGGTGCTGGTCACCAACCTGGACTACTCGGATTATCTGGGCCGTCTTGCGATTGCGCGCGTCTTCAACGGCACGCTGAAGATCGGACAGGAAGTGAATCTGTCGAAGCTCGACGGCTCGCTCGTGCCCGTCAAGGTGACCAAGCTTTTCACCTTCAACGGCCTGAAGCGCGAGGACACTGTTGAGACCGAAGTAGGCGACATTGTGGCCGTAGCGGGGATCCCTGGGATCACCATCGGCGAGAGCTTCTGCGCGCTCGAGAACCCCAAGCCGCTGCCGATCATCTCGATCGACGAGCCGACTATTGCGATCGTCTTCTCAGTCAATAATTCACCCTTTGCCGGACGCGAGGGCAAGTTCGTTACCTCGCGCAACATCAAGGAGCGCCTGGAGCGCGAACTGCTGACCAATGTCTCCATTCGCGTTGAAGATACCGGTACGCCCGACAACTTCAAAGTGCTCGGCCGCGGCGAGTTGCAGCTTTCGGTGCTCATCGAGATGATGCGTCGCGAAGGCTTCGAGATGATGGTCTCGCGTCCAACCATCGTCACCAAGCGCGTCGACGGCGCACTCATGGAACCCTCCGAGATCCTCACCATCGACATCCCCGAGAACTTCGTCGGGACCGTCATCGAGCGGCTCGGACCAAGAAAAGGCGAGATGGTGAAGATGGCGAATCACGGTTCAGGCCGCGTGCGCATGGAGTTCAAAGTCCCTTCGCGCGGCTTGATCGGCCTGCGCAACGAGATGCTCACCGAGACCCGCGGCACCATCGTCATGAATTCGATCGCCGGTGAGTACATCCCCTACCAGGGCGAGATCCCGCAGCGTCCAACCGGCGCACTCATCAGCGATCGGCAGGGTACGACGACGACTTACGCGCTCGACGGCATTCAAGAGCGCGGCGTGCTCTTCCTGCCCGATGGTGCCGAGGTTTATGAGGGCATGATCGTCGGCGAGCACTCGCGCGACAACGACCTGGACGTGAACTGCGTGCGCGAAAAGAAGCTGACCAACATGCGCGCCTCCGGTTCCGATGATGCGGTGCGCCTGGTGCCGTACAAGCAGCTGACGCTCGAACAGTCGATCGAGTTCATCGCCGACGACGAGCTGGTCGAGGTAACACCGAAGTCGCTGCGCATGCGCAAAAAGGTATTGCAAGCGAACCGGCGGCCAAAGGGCAATCGCGGCGGCAGCACCCTCGAATAACGCCGCTCCGCATTACTCCTCCCGCTGCTCGGCAAGCACCATGGCGCCGATCAACGGGAGGAGCGAGAAGCCGAGGGCTACGAATGGGTCGCCCCCCCGAGGAGGGCGCCCGTCCGGCACGAGAACTCTACTTCACGGTTCCCTGCACCGCGTCGTCGAGCGATATCCCGTTCTTATCCAATAAATCGCCCAGATCGCGGTCAAGCTCGATGCGCGCCTTCTGGTAGTTCGAACGTGCCGCAATCTCACTCGCGCGAGCCTGCGCCAGGTACGCCACATCCTGGATCACCTGCAGGTTGGTGGACTCGCCAAACTCTAACCGGTCGCGATCGGCCTGCAGCAACTGCTCCTGGTATCCACGCGAGCTTTCCGCGGCCTTGTACGCAGCGAAGCTGGTCTCAACCGCAATCTGCGCGTTCTCGATATCCTGCCGAATCTGGTCGGAGAGCTTCTCCGTCCGCGCCTGCACCTGGCGCACCTGCGCAGCGTCGCGTGCGGCATCCGCCTGCGCCACTCGATCGCGAAGCGGAAGGTTCAACTCCACGCCGCCCTGCACGATATTGGAGACGCTGAGGCCGCCCAGTCCGAAGTTCGAAGGCAGTGTAGGGATGCCCGTTCCGGTGGTACCGAGCGTATCGAACTGCTGCTCGAAGCTCCCGCGCTTTTCAGCGTTCACATAGACATTCAACTGCGGCAGCGCCTGGTTGCGTGAGGCCGCGGCACTGATCTGGCCCGTCTTGATCTGGAGCTCCGATTGAGCCAGATCAGGCCGGCGCGCAAGTCCCTGCTGGATCAGATCGGAGACCGGGATCTGGTCCAGCTGCGGGGGAACCGTGATGTGGTCCGTGGGCACGATCTCCGTGAATCCAACCGCAAAGACCGGCGAATCCGAACGCAGAATCAGGTTCTTCAGAATGACTTCCTGGGTGCGGTAAAGACCTTGCGCCTGCGTCAGGTCAAACTGGCTTGAGCTGACGAGCGCATCAGCGCGCAGCAGTTCGATCGGAGCGAGCGTTCCTTCATCCACCTGGGCCTTGTCATCAGACTGCAGTTTTTTGGCGGCGGTCAGAGCCTCTTGTTTGACCGCAACGTTCTCACCAAGCGACACCAGGTCGAAGTAAATCCGCGAGGCGCCGTAAACCGTCTCGAGCACCTGCTGTTCGAAGAGCAGGCGTGAGATCTTGCGATTTTCGTTCGCAATATGGATGTAGCGCAGGTTCACGCTCGAGCCGAAACCGCGCAGTAGCGGCTGTGTCACGGTGACCGAGGTGCTCGGCCGCGAGAACGGGTCGAGCTGGCTCTTGGTTCCATAGATCACCTGCGAGTCATTGTTCACAGTCGCTTCCAGTTGCGTGCCGTAGCGAAAGCCCTCCAGATACGAGATGTTCGTGTTGATAAAGTCATACGGGATCGGTGAGGTCGTAGAACCAGCCGCACCCGTGCCGGTACCGGTCGTCCCGCTGCCCGCGCTGCCGAGCGCAGCATCGAGCGACGTCGTGTTCGAGCGACGCAGATAGCCAGCCTCTAAAAACAGGCTGGGATCGAAGAGCGGGACCTGTGGCCCAGTCGCATATTGCGTACTCGCGGTTGGGCTGGCGGAGAGGTTCGTCTGTGTCTGCGTCGTCGCATTCAGCGAAGTCAGATCGGTAACCGTCGGCGTCACCGGGTTGGTATTCTGCGCGGTCGAATCCAGCAGCGGCGACCCCAGCCCGCCAACCCCGTTCGGTGGCTCCTGGATGGTGAAGTCGATGCCTCGCAGATTACCGCCGCCCTGCGCCCGGCGATAATCCGTGTCCGAGAGAATCAAGTTGTAGCGTTCCACCTCAACATCCAGATTGTTCTCAATGGCGAGCGCGATCGCGTCGTGCGCGCTGATGTAAAGCTTGCCGTCACGCACCAGCGACTGCACTAGCGCACCGTCGCCGGGAAAGAGCGGCGGTACCTTCGCACGGCGAAACGGCCCGAAGTAAAACGGTGTGTCCAGCCCAGTCGGGGCAGAACGCCTGGGCTCCACGAATGGTGTGCCAGTATCCTTCGTAGGCACGTTCGGCGTGTACGTCGAGATCGGCGGTGCGTCGGGAATCTGCGGCGTCGCTGCCGGAGAGACAGGCACATTAACCTGAGAAGGCTGTGGTTGAACAGGCTGTTGGGCGGCCTGCTGAGCAGCCGCAGCCGAGCAGAGCGCAAGCCCTGCGGCGAGTGGGAGCAACGTCTTCATGGCTTGCTCTCCCCCTTGCCGTTCGACTTGCTCGCACCCTGCGCCTGTTTCTGTCCCGGCTTCGCGCTCTGCCCCTGCATGTCTTCGTCTTCAATGCCAGGATCGCCATACGAGGTGGATCCGCCAGGAGGAAGAGGCTTTACGCCTTCAACGGGCGCTTTCGTCGCCTGCTGCGCCGAGTCACTGAGGTGCGTTCTGACAGGGATCCCCGGCTTCACCTCATCGGTAAACGTGCTGGCAATGATGTCGCCATCTTTCAAACCGCTCACAATCTCCGTCACCGGTCCAAAGTCGCGACCAAGCACGACGGGCACCAGCCTCACCTTGCCGTTTGCAATCACCGCGCAGGTGGTCGTGTTGTTGCGTATTGCAATTGCATCGCCCGAGATCACAAGTGGCCCCGGACCCGTTGCACCCTCAAACGTCGCAACTGCATACATTCCAGGCAACAGGTGCCCCGCGTGGTTATCCACCTGAATCTCGGTAATCATGGTGCGGGTATTCTGATCAATCGAGCCAGCGGTCCGCGTTACGTCGCCGTAAAAAGTCTCTGTCGGAAACTCCTGAAAGTGCAGCATAGCCTTGCCACCTACGCGAATGCTGCTCACATAGCCTTCCGGAACCGACACCAGGATCCTCAAGCGATCATTCTGCGCGATCGTAAACAGCGCACCGCCGTTCGTACCCGTGCCCGTACCGGGCGTGGCATAGTTCGGACCCATGCCGCTTGAGCCGTAACTGTTCGTCCCTGCGTTCGCCGACTGGCCGGTGGTCGTGCCTGCACCCATCGTCGTCGGGGGCGTTCCACCACTCGATCCGGAACTCGAGATGAGATCGCCGTTATCCACGTTACGCTGCGTAATGACGCCGCTGAACGGCGCTGTAATCCGCTCGTAGCTCTGCAGCGCAATCTCATGATTGAGGTTGGCGCGAAACGCCTCAACGTTGCGCTCTGCCGCAGTCACATTGGCCACCTGGGCCTGATAGTCCGCCTCTCGCTGGTCGCCATCCTGCCTCGAGAACACGCCCTTCGCGACCAGCACCCGATAGCGATCGACCGTAACCTTGGTCAAGGCTAGCTGCGTCTCCTGCTGCGCCAGTTGCGACTCCGCCTGGTTCACCTGCTGGCGTGCCTGCGCCACCTCCGCGTCAAGATCCGGTGCATCGACAATGGCCAGCAGTTGCCCCTTGACCACGTGATCGCCGATATCAACGAAGCGCTTCTTGAGATAGCCATTCGCGCGGGCATAAACCGAAGACTCGGTAAGTGGCGTCGTTGTTCCCGGCACCACCAGGCCAGCTTGATTCTGCGACCGCGTCACCTTCACCACTTCAATCATTGCTGGTTGATTTGCCTGCTGCGCGAGGTCTTGCGTCTTCTTGTTGCGATCATGCCGCGGTATCCAGCCGAAGAACAGCACCAGCAGGAAAACCAGCAGGATCACGCCAACGACGATGAAGAGCACCTTCTTGTTCTTCGGTTTGGTAAATGGTTCGCTGACAACTTGCCCAACCGGCCGATGATGCTTCCTGGCGCTCGAGTTGGTCTTCTCGAAGTCCTTTCCCAGACGCGTATCATCCATCGAGTTGGGATCCGCAAACACGCGGCCCATCTCGCGATCACCGCTATAGCTGGTGTCGGTAAACTCTTCGCCCAGACGCTTGCCGTCGTAAGTGTTTCGCTCGGTAAACTCATCGCCGAGTTCACGATCCTCACGCGGCACCGGCCGCACAAACTCATCGCCCAGGTGTTCGCGGCCATCACTCAGCCGCGGCTTGCGGTTCGGGTCGTTCTCATCAAATTGATCTTCGCGGTCGTTTGCCATTATGCGGGCTGCTCCTGCATCTTGTCCGGGTCCTTGCCAAGCGAGTTGTTCGAATCGGTAACCGGTCCATACTCCTCATCAATTTCTCTGTCAAAGTCGATGGGTGGGTTCTTCTTGAGGAGCGAGTAGATGACCGGTACGATAAACAGCGTGCCTACCGTTGCGAGCAGCAGGCCTCCGATCACAGCGCGTCCAAGCGGCGCGTTCTGCTCGCCGCCTTCGCCCAGCGCAAGCGCCATCGGCAACATGCCGATGATCATCGCGAGCGCCGTCATGATCACAGGCCGCAGGCGCGTGAAGCCCGCGTTCAGCGCGGCTTCCACCCGATCCTTGCCAGCGCTTCGTTCATCATTTGCAAACACCACCATCAGGATCGAGTTCGCGGTCGCTACGCCGATCGTCATGATGGTACCCATCAAAGAGGGCACACTGAAGGTCGTTTGCGTCAGGTAGAGCATCCATAAGATCCCGCAAAACGCGCCCGGCAACGCCATCAGAATGATCACCGGATCGAGCCACGACTGGAAGTTCACCGCCATCAGCAGATAAACCAGTCCGATGGCGAAGATGATCCCGAATCCGAGGCGTGTGAAAGACTTCGACATCGTATCGACTTCGCCGCGCAGCGCAATCGTGGTGCCGACTGGAAGCGTTTTCGTCTCATCGGCGATGATCTTGCGAATATCGCTCGCTACCCCGCCAAGATCACGCTGATCGGCGTCGGCGTAAATGTCGAACGTCGGCTGAATGTTGTAGTGGTCGATGATAATCGGCGACTCATCGCGTCGGAACGTCGCAAGATTCCCGAGCAGCTGAGATGTGTTCCCAGTGGCCGAGGTGACAGGCGTACGGGCAAGCTCCGGCAGCGACGAGATGCGACTGATCGGCGTCTGCGTCACCACCTGGTAGTTCACGCCATTCAGGTAATTCAGCCATTCATTCGGCGCCGTCTGGCCACTGCCGCTCAACGAGATCAGCGCAGCGTTGGCTACATCCTGCTGGGTCAGGCCAACCTGCCGCGCCTTGATGCGATCAACGTTCACCTGCAGCGTCGGATAGGAAACCTGCTGGTGAATATGCACGTCGACCGCGCCAGGGACGGTAAGCACGCGCTTCATAATCTTCTGCGTCAGCTCGTAGTTGCCCTTCCCGCGGCCAGTCACCGCGATATCAATCGGGGCGGGAAGGCCGAAGTCGAGAATCTGGTTGGTAATATTAGCCGGTACAAAAAAGAACGTGCCTCCCGGGAACTTCTTCGGCAGATCCTCACGCAGGAGCCGCATATACTTCATCGTGTCGCGCTTGCCCGGATTGAGCGAAATCAGGATCTGTCCATCGGTATTCGAGATTGTGTAATTGGCTCCAAACGCGAGGTTGATACCGCCGTTCGGCAGGCCAATGTTGTCGAGGATCAACTTGATCTGATCCGGAGGGATGAGCTTGCGGATCTCCTCTTCAACCGAGGCAAAGTATTGCTCGGAGTCCTCAATCCGCATGCCTTCCGGCGGATTGACGTGCAACGTCATCTGGCCAGAATCGACATACGGGAAGAAATCCTCGCCAATAAACAGCGACACCGGCAGCGAAAGCACCACGAAGATGCCGAACAGGATCAGCGTCAGCGCCGGGTTCTCCAGGCACCACTCCAGCACACCCTTGTAGCCGTGGCGGAACTTTTCAAACTGCCGATCGAACTTCTGGTGCCAACGCCATATCCAGTTCTCCCGTTCCTCCTTCTCGCTCGCGCTTTCATCCTGGTAGAGATGAATCTCGGACTTGAGCAGGAAGTGCATCATCGTCGGCACCAGCGTCCGCGAGAGGAAGTAAGACGCCAGCATGGCAAACGCAACTGCCATCGCAAGCGGCGTAAACAGGTACTTCGCCGCGCCCGTCAGCAATACAACCGGGATGAACACGATACAGATTGAAAGGGTCGAAACAAATGCCGGCGCCGCCACCTGCTGCGCCGAATCCAGAATGGCACGCACCAACGGCTTCTTCTCCGCCATGTTGCGATGCGTGTTTTCAATCTCTACCGTCGCGTCGTCCACCAGGATGCCGACGGCCAGTGCCAGACCGCCCAGAGTCATTACGTTGATGGTCTGGCCAAGCGCCGCCAGGATCACCATCGAGGTCGCAATTGAAAGTGGAATCGACGTGCAGACGATCAACGTCGAACGCCACGAACCCAGAAACAGCAAAATCATCAGCCCGGTGAGTGCGGCCGCGATCGTAGCCTCACGTGCCACCTCGCCGATCGACTCACGCACGAACACTGATTGATCGAATAGCGGCGTAATCTTCAGCGCCGGCGGCAGCCCCGCCGTGACCTTCGGAATCGACTCCTTGATACCGTCGACGATATCGATCGTGCTGGTTTCGCCGTTCTTCAGCACCGTCAGCAGCGCGCCGCGCTTCCCATCCTGCCGAACGATATTCGTCTGCTCAGCGAAGCCTTCCTCCACCTGCGCAACATCCTTGATGAAGACGACGGACCCATTCGCCGCACGGATCGGCATATCGTTCAGCGCGGAGACCTCCGACGGAGAGCTGTTGGTCTTGACCACATACTCGCGGTCGCCGATGCGCGCCGTGCCTGCCGGCAGAATCAGGTTCTGCTGGTTGATGGCCGTCGATACATCCGCCGCCGAAAGGTGGTTCGCGTACATCAGGTCGGGATCGGTATCGACCATGATCTGGCGCACCTTGCCGCCGTAAGGAAGCGGAACCGAGGCTCCTTTGACGTTCGCCAGACGCGGCCGTACGAAGCTGATTCCCAGGTCGTACAGGTCAGCCTCGCTCAAGCCCTGGCCTGAAAGCGAAAGCTGCACAATCGGTACCGACGACGCGTCGAACTTGATAATGTTCGGTGGATACGTGCCGGGCGGCAGGACGCGTAACACCGTCTGCACGACGGCCGTAATCTGCGACAGCGCAAGCTCCACCTTGACATTCGGCTGGAAATAAACGCGGATGACAGAGACGCCCTGGTACGACTCCGACTCCGAATGCTCAATGTCGTTGACCGTCGTCGTCAGCGCGCGCTCGCAGACCGTGACGATGCGGCCTTCCATCTCAGGCGGCGTCAACCCGGTGTAAGTCCAGACGATCGTGACCACCGGAATATTGATATACGGAAAGATGTCCTTCGGAGTCTCAATTGCAGACCCCAGCCCCAACAAAAAGATGAGCAGCGACAGGACAACAAACGTATACGGGCGCCGCAGCGCGAGCTTAACAATCCACATGCAATCCTCAGAGGCGGGCAGGTCTCCTCAGATGGAGACCCACGTTCAAACAGCAATATCTGCCTTGGTGTCCTTGAGACGCAGGAAAGCACTCAGGAGTCTCCCATGCCACCCGCGACGCGATTCAGATGCCCGAGATGATATTCACGGCGCAAAAAGCTGACGAGGGTCGATAGGATGAAAAAAGCCGCGCACCGTGTGTCGGTGCGCGGCTCTGATGCAGCTTGAAAGTCAGTCTACTTCTTATACTTCTGCGCCTTCTCGTAACGGGCGTTGATCGCCTCCCAGTTGACGACGTTCCACCATGCCGCCAGGTAATCCGGCCGCCGATTGTTGTACTTCAGATAATAGGCATGCTCCCAGACGTCGTTGCCAAGAATCGGGTAGAGACCCTGCGACAGTGGGCTATCCTGGTTCGCGGTCGAAATGACCGCGAGTTTGCCGTCCTTCCAGACGAGCCACGCCCAGCCGGAACCGAACTGCTTTGCGCCCGCTTCATTGAACTGCTTCTTGAAGGTCTCAAAGTCGCCAAAGTCTTCGTTGATCTGCGTCGCAAGATTCCCCAACGGCTCGCCGCCGCCGTTCGGCTTCATAATCTCCCAGAACATGGTGTGATTGACATGGCCGCCGCCGTTATTCTGAACCACCTTGCGCGATGCTTCAGGAAGCTTATCCAGATTCTCAAGCAACTCCTCAGGGCTGTACTTCGCCAGGCTCGCATCCTTCTCGATCGCGCCGTTCAGGTTGGTCACGTACGCCTGGTGGTGCTTGTCATGGTGCAGCTTCATGGTTGCTTCATCGATCGTCGGCTCAAGCGCCGCGTAGTCATAGGGAAGTGCTGGAACTTCAAAGGGCACGGGGATTCTCCTTGGAAAAGTTGGCGCGAATACCTGGTATCCGCGACGCTGGAAGCGCAGGCGTAACCGACCGCCGGCGCGGGAACCTTATGCAGGCTTCGATGCCATCTTAGACTTCAGCGATGCAATCTGTCTGGGCGAAGCAGATCCAAAGCGAATCGATTCACCAGGCTTTCATCCAGCTGAACAAGCCACACAACCCGCTTTTGGTTTCTAATCGGACGTAATGAGCGACGAGAAAACGACCGGATCGACCGTAGAATCAGAGTACCGCTGGCTTGACGATGAGGGACCCGCTTTCGGAGGACCCGGCCTCGCCCCCCGCTGGACCTCCAGCAAGAAAGACGCCGTCGCCACCGCCTACGCTGCCTCCAGCCGCGTCTGGTTCACGGTTTCGCATGGCACCCTCAACGAGGTCTACTTCCCCACCATCGACCGCCCGCAGATGCGCGACATGGAGCTTCTCTTCACCGATGAAGAGACCTTCTTTCACGAGGAAAAACGCGACTTCGAGTATGACTTCCACTACGTCGATCCCGATGCGACGGCCGTCCGCGTCGTGGCGTCGGACCTCGACGGCCGCTACACCGTCACCAAGGAGTTCACCGCCGACCCCCACCACCCCGTCGTCCTGATGAACGTCAAGATCGCTGGCGATGAGGCAGTCTTATCCCGGCTGAAGTGCTATGCCCTCCTGGCCCCGCACCTCGACGGAGGCGGCGCCGGCAACTCGGCGCGCTCACTCGCGGTTGCCGGTCAGCGCGCCATCCTCGCCTGGAAGAACGGCTACTCGCTCGCACTCGGCGTCAGTTGCGGCTTCAGTCGAAGTTCCTGCGGCTTCGTCGGCACCAGCGATGGCTTTCAGGACCTCTCGGCGCACATGAGGATGATGTGGCAGTTCGGCTCGGCACTCGATGGCAACATCGCCATCATGGGCGAGATTGACATCGCACGCAGCCGCGAGTTCACCATTGCCATTGCGTTCGGCCAGGGCCACCACGCCGCACTCTCAGGCCTGATGCAGACGCTCTCCACCCCCTACGAACTGCACGCGAAACGCTATATCGAGCAGTGGCACCGCGCCATGTCCCCTGCCGCGCTGGCCTCAGCGTCCACCGACAACGGACGCCTGATGCGTGTCAGCCACAACGTCATCCTTACGCACGAGGACAAGACCTACTCGGGCGCCTTCATCGCCTCTGCTTCCATCCCCTGGGGCGCCTCGAAGTCGGACGACGACCTCGGCGGCTACCACCTCGTCTGGACGCGCGACATGGTGCAATCCGCCACCGCGCTGCTCGCCTGCGGCCGCGTTGAAACCGCTCGCCGCGCGCTCGTCTACCTGGCCTGTACGCAGAGACCGGATGGCGGCTTCTCGCAGAATTTCTGGATCGACGGAACCGCCTACTGGTCCGGCATTCAGCTCGATGAGGTCGCCTTCCCCATCATGCTGGCTTGGCGGCTCTGGAAGGTCGACGGCCTCGGCAACTTCGACGTCTTCCCGTTTGTCGAGCGCGCCGCCGCCTTCCTCGTCCGCTACGCGCCCGTCACCCAGCAGGAACGCTGGGAAGAAAACGCGGGGTACTCGCCTTCGACCCTCGCCGCCGTCATCAGCGGCCTGGTGTGCGCCGCCGACATCGCCCGCGCCTACAAGGCGACCGAGCTCGCCTGCTACCTCGAAGAGTACGCCGATTGGATCGAGGCCCATCTGGACGAGTGGACCACCACCGATGATGCCGTGCTGCTCGAAGGCGTCAAGCGCCACTACATGCGGATCCGTCCGCCTGCCCCCGGCGAGCCCTTCCACAACCCGGAGCTCAAGCCAGGCTATATCCATATCGCCAACCGCGCGCCCGAGGAAGTACAGGACTTCGATGCCCGGGAGATCGTCGATCAGGGCTTTCTCGAACTCGTCCGCTATGGTATCCGCCGCGCCGACGACCCGTTAGTCGTCGAGTCGCTGAAGGTCGTCGACCACTGCCTGAAGTACGACACCCCCTACGGCCCATGCTGGCGCCGCTACAACCACGACGGCTACGGCCAGAAAAAAGACGGCGGTCCCTACACCGGCTGGGGCCAGGGCCGCGCCTGGCCCCTGCTCGGCGGTGAACGCGCTCACTACGAACTAGCTGCCGGCCACGACGTCAAGCCGCTGATCACCGCCTATGAGAAGTTCTCGTCCGTCGGTGGCATGTTGCCGGAACAGGTCTGGGATCATCAGGATATGCCGTCGGAGGGCATGTATGAGGGCCGTTCCGCAGGTTCTGCCCAACCGCTCGTCTGGGCGCATGCGGAGTACATCAAGCTGCTGCGTTCGGTGGTCGACGGAAAAATCTTCGACACCATCTCAGTAGTAGCCGAGCGCTACGCCGTGCCGCCTGGCACCCGCAGCTTTAAGAGCACGATCGAGATCTTCCAGCTCGCCCGGCCCATCTCGCAGGTTCCCGCCGGCTACAGCCTGCGCATTACAGACCCGAATCGCTTTCAGGTCACCTACACCCTGGACGGCTGGGCTACCCAGCAGACGATTCCGTCCAAGGTCGTCGGCTATCCCGGTTCGTTCATCGACATTCAGACCCCGGCGCTCGACTCCGGCGGCACGGGCAAGCTCATCTTTACCCTGCACTGGCCTGAGAGCGCAGCCGCCCCGGAGCACTGGCTCGGCTATAACGTCGAAGTGGAACTCACCGCCCCCGGAGGCAAGGCCGCGTTGCAGTCGTAACAGCAACGTCACCAACAAATTTCCGCTGCGCTAGTACACTGTTGGAGATAACCGTAGCCGAACCAGGCCTACGTCAACACGCGCATACGCACAGTTCGCAGAACCAGGCACCAAGAGTTTAGAAGACTTCCATAGAACCATCAGGAGCAGAATGAGCGATCTACAGCCGCACGAACTCGACCAACTCTCAATCAACACTCTTCGTTTTCTCGCTCTCGACCAGGTGGAGAAGGCCAAGCAGGGACATCCCGGCGCTCCGCTGGGCTGCGCGCCCATCGCCTATCTTCTCTACACCAAGTACATGAAATACGATCCGTCCGACCCGCTATGGTCGGACCGTGACCGGTTCGTGCTCTCGAACGGACACGCGTCCGCGCTGCAATACGGCGCCCTGCACCTGGCCGGCTTCGACCTGCCCATGTCGCAGCTGGAGGAGTTCCGGCAGTGGGGTTCGCACACCCCCGGACACCCGGAGTACGGCGAGACGCCCGGCATCGAGGTGACAACAGGTCCGCTCGGTCAGGGTCTAGCCGAAGCGGTAGGTCTCGCCATCGCCGAAAAGCATCTGGCCGCCATCTACACCCACGAAGACCACGTGCCGGTCAACCATCACACCTACGTCCTGTGCGGCGATGGCGACCTTATGGAAGGTATTTCGCATGAGTCCTGCTCGCTGGCCGGAACGCTCGCGCTCGGCAAGCTGATCGTGCTGTACGACGACAACCTGATCTCGCTCGACGGCCCGACGGAACTCAGCTTCACCGAGGACGTGACCAAGCGCTTCGAGGCCTATCACTGGCATGTGCAAATGGTCCACGACGGCAACGACCTGAAGGCGCTCGAGCAGGCGATCGACAACGCCAGGGCGGAAACGACGCGGCCTTCACTGATCCGGGTCCGCACCGTCATCGGTTACGGCAGCCCCAAGGCCGGCACCAGCAAGGTCCACGGCGAGGCGCTCGGACCCGAAGCAACGAAGGAAACCAAGCGCAATCTCGGCTTCCCGGAAGATAAGAGCTTCTACGTTCCAGAAGCCGCCGAAAAGCACTGGCGCGAGACCTGCCTCGATCGCGGCAAGAAGCTGCATGCGGAGTGGGACGCCAAGTTCGAGAAGTACAAGACAGCCTACCCCGAGTTAGGCGCCGAGTATTCGCGCGTCACCGAGCACAAGCTGGCCGACGGCTGGGAGAAGGCGCTGCCGGTCTTTCCAACCGACAAGCCGATCGCCACGCGTACCGCGGGCAATCTGGTCATGAACGCCATTGCGAAGGTGGTGCCGGAGCTGTTTGGCGGCGCAGCCGACCTGACCAGCTCCACCAAGACGATCTTCAAGGATTCGCCCAGCTTCCACGTCGATCCGAAGGGCCGCAACGTCTTCTTCGGCGTCCGTGAGTTCGGCATGATGGCGGCGGTCAACGGGATCGCGGCGCATGCTGGTCTCATTCCGTTCGGATCGACATTCTTCACCTTCTCCGACTATTGCCGTAATGCGATCCGCATGGGCGCGCTCCAGAGCTCACACTCGCTCTACGTCTTTACCCACGATTCGATCGGCCTGGGCTCGGACGGACCCACCCATCAGCCCATCGAGCAGCTGGCTAGCCTGCGGCTGATTCCGCAGCTTACCGACTTCCGTCCCGCCGACGCAAACGAGACAACCACCTGCTGGCAGTTGATGCTCGAGCGCAAGTCCGCCAGCGTGCTGGTGCTTTCGCGCCAGGACCTGCCCGTGCTCGACGCAGCGAAGTACAAGACCGCCGAAGGCGTCCGCAAGGGCGCGTATGTGCTCGAGGCCTACGGCAAGGATGTAATCCTGGTCGCGACCGGCTCCGAAGTCGAGATGATCATGAAGGCGGCGCTGACGCTGAAGGAACAAGGCATCCTGGCCACAGTCGTTTCAATGCCGAGCGTGGCAATCTTCGAAGAGCAGGACGAAGACTACAAGATGTCCATCTTCCCGCACGGCGTACCGAAGATCTCGCTTGAGGCGGGCGCGACGGCAAGCTGGTACAAGTACGTCGGACGCGACGGCATCGCCATCGGCCTCGATCGCTTCGGCGCTTCAGCCTCGGCGCCCGAGGTGCAGGAGAAGCTGGGCATCTGGCCGTCGCACGTGGTCGAAGCGGCGAAGAAGCTGCTGAAGAAATAAAGGGAAGCGGGGCGCGGCTTAACTCGCCCCCCGTAACAAACCAGCAGGGGAACCGCTATTGTGACCAGCCAACGCGAGCTGGTGCGCCAACTCGACCACGACCCCAAAGGAGCTGAAGCGGAAAAGTCCGATCGCTTCACCTCGCTCCAACCCACCTACGAAGACACCGTCCCGCCCGACCCCGAACACGACTGGGAACTCGACGACTAACAAGACTGGATCCGAAGATGACGCAGGATGAAGCTAAGTGGGCGGTCGCCCATCGCGCCGTTGATTTTGTCGAGGACGGCATGCGCGTCGGCCTCGGGACCGGCACCACCGCGACCATGTTCATTCACGCGCTCTCCGGCAAAGTGCGCACCGGCCTGGAAATTCGCTGCGTCGCCTCGTCCGACGCCAGCCACACCCTGGCCCAGTCGCTCGGCATGGACGTCGTCACGCTGAACGAGCTTCCGGAGCTTGATCTGTACATCGATGGCGCCGACGAAGTGCTGGTCACGCCCGGCAGATCCATCGACCTGATCAAGGGTGGCGGCGCGGCACTGCTGCGCGAGAAGATCGTCACCAGCGCCTCCAAACGCTTCCTCGTCGTCGCGGACTCCACCAAGCTCGTCGACCAGCTCGGCAGGTTCCCTCTGCCGATCGAGGTCATCAAGATGGCCTTACCTGTCGTCCAACCCCGTCTCGAAGCGCTCGGCCTCAAGCCAAAACTACGCCTCGTCCAGGGCGGCTCCGATCCTCTGAAGACCGACGAAGGCAACTACATCCTCGATTGCATGTGCGGCCCACTCCAGGCTCCGCACGCAACGGCCGCAGCCATTCGTGCCATCGTTGGCGTCGTCGAACACGGACTCTTCCTCAACATGGCATCCCTTGCCCTCATCGCCGGAGACGATGGCGTCCGAGAGCTGCGCGCCTGAAATCCGGCTCCGCCCCCTCCAGCTTGCATCGTCACGTAGTGCAATCGCGTCCTATGACCATGGCTCAAACACAACGCGTATGGTTTATCACCGGAGCCTCTACCGGCTTCGGCCGCCTCCTCGCCGAGCAGGTCCTCGCCAAGGGCGATAAGGTGGTCGCGACAGCTCGCAAACCCGAGCAGATCGCCGATCTCACCCACAATCATCCTGAAGCAGCGCTTGCTCTCTCGCTCGACGTGACCGACGAGACCGCGATCGAAGCAGCGGTCGATGCGGCCATCAGGCAGTTCGGCCGGATCGACGTGCTCGTCAACAACGCCGGCTACGGTCTTGCCGGAGCTATTGAAGAAGCCACGCAGGACGAGTACATGCCGGTCTTCGAAACCAACGTCTTCGGCCTCATCAGCGTCACCAAGGCAATCCTTCCACACCTGAGAAAACAGCGATCCGGCCACATCGTCAACCTGTCCTCGGTCGGCGGTCTCATCGGTTCGCCCGGCTGGGGCTTCTACAACGCAAGCAAGTTTGCCGTCGAGGGCTTCTCAGAAGCGCTTGCGGCTGAACTCTCCCCCCTCGGCATCCATGTCACCATCGTTGAGCCCGGCCCCTTCCGCACCGACTTCCTCGGGCGTTCCGGCGTCGAAGCCCATCAGCGCATCGCCGACTACGACCAGACCGCCGGCAAGACGCGTCAGTACTTTCACGAGCAAGCCGGCAAACAGGCAGGCGATCCGGCGAAGGCAGCCTCCGCCATCATCACTGCAGTCGAAGCCGCAAACCCGCCAAAGCACCTCCTCCTCGGTAAAATTGCTTACGACCGCATGACCCAGCGCCTCGTTCAATGGAAGCAGGAACTCGAAACCTGGCGTGATCTCTCACTTGGTGCCGACTTCGATACCGCGCCCGATCCCGGTTCCGCCAAAGCCTATCCGTCGACCCCGGAGGGCCAGTGAGCCTACCGCTCGGCAGTATTCGCACGATCTTCTGGGACGTAGGTGGCGTCATTCTTTCAAACGGCTGGGATAAATCGCAGCGCACCCGCGTCCTCGGTAGGCTCGGTGTGGACCTCGTCGCCTACGAAGAGATGCACGACCGCGCCAACTACTACTGGGAGCGCGGCCTCATTACCGCTGAAGATTTCTTTCTGCAAACCGTCCTTCGCCCCAATCCACGCCTCAATCTCACCTTCGATCTGCTCTGGCCGCAGGTCTGTGCCGAAACCAAAGTCCTCCATCCCGACTGCCTCGACCTGCTCGCTGCCCTGAGGCAATCCGGCCAGTGGCGCCTCGCTACCCTCAACAACGAGTCGCGCGAACTCAACGAATACAGACTAGATAACTTCAAGCTGCGCTCCTTGTTCGACTACTTCATCTGCTCCGGCTACGTTCACGAGATGAAGCCCGCGCTCGGCATCTTCGAGACCGCCATCGACATCTCTGGATTCCCGGCGCACAGCGCTCTGTTCATCGACGACAAGCAGGAAAACTGCGACGCCGCCGCGGATCTCGGCATCAACACCATCTGTTTCGAGTCCCCCGAGCAGCTTCGACAGGAATTGACAAACCTCGGCATTGAAGTGCAATAGCCTGAAGAAGCTACTACCATAGGAAAGTTACGCATACCAGCCGAAAACGAACGACTGAAAAGGATTGAAATGGCGACTCCTGAAGTGAAAGCAACACCCGCTCCGCACGCTCCGCAGAAGCCCGAGCGCATCCCCGACCCCTGCGTCGTCGTCATCTTCGGCGCATCCGGCGACCTCACCAAGCGCAAGCTGCTGCCCGCGCTCTACCACCTCGAACAGGCCGGCCTGCTGCCAAAGGAGATCAATGTAGTCGGCGTCGCCCGGCGTTCTCTCGAGAAGACCTTCGCCCCCGACATGAAAGAAGGCATCATCGCCGGAGGTGGCGTCGAAGAGTCCGATCCGCTGCTCGCGCCCTTCGTCAACAACATCTGCTACCACGCCATGAACTTCGACGACGACGCAGGCTACGACGGGCTCAAGAAGCTGCTCGAATCCCTCGATAAGAAGTCCGGTACCAAAGGCAATCGTCTCTTCTATCTCGCCACTGCGCCCGAATACTTCGCTGACATCATCAACTCGCTCGGCAAGCACAAGATGAATAAGCCCGAAGAAGGTTCGGGAAGCTGGGTCCGCACCATCATCGAAAAACCCTTCGGCCACGATCTTGAGAGCGCGCGTGCACTCAATGATGACGTGAACAAGGTCTTCGGCGAAGACCAGATCTTCCGCATCGACCACTACCTGGGCAAGGAGACGGTGCAGAACATCCTCGTCTTCCGCTTCGCCAACGGCATCTTTGAGAACGTCTGGAACCGCAACTACATCGATCACGTCGAGATCACCGCAGCCGAGTCCATCGGCATCGAAGGCCGCGGCCCATTCTACGAGACCGCAGGCGCCCTTCGCGACGTCGTCCAGAACCACGTCATGGAGCTCCTCAGCTTCGTTGCTATGGAGCCGCCCGTCTCCTTCGAGGCAGCCGCTGTGCGCGCCGAAAAGGTGAAGGTCTGGAAGTCTATCCAGCCTATCCACCCCGCAGACACCGTCCGCGGCCAGTACGGGCCCGGCACCGTCGACGGGAAGCAGGTTGTCGGCTACCGCCAGGAAGATCGCGTGCATCCGCGCTCGCAGACAGAAACCTACGCCGCACTTCGCCTCGAGATCGAAAACTGGCGCTGGGCCGGCGTTCCCTTCTACATTCGCGCAGGCAAGCGTCTCCCCAAACGGGTCACGGAGATCACCATCTCCTTCAAGCAGCCGCCGCTCAGCATCTTCAAGGATGCCGAAGGCAAGGGCCCCGAAGGCATCAAGAACAACGTCATCTCCATCCGCATTCAGCCGGATGAAGGCATCACCCTGCGCTTCGGTGCCAAGCTCCCTGGGCCGAACATGTCCATCAGCCCGGTCAACATGCTCTTCTCCTATGCCGAGGCCTTCGGCTCGTCGTCGGCCAACGGTTACGAGCGCCTGCTGCTTGATGCCATGCTGGGCGACGGTACGCTCTTCGCTCACCGCGACGGCGTCGAAGCTACCTGGGCGCTGATGACCCCGATCCTCGACTACTGGTCCAAGAACCCCATCAAGGATCTTCCCAACTACGCCGCCGGAACCTGGGGCCCGCCCACTGCGGACGCCATGCTGAAGGCCGACGGACGCAAATGGCGCAAACTCTAACCTGCTAATCCACGGATGCCGTGCTCGACACATCGTTTGCGTTGTTGTCGAGTGCGGCATCCGTCCTTGCTTAATCGGCATCTTCCCAGCTAGCTTTGAAGTTTCCAGAGGAGTCCGCGACAACTCATGCCCCGTCCTGTAGAAATCACTACCAAAGTAGCCGCGAGTGCGGACCAGATCACAAAGATCGCCGCCGATGCCTTCGCTGAAGCTGTTGCAGCGGCCGTTCAGGCTCGTGGCATCGCCCGCGTCGCCATCTCCGGTGGTTCAACCCCGCAGGCGGTCTTCGAACTGCTCGCGACTGGGCCTTACGCCAGCAGGATCCCCTGGCAGCAGCTTCAACTCTTCTGGGTCGATGAGCGCTGCGTACCACCTACACATGAAGAGTCGAACTACCGCATGACCAGGGCTGCCATGCTGGACAAGGTGCCGCTTCCAGCTGAAAATGTCCACCGCATGGAAGGCGAACTCGATCCGCATGAGGCCGCCTCACGCTATGAAGCGACCCTCCGCAACGCGTTCCGCCTCGAAGGCGCCGAAACCCCGACCTTCGACCTGATCTGGCTCGGCCTCGGTCCCGACGGCCACACCGCCTCGCTCTTCCCGCATACCGAGGGCCTCGACGAGATGTCGCGCCTCGTCATCGCCAACCACGTCCCCCAGAAGGACACCTGGCGCATCACCCTCACCTGGCCGGTCATCATTCAGGGCCGCGACGTCGCCTTCCTGATTGAAGGCGAGGAGAAGGCCGAGATGGTGCGCACCGTTTGGGCAGGCTCATACAATCCCGAGAACTGGCCCGCGCAGCTCATCCGCCCGGCCTCCGGCAAATTGACCCTCATGCTCGACAGCGACGCAGCCGCGCAGCTCCCGGGTCCGCCAGCGCTCGGCAACTCTACACTGGAGCTCCAATGATCCTCGCAGGCGACGTCGGCGGCACCAAGGTTCATCTCGCGCTTTACAACTTCGAGGACGGCAAGCTCAAACCGATTCGCGACCAGAAGTTCCCCGCCGCGGACTTCGACCAGCTTGACCATGTCGTCCAGCACTTCCTCTCGGAGACGGACGGACACGCCGCAGAGGACCCGAAGAACATCGTCGCCGCCTGCTTCGGCTGCCCCGGCCCCGTACGGGATGGCAAGATCAAGCTCACCAATCTCCCCTGGTCGCTTGACGCCCGTGCCCTCCGCACCACGCTCGGTATCGAGCACATCTTCCTGCTCAACGACCTCGAAGCCAATGCCTACGGCATCCCCGAGCTCGCGAAAGAGGCCATCTTCGTCCTGCACGAAGCCGACTCCTCCGCCGTCGGGCACCGCGGCCTGATCGCAGCCGGCACCGGTCTCGGCGAAGCTCTGCTGATCTGGGACGGCAAGCACCGTCACATCCCGGTTCCGTCTGAAGGCGGCCACTGCGACTTCGCCGCGCGCACCGACCAGGAGATCGCCCTGCTGCAATACCTCCGGCGTGAGCTCAAAGGCCGCGTCTCCTTCGAGCGCGTCGTCTCCGGCATCGGCATCAAGAACATCTACGCCTTCCTCAAAGACGATCAGAAGATGGAGGAGCCGGCCTGGCTCCGCGATCGCATCGCCTCCGAAGACCCGAACGCCGTCATCGGAGAATGCGGTGAAAACGGCTCAAGCGAGCTTTGCCACGAAACCATGCAAGTCTTCGCCGCTGCCTACGGCGCCGAGACCGGCAACATCGCGCTCAAGGTCCTCGCCGCCGGCGGCATGTACCTTGGCGGAGGCATCGCCCCCAAGATCATCAAGACCCTCCAGTCCGGAGCCTTTACCCAGGCCTTCCTCGACAAAGGCCGTCTCAGCCCGGTCCTCGAAGCCATCCCCGTCCGCGTCATCCTCGACGATACCTGTGCCCTGCTCGGCGCAGCGGCCTACGCCGAAGCTCGTTCGTCTGAAGTCTCCGGCCACTCCGAACGCGCCGCCAGCCTCAAACTCGGCGCGTAAGAGTCACGTTGCGCGTCAGCCCGGGCGAGCATCTGCCCTCGATCAGAAAGCTGCAGGCAAATCGATTCCCACGTGACGAGTTGCCTGTATCCAATAGGAGCCGACGTCCTACGTGAACGCCCAGGCACGACATGCAGGACGCCGGTTGCCCCTCTGGACCCCGCCCCTT
>CAXTNM010000022.1:0-66570 GCA_964245715.1 uncultured Acidobacteriaceae bacterium | reverse complement strand
CGGCATCCACTTCACCCGGCACCCCATCGCCCTCGCCCGCGCCGTCATGGAGCATACCCCCTACGTCATGATGGTCGGCGCCGGCACCTACGCGAGCGATCACTCCTGCGCCGTCTCCGGCACCGGTGTCGGCGAGTACTTCATCCGCCTCACCCTCGCCCGCGAGGTCTGCACCCTCGTTGAAGAAGGCAAAACCAATCAGGCCGCCGCCGACCAGATGATCCATCAGGAACTCCCCGCCTTCAAAGGAGGCGAAGGCGGAGTCATCGTCCTTTCTAAGTCCGGGCCACCCGTCTGGAGCAACAACACTCTCGGCATCTTCCACGCCCAGCAGCTTGAAGGTGGCGATCCCAAAGTCTGGATCAAGTAACCGAGACGTACCGCCTGCAGACCAGCCTTCCTGTGGAAATCGCTGTCAAGGGGTTCAGCTTTTCACAGCCGAGGCAAACCCATTAGAAGCATAAACTTACACCGGGAAAATCGATGTCCTATCTACTCCCTCCCCACTGTTAAACTAGAAGTAGAGGGAAATATTGAATCCGGTCGCGCCACCCTGCGACCCGCAAACGCTCACATGCCCCATAAGTCCCTTGTTTTGAATATTTTACCTGCAACCCGTTTCCTTTGAATATTTTGCACGATGCCGCAACGCTAAGTTGCTCATTCCAGATATTTTACGAATCATACCGGGGGAGGGGGGGTCCCCCCCAACCGAAGCCGAGGCCAACACGATGAAATCTTTTTCGAAAAGCGAACTCGACGAAGCGCTGATCAAACTCCCGTCTTGGCACTTAGCCGATGGCAGACTGATCCGCAACTTCGAATTTCCGGATTTCCTTCAAACCATCGCCTTCGTCAACCAGGTTGCCTCACTCGCCGAGCAGCAAAACCACCATCCCGACATCGACATCCGCTATAACAAACTTCGTCTTGGCCTCGTCACCCACGACGCGAACGGTATCACTCAACGAGACGTCAGACTCGCAACCCAGATTGATCTCCTCACCGAGCCAAGAAACTGAACACTCGCCTTGCAAACAAAAAAAGGCGCCATGAACATCTCTGTTCATGGCGGGAGGCCAGTGACGCAACTTGTGTCAGCACCGTCTTGGCTGCCGAAAATCTCTTGAGTGGACTGCTGCACTCACACTCAATAGATGAAGCATACATGACTTGGGTTGTAAAATCTACTTCAATTCATATTTATATTTTCGCGATCTACTTTTTTTCACCAAAACTCCCCTTAGCTTCTACTTCACACAAAACAAAGCGCTTACACCTGAATTCGGTTCGCGAGAAGAAGTACATCGATTGAAGAACCTCTACAATCCTGTTTGCCATAACATCTGGATACGGAAATCAGCAACCAAGATGCGCTCTCGGAGGCCAAGCATTATGATCAATCACATGAAGAAGGTTCTTGGTTGTCTTGCTCTCGGCTTCGTCACTCTCGCTGCCTCCGCTCAATGGAGCAATCCAGCCGAAGACATTCCCGCCTACAACGCCGCTCCTCCCACGCGTCCACTCCCACCAGTCCTTCACGGTAACCAGCTCACTGGCCCCTACTTCACCCACGACTACCAGGTCACCATCTATAAGATGGCCGCGAAGATCCCCGCCGTTCTCCACCAGGAACCCTGCTACTGCCGCTGCGACCGCGAGATGGCTCACAACTCTCTGCACTCGTGCTTCGAAGGAACCCACGGAGCCGCCTGCTCGACCTGCATGAAGGAAGCCCTCTTCAGCTACCAGCAGACCAAAAAGGGACGCACTCCCTCCCAGATCCGATCTGCCATCGAGCACGGTGACTGGATGAACGTCGACCTCGAAAAGGCATCCTTCTGACACGCTATAATCAGTTCAGTTCTTTGAGCGCCCAACGCAATGTTGGATCCAGTCCTCAAAATGGGGGCGTCACGGCTTCGACGGGATTGCTAGCGGCAGAGAGGCATGCCGGGGTGGGTACACCCGTAATCGCGCCCAAAACTATAAGTGCCGAACCTCAATTCGCGCTTGCTGCTTAATTAGTTAGGTAGCCGATCGCTCCAGCTTCGCCTACGGGCCGGTACCGATCGTCGCACAGTAGGCTGGTCCCAACTGCTCCGCCTGCGCGGACGGGACGAGATCAATCAGGCTGGTCGGTGTAACGTCTTCGCCCGTTCTAAGTTCCACTGACGAGACAAAGATGAACGTGGAAAAGCATGAAAGCTCTCTGTTGAAGGTAGTTTCGGACGCGGGTTCGACTCCCGCCGCCTCCACCAAAACTAAATCATTCCGAATAAGCCACCTGCGAAGGTGGCTTTCCTCTTTGTGCCAACAACATGTCAAACCCTCAGGCTCAACAATCCTCTGTCAAGACCCAACGGCAACCACGCCGAGCATCACGATCTAAAACAGACACTCCGCAGGCTGCGTACATTTGGGTAACAAGCTCTGGTGAATTCTGGCAGGCAATGCACAACGTCAGGCTTTACCTTGAAACTTCCTCTGCGATCTCCGGTAAGCCCAGACACTGGAGTTTATCGCTATGTGCACTGAATATAAAACACTCTACGGGCACTCTCGACTAGAAGTACTACAGCAGTCTAATTGAGCCCCGCAACACGCTACCTGAAACATTGTCGCTGGTGTTCTCAGCACGCAGTAAATGTCGGCATCGGCTCCTAGCCTAGTCAAAATGAATCTTCTTTAACAACATAGGAATTGTTCGCAGGGGAGCATTTTGTAGTCGGCCGTTGTACGTCCGTAAGCCTTGGCTACCTGAAACTTCCTACCAAGGCAGGCGTTCCGAGGATCCTGCCGTTTTCAGTAGACGTTCTTCCGGGGTTGCAGTTGAAGACACATGCGACGACAGATTCTCGGCAGCCATCTCCCACGCCTCTTCTTTCGTACCACCGTACCCGAGGAGGTCGTCTGCTCTTCTCCGGTTCGGGTCGGGCTGAATCCTAAACTCTCCGCTGAGATACTGCACCCAGGCTGTGGGGTATACAGCGAGCACTGCTTCACGGTCAGTTTTTCCAAGCTTTCCCATAGGCTCACAACGAATCTGCAAGACAGTTGATGCAGGGTTTGTTCAACCCGTTGCCAAACATCCGAATGATACGAAGCAATCCCACACTTTGGCAAGTGGGAACTTGACCGGTACCTCACGGAGCATCGAGAATGCTGGAAACATCGGGATCATCGAATCGTAGAAGTTCTTCAATCCGAGTTGAATTCAAGTAAAAACGATCCGGGAAGACGCCCACCGCCTCCGCCAACCTGCCCTCGGTACTTAGGCGTGTGAAGAAGAAACGCACTAATGTATGCGCGCGCCTTCTAAACAGACGTTTGTACCTCCGTACTGCCTTTTAGGAATATTTCAATTCGTCATCGTCGCGAAGAGTCAGCTTCAGCAGACCGCACCGAGCTTTGGGTGTGGGAATGTGTCCTGGTTGTCAGCATCACTACGATCCAAACACGCAAAATCTTTCTCTACCACCACATCGAGTGTGCCGTGTTGGCCGACGCTGACTGTTGCATAAATCCCCACTTCTTCGGAGTCTCTCCATGAGACTGCTACTTCTCCGGGCAGAACAACGGTGACTTCGCACGCCTTTGACCGGACCTCGATCTGCTTTAAGCCGGACTCACACTCCAATGCGTACCTGAAGCAGGCATCGACGCCCTCTGCGAAGTGAACCACTTCCTCAATGCGGCCTGTCTCGACGAAGTTCGCCACTTCGGAGCGAAGCAGTCTCAGCCGGATCGAATTTCTGTTGATGCGCAGCTTCATAGATCTCCTTCACCTTGAACTGGCCCACGAGAGATGCGCTGCGCTCCCTGGTAGACGTTGAAATGATCGTCTCTCAAGAACCCGACGAGTGTAATGTCAAATTCTTTCGCGACCTGAACTGCCAGACTCGACGGCGCTCCCACGGAGACGACCATCGGAACTCCAGCCATCAGCGCCTTCTGCAGGAGTTCGAAGCTTGCTCTTCCAGATAGCAGGAGGATGCGGTTGCGTAATGGCACACGATCTGCAAGAAACTCGGCTCCAATCAGCTTATCGACTGCGTTGTGCCGCCCTACGTCTTCCCGGATCGAGTGCAGGCAGCCCTCAGCATCAAAGAGCCCAGAAGCATGCAAGCCTCCCGTTCTTTCAAAGATGTCCTGCCCTGCTCGCAACCTGTCGGGCAAAGAGTACAGCAGGCTGGCCGGAACGGTGAGGGTGTTCGCGGTACGAGGCGGGCAAACGGTACGGAGAGCGAGTAGAGAAGCTTTTCCGCAGATGCCGCAGCTAGAAGTGGTATAGAAGTTTCTCTCGAGGTTCGCCAGGCTTACTGCTACCTTAGGTGCGAGCTCAACGCGAACCACGTTCCGTTCTGGCCGGTACGAAAGTACGGTAGCGTCCGCCGCAATCGATGCAGCACGAACCTCATTCGAGCGGCCGGCGATGTACTGAATGGAGCGAATATCGTCAGGATCAAGAACGATTCCTTCGGTCAGCAGAAAACCAGCTACCAAATCGAAGTCGTGACCCGGAGTACGCATCGTCACGGAGACTGCTTTTACCTTCCGCGAGTCCGCAGGGCCGTAGCCAAGTTGAAGTTCGAGCGGCTCTTCCACGGCCAGCAGATCGGTGGTCGGATGCTGGCCCTCACCGATGAAGCGGGTGACTGAAGCAGTCTGCGTGCTTCGGTCTTTCGACACGCTTGCTGATCCAACTTCCAACTCGTTGTCCGTTGCCTTTGCCACGACGCTCCTGTTCCTCCAGTTTAGATGTCTCTCAAGCCGCCGCGGTTCGGTCACACTGGATAAAGGATTGAACCGCCAGGCGGATTGCGCCCATAATGGTTTATGGCAACGACTTCCGGCTTTCTGCCAGCCTCGGATCTGCGTTCTGCGGACTCGCACCTCGCCGCGCTGCCCCGGGATTGCACCTTTAGCGAGTCGGACTGGCGTGCACTCGCACCCTTCTGGTATCCAGTTGCCTTCTCGCACGAGGTGACCGAGCATCCCTACGCCGCGCGCTTGCTGGATGAGCGAGTCGTGCTGTATCGCCTCTCAGACGGAGTGATCCATGCCGCTCGCGACATCTGCTATCACCGTGGCGTGCCGCTGAGCATGGGGCATATCGAAGGCGACGAGATCATCTGCAAGTATCATGGTTTGCGCTACGACAAAGATGGCCGATGCGTCTGTATTCCTGCGCATCCGGGCGGCGCGATCTCACCCCGACTGCGCCTCAATATGTACAAGGCGCATGAGGCCTATGGGCTGGTGTGGGTACGTCTGGTCGATGACGGGCCCCGGCCTCTGCCCGTGCTGAACGAATGGAGCGATGCCGAGTATCTGCAGGTTTTACCGGACAGCGTCGTGATTGAGGCCGCTGCTGGTCGCCAGATCGAAGGATTTCTCGATGTAAGCCACTTTGCCTTCGTTCACAAGGAAAGCTTTGGCGAGCCAGATAACCCCGTCGTTCCGGAATATAAGGTTACAACTACGCCGGATGGCTTCATTGCGGATTACCTAAGCACCGTCAGCAACTACGCGCACGGCTACAAACACCTCAATCCGCCCGGCTTCCTGTGGCATCGACGCTTCGAGGTCTTTCTCCCATTCACGGCCAAGCTCACCGTGACCTTCCCTGGCGAAGGCCTGTTGCAAATCCTCAACGCAGCCTCGCCTGTGTCCGCGCGGAAAACGCGTCTTTTCGTTCCGATCTGCCGCAACTTCGATAAGGAGTCGCCCCTCGAGCAGACGCTGGACTTCAACAATCAGGTCTTTGCCGAGGATATTGCTATCGTTGAAAGCCAGTTTCCTGAAGATCTTCCGCTCGATCTTCATGCCGAGGCTCACTTCCCTGCGGACCGCAGTTCGATCACCTACCGCAAGGGTCTGATGGCGCTCGGGCTGGGTAGAAGCTATACCGCATAGCTAGAGCAGATTTTCACTTTGAGCGAAGCTGCGAAGTGAGCTCTGATGATCAAACGCCAGATGCATCTTGAGAGCCTCGTTCAGAGGATGCCAGGCGACCGCCTGAAGATCATCCGCAGCAACTGCGGGCAGCTGTGAGGCAAGCCGGCACGACCAGACGGTATCGATGATTTGTCCTCGCGGATCGCGCCCAGGATCCGATTGAATCGTAACCAGCTTCATGGAAGCTGCTGAGACCTCAAGTCCTGTCTCCTCTTTCAGCTCTCGCGCGGCGCACTGTTCGAGCGATTCTGAGCCGGGATCGAGGAACCCGCCGACCAGGGCCCAGCGATTGGCAAACGCCTTCGAGTCAGGTCCCCTTTGACCGAGCAGCACGAAAGCTACGCCATCTGTGAAACAGTGTGGAACGACTGTGCTGGTAATGCCATCGATGGTCTTGAATGCCATAAATTGCTCCCACTTGTTGCAACTCGTCGGATGCACGAATCGCGGGTTGAAGATAGTGCAGGGAGGCCATAACGGCGCGTATCCCGGCGGCGACCTGTGACTCTGGTGATTGGAGAAGGCTGCCTGCAAGGAGGGTTTCGCATCTACCCGGGAATGTCCATTCTGAAGGTCAAGACAGCAGTGCTCGATCAAGCCTATGAGATAACCGGTCCCAAGCGGGGCGAGCCGCTGTTTCTTGTCCATGGATGGCCCGACTCGCCCCGAACATGGGATAAGGTGCTTCCGGCGCTGCACCAGGCAGGTTATCTCACGATCACGCCCTACCTGCGCGCTTATGGGCCAAGTCGATTCCGAGATCCACTCTTCGGGCGAAAGCCGCGGCGTACCGGTCAACCGGTAGCGTTTGCGCAGGACATGATCGACCTTGCCGATCAACTCCGCATCGAGCGCTTCCACTTTGTGGGACATGATTGGGGTGCCCGCACCGGGTACGCCCTGGCGGCGCTCTTCGCCGATCGGTTGAAGTCGCTGGTGTCAATCTCCGTGCCGTTTCAACCTGGAAAGCCGAGCCCTCCAGAGCTGCCGCAGGCCCGAGCTTTCTGGTATCAATGGCTCCTTTGCACGATCCCGGGCGAGCAAGCATTTCGCGCAGATGCCCTCGCCTTCGGTCGAGCACAATGGGATACCTGGAGCCCCCCGGGCTGGTACACCGAAAAAGAGTTTCAGGAGGCAGCGGCAAGCTGGACGAGTGCTGACTTCAAGGACGTTGTGTTGCATGGATATAGGTCCAGATGGGGACACGCAGAGCTCGATCCGCGATATGCCGAGTTGCAGAAACGCTTCGAAGCCACCCGCAACCTGGGAGTGTCTACCTTGTTGATCCATGGAGCCGAGGACCAATGCGAACTGGCTGCAACGACGGATGGAGCCGAACGGCATTTCGCCAAACCCTATCACCGTGTCCTGGTGGATGGAGTGGGTCACTTCCCCCAACGAGAAAACCCAGGGCTGACCGCCGCGCTCATTCTTGAACATCACCGCCAACAAACGAAGTAAACAAAATGGGATGATCCCTCCGGAGCTCGTATGTCCAAGCTAGAAAATGAGTATCTTCGCTACTCTCCTGCGATAGAGAACCCCGCAGAGGATGAACACGTCATCTTTGATGAGCTGTCGAGGACCATGCAGCACATAACCCGCACCATGGCTGCTCATTACCGGCATGCCTATCGTCCGGTGCATGCAAAGTCTCACGGGGTCCTGATCGGAACTCTCGACATCTTGCCTGATCTACCGCGGGAGCTTCGACAGGGCTTATTCGCACAGCCTTCTTCGCATCCCGCCGTTCTCCGATTCTCAACTAATCCAGGAGACATGTTGGCGGATACCGTCTCCAGCCCGCGCGGACTCGCGATCAAGGTGCTGAATGTAGAAGGCGAGAAGCTGCCAAATCATGCTGGGGCCACGACCCAGGACATCGTGTGCGTCAACAGCAACGCATTCAGTGCTCCTGATCCAGCGGGCTTCCTGAAGCAGATCCAGCAATTCGACAAGACCCTCGAGCTTCCTGAAGGTGTGAAACAGGTGGTGTCGACGACGGCTCGGGTTACCAATGCTGTGCTCAAGGCGGTGCATCTGCCTTCGGCAACCCTCGAAGGGATTGGGGCACCGGCAACCCATATTCTGGGTGAGAGCTTTTCGACCGTCGCACCCCTTCGCTTCGGCGAGTATGTGGCCAAGATCGGAGTCGCACCCGGATCAGACAACCTGAAGGAGCTTACGGGTAGAAGCATTGATCTCGGCCAGGACTACAACGCACTCGAAAAGCTCATTCAGAAGTTCTTCCACCAAGAGAGTGCAGTGTGGGAGGTGAAGGTTCAGCTTGCCCTGGCGCCGGCGCCCGGGGTCGAAGAGCAAGAGAAAGACTTCCCCATCGAACGTGCGGACAAGGTGTGGCCGGAGGATCTCAGCCCCTGGCGGACAGTCGCTCGGATCACGGTTCCAGCACAAAACTCCTATTCGGATGCCCGACAGCTCTTCGTCGACGAACAGCTCTCCTTCAGCCCATGGCACGCGCTGAAGGCCCACCAGCCGCTGGGCGGGATCATGCGGTCGCGCCTCAAAGCCTATGAGGAGGCCGCAAAATATCGAGCGTTGCGTAACCAGAGGACACGCGTCGAGCCGACATCGATCGCCGAAGTTCCTGAGTAAAGGGCGTCCGGTGCTTGCTCACGATCTTCAAGGTTCCGGGTCTAACCCGCATTCACCCGGGAGCGGCCCACTATACTTGAAGAGCATGAGATTATTTGGCAAGCGCCGGGATAAAAATGACCACGGACTGACGCTCGTCGAGTTGATCGTGAGCGTGTCGATTGTGTCGATTCTTGCTGCTGGCATCCTTCCTGTGGCGCGATTCGAGGTCAAGCGCGAGAAGGAGCGTGAGCTCCGTAGCGACCTCCTGATGATGCGGACAGCGATCGATAAGTACAAGGAAGCCTGCGACAAGGGTGGCTTCATGATGAAGCCCAACACCTTCGGGTATCCGGACGATCTTGATCAGCTCTCGAACTCAGTTGATGTTGCCGGAGAAAAGGTCAAGTTCCTTCGAGAGATTCCAACGGATCCCATGACCGGCAACAAGGACTGGGGCATGCGCTCCATGCAGGATGAACCGCAAAGCACAGGTTGGGGTGGTGAGAACGTCTGGAATGTCTACTCAAAATCGACCGGTACGGCCCTGAACGGAACCAAGTACTCCGATTGGTAGCGCCCCAGACCTAGGCTCGAGTCAGATGCTAGCAGCGTACGATCTTGTCCGATGTCACTCCACGGGTGGCATTGCGGGTGTCGATGATAAGCCGGGAAGTCGCTACGATCTTCTCGTACTCATAGACCGAATGATCGGTAGCGATCAGAACGCAGTCATACGCCGAGAGCTCGGTGAGCGTCGGCGTAAGCGGAGTCGAGCGCATCGAGAACGAGTAGTGGCGTAGATCTCCAACTTCTGGAAAGAAGGGGTCGTTGTACTCGACTACAGCCCCGCCGCTTAGCAGGAGCTGGATGATGGCGAGTGACGGAGACTCCCGATGGTCGTCAACGTCCCTCTTGTACGCGATGCCGAGGACGAGCACGCGGGCACCGTGTAGTTGGACGCCGTTGCGCTCAAGGGCCCGAGTGGTGGCGCTGACAACGTAGCCTGGCATTGACTCGTTAACCTCGCCGGCGAGCGCGATGAAGCGCGTCGGAAAGCCGTACTGCCGTGCCTTCCAGGTCAGGTAGAAGGGATCGACCGGGATGCAGTGGCCGCCGACGCCTGGGCCGGGATAGAAGGCCTGAAAGCCGAAGGGCTTGGTGGACGCGGCATCGATCACCTCCCACAGATTCAGACCCATGTGCTCACAGAGCTGCTTTAGTTCGTTAACGAGTGCGATGTTGACGCAGCGGTAGATATTCTCAAGCAGCTTGGTCATCTCTGCGGCCGCGGGTGAGGACATGATGATGGTGCGATTAAAGACCGTAGAGTATAGAGCAGCGGCGGTTTTCGCGGCCATGCTATCGACCCCGCCGATAACCTTTGGGATCTCGCGTCGCGGTGTGACCATGTTGCCCGGATCTTCGCGCTCAGGCGAAAAGGCGACAAGAACTCCTCCGAACTCGCTTGCCATCTCCTCGCCTGCGTCTTCACTGTTTCGCATCACGTGAATGCCGCGCGCTGCACCATGGCGATTGATCGTCTCAACCACGATCTCTTCGGTGGTACCCGGATAGGTCGTGCTCTCGAGGATGATCAGTTGGCCTACCTGAACAAACGGTCCGATCGCCTCCATCGTGGAGACGACGTAGCTCATATCGGGAGTGTGGTCTTCGTGAAGCGGCGTCGGGACGCAGATGAGCACGGCATCCATCGCAGCGATCTTGCTGAAGTCGTCAGTAGCGGAAAAGCCGGCGATTTGCGCAGCTCGAATGTGCTCGGACTCAATGCGGTGGATGTAGGAGTTGCCGCCGTTCAGCGCTTCGACCTTCTTGCGGTCGATATCAAAGCCCGTGACACAGAAGCGCTCTTCGCTGAACAGGAGGGTCAGAGGCAGGCCAACATAGCCGAGGCCGATAATGCCGAGGCGGGCGGTTCGGGCTTCGACTCGTGCGAGCCATGAATCGATGGAGACGAGGTTGGTCAAGTTCTTCACTATCGATTCTATTCTCATGGACTGTGATGTGGATGTGTAGCCCCGACCACGAGGTCGGTTGGAGAATCCGCGTCCAGCGTGGTTATAGTGGAAGGGCGACATTTGGGCTTGCATGCAGGCCTATGAAGAAGAGGAACGCCTCTCTATGCCAACCAGGGTCTTACGATAAATCACGGCAGCCACGATGTTCCTCAGCTTGCCGGCATTCTGTGGAATAGTAGCCTTCGCTGCGTCCAATGCTCACAAGGATGCAGCGGATAAGGCCGTAGCCGCCAAGGCGCTCCAGATCGTCTCAGGGATCCACGGTACCTGGCAGCAGATGCCCGGCGACATCGCAACCTGGCGCATGACCGGGGGCGCGCTGATCGGCAACGGCAGCGTCGGCGTTGCGATCGGCGGTGCGCCGGAAAAGCAGCAGTTCTACATCGGCCGCAACGACTTCTGGAGTGTGCTGCGCGGGAGCATCATGCCTGTCGGTCAGCTGCAGCTTTCGATTCCATCGTTGCAGGGTGCATCCTCGCAGTTGAGCGAGAACATCGGCACCGCCGACGTTACTGGCAGCTTTGCGCAGGCGAAAACTGAACTCAGGACAAAATCGTGGGTAGCCGCAGGGCAGAACACCCTCTTCGTTGAACTGGAAAATAAGGGACAGACGCCGATCGAGGTCAGTGCCGCAATGCTCGATGGCTTCGGTCAGCAAGATCGGGAGTCGCTTGGCGGAACCGCTAAAGACGTGACGTGGCTCAGAGTCTCCCCCGAAGTGGTTCACGCGACCATCGGGGGAACCAACGAGAAAGATCCCGGTTCGGCCGCGGATGCAGCAATTCGCTCGGTGCAGGTCTTCGATGATTCCGCAGCAGCCGCGCAGCACAAGCCGGTCTATCAATGGGCTCCGCAGAGTTTTTCTGCCGGAGGAAGCGCCATCAAAAGTGCGAAGACAACAAGCGTTTTTTCTTGCGGCAACATCATCATGCCGGAGCGCCGGTTCCTGGTTCGCGCTTCCATCAACCTTGCGCATGCAGACGGGAACGCTATCCTCTTCGACTCGCTCGTCGAGCATCGCTGGCTCCAACAGGCACCTGATCCAACCGATCCGCTCGGAAATACCCGGGGACACGATCTTCCGAGAGCACAGGGTGCCGAGGCTGGCCTGCTCTTCTCCGTGTCCCACGGCAGGCTCTCAGCTAACCTCAACGGAACGGTTGTCACCTCGACAAGTGCACTCCCGGTTGACCAATGGACCAGCGCCGACGTGGCATACGACGGTAGCAGGATGGTCTTGAGCGTCAACGGAACAGTCGTAGGCGAGACGAGCGCCTTTCCCACCGCGGCAGACGTCATGGGCCCGAAGTGGCAATGGATGGCCGCGCATCCGGGCGTCCCCCAATTGCCCTTTGAAGGCATGGCACCGGAGGGTGTGCTGGCTACCCGCGTTATCGGAGCTCAAGTCTCGAGCCAGGATGGAGAGATGCGCTTTACTGTTCCGGCGGACGGACATGTGATCGTCAGCGTGGATGCAGCGGATGATCGCGACCGCCTGGACTACCTGCGGGCCGCTATCTCCAGCCAGCAGCAGGCAAGCGAAGCGTCTATCGCAGCGATCCACTCTGCCCATGTCGCATGGTGGCAACACTTCTGGTCTCGATCCTTCGTCGAGCTGCCGGATAAGACGGTTCAGTCCTGGTGGTATGGATCGCTTTATGTTCTCGCATCCTGCAGCAGGCAAGGCAATGTTGCACCTGGGCTTTGGGGTAACTGGATCACCTCCACGCACATGGGTTGGCAAGGCGATTACACCCTGGACTACAACTACCAGGCACCCTTCTGGGCTGCCTTTCCGACCAACCATGTCGACCTTGCCGATCCCTACGATGCGCCCCTGCTGGCATGGATGCCGCGCGGCCGAGGGCTCGTACAGGAGCTGCACGCTCAGGGGCTCGTCTACTATACCCACCTCGCGCCCTCACCCGGTTGGAGCGGCGACAACTTTCGGGCTCTCGACCAGAAGAGCGATGCTCTCTTCGCGGCTGTGAACTGCATCCAGCGTTGGCGGTATACCCGCGACTTAACCTATGCACGTAAGGTCTGGCCGTTTTTGCTCGGCGTCGCGGAGTTCTGGGATTACGATCTGAAGCTCGTCAACGGACGCTATGTCGACATGAACGACGCTGAGGACGAGCATCTCTGGGGACCTTCAGATGACGTCAACCCGGCTACCGTCGTTGGCTTCCTGCATATGCTCTACCCTGCTCTGCTGGACATGAGCGATCAGCTTCACAGCGGGCAGGAGCAGCGTGCGACATGGAGCGACAGGCTCGCACATCTGAGCGCGCTGCCGCTTGCGCCGGCTGAGAGCGTGAAAGCTATCCGAGATGCCTTCGGCAAGCCGGTCCCCGTAGACGACAAGGTCATTCTCGAGAGCGAGCGCGGAATGCAGTGGGTGGATATCTCCAAGGGCGAAAGATTTTCCGCCGACCCGCCGGTCAGGATCGAAGGTTCGTCAGCCGGCATGAATTCGCTGCAGGTTGTCTTTCCTGCCTGGAACATCGGCCTTGAAAGCAGCCCGGAGTTGCAGAAAGCGGCTGCCAATACGGTGGAGTACACGCGCCTCTGGTACGACTCCAACAACACTTCGAACTTCTATCCGGCAGCGGCAGACGCAGGCTACGATCCTCAATCAATCCTCGACCACCTTCACCTGCTGGTAACGCACATCGGCTTTCCAAGCTTTGCCTACCAGTTCGGCGCGGGCGGAGTCGAGAATGAAGCGACCGTTCCCACGACGATCTCGGCGATGTTTCTGGAGAGTTACCAGAAGAACATCCACATCTTTCCCAACTGGCCCCGGGAGCAGGATGCTTCCTTCGGTAATTTGCTGGCAGTCGGTGATTTCCTGGTATCGAGCAACATCTCCGGCGGCAAGATCGCGAGCGTCAGCATCACGAGTCAGATCGGCGGCCCTTGTCATCTTGCCAATCCGTGGGGACCAGACCAGCCGGTGCAGTTAAGCATCGCAGGAAAGCCAAATCGGATCCTTCGAGGAATCGTCCTCTCCCTTCCGACCGTGGCAGGCCAGAGACTTCTATTCACACCCGCTAAGTAAGTTGCGAAAGAGTGGGGAACCCACTCAGTACGGCCTGTGAGCATCGGTCAACCCCGGCCAGTCGTCGGTACGGAACGGCCCCGCCGGCAGACCCGCACCGTTGAACAGCGTCGCCTGCGGATTGGATTGCCACGCATAGCGAACCTCGGTCGGATGGGGCACCGATGCGGATGAGACCACGATGCTATCGCCTTCGATCCGGGCATCGGCCCAGTACCACTTATGATCCTCGCCGGCGATCGAGAACTCTCCCAGCTTCGGTCCCTTACTCACAAGTCCGCCGTCCGCATGGTTGAAGTGCAGCCGAATCGAATCGGCAAGCCTGTCAATGGATGCCAGGGTCGGTCCTGCATAGGCAATCTTCTCTCCGTACTGAAGCGCTAGCGCACATCGCGCGAGACGATCGCCTACCGGCTCCTTATCCTTGGGGTGAAGATTTTCTGGGTCGCCAGTATCGATCGTGACTGCCAGGCAGGTATTTGGAACGTTGGAAACCACCTTCGCCTGCGACTCGCGCGTCTCGGCCCAAGCGTCATCCTTGGGAGTGTCGCTGTGCTGGCTGAACTCGGGCAGACTCACAATGTAGAACGGGAGATCGCCCTGCGCGAAGAGCTTGCGCCAATCGGCAATGGTGGCGGGAAGAATCTTGCGGTACTGATAGCCGCGATCGGAGTTCTGCTCTCCCTGGTACCAGAGGACGCCCGTGATCGCGAGCGGCGCAAGCGGTTCCAGCATGCCCTTGTAAAGCACGGTCGGCATCACTGGCCAGTTCTCATAGCCAATCGGCAACGAGTGGGGCGGCCTCGCATCGACGCTCAGGCGTCCCTTCCAGGCACCAGCCAGCGGGATGCTGCTCTTGTCTCCCAGCGTGAGATGAAGTTCATCCGGTTTGCCGAGAAATCCTCCCTCGGGCTTCGTCTTGAGCACACGAATTGCAATGAGGTTGCGTCCAGGCTTCAGCACACCATCGTGAAGCGGGTAGACGCGTGGATTCTCCACCCACGCACTTCCTCCGACGGATTCCCCGTTTACATACACCGTGTCCATTCGTTCGATCTGCCCAAGGAGGAGAAGCGCACGCCCCGGCGGCAGCGGATCCGGTAAAGTGATCTGTTTTCTGAACCAGGCGACAGCGGGTGTATCGGGCACGCCAAGCTCCGAGAAGCCGCCTGGGAGCTTAACGTCCTTCCAGTCCGAGTCATCCAAACCCGCGGAAGCCCACTTCCCCTTCAGGCCGACATCGAACTCGTCGTACCAATGCATGACATAGTTGCCGTATTCAGGCGCATTGCTTGCGGAAAGCCGGTCGAGTTCGGCCATCGGAACGTCAAAGTCATGCAGCGGACGAAGTGCCTCGGCGCTGGTCCAGGCCTCGGCGGGTGTACCGCCCAACGAGTCGAGCACAAGACCGATCGGAACATGGATATCCTGCCGAACCCTTCGCGCAAAATAATAGGCGACCGCGGAGACGTCTCCGGCCGTCTCGGGCGACAACACCTTCCACGATCCGTCAACCGTGTCAGTGTGATGATAGGCGGGATGCGGCGTCACCGAGAAGAACCGGATCTCCGGATAGTTTGCTAACTTCACCTGCTCGGCACCGTTTTTAGCGCCGCGCAGTCCGAACTGCATGTTGGACTGACCACCGCACAGCCAGACATCCCCAACGAGCAGATTGTGAAGTTCTGCCGTCTGTTGGCCCTTGATCCGCAGGGTATAAGGACCACCCGCGGGCGGTGGCTGGAACTTGACCGTCCACCGGCGATCCGCACCGACGACTGCTGAGGCCTTTTGCTCTCCGACCTCAACCTCGATCCGGTCGCCCGGCACCGACCATCCCCAGATTGTGTTCACCTTGCCGCGCTGCAGCACCATGTTATCGCCGAAGATCGGGCTCACAAACGGCAGCGCCATCGGCACGAGGGGTGCCACTTGTGCCGGAGCGGCGCCAGACAGACAAAGCAGAGAGAAGAGCAAACAGGCTAGGCGGCGAGTGAAGGAAACGATCATCGACTGGGATCCTTGAGAGACGCGTTCAGGTATCTGCGAACTACAAAACCGGACAGCTTTCGGAGTTCCCCCCTTGCCATCAAGCAACGCCAAGAGTAAACGTTTTAACTGAGCTTTGTCAGCACGTTGCCAGCGCTACTCCTGCAACGTTCCGGCGGGCTCTTTACAGGAAGAAACAGGAGGCATCTTTGCTGAATCGGCGCAGCTTCATCGTACTCGGAGGGACCGTTGCCATCGCCGGAGCGTTGCCGCGTCAAGGCCTGCCTTCACCCGTTTCTCTTAGCGAGGCTTCATCGGCTCAACCCCGACAGACCTGGATGGCGGATAACGAAAACGGCACCTTCTCTAACCCACTGTTCTTCGACGAGTTCTCTGATCCCGACCTCATCCGAGTCGGCGCCGACTTTTATCTCACCGGCACGACCATGCATGCAATGCCGGGTCTTGCCGTACTCCACTCGCGCGATCTCGTGAACTGGAGCTTCGAGTCCTATGCGTTGGACCGGCTGGATCTTGGCCCCGCCTTTCGTCTCGAGGACGGGAAGAACGTCTACGGTCAAGGGATCTGGGCGCCCAGCTTCCGCTTTCACGCTGGAACCTTCTACATCTTCAGCAACGTCAATGGAGAGACGACTCAGCTCTTTCGCGCCTCCAACGCAAAAGGGCCATGGAATCGGACTCCGATGAAGCGAAGCTTCCACGACCTGTCGGTGCTCTTCGACACAGATGGCAAAGCCTACATCGTCTGGGGCTATCGTGAGATTCACATCGGTCAACTCAATGCAGACTTTACCGACATCGTACCTGGCACCGAACGCATCCTGATCGACAAGGCAGCGGGCATGGGCGAAGGCCTTCACCTCTATAAACTGAAGGGCAAGTACTTCCTGACCAGTGCCTGGTACCTCGGTGTGATGTGCATGCCGGTCGCCCGCGCTGACGCGCTGACCGGCCCTTGGGAGGTCAATCGCGGGATCAGCGCAGGCGAGCAATTCGGCCTTGAACTCGGGTACCATCTCAGTTCCTTCCGTCCTCCGCTTACCACTTCCCTGCCCTATGCTGAGGCTCCTCCCGACCCAGCCTCTGACGGCCGCATGGCGATGCACCAGGGTGGCATCGTCGATACGCCGACTGGCGAGTGGTGGGGATTTTCGATGATGGAGGCGAACGCCCTCGGACGCATGACCACGCTCTCGCCGATCACATGGACGGACGGCTGGCCCTATTTCGGTCTGCCGGGCAATCTGGGGCGCACGCCACGAACCTGGCTCAAACCAGACACCGGCACAGTCCAAAAGCCACATGCACCCTACGTTCGCAGCGACGACTTCAACGCGCCGTCACTGCATCCGGTCTGGCAATGGAACCACGTCCCTGTGGACAGCAAGTGGTCGTTAACCGAGCGGCCCGGCTACCTACGGCTTCACGCCCTCGCCGCTACCAGCCTGTGGGACGCACGCAATACCCTGACCCAACGAGCCATCGGCCCTGTCTCGATTCCGTCAGCCGCGCTCGACGCCTCCGCGCTACACCCCGGAGACACCGCCGGACTCGCGCTGCTCATTCAACCCGAAGCCTGGATCGGCGTTCGCAAAACCGGCGAAGGCTATCAAATCGTGCAGCGTGACGGAGAGACTGGCCTCGAGCAACATGCTTCACTGCCAGACGCCAAAGTGTCGCTGCGCGCAAGCTGCGACTTCAAGACGCAACTTGCGCAGTTCAGCTTTAGCACGGATGGAAGAAGCTACCAGAACATCGGCGTGCCCTTCAGGATGGTTACAACCGGCGTCACCTTCCAGGGCGTTCGCTACTCCCTCTTCAACTTCAATACCGCAGCCACAGAGGGTGGTTTCGCGGACTTCGACTTCTTTCACCTGGATGAGCCAGAGCCACGAGCTCTCACACGTCCGATCCCTACTGGGAAGAAGATCGTGCTCCATCAATACGCCGTGTCACCAACTCGAAGTCTGGTGGCGGGGGGTGAAGGGGTCAGCGTCCGCGAGGCACATGGAACTCCCTTCAGCGTCATCGATCGAGGACTTGGCCGCATCGCTCTCAGCAGCCCTGACGGACACGTCTCAGTGGCTTCGGGCGGTAAGGTGTCGCTTGTTCAACAAAGCCCCGGCGCGGCCGAGACCTTTCAATGGATTGAAACCTTCACCGGCGAGCTGACGCTTCTTTCCTTGAGCACCAACCGTTATCTCGAGGTTGACGCGAACAGCGGTCTTATCAGCGCTACCAGCCTCGGCCCTGAGCCGGATCATCTCGACAAAGACCGGTTCGTTTGGACTCTGGTCAGCTAAGAAGGAGTCTGGTCGTCAGCCTTCACGATGCACGTTACAAGGGAACAGAGTACCCCTTCCTTAGTTTCAGGGTGCAGTGACGAACCCTGACATGTATGCTGATGGAAAGTGCTGAAAATGGTTACGAGTTCTGCTGACACAACAGCAGAGCTCCCGTGGAGTTTAGCTCCCGTTGCCATGCAGGAAAGAAGCTGTGAGCAAAATAGCTCACAGACTTGATAAGCAAAGGCGCATACTTTCGAGACCAGGTACTGGCGTGCCGGAGCTCTCCACGTCGCAGCAGATGATTCCAGGCACTGAGCGTTCGGTGTCCTCTCATCTGCAAACGAATACTAACCCCGGAGAGCCGATGTATGGATGAGCAGTACGATCAATCACCGTCGGACCGCAGGCGGGCGCTGTTTCCTTTCGCCAAGATGCTCGGCCTGCTTCTAACACTAAGTATCTTGACGAGCTGTGCGCGTAAGCCGCCGGCTGTTGCAGCACCTTTGTCGTTGCCGGTCAGCGTCGTGCAGCTTGAGCCCACCGATGTTCCCATTACAGGCGAATGGGTGGGCACACTTGACGGTTATGTGAATGCTCAAATTCAACCGCAGGCGAACGGCTACCTTATCAAGCAGGATTATCGTGAAGGCGCCGAGGTCTCCAAAGGACAGGTTCTCTTTGAGATCGATCCTCGTCCGTTTCAAGCGGCGCTCGATCAGGTGCTCGGTCAGCTTGAGCAGGCCAAGGGCCAGGTGGCGCAGTCACAGGCACAACTTGGACTCGCAACTATCAATGTGAACCGTGACACTCCTCTGGCGCAGGCGCGCGCGATCGCTCAAAGTCAGTTGGACAACGACACGCAGCAGAGAGCGCAGCAGGAGGCCGCAGTTAAATCTGCTCAGGCAACCGTCGCCGCCGCCGAAGCCGCCGTTGCTACCGCAAGGCTGAATCTTGGCTTCACCAAGGTTCGCTCGCTGATCAGCGGGGTTGCCGGGCAGGCAACGCTTCAAGTTGGCAACCTTGTCAATACACAATCCTTGCTCACCACGGTCTCCCAGCTTAACCCCATCAAAGTCTTCTTCTCCATCAGCGATAGCGAGTACCTCACACTTGTACAACGCTCGCATGCTGGCGGTGGGGACCTGCTCAAGAATCCATCCGCGGTCCCTTTGACACTTACTTTATCGAATGGCGTTACCTACCCTCAGAAAGGCCACATCGTCTTTGTCGATCGACAAGTAAATGCTCAAACCGGAGCCATCCGCATCGCAGCATCCTTTCCGAACGCCAATAACATCCTGCGTCCCGGCGCATTCGGCCGCGTTAAGGCAGAGACCCGGCTACAGCACAATGCCCTGCTGATCCCGCAGGTTGCGATCCAGGAAACGCAGGGATTGGAGCAGGCCTTTATTGCTGGGCCGGATGGCAAAGCACATCTGGTCACCCTAAAACTCGGACCGCAGATCGGTACGAACTGGCTTGTGGAAGCTGGCGTTGCTCCTGGCGCAATGGTCATTGTCGACAACCTTCAGAAGCTGGCCGAAGGAAGCCCTGTTACTCCACATCAGGGTCCGCCCGTATCGCCTGCTGATCAAGCGACCACTCCGGCTGGGAGCTAGGTCATGTCCAAGTTTTTCATCAATCGTCCCATCGTCGCGATCGTGATCGCGATCATCACCGTCATCCTTGGCACGGTAACGTTATTCACGCTGCCCACCTCGCAGTTCCCTGATATCGTTCCGACTGAAATTCTGGTCACGGCGACGTACCCAGGCGCCGACGCAAAGACGCTTGCACAATCCGTCTCAACGCCGATCGAGCAGCAGATGAACGGCGTCGACAACATGATCTACATGAACTCGGTCAGCGCGAACAATGGCGTCGTTCAGCTCTTTGTAGACTTCGACGTCAAGACAGAGCCGAACATCGACCAGGTTCTCTCGCAGCTTCGTGTCGATCAGGCACAATCACAGCTTCCAGCACAGGTCACGACAGCCGGGCTCACCGTGCAGAAGGCACTCACCTCGCCGCTGATGCTCGTCGCTATCAACTCGCCCGGCAACAAGCTTAGCCAGGATTTCCTCACCAACTACGCCATCATTAATCTTCAGGACCAGATTACGCGCGTAAAGGGTGTCTCGCGTGTCCAGCTCTTTGGAGGCCAGTACGCACTGCGGGTCTGGGTCGATCCCAACAAGATGGCTCAGCTCGGCGTTACGGCGCCTGAAGTCATCGCGGCGATTCAGACGCAGAACAACGTAAATCCGGCTGGCCAGATCGGTGCGGAGCCTATCCCCAAAGGCCAGCAGTTTACCTACACCGTCAGGACCCAGGGACGCCTGGTCAAGCCGGAGGAGTTCGGCAACATCATCCTACGTGCCAATGCGGACGGGTCGATCCTGCATCTCTCCGATGTCGCGCGGATCGAACTCGGCGACCAGGCCTACGCGATCTCTGGCCGTTACAACCAGAATCCCTCCGGCATCATGGCCGTCTACCAGCTGCCGGGCTCGAATGCCGTCGCAACAGCGGTTGCCGTCAATGCGCGCATGAAGGAGCTTTCGAAGACCTTCCCCGCGGGCATCTCCTACGATGTGCCCCTCGACACCACCAAGGCGGTGACTTCGGGCATCCACGAGATCATCATCACGCTGTTCGAGGCGCTCGTCCTCGTGGTGGTCGTGACCTTCCTCTTTCTGCAGGGATGGCGCGCGACGCTGATTCCGCTGCTTGCGGTCCCGGTTTCACTCATCGGAACCTTCATTATCTTTCCGGTTCTCGGCTTCTCCATCAATACCTTATCGCTCTTTGGTCTTGTGCTTGCTATTGGGCTTGTCGTGGATGACGCCATCATCGTCGTCGAAGCAGTGGAACACCACATCGACGAAGGCATGGATCCCAAAGCCGCCACCATTAAGGCGATGGAAGAAGTGGGTGGCCCGGTCACAGCAATCGCGCTCATCCTTGCCGCGGTCTTCATCCCGACCGCCTTCATACCGGGGATTACAGGCCGGCTTTATCAACAATTCGCAGTAACAATCGCGATCTCGGTCCTTATCTCCGCCTTCAACGCGCTCACGCTTTCACCTGCGCTGGCCTCTCTTCTTCTGAAGCCCAAGAACAAAGAACAGAGATCCGGTCTGCTTGGGAAGGCATTCGCACTCTTCAACAAGTTCTTCAGCCGCACCACCGACAGCTTCGTCCATACCTCGGATGTCCTGATTCACAAGTCTTACCTGGCGATGCTCGGCCTCGCCGTGGTCGCAATCCTCGGCATCTTCCTTGGCAAGACTCTTCCCGGTGGATTCCTGCCGACGGAAGATCAGGGCTATATGTTTCTAGCATTGCAGCTTCCGGATGGGGCCTCAGCGCAGCGCACGGATGCCGCCCAGCAAAAGATCACCGCAGCTCTGCTCAAGACCCCGGGCATCCAGGGTGTGATCGCTGTCACCAATTTCTCTTTGTTGACGCAGGTGCAGAGCACCAATCAGGGCTTTTTCTTTGTTGCGCTCAAGCCTTGGGAGGTACGCAAGAGCAAGCAAGAGCAACTCGCCTACATCACGGCCAGCCTGGGCAAACAACTTGCCGGTGATCCGGACGGCATTGCCTTCGCGTTTCCTCCGCCCTCCATCCCGGGCATTGGAACCTCCGGCGGCGTCACCATGGTCATTGAAGATCGTTCGGGCAAGGACGATCCCGAGATCCTGAGTAAGAACCTGACAACGTTTCTCGGTGCGATCAGCAAGCTGCCCGAGGTCGCCGCCGCACAGCCCTCCTACTCGCCTGCTGTCCCGCAACTCTACGCGGACGTCGATCAGGAGAAGGTTCTGCAGCAGCAGGTTCAGCTCTCCGATGTGTACACCACGATGTCGACCTTCATGGGCGGCTATCTGGTCAACTACTTTAACCGCTTTGGCCGCCAATGGCAGACTTATGTGGAAGCGGAAGGCACCTCCCGCAGAGACATCAAGAACATCGACCAGTTCTATGTGCGCAGTGCCAACGGCGGTCAGGTCCCTCTCAGCTCGCTTGTACGGGTGCGAAAGATCACGGGACCTGAATACATCTTTCACTTCAATGAGTACAACGCCGCACAGGTGAATATCACAGGCAAACCTGGCTACAGTTCCGGGCAGGTGCGCGCAGCACTTGAAAAGACCTTTGCTGAGACGATGCCGCCCGGTGCTGGATATGACTATTCCGGGATCTCGTACCAGGAGGATCAGGCTCAGAAAGGCGTTCCGACGTACGCTGTCTTTGGACTTTCTCTGCTCTTCGTCTTCCTGATCCTGGCTGCTCTTTATGAATCGTGGACGCTGCCGTTCAGCGTGCTTCTCAGCACGCCCGTAGCCATTCTCGGAGGCTATGTGGCGCTTCATATCCGTTCCTTTGAAAACGACATCTTCGCCACGATCGGTGTCGTTATGCTCATCGGACTCTCCGCCAAGAACGCGATCCTCATCGTTGAATTTGCCAAGACGAACTATGAGTCCGGGATGTGCATCTCGGACGCCGCACTCGGCGCCGCTCGTCTTCGCTTCAGACCCATCGTCATGACGGCACTGGCATTTGTCTTCGGATGCCTCCCCCTCTGGGTTGCCACGGGTGCCGGAGCTGCCTCAAGACGCATTCTCGGAACGACTGTCATCGGTGGCATGTTTCTTTCGACCGCTATCGGCCTCATCTTCATCCCGGTCACCTTCTCGGTAGTCGAGTACATCTCGCACCGCTTCCGCAAGGGTGGCAAAGGGACAACGATGGACTCCAAAGCCGATTTCGATCCTGTCGCAGCCGGCAAAGCTGCCGGAGGTGGACCGAAGCCGCTGTCGCCCGGGGCAGAGGGTCACCTATGAAGAAGCCTTTATCGTGGTCAGCACACGCGTTTTCAGTTGCGACGGTCTACCTGCTCATCACAACGCTTAGCGGCTGCAATGTGGGTCCGCAGTACAAGCGCCCCTCCTACCCGGCGCCACCAGCCTTCCGCGGAGCAGACGATGCTGCGGTCACAAGCCAGGCACAAGGTTCGCTCGGCGATGAGCAATGGGCGCAGGTATTTCACGAGCCTGAACTGCAGACGCTGATCCGCACCGCTCTCACGAATAACTACGATATCCAGATCGCAGCGCAGCGCGTTGCAGAGCAGCAGGCGCAGGTGCAGATCACGCGCTCGCAGCAGTTCCCCACCTTGTCAGTTGGAGGCACTGGCGTCGGCGCTTCCTTCAATCCATCATCGCTGGGCTCGGGCAGCGGCACCAATGGCATCTCGAGCCCAATCTCCTTTGGGTCGTTCAACCTCTCCGCCGCGTGGACGCCGGACTTTTGGGGTCTGTATCGTCGGCAGACTCAGGCTGCCCGTGCACAACTGCTCGCTCAAACTTGGGCTCAGAAGGCAGTACGACTGTCGCTCGTCCAGAGTGTGGTCACCACCTACCTTCAGCTGCGCGCGCTCGACCGCCAGCTGGAGATCAGCAGGCAGACCCTGAAGTCGCGGCAGGATTCGGTCAATCTCACCAGGATGCTCTCCGATGGCGGCGCTGCACCGCTTTCCGATCTCCGTCAGGCTGAGCAGCTTCTCTACGCTGCAACGTCGCAAATCCCGCAGTTGGAGCAGCAGATACAACAGCAGGAGAATGCGATGAATCTCCTGCTCGGCACGAACCCCGGCCCGGTCGCTCATAGCGATCCTGATGCCCTCACGCCTCCCCCGCAGGATCTCCCCACCGGGCTTACAACACAGCTACTGGAGCGACGGCCTGACATCCAGCAGGCGGAGGCCACGCTGATCTCGGCAAACGCGCAAATTGGCGTGGCTCGTGCGCAATTCTTCCCGCAGCTCGCCATCAGCGCATCAGGAGGTGTCGGCGGAGACAGCCTTGGGAGTATCTTTACTCCCGGTGCAAAGACCATCTACGGTCTCGGCACACTCGCGCAACCGCTCTTTGAAGGTGGTAAGCTCCGCGGTCAGTTGAACATCGCTGAAGCCACCAGGCAGGAAGACGTCTTTGCTTACCAGAAGACGATCGCTACCGCGCTTCACGATGTCTCGAACGCACTGATCGCGCTCAACAAGGAACGCGCCTATCGTGAGCAGCAGGAGAAGCTTGTGGCGGCCGCGCAGGATGCCACTCGTCTCGCCCGCATGCGGTACCAGGGTGGCGCGACCGCGTACCTGGAGGTTCTGACCACCGACACCAATCTCTTCAATGCACAACTCAGCCTCGTCTCGGCGCAGCAGGGTGAAGCCCTGACTTTGGTTCAGCTCTACAGTGCCCTGGGTGGCGGCTGGCAGTAGCTCCGTTGGTTCGGCTGCGACACGCCCGACTTGTAAAGTCTCTACTCAAAAGAGTGAGGTCAACTCACTCTCCTCGAGGCGTGCTAGAACTCGAGAGTGAGCAAGCGGACCCTCGTGGAGACACGCAACGGCTACATCCGCTTCAACGTACCGCCTGGCGCATCCTCTCAGCTGCCGGAATATCCCTTCTGTAAGCGGATCTCCTCGCCGTGCCTAAGCTCTTCCTCTGGTCACTCTCCTGGAGTGGAGGAACTGGCTGATTCGTTGCGGGTGCGCTACCGAAGGGAAACCAGACGCCTGGGATTCGCTGGCTCCAGGGATCTTCCAAAACCTTCACAATCTTCGCCATCAGATCGCCCTGGCTCGAGGTATGTGAGACGGCATCATCGTACAGATGATCCTCGAAATCTCTCGGCGCCTTCCCGAGGATGAGAATACGCGCCTTGGGCCACTGCGATCTAACAATCTGTGCCGAGGCTCTCAGAGCTAAAGCTCCTACCAGGTCGCTTAGGAGGGCAATCGAAAAATGATTCAAGCCGCGCATCAGGTAGAGGTCCTGTGGATGAACAGCCCTGGTGATCAGGAAGCTAGCCTGACCGAGGTAGGCTGCGCTCTCCGAACTGCATGGAGCGTCTGGCTCCATCAGGAGAAGCGAAGGAGCGGATGTATTGCATAAGGCGTGTGTATCTGGCATGACGGCCCTTTCTCATCTCATCGTGCGCTTGCAGATTCAGAAAAGATGTACTGTTCGAAACACTTGCAGACTTCCGACGCAAAATAGATCCCGCTTTCAGCAGTTAACTCTGCCGTTCGGCTCTTCACCTGATCGAACTCGCTCTGTCGGCGAGCGTGAGAAGATTTGAGTATGAGTGATTTCATTCCAAAACCAGGTTCGGTAAAGATCGGCGGATTAGGTCGAGCAGCGCAGAAGGCCCAGGCAGCTCGTGAAAAAGCTGCACAAGGCAAGAACGGTGCGAAGCCTAACGCGAAGGATTCTGTTGCATCTTTCAAGGCCAAAGACTCCTTCGCAAACACCAAAAAGACAACCTTTCAGCGTAAGGCTGTATAACCATTACGATTGTCCCTTCGTATCGCGGCAGTCAATTCCGCGAGAAGCTGCTAGCTGTCGCTGTCTTAACACGCATGCGGAGAGAGACCATGATTGACGCCACGTGTCGACTTGCGGGGCTAAGGGCAGTTTTCCCTTTCTTTGTCGCTTTGACTGCCTTCAGCCTCGACGATGCGCGGGCGCAGAAGACGTCCAGCTTCGTCATCTCGGGAACGGTCCTGGGCCTCGACGGAGGTTCCGTCCGGAAAGCTCGGCTGAGCGCGACAAGCGATCGACCGTGTTCCGCAGAGGGACGTGAGGCAGATGCTGAGGCCGACGCGAACGGACACTTCCAGCTTCGGGTAACATGCGCCGGAATCTGGCGGTTGAGCGGTGAGGCAGAAGGCTATCCGAAGCAAAGCTACGAGCAGCACGATGCTTTGTCGACGGGCATCGTGCTGACTTCGGCGCAGCCATCGCACGAGATCGTTTTCAAAATGATTGGAAGTAGTTCGATCGGCGGAACGGTGCTGGATGAGGCCGGAGAACCGGTGCGCGATGCCAAGGTTTTCCTGCTGATCTCGGGAGCTTCCGGAGAAGATCCGATGAAACCGATCGACCAGACGACGACGGACGATCGGGGAGTCTATGAGTTCACGGATGTCGCGTCTGGTGGCTACACTCTCGCGGTGCAGGTTCAGCCTTGGTATGCGCTCGCGGCGCATGCCTCTCGGGGCGGCGGTTTTCGTATGTCTTCGAACACTGGCAACAATCCGTCGCTTGATCCGAGTCTTGATGTCACGTATCCAATCACGTTCTATCCTGCGGCGAGCGACGCTGCTTCCGCTTCGACGGTCAAGGTGACGGGAGGAAATGCGCAGCAGGCTGACTTTCATCTTGCTCCGCAACCTTCGGTTCACATGGTGCTTCCAGCGAGCGGCCGGACGAACCTCAGTGCGGGCGGAAGCGCGAGACCTCTGGCGCGAGGCGGTTCGAACCCGTCGATTCAGGAGCTTTCTGCATTTGGCACGCTCACATTTCAGCCTACTTCTGTCAGTGTGTTGGCGGATGGATCAATCGATGTGGGAGGTTTCGCTCCGGGCGACTACGCGATTGCGAACTCGAGGACGCACGAGAATGGAAATCAGCAAAACTTCACGATTACGAAAGATGCGGGACGGATGCTACCGCTGAGCGCCGCGGTTGCGCGACCGAAAACAAAGCAGGAATCGACTGGATCATTGAGTGGAAGTATTCAGCTGCAGCAGAAGCCTTGCGAGGGAGCGCTGGTGCTGCTGGTTCCAATCGCTGGCGGTCGGATGGAGCGGCAGCAAAGCAATACGGATGGCAGCTTCAGCTTCGCAAGAGTTTTCCCAGGCAAGTACATCCTGATTGCGGTGGATCAAGGGTGGGAACTGGACTGGAAGCAGCCGCAGGTTCTGAGTCCTTTTCTCGCGCGCGGCGTTGCGATTGATCTCGATGGCTCAATAGCGCTGAAGGTGGCTATTGAAGCGCAAAGCCGCTGAGTAAATCTCTTCACCCCAGAGGCCCCCCCGGTCACTTCTCGCAAAATATTCATTCCAGGAGGCTTACCGTCCTCCATGCTGCAAAATATTGATTCTAGACAGCTTGCACGCAAAATATTCAAAGCAAAGGACTTACTGTTTTCTTCGCGGGTAAAAGATGACGGGTCTATCTCACCGTATGTACCAATTATAGTCCTTTGAAGGTCGTGAGGAGGACAAAGGGAGGGCGCCGCAAGTGCAATGGAATGTTGGACTTAGAAAATAATTTACGCTGAGACACTTGACAAGCCGTTTTGCTGTTGTTTTGCGGTATTTCTTCCTGCCCAAAATCGTATCTGCGGCGGTGCTGATCCCTTTTCGGGAATGAGTTCTTTCGCAAAAGGACATACTGTACGGCGATTGGTTTCATCCTCCGGTATCGTTCTTCTAAATAGAAACAATGGATTCGCCTCCCCCCGGGTCTCTTGGCAACGAAAACTTAGCTCTTCGCGATGGAGACGGTACCGGGTAGAGGGGTTCGGCATGGTGTTGGCGAATGACAGCGGCACTGGTGGAATTACGATGGAAACGCTGCAGCGGGCGTTCGAGTTCACCCAGGATGTAGTGGTGATTACGGAGGCGGTCCAGCGCGAGGGAGAACGAGGTCACCGGATTCTGTATGTGAACGCGGCCTTCGAACGGATGACCGGCTATACGAAAGACGAGGCTATCGGCAAGACGTGTGCGATGCTGCAGGGGCCGAAGACGAACGGAGATGAGCGGGCCCGAATGCGAGAAGCCTTGCTTACGTGGCAGCCGATACGAGTGGAGTTGATCAACTACAGGAAGGATGGGAGCGAGTTTGTAGTGGAATTGCAGATCAACCCCCTGGCAGACGAAGCAGGCTGGTATACGCACTGGATCGCGGTGCAGCGGGACGTTACGGAGCAGTACCGCGAGCGGGAACGCACTCGGCAAAGAGAGCGGGATTTGATCGAAGCACATCGTCTTGCGAAGCTGGGCGCGTGGCGTTGGGACACGGAGACCGGGATTACCGAGTGGACCGAGGAGGTCTACCACCACTTTGGGGTAGATCCCGGCAGCCCGATCCTGAACCTCCAGGAGGTGCTCTCCCGCTTACCGACGGAGCATGCGAAAGCCCTTGAGGAGGCAGTGCGGAGGGCACTCGAGGACGGACGCCCGTGGGAGTTGCAGATCCCGTTGAAGCAGCCGGACGGCACGGTCAAGTGGGCGATCTCCCGCGGCGAGGTGGAGAGCGATGACCGAGGCAAAGCACTCCGGTTGTGGGGGACTCTGCAGGATGTAACCGTCCAGAGGCGTCTGGAGCACGACTTGAGAGATGCGCAACGCATCGCCCAGGTAGGGAGTTACTGCTGGGACTTTCGAGCTGAGTCCATGACGTGGTCAGAACAGAACCACAGGAACTGGGGTTTAAATCCGGGCGAACCTGCGTTGACGCTAAAGCAGGTTCTTGCCATGCAGACGCCACCAAGCCGTGAACGCCACCTTGCGGCGCACGCGACGGCGATGGCGGATCGGGTGCCACTCCTGGTTGAGCTGGAGGTGATGCGGCCGAATGGCATGACCTGCTGGCTCGAAGAACGGGGAGAGTATGCCTTTGCCGATGATGGGAGTGCTCTGCGCCTACGCGGGACTACGCAGGACATTACCGAGCGCAAGCGGATCGACGAGGAGCAGCGCCGTGCGGAAGAGCGGATTCAGTTGGGGATGCAGGTGGCGCGATTAGGACTCGGCGACGTTGATTATGTGCGGGGAACGGTTGAACTTTCAGCGAGAGCAGCTTCGGTTTACGGGTTTGGGGATGAGGTCGTTTCGATCTCCCGCGAACGACTTCATGCCACGGTCCATGCCGATGATGGCGCGGAGTTGGAGGCGAAGACGGTCGAGATGTTGCAACCGGACGGACCGGGCTGGTTTGAGATGGATCACCGGGTAGTTTGGCCAAACGGCGAAGTGCGCTGGTTGCGGGTGCGGAAGCAGGTGCAGTTTGAAGGAGAAGGCACGGAGAGGAAGCCGGTTCGAGGCATGCTCGCCGTCTTCGATGTGACCACGCTGAAACGGGGCGAAGCGGCTTTGCGGGACAGTCAGCGCAGGTTTCGCGACCTGGCAGGGGGCGTGGCGCATGACTTCAACAACTTGTTGACTGCCATGACGGGACACGCATCGATGCTCGAAGAGAACCTGACCGCGGATTTGCGGATTCATACATCGGCTATTCAGGAGGCCGCGCAATGCGCGACAGAGGTGACGCAACAGTTGCTCGATCTAAGCGGGCGGCATGTTCTGCGGGCCGAATTGCTTGACGTAAATCACTGCATTGCACGTCTGGTTGAAGTCTCGCGGCCTAGCCTCGGAGCCGGCGTTATGGTGCGAACGGCGTTTGATCCGGCGCTTGGCCGGGTGAAGATGAGCCGCACCCAGCTCAACCAGATTCTGTTGAACCTGCTGGTCAATGCACGGGATGCGATGGTAGGAGGAGAAGGCGTGATACGGATAGCGACCGAGAATGCGGTGCGGCGACCGGATCAAGGGATCGGACCCTGGGGGGCCTTCGTCCAGGTCAGGGTGACTGATGGTGGGCGCGGGATCTCTGAGGAGGTGTTGGAGCATATCTTCGAACCATACTTCTCCACGAAGCTGGGAAAAACCGGGCCAACGCGAGGGCTGGGCCTAGCGATTGTTCGCACGATTGTCGACGATCTGGGAGGCTCGATTACCGTCGAAAACATCCTGGAGGGCGGTGCCTGCTTTACAGTCCTCCTCCCTCGCGATGCGGGGTCCTACCTGGACGTTGAATCGGCGGCGAGCGACGGCAGCCCCGTGGCACCTGAGGTGCAGACCATCCTATTCGCCGAAGATGACAGGCGAGTGCGCGACCTGGTGGAACGACTTTTGTGCAAGAAGGGGTTTCGGGTGCTTGCGGCAGAAGATGGGCAGGCAGCCTATGACATGGCGCTTGCTCATCCCGGACCGATCAGCCTGCTGATCAGCGACGTGCGCATGCCAAGGATGGATGGACCGACGCTTGCGCGCGCGATGGCCCGCTTGCGGCCCGAGACCCCGACGCTGCTGCTCTCCGGCTTCCTTGCTTCGGCACTGCGGGACGAGGAGAACTTTCATCCGAGCTGGCATTTCCTGCAGAAGCCGTTTTCGCTTGATGCTTTATTAGGCAAGTTGGGCGAGTTGAACCTGGGGATGCCACAGACGGTTGCTCCTTAGGAGGCACTGGGTCGCGAAGAGAAATCCAGCTCAAGGGAAGATCTCCTTCGCGATAGCGTAGACCGTCCCCGCTCGGCGCTTTGACAAAATCCGAGTTTAGACAGATTCTAAAGAAGCACATGGATTCTGAGTCGATACGCGGATTGCTGGAGGGTGGCGGATTGCGGTTTACGCCGCAGCGGCATTGCGTCATGGCATTTCTGCTGGAAAACAGTGGGCATCCGACGGCAGCGGAGATCTTTGAAGCTGTCAATCGGATTGATCCCAGATCTTCAAGGGCGACGACCTATAACAATCTGCGCGATCTGGTGGAGGCGGGATTAGTACGGGAGGTTGCGGTGGAAGGCCGGGCGGCGCGGTTTGATGTGAAGGGCCTGCAGCACCATCACTTTATCTGTGATCGCTGCGGGCAGGTTGAGGATTTGGATTGGTATGATCTGCCACGACCGGCTCCCGCTTCGATGGACGGCCGGATGGTTCGGGAGTGCGAGCTGATCGTTCGGGGGTTCTGCAGCGGATGCGCCGCCATCGACCGGGGAGAAGGCGCGAGGGAGCCATCAGCCTGTAACGCGGGTGAGCCAAGCTAAAGACGATTGCTTGTTGGGGTTGTGCGGGTAGCAAAGCCGATTCCCTTCGGGAATGACAAGGATAAAGAAGTACAACCAGGGGCCAAGCCCCGAACAATGAAGGAGCAATATAGTGTCCGATTCAATGAAATGCCCCGTGCCGCATGGCGATCAGTCCTTTGAGAAGTCTGGAGCAACGCAGTTCCTCCAATCCCAACCTGGCAGCGAGACGCGCAACAAGCCCGATACTGCTACGGAAACCGAATCTCCTCTGCACGGCGCGGTGACGCATACGTCGCGCAAGGTGGTGAGGAACGCGGAGTGGTGGCCGGATCGTCTTGATCTTGCGATTTTGCACCAGAATACGAAGCTGGCGGACCCGATGGAGCCGGACTTCGACTATGCGGAAGAGTTTAAGAAGCTGGATCTCGATGCGGTGATCAAGGACCTGCACGCGCTGATGACTGATTCGCAGAGCTGGTGGCCGGCGGACTTCGGACACTATGGTCCGTTTTTTATTCGCATGGCGTGGCATAGCGCGGGAACGTACCGGATTCACGATGGACGCGGTGGCGCGGGCATGGGAACGCAGAGGTTCGCGCCCCTGAATAGCTGGCCGGATAACGTGAGCCTGGATAAGGCGCGTCGGCTGCTTTGGCCGATCAAGCAGAAGTACGGTAAGAAGATCTCCTGGGCCGACCTGATGATTCTGACTGGAAATGTCGCCCTGGATTCGATGGGGCTGCAGACGTTCGGATTTGGCGGCGGACGCGCGGATGTATGGGTTCCGCAGGAGGATATCTTCTGGGGTTCGGAGCATACGTGGCTTGGAAGTGACCGGTACCAGGGCGAACGTGAGCTCGACAACCCGCTGGCTGCGGTGCAGATGGGGTTGATTTACGTGAACCCGGAAGGGCCGGATGGCAAGCCTGATCCGCTGGCGTCGGCGCATGATATTCGCGAGACGTTTGGGCGTATGGCGATGAACGATGAAGAGACGTTCGCGCTGATTGCGGGCGGACATACTTTCGGCAAGGGGCATGGGGCTCACGATCCGAGCAAATTCGTCGGGCCGGAGCCGGAGGGCGCGCCGATCGAACAGCAGGGCTTTGGCTGGAAGAACTCGGCCGGCAAGGGCAATGCGGAAGATACGATCTCGTCGGGGCTTGAGGGCGCGTGGACTTCGAAGCCGGTGACGTGGGATAACGAGTATCTCGATAATCTCTATAACTACGAGTGGGAGCTCGGCAAGGGCTCGGGCGGCGCGTGGCAATGGTATGCGACGAAGGAAGCGGCGAAGATCCCGGATGCGTTTATCGAAGGCAAGAAGCATCTGCCGATGATGTTTACGTCGGACCTGGCGCTGAAGTTCGATCCGATCTACAACGAGATTGGCAAGCGGTTCCAGGCGAATCCGGAGCAGTTTGCGGATGCGTTTGCCCGCGCGTGGTTCAAGCTGACGCATCGTGATATGGGTCCGATCGTGCGGTATCTTGGACCGCTGGTGCCGAAGGAAGTGCTGATCTGGCAGGATCCGGTGCCGCAGGTGGAGGGCGAGGTGATCGGCGAGGTAGAGATTGCCGAGTTGAAGAAGAAAATTCTGTCTTCGGGACTGACGGTGTCGCAGCTGGTATCGACGGCCTGGGCCTCGGCTTCGACGTTCCGTGGTTCGGATAAGCGCGGTGGTGCCAATGGTGCGCGGATTCGGCTGGAGCCGCAGAAGAACTGGGAGGTCAACCAGCCGTTGGTGCTGGCGAAGGTTCTGAGCACGCTTGAAGGAATCCAGGAGGAGTTCAACGGCGGAGCAAAGAAGGTTTCGCTGGCGGATTTGATCGTTCTTGGCGGCGTGGCGGCGGTTGAAGTCGCGGCGAAGAAGGCTGGGCATGAGGTCACAGTTCCCTTCACGCCTGGACGGACGGACGCCGCGCAGGAGTGGACGGATGTGCACTCGTTTGCGCCACTGGAGCCGACGGCGGACGGATTCCGCAACTATCTGCGGCTCGGCCATACGCTGAAGGCGGAAGATCTGATGATTGATCGCGCGCAGTTGCTCAGGCTCACAGCTCCGGAGTTGACGGTGCTGGTGGGCGGTCTGCGGGTGCTTGGAGCCAACTACAAGCAGACGAAGCACGGAGTTTTCACCGACAAGCCTGGAACCCTGACGAACGACTTCTTCGTGAACCTGTTGGATATGGCAACGGAGTGGAAGGCTTCGTCAACGACGGAAGGCGAGTTCGAGGGGCTTGACCGGGAGACCGGCGAAGTGAAGTGGACTGGCACGCGGGCGGATTTGATCTTCGGGTCAAACTCGCAGCTGCGGGCGGTTTCGGAGGTTTATGCCGGTGCGGATGCGAAGGAGAAGTTCGTAAAGGACTTCGTTGCGGCCTGGACTAAGGTAATGAACCTTGACCGCTTCGATGTGATCAAGTCAAAGCCAAACGCGTGAGGAAGGAGCCAGTCGATTGAGAGATCGGCTGGTTGATTCTCTGATCAGAAGCCCGTGCAGGGTAGTTGCTTGCATGGGCTTCCTTGATCCGGGGATTGAAGAGCAAAGCCTGTTCTGCGACCGCAGGAGGGCCATAGATAGTTCATAGGTACTTGGGGGTGTGGTGTTAGACTACGAGTTGGAAAGGTCTCGCCCTTCCCGGTACTAAAGTTCTCCTCCACATTGTTGCGGAAAAGGTTTTGAGTTCGTTATGACATTCTTGCTGTGGGTTCTCGTGGTGTTGCATGTAATCATCAGCCTCTTCCTGGTGGGCGTCGTACTGTTGCAGACCGGGAAGTCAGCCGATTTGGCAGGCGCCTTCGGTGGTCAAGGGTCGCAGACTGCTTTTGGACCGCGCGGCGCAGCCAACTTGCTGACGAAACTGACAGCCTATGCGGCAGTTTTCTTCATGCTGACTTCTGTAGGGCTCACCATTGTGCTCTCGCGGACAAGTGGCGCGGCGGGCTCGGTGCTCGCCGGATCGGCGACTGCGGGTAAGAAGTAAGACAGGCTTGACTGTTGGGACGCGCCCGCACTGCGGGCAAGATAAGTTCTAACGAGGGCAGGACTCTGAATCCTACCCAGTAAGACGAGTTGCTGCGCAGACCCTCGGGTCTGCGTTCTTTTTGTGCTGAGGCTAGATTCCTGAAGGGGGTCGTCGCGATGATTCGGGAGACATTTCCAGTTGGACTGTTGCAATGCAACTGCACGGTGCTCGGAGACGAGGCCTCGAAAGAGGCGATCGTCATCGATCCAGGAGACGATATCGCGGCGGTCATGGCTGCTTTGGCCAGTCACGGTCTCATGTTGAAGCAGATTGTGGTGACACATGCGCACTTCGACCACATTGCGGGAGCGCAGGAGCTGAAGCGGCTGACCGGTGCACCGATCGCCTTCAACCAGGCGGACCTTCCGCTCGTGGCGATGCTAAACGAGCAGCCGGGCTGGGTGGGACTGAAGATGCCGCCGATCGGGCAACTGCCAGAGCTGGACATTGACCTGAGTGACGGGCAGCGATTGGGTGTCGACGGCTTGACCGGCATGGTTCTATTAACGCCGGGGCACACGCAGGGGAGTCTTTGCGTCTGGTTTCCGGAGCAGGAACTCCTGATTGCGGGGGACACGCTCTTTTCCGGAGCTGTTGGTCGAACTGACCTGCCGGGAGGGGATTGGAAGCAGTTGCTGCGGTCGATTAGAGACCGTCTGCTCGGTCTGCCAGAGCAGACGCTCGTGATCCCGGGGCATGGGGGTCTGACTTCAATCGGCGCTGAACGTGACGGCAACCCATTTCTGCAGAACCTCTAGGGGACAGCTTCAGCAAGAACTGGCGGGTTGAGGATGGGAAGATCCCTTTTCGCCTGGCTCGCACCATCGATCAAGATTCTGGATCCCCGTCATGAACGTCTCTCGAGGTACGATGAGGCTCACAACAAGCCGGTGCGCGCCGGGCATCGCGTAGAAGGATGCCGGGTGGGTGATGATGCCGACCTCGTCAATGAGTCGCTCGGCGAGATCGCCATTGGCAAGACTTTGAGGAACCTGCAGGATGGCGGACCAGCCAGCCTGGACGGGCAGACAGGTCAGGTGCGAAGCCTGGGAGAGAGTCGCAAGGTTCTGGCGGATTCGGGTGAGAATCTGGCTCTGGATCGCTTCCCTGCCAGCCAGCCATTGAGGAAGCGCGTGCTGAACTGGCGCGTTCATGGAAAGAAAGGTGTCGGCAATGATTTCGAGGCGAGCGAGCGCTTCTTTGCGAAGGGCATCTGGACCGAAGCCGGCAAGCCAGCCAACCTTCATCTGCGGGAGCGCTGCAACCTTCGAAATACCTGAAACGACGAAGGTAAGACAGGGATGTTCGCCAACGGCAAACGAGTGGATCGACGGAGCGAGCGGCTCGACCGGGTAGTCGAGAAAGACTTCATCAACAATTAAGGCCAGGTTGTGTCGGGCGCAAAGATCTTCGAGGACTCTCCGTTCAGGAAGTGAGGTGGCGTGGCCGGTGGGATTATTTGGATGAACCAGCAAGATGGCGCGGGTGCGGGACGTGATGCGACGCTCTACTTCGGCGAGATCGATCCACCAGCCGAAATCGTAGAACAGCGGGTAGGGCTTGAGGTGGACATCATCGAGAGCTGCGAGGAAGTCGAAGAGAGGGTAGCTGGGCTGGGCTACCAGAATCTCGTCGCCTGGATCGCAGAGCAGACGGAAGAGGAAGGAATAAGCCTCACTGGTACTGGTCGTCAGGACGAGGTTTTCCGGCGGAAGTTCAGCCCGATGCTCCTGATAGTAGGACGAGACGGCTTGACGGGCGGACAGGATGCCGCATGGAGCGGGATCGTAGAGGCTGGGTGCTTCGATGGGCTTCAGATTGAATTGGAAGCCGCACGCGGTGGGGTTCGACAAGGTGAGGTCGAGCAGAGGTCGGTTAGCGTTGCGAATAGCTGTGCTGAGCGGGGATTCGGCAAGATCCCAGGCGGTGCGGGTGGAAAAGGTCACCTGCCTAGTTTAGGACAGGCGATGGAGTCGCATTCCGTTGGCGCGCCGAGCGGCGCCGCTTGCATGGTTTGTTCTGCATGATTAACTAAGTAAATGGTGAATGCAGTTCTCTTCGATTATGGGATGGTGCTTTCGGGCCCGGCGAATCCTGAGGCGTGGGCACGCATGCTTGAGGTGTCGGGGCTCGATGAAGAGCGTTTTCGCGCGGCCTATTGGGCTCCGCGTCATGCGTATGACCGGGGCACCTACACCGGAGCGGAGTACTGGCAGGCAGCGGGCCGCCATGCCGGCGTGGACTTAGACGCGCAACAGATCACCGGGCTGATTGAAGCGGATACCGCATTATGGACTGACGTGAACCCGCCGATGGTGGACTGGGCGGCTCGGCTGCAGGAGGCAGGAACAAAGACTGGCATCCTGTCGAACCTTGGCGACGAGATGACGGTAGGCGTCCTTGGCCGGTTGAAATGGCTGGACGCGTTTAATCATCGGGTCTTTTCGCACACCCTGAAGATTGCGAAGCCTGAACTGGCGATCTACCAGGCAGCTGCGGACGGCCTGGGAGTGGAGCCGGCGCAGATATTGTTTGTCGACGACCGTGCCGATAACTGCGAAGCTGGCCGTGCGGCCGGGATGCAGGTCATCCAGTACGCCGAGCATACCGCCTTTGTAGTGGAGATGGAGCGTCGCGGCCTGGGACCATTGTGGCACGCGGGCCGGTGATAAGCCGCGGGAGGATGGTTAAACCCTGACGTCTTTCCCGCTTGGGAACAGCACGTTCCCACAATGGGCCGGGCACATTATTTTTCGCCTCCCTTTCGCCTGAAAGCCGTTCACGTAAACGCAATTCCGGGGGATAGTGGAGGTGGACCCAGGTTCGTCTCTTGCCTGCCCGTGGAATTCCATGAACTTTCGCTGCAGAGCTCTATCGCGTTCTTGCTGGATTGCGCTCTTCTGCGCCTACACGTTTTTGGCAGGAAGCATCAAGATCGATGCGCAGGTCGTCACGGCGAATGTGACACAGCAGTTAGTATTTGCCGGTTTACGTTCGGCAGCAGCCAAGGGGCAGGTCAATGCGGTCGCGACGGATGCGGCAGGTGACATTTACCTGGCCTTCGACCAGGGAGATGGAGTCCGGGTCTTAGAAGTGGCTAACGACGGCGGAGCGTTATTAGCAGAAGTGCACCTGGGAGCCGCGGGAGATTCGGCCGTCGCACTTGTTGTGGATCCGAATGGCAGCATTTACATCGCCGGCACTTCCCGTTCGGGTTCGCTTGTGGCGACCAGTGGAGCTGCGATCGCGACCGTAAATGCGGGTACGACGAATTCGTTTGTGGCGAAGTTTGATACAAGTCTGAATCCAGTCTTCCTCACCTTTACGGGAGGAACCAGGATCGCGGCGTCAGCATTGGCGGCGAGCGCCGATAGCGTCTTTGTGACTGGAATTTTATACGCGTCCGACTTACCCGTTTCCTTCACCGCGATTCAGCAAACTCCGGCGTTCGGGAGCATCCAGAACGGTTTTATCGAGGCGTTTTCCGCGGACGGAGCAAGCTTGGAATATGCCACCTACGTCACTGGAGCCCTCGGCGATACGACGCCGACAGGGATCGCTGTGGATGCAGGGGACGACGTGTGGGTGGTGGGCTCGACCACGGCAACCGGATTTCCGACGATCGCTGCGGTCGTGCCGCAGATGCTCTCGAGTCCATCAGGCTTTCTGCTGCAACTAACGCCCGCCGGAGACGGGATCGTGTATTCAACCTTTGTTCCGGGTTCGGGTTTGAGTTCTGTTGCGCTCGATTCGACCGGATTGAACCTGCTGATCTCCGGGCAGGTCGCGCTGGGCCAGTTCCCTGTCGACACGGTCGAGAGTCCCTTGGTGCCGACGTATTACCAGGTTTTATTGCGAATGTCGCTGGACGGAAGCAAGGTACAGAATGGGACTGTCATCGCGCCGGGAGTAGAGTCGGTGGTGACCGCGGCAGGTGGAGGCGCAGCTTGGATCGGCGGGAGCTTTACTCCGGGAGCGGCACCTCTGTTGCCCCAAAGTGCACTTTCGAGCATTGGCAATAGCTATGCCGTACGAGTAACCCCAGGTGCCGGAATCGACCAGACAGTTCGGTTCGGCGGCCTGGCAAGTTTCGACGAGACATACGCAAGTGTACCGGTGGAAATTAACGGGATCGCGGTGGATGGCGCGGGAGCCTTGTTCGCCGGCGGCTCCGCGCAACCGACTGCAAGCTCGAGCCTGCTCTCCACAGAGACCTATGACTTTCCCTTGCGGGGAGGGCCTACCGCCGCCCTGCCTTCAGCAATCGCGAATGCGGAGGCCGCAGGTGTGACGTGCGGGGGGAGCCTCTGCTCGGGATCCGGTGGTTATCTCGTGAAGGTGGACCCAACCAGGGCCGGACCCTCCCTCGCATTTTCGGCGGATAGCGAGCCGTATGTGACACTGCGGAACCTCGGGTCGAGCGATGCGGAAGGGTTGCAGATTAGCACCAGCGCTGGCGCATTGACGACAAACTGCGTTAACGATCTAGCACCGGGCGGAGAGTGCGACGTACTGCTTTCGGGCGGGAGTGCGGGAATGTTGAGTGTGAGTACTGGAAACGGGGGCGGCAGCTCTGTGGCCTTCGCTGCCTATGCCGCTGCGGCAGCTGGCGGAAGTCTTGCTTTCGTGCCGAAGGAGCTGGATTTCGGGATTCGCACCGCTGCTAATGGTCCAACGCTAAGGACTGTAACGATCAGCAATCTTGGAGAGACGCCAACTACATTCAGCGAAGGAATCGAAGGAAGTCCGGAGTTCTCCACACCCTTCAGCGAGGTCTCAAGTACCTGTCCTTTGGCTGGCGGTTCTACCAAGAAGCTGCTGAGTGCAGGTGCGAGTTGTACAGTCCTTGTTGGGTTCTCAGCCCTGAACGGATCTGCGAACGACAACTTCGTACAGGCTGATTGGCCGATCGGATCCGGTGAGCTTCTGCTGACTGGATACAGCCAGTCGGCGAGCCTGAGCATCTCGGCGAGCGAGCTCGATTTTGGAACACAATTTGAAGGAGGCCTCGCGCTTCCAAGGTATCTGTTCCTCTCCAACGCATCCGGGTCCCAGCAAACGCACGCCGCGGTCAGCATACCTGCAAATGCTCCGTTCACTGTGTCGGATGCATGCCCTTCGAGCCTGCCTCCGGGCACCGTCTGCCGCCTTCGTTTTGATTATCTCTCGAGCGTTGTGCCGTCGGCCGATTCGTTGACGGTGGTGGTCGATGCGGGGCTGTCCGTCTTGCTCACAGGACAGACAATGCCGCCGCAGACCGTGAGCGGGAGCACCTTGACCTCAAGTCTGACAGTTTCGCCCACGACGGCTACCTTCGGCAACGCGGTTGTCGTTACCGCCGTTTCGAGCGTAACGCAGACGGTGAGCCTGACGAACAGCGGAACGACTTCTGTGCCTCTAAGCATCGTCGTGAGCGGCGACTTTTCAGATGTGACAAGTTGCGGTACTTCTCTGCCGGCGGGGGCGAACTGTGCAGTGGCGCTTGCCTTTACGCCATCAACGCCTGGAGTAAGACAAGGGCTTTTGACGGTGAGTTCCGGGCCCGGTATGGCGCCCGTCATCGTCGCGCTGAGTGGAACTGCGACCGGACTTCTGGCGGCTAATAATGGGACGCTCGCCGCGGGACAGGCTATGGTCGGACAGCCTGTCGTTCAGTTCTACAAGGTGACCCAGACATTCGATAGCCTGAACCTGGCGACGACCGGGCCGTACTTGGTGACGCTGGTTGAGGATGAAGGTTTCGGCTATGGTACCCCCCCAAGTTCGGCGTACGGGGCTCGCGGATCTGGTACCTGCCACAACTGCTGGGTAGGCGTGCGCTTTCTACCAGCGGGCGCAGGAGAACAGAATGGAACTCTTACCTTTAGTTCGGATCCGAATGGCTTGCCCTATATGCTTCAACTGAGCGGTACAGGAGTGGCTACAAGCGGTTTAATCATCTCGCCTGCCACTCTTGATTTTGGGACTGTCCCTGTGAATAGCGTGAGCGGATCAGGCCTCAGCACCCTCACCAACCTTGCTTCGACCGGGTCGTCGATTACGATCTCCGGTGTGACTGCCTCGGGCGATTTCTCGATTGTTGCGCCGAATGGGGCGGCTTCTGCATGCGCCGGTACGCTGGCCTACGCAGCTACATGCTCGGTATCAGTGCAGTTCGCGCCTTCCGCCACAGGCCAAAGAAGCGGCTCGCTCATCATCAGCACGTCGGCGGGTACAGCGACAACTCCCCTCACGGGAACGGGAACTATGGGCTCGGGAATTGCGGTTTCTCCCTTGTCTCTGACTTTTCCGAGTGTGCCGGGCGAGGCTCTGCAGATAGAAGCAGTGTCCGTGCAAAACAACGGTTCGCAACCTGTGTCGGTTGGTACGCCGACGACCAACACGACGAACTTTACGGAGACGACCGGGTGTGGCGCGCTTGCTCCTGGTGCAAGTTGTTCGATCGACGTGAGCTTCGCTCCGGGCGCCATACCGGTCTCGGATGTGCTTTCGATTCTAATTACAAGCGCAGGTTCAGGCGGCACGCAGCAGACGCAGACGTTTCAGGTGAGTCTGTCCGGGAACTCAACCGTTCAGAACCAGGGACTCACCGTGTCTCCAGCAACGGCTCAGTTTGGACCTGTGGCGACGACCACGTTGAGCTCAGCGCGACAGATCATGGTGACGAACCTCGCGGACAATCAGGTTGTGATCGCAGTGGCGATGCCACGAAACTACGAACTGCAGCAGAATGCTTGTACTACGCTGGCAGCAAACGCCAGCTGCGTTCTTACCGTTGTCTTTATACCGCTGGAGAACGGGGACTTACCCGGCACGATTTCGGTCACCGCGACCGCAAGTGACGGGAGCAGCACACAAACGAGCTTGATTTATGCAGATGGCTTCGGCGTGGGCACCGGAGCACTCACACTGACGGGCGGCCTGATCGTGAACGGAGTCTTCAACTTTGGAGCCGTAGCAAGCGGTCTAAGCGCGTCGCAACAATTTACTCTCACGAACGCGGGAACGCAGGCCGTCACCGTGCGCAGAGTGGCCAGTCAGCCTCCCTTCGCTTCGAGTACAACCTGCGGATCGAGCTTGATCTCTGGAGGCTCCTGCGTTGTGACCGTGCAATACTCTCCTGTTGCGAGTGGCTTCGGTAGTCCAACGGGCTCACTCTCGGGGAGCGACTCCGGAACACTTACTGTCGAAAGCGATGCACAGACGAGCCCAACCACTCTGAACTTGGCAGGAGAGCCGACGACGGGTGCAGGGGCGGGAGTCTCTCCCTTAGCTTCGTACTCCTTATCTGAGGGAACTCTGAGCTTTGCGGCTACGACGGTTGGGGATATTTCAGCGGCCCAGAATCTTTTGCTCACCAACACGGGTTCATCTGCACTGCAGGTTAGCTCGGTGAGCGCTTCAGCCGACTTTTCCGTCCAGAATCAGTGCGGGCTGGTGCTCGCCGGTGGCTCGTGCACGATTGCAGTGGCGAGTTCACCTCAAGGTCCCGGAAACCGAATCGCAGGCTTGCAAATTGCCTCCAATGCTCCGGACTCGCTTGAATATGTGACGCTCGTGGGGATCGGGGCATCTTCGCCGTTGGTGTTGTCTCCCGGTTCTCTCACGTTTGGACAAATCCTGGTAGGAGCTGAGGCAACGCTCCCGCTGCAGGTGACAAACTCAGGAAGTAGCTCCATCACGTTCACGTCGATCACCCATAGTGGTAGCTTCGATGTGGTTGGAACTTGCCCACTGGGTGGAGTGCTGGCGGCGCAAGCAAGTTGTACTGAACAGGTCTTCTTTACGCCTGTTGCGGCGGGTCCAGCGAACGGCATGATCGGCTTTGTTACCTCTGCTTCGACGGTCCCGATAGCGGTCCCGGTCAGCGGATCAGGGGTGCAGGCCGAGTTGATCGCCACACCATCGGCTCTTTCATTCGGGAGCATTCCCCTGGGTGATACTGGGAAACTGACACTAACACTGACGAATCGAGGAAATATCCCAGTTAGCGGGTTGTCGATCGCAGTCACAGGTGATTATGCCGTCGTTGTTCCTTGTGCAACCAATCTCGCTGGTGGTGCAAGCTGCAGGGTTCAGGTAACTCTAACCCCGACGTTAGTTGGAGCGCGGCCGGGAACGCTCACGATCGTGAGCTCCGATCCAGGTTCTCCACTTACATTGGCGCTCGTTGGTGCGGGAGCGCCTGGCGCCAGCTTCACCTTGACGGTGAACGGCGGGTCTTCGGCGACTCAAACTGTAAGGAGCGGAGACTTTGCGACTTTGGCGCTGCTTGTCGAACCAAGTGGAGGCTTCACAGGGAATGTTGCCTTGACGTGTACCCCGGCTCAATCCGTGTCGTACGCCTCTTGTTCGTTGCTTCCCTCGCAGTTGAACTTCGGGATTAGTGCCCAAGCTTCGACTGCAACGATCAATACCGAACAGAGTAAAACGAGCATCGGTGTGGTCAAAGCCATTCGCTCCGGCTGGTCGGGGCAGTGGACGCTCGCTTTCCTCTTACCGGGAGCTTTAATGCTTTTCAGGCGCGACCGAAGTTGGCGGAGGCGGATCGGACGGGGTCTGGCGCTCGGCGCGATGCTGTTTGTGCTCCAACTCTCGGGATGCGGAGGAGGGACTGTGACTGCAGGGACAGGAAACGGGGAGAACAATACGCCTCCCGGGGAATACCAATTCCAAGTCACTGCCAGTTCTACAAGTGGGGCTGCCCTGACACATACGGTGAGCCTGACGCTGGTGGTTACCTCAAGGTAGCTATGAGGTAGAAAGGGCCGCAGAGACGGACTGTGCATGAGTTTCGAGCTTCGCCCGCTTCGAGGTTCCGACGGGAATCTGCTCGACAATCTCGATGCCAAAACCCTGAAGCGCAGGAACGTGGGTCGGCGTGTTGGTGAGGAGACTTATTTTCCGTATGCCCAGATCAGAGAGGATCTGGGCGCCCAGACCCACTTGGCGGAGCGTGCGGGCTGCTCGGTCTTCGGAGCGGCTGTTATGTTCACGTGCACGCTGATCGCGGGCAAAAAGAACGCGGTGAGGCTCAACAGTACGATCAATGCCGAATCCGCGGGTGCCGTTGTGAAGATAGACGAAAGCTCCACGTCCGGCGCGGGCGATCAGGTGAAGCGAGTCTTCGATGATAGAGCGGCTGTCAGGTGTGTCGTCTGGACAGGTAAGGCCAAAAACATCTTCGGCCACGGATGCTGTGTGGACGCGTACCAGGACGGTACCGTCTGCTTCAGCAGATTCAGTTCTGACATCGCCGAGGACGAGGGCTAGGTGCGATTCTCCCCCTTCAAGTTCGTTCTCGTAGGCGATCATGCGGAAGTCTCCGTGAGTAGTGGGAAGGATCCCTTCCGCGACGCGGCGAAGGTGGCGTTCATGCTGAAGACGGTAGCGGATGAGGTCGGCGACTGTGACCATCAGCAGGTTGTGAGTTTTGCAAAAATCGACGAGGTCGGGAACACGTGCCATGGTTCCGTCTTCGTTCATGATCTCGCAGATCACGCCAGCGGGGATGAGGCCGGATATTCGGGCGAGGTCGACAGACGCTTCGGTCTGGCCGGCGCGGACCAGCACCCCACCTTTACGAGCGCGCAGGGGAAAAACGTGTCCGGGGCGGGCGAGGTCCTGCGCGGTCGAAGAGGGATCGATGGCGACGCGGATGGTGTGAGCGCGGTCGGCAGCGGAGATCCCCGTGGTGACTCCTTCTCGGGCTTCGATCGATTCGGTGAAGGCGGTGCCAAAACGAGAGGTATTGTCCTGAGTCATGGGACCGAGACGGAGGTAGTCAGCGCGATCTTCGGTAAGGGTCAGGCAGATCAGGCCGCGACCAAAACGCGCCATGAAGTTAATGGCTTCCGGGGTCACGAACTCTGCCGCGAGCGTGAGGTCGCCCTCGTTCTCGCGATCTTCATCGTCAATGACGACGACCATGCGTCCGTTGCGGAACTCGACCACGGCGGCTTCGACCGCGGCGAAAGGTGAGGGTTGTGCCGGGAGCAGCGGATTTTCGTCAGATGAATGAGGCGGCATGGTCTTGAGATTCAGTCGGCAAGGGTTTGGTTCAAACGATTACGCCGCCCCGTGACAGGACGGCGTGTCAATTTGGAATAGGTGAACAACTCTTAAAGGGTCGACTCAATTTCGAAGCCCCAAGCCTCGAGGAGCGCCTCGGGGATGTACTTGGAGTTCTTGTTGCGACGTGCCCACTCACGAAGGCGAGTGGAGCGAATGTACTGGTCGGGTGTCAGCTTGAACTCCTTGACGACCTGTTCGAAGGAGGTGACGGTGGGGACGACGGGTCCGATGGGCTCGGGCTTGCCCCAATTGGGATTTCCACGACGCTTTGCCATAAAGGTGTATGTCCTCGGTGCGGGTTACGGTGGAGTGTTTGGACTGCTCCCGCAACTCTTCATCTTACGCTGGTATTCCAGGAAGTTCAAGGAATGCCCGCTTGCTGCATCGGGTCACTTCCCGGGGTGAATCATTTCGAATGGAATCGGTTCTACCCGGCCTTGGGAAAGCGCAGCGGACGAACCTCGAGAAGTTGATGAATGATATGGAGTGACAAACAGTCGCAGCCTCGCGCGTCGGATTGTGACTATCGTAGAGGAGCCTCACGGCCGACGTGGTCGAGCGTGAGGCTGCTTCTTTCTTCAAGTAGTTTTGTGCGAATTCAGACCTGCATCAGTTTGTCTGGCGTGATGGGGTACTGTCGCACCCGCTTGCCGGTGGCGTTATAGATGGCATTGGCGATGGCGGCGGCTCCGCCGGTGTTGCCAATTTCACCGATGCCGCGGGCACCTGTAGGAGCAACCTTCATGTCCGGGATGTTGAGTACCGAGACGTCGATGATGCCGGCGTCGGCGTTCACGGGGACGTGGTATTCAGCGAGGTTCTCGTTGACGGTACGACCGTAGACGGGGTCGATATGCGTCTCTTCATGAGTGGCGAAGCCAATCGACCAGACGAGTCCTCCCATGAGCTGGTTCAACCCCGTTTTTTCATTGAGGAGAGTGCCGATATCGTAGGTCGCGACGAGGCGGCGAACCTTCACCATGTGAGTGTCTTTGTCGACTGCAACCTCGGCAAAGACGGCTCCCCAGGAATGAGCGGAGCTAGAAGACTTGTCTTCACCCGGTTCCGCGGAGCCAGTAGCTTCAAGTGGCTTGTTGCCATTACGGTTGAGGAGGTTTGTGTAGCTATCTAAAACCGCGGGGTTTTGCTTACTCACTAAACCGCCGTCCTTCGCTTGAACATCCTCCGTACGAAGTCCGTGCAGTGGAGACTGCGCATCGTTGACAGCCAGATCGGCGAGCTTGAGAACGAGTTGCTGAGCAGCATCCTGGATGGCTGGCAGAACGGAAGCGGCAGATTGCGAGCCACCGGAGACTGGTGCCTTGGGCAAAGTGGAGTCTCCAAGCTTGACTTCAACAAGCTTCGGATCGATTGCAAGACCCTGGGCTGCAGCCTGCGCCATGATCGTGTAGGTGCCAGTGCCGAGGTCCTGAGTGCCCGACCCGACGAAGGCCTTGCCGCCCGGGAGCATGCGCACAATCGCTTGAGCGGCCGAGCGGTTCGCCGGGTAGGTTGCCGTCGCCATGCCGTAGCCGATGAGTTCATTACCCTCAACTGTCTGGCCGGGGGTTGCATTGCGCTTGGACCAACCAAAACGGTCGGCAGCCTGTGTGTAGGCTTCGCGCAGGTGCTTGCCCGTCCATGGCTTGTCTTCACTCGGATCCTTCTCGGCATAGTTGACGAGGCGAAGCTGGATGGGATCCATCTTGAGCTTTTCTGCGAGTTCGTCCATGGCGATCTCGAGCACGGCCGTCCCAGGCGCTTCGCCCGGGGCTCGCATGAAGGTCGAGATACCCAGATTTACCTCGACCACCTTCGTAGTGACCGAGTTGTTCTTGCTCTCGTAAAGGAGTTTGGTGACGCCTTCCGAGTGTTCAACGAAGTCTTCGAGAACGGAAGCGTTCATGAGGACATCGTGTCGCATTGCAGTGATTTTCCCATCGGAGGTTGCGCCTATTTTGATCTTGTTGACGGTGGATGGCCGCGCGCCGACAGGACCGAACATCTGGTCGCGATCGAGAACGAGCTTGACCGGCTTACCGGTGACTTTGGCGGCCATTGCGCAAAGCGGAACATGCGACCACATGGACCCCTTCGAGCCAAAACCTCCTCCAACCACTGGATCCTGAAGATGGACGTAGTCGAGTGGGACGTTCATGGTCTTTGCGATCGACATCTTGTCGCCGGTGATGTACTGAGTGGCGTCATAGACGTTGAGCTTTTCGCCCTCCCACCAGGCGATCGTGGCGTGCGGCTCCATTGGATTGTGGTTCTGAATTGGAGTGATGTACGTCTCTTCCACCGTGACTGCGGCTTGCGAGAAGCCTTGATCGACGTTGCCGCGGTGATTGTTATCTGGATCCTTGCCAGGGTTCTTAGGCCAGCGAGCGTCTCCGAGGTGATCCATAAAGTTCACCTTGGCTGCGGCCGGCGCGTACTTGATCTTGAGCTGACGGGCAGCAAACCGGGCTTCATCGAGGGTCGAGGCGACAACAACGGCGATAGGCTGACCGTTATAGTTCACCTCTTTATCCTGGAGGATGCTGAGGTTGCGACGGGCCGGCGGCTGGGGCGGACCGGGATTGAGCTTTGGAGCGTTGAACGGCGTGAGGATGAGTTCGACGCCGGAGAGGCGGGCAGCGGCAGTGGTGTCAATGGAGACGATTGTGCCGGCAGGGATCGTCGACTGGACGACATAGGCGTAGAGCAAATCGGACTTGTTGAAGGGCGAGGAGAACTCACCCGCATACTTTACCTTGCCGGTGACCTTGCTGATGCCCTCGTAGCGATGGTCTAGCTGGGGCATAGGCTTGGGCTGGGTTGGGGGTGGCTGCTGGGCTGCGCTTTCGAAGATCATGCCTGAACTCCTTCGGTAGTACCTTGCGATGCGAGGGTCAGGGCGCGAATGACACCCTGCTTCGCCATCTCAATTTTGAAGCTGTTGTGCTCGTAGCCGTGGGCTCCACGGAGAAGGATCTCGGCTGCGGCTTTGAAGGATTCCGGACCCGCGGGCTTACCCACAAGGACGTGTTCGGCTTCAGGGAGGCGCCACGGCTTCAGGGCTACGCCGCCGAGAGCAAGGCCGGCGGACTTCACGTTGCCGCCTTCCATCTCGAGGCCTGCGGCTACCGAGATCAGGGCGAAGGCGTAGCTGTTGCGGTCACGAGCTTTCAGGTAGTAGGCATTCTTAGCGAACTTTGCTGCTGGCAAGGTGACTGCGACGATGAGTTCATCGGGGCGGAGCGAAGTTTCGATGGCGGGAGTCGAGCCGGGAAGCTTGTGGAACTCTGCGAAGGGGATGCTGCGCTTACCCTTCGGCCCCTGAACCTCAACTGTTGCATTCAACGCTGCCATGGCGACGCACATGTCAGAGGGGTTAGTGGCGATGCAGGTTTCGCCGCTGGTCGAGCCTTTGTCGGTCTGGCCGAGGATTGCGTGAATGCGGTTGTAGCCTTTGATGGCGGCGCAGCCGGAGCCGGGCTGTCGCTTGTTGCAAGCCGGAAAGTTGATATCGGTGAAGTAATAGCAGCGGGTGCGCTGCAGGAGATTGCCTCCGGTTGTGGCCATGTTGCGCAGCTGTGGAGACGCTCCGCTAAGGAGGGCTTGCGAGAGCAAGGGATATTGAGACTTGATGATGGCATTGTCGGCGAGGTCGGAGTTGCGGACCAGAGCGCCGATCCGGACGCCACCGTTAGCTTCTGTGACCTCTGCGAGGCCGACATGGTTGATATCGACGAGCCTGGTAGGCGCCTCGACACCGTACTTCATGAGATCGACGAGGTTGGTGCCGCCGGCGAGAAACTTGGCGCCGTGAAGAGCGCCGGAGGTCACGGCCGCTTCAGGAGCGGAAGGCCGTTCATAGTTGAAGGGATTCATGCGGAGACACCTCGGGAGACGGCGCGGACGGCCGCTACGATGTTGGGATAGGCGCCGCAACGGCAAATATTGCCGGACATGCGTTCGCGGATTTCGTCGTCGGTCATCTCAGGATGATCGGTGTGGCCGGTGTGGAAACTAACGATCGAGAGTGCGCCGCGCTTCTGCTCTTCGACTGCAGCGACTGCCGAGCAGATCTGACCAGGAGTGCAGTAGCCGCACTGGTAGCCGTCGTGCGTAAGGAAGGCGGCCTGCATGGGGTGAAGGTCGTTGATGTCCTTCGGGTCGGCTACCTTGGAGAGTCCTTCGATGGTGGTGATTTCGGCACCTTCGGCGGCAAAGGCAAGAGTGAGGCAGGCATTCACGCGACGGTTGTCGACGAGGACGGTACAGGCGCCGCACTGACCGTGATCGCAGCCCTTCTTGCTGCCCGTCAGGTCGAGGTTTTCACGCAGGGCGTCGAGCAGCGAGGTACGGGTGTCAAGGGTGAGGGTGTGCGGCTGGCCGTTGATCTTGAGCGTGATTGCTCGCTTCTGCTCGGATTCAACGGGCGCGGCCATCGCCACGCCGGGGATAGCGGCGGCAGCGGCCGTGAGGGTGCTGGCGGTCTGGAGGAAGCGGCGGCGGGTGAACTCGGGACCGGTGGCTGACTGGCCTTCCTGTTCCAATTCTTCAGCTTCGGTGCAAGGGGCTACGCTCATGGGTGGTCCTCAGAGGGGGTGAAAGGGTGGGCGGTTAATAGACAAGTCAATAGATGGAGGGGCTTGAGCAGAAGATGCCTGCGCAAACATCGGCAGTGAGCGCGGCGCCGTCGGGTATGATGCTGATATTCCAGCCGCGCAAACATTCGGAAGCTCGCGTTGGTGCGCTGGAAAACTCCCCTTTGAGGCTCATCTTTTGCAGACTTCACTCGTTCGGTTCGGGTTGATCGCGGTTCTGGTGGGTGTCGTCAGCGGTACTGTGATCCCCGCTTTGGGACAGCAGACTTCTTCGCAGCAGCCGGTTGCCAACCCGTCGACTCGCCGGGGGACGCAGGGGGAGAGTAGTCCGGAGAAGGAAGAGCTGTCCGTTCCTGTTCCGGCAGAGACGAGTTCCGTTACGAAACATGACTGGTCCGCAAATGGGACTACGATCCATTACACGGCGACGGCGGGAAATCTGCTGATCAAGGATGAAAAGGATGCTGCGAACGGGAGCATCTTCTATGTGGCGTACACACAGGATGGGGTGGATGCGAAGAACCGACCGGTGACGTTCTTCTATAACGGGGGTCCGGGGTCGGCGACGGTCTGGCTGCATATGGGGTCGTTTGGGCCGGTGCGGGTGGTGACTTCGAGCCGGAGGCGACCGGTCCGGCGCCATTTGAGGTGGTTCCAAATCAGTACAGCCTGCTGGATAAGAGCGACCTGGTGTTTATCGATGCCCCTCTGACCGGATTTTCGCGGGCGGTAGGAAAGGGTACAGCCAAGGATTTTGCAGGCACGGATGAGGATATCAAGGCATTCGAGAAGTTTATTGTTCGCTATATCACCTTGAACGAGCGATGGAACTCGCCCAAGTTTCTGTTCGGGGAATCGTACGGGACGACGCGGTCGGCGGGGCTGGTAGCGGCGTTGCAGAACGATGGAGTGGAGTTCAATGGGGTTACGCTGCTCTCTTCGATCCTCAACTATGGAATTAGGAATGCCGGGTATGATGCGGAATCTATTGGGTATTTGCCATCGTACGCAGCGATTGCCTACCACTACAAGAAGGTGAAGTCGACCGGATCGATGGCGGAGTGGGTGGAAGAGGCGCGGAAGTTTGCGCGTGGACCGTATGCGGCGGCGCTCGCACAAGGGGATAAGCTTCCACCGGCGGAGTTCGAGACGGTGGCGCAGCGGATGTCGGAGCTGACCGGATTGAGCGTGGGTTATTTGAAAGAGGCAAGGTTGCGGGTGTCGGCGACTCGCTTCCGCAAGGAGCTCCTGCGCGGAGAGGATGAGATTCTGGGACGGTACGACGCGCGTTTTGAAGGCTTTGACGTGGATTCCGCCGGCGAGAGTCCGGGATACGATCCGTCGGACACCGGAATCAGCGGGGCCTATGTTGGGGCGTTTCACGACTACATCCAGCGGGAGCTGAAGTATATGAGCTCCGAGCCGTACTACTTGTCCGGACCGGGGATCAATGAGAACTGGAACTTCAAGCATCGGCCGAGCGGCGGGTACGGCCGCGGCGAGCAGTCAGTGCCGGATGTAGCGATCGACCTGGCGGATGCGATTCGCAAGAACCCGAAACTGCGGGTATTTTCCGCGAACGGCTACTTCGATCTCGCAACTCCGTTCTTTATCACCGAGTATGACCTGGGCCACATGGAGCTACCGCCTGCGCTGGTAGCGAACGTCCAATTTGGTTACTATCCCGCGGGCCACATGGTTTACCTGAATGTTGAGGCGCTGAAGCAGATGAAGGCAGATCTGGAGCGCTTTTATGGCGAGGCTACGCGGCGGTAGAGAAGGCTGCTTCTTCAATGATGCGGGAGGATTGTGGGTTTCGGACGGCTTCTTTCCTCGCGTAATTTACAAGCGCTCGTCCGTCATCGGAGTATGCTGCTGTTCGAATCTGAATTCGGACGGCGTGGGGATGAGTGATGGCAACGAAGAGGGTAGCAGAAGAGGCTGAGAGCAAGAAGTCGAAGAGGCACAAGGGGCCAACGATCAGCGGCGACGGGAACACGGGCGGTTCCGCAACGGGAGCGAGCGGGCAGCCTATCTTCGCGCAGCCGAAGCCTTCGCCCGATCCGACTTCGTTCAGCCAGCCGGTGACGGACCAGAAGCTGAAGGAAGTGAACCAGCTTGAACCGTTGCCGGAGACACCAGCGGGCTTGCCCTTGGAGCCGGTGTTGACGCTCGCGCAGGTCTATGGAACGGCGGGCGCCGCAAAGGTAGCGGCGATCGAGGCAGCCGGACAGCTCGTCTTTCATTGCGTCGGGGATACGGGCAGTGTGAGCGGCCCGACGACGCAGTCGCTGGTGGCGGACAAGATGGTGATGGACTTCGACGAAGCGAACTCGGCGGATGTGCCAAGCTTCTTCTTCAACCTGGGCGACGTGGTGTACTACTTCGGCGAAGCGACGTACTACTACGATCAGTTCTATGAGCCGTACCGGGATTATCCGGCGCCGATTCTCGCGATCGCCGGCAATCACGATGGCGTCGTTTACCCGAGAGATACGGCGACTTCGCTGCAGGGTTTTCTCGAGAACTTCTGTACGCCGGAGCCGGCGCAGAGTCCGGATGCGGGTGGGCTGGATCGTACGACGATGATTCAGCCGGCGGTCTACTTTACCTTCGACGCGACCCTGGTGAGGATCTTTGGGCTATACAGTAACGTGCTCGAGGATCCGGGGGTGATCTCGGGGCAAACGGGGACGAGTGCGGCGAATACTGTTCTCGATTCTCGCCAGGTGGACTTCCTGACGGCTGGACTAAGACGTGTGGTGTCGGATGGGTTCAAAGGGGCGGTGGTCATCGCCGTGCATCATCCTCCGTTCACCGGAGGCAGCGAGCATGGCGGGAGTCCGTTGATGCTGGCCGATATCGATGCGGCGTGTACAGCGGCAGGGGTCTGGCCTCACGCCGTATTTTCAGGCCACGCGCACAACTACCAGAGGTATACGCGGACGATCAATGGCAAGCAGATTCCGTTCATCGTGGCAGGGTGCGGCGGACATAATCCGCTCTCGAAGATGCGCACTACGCTGCGGACGCCCTATGTGATCGACGACACGCTGACGCTCGAGAGCTATGACGACACAGATTACGGGTACACGCGCGTAGTCGTGACGACAGAGACGATGACGATTGAACAGCATCCGGAGAGCGACGGTGGAGGGATGAAGACGCCGGATGACAAGGTGACGATCAACCTGGCGGATTACACGATCTCCTAGGGGCGCCCATGTTGCGGGCGTTGATCGCTTTGTGGAGTTTTGGGCTCCGCTTGGTGCTCCCGCTCGTCGCAAGGAAGCTTGCTGTGCTGACCAGCGGGAGAGCGAGCGAAGCTTCGGGAGTCCGCAGCACTGGCGAAGGTTGTGCGAAGATTGTGGTGCGATGTCGCTTACTTCCCTGCTGCACAAGACGTTTGGTTTTTCGGACTTCCGGGCAAATCAGGAGGCTGTCTGTCGGGCTGCGACCGACGGCGAAGATGTGCTGCTCGTTATGCCGACCGGGGCGGGTAAAAGTCTTTGCTATCAGCTGCCGGCGATTGCGCGCGGAGGGACCGGGCTGGTGGTGAGTCCGCTGATTGCATTGATGGACGACCAGGCACAGAAGTTGACCGCGGCGGGATTGAAGGTAGGGCGGATCCACTCGGGGCTCTCGCGGGAAGAATCGCGGCAGGCTTGCCGGGACTATCTGGATGGAGCGATTCAGTTTCTTTTCATCGCGCCGGAGCGGATGCGTGTGCCGGGCTTTCCAGAGATGCTGGCGCGGAAGAAGCCTTCATTGATCGCGATCGACGAGGCGCACTGCATCTCGGCGTGGGGCCATGATTTCAGGCCGGATTACCGGATGCTGGGCGAGTATTTACCGGCGCTGCGGCCCGCTCCGATTATCGCGTTGACTGCGACGGCGACACCGGCGGTACAGGCGGATATCGTGAAGCAGCTTGGATTGAAGCAGCCGAAGCTGTTTATCCATGGCTTTCGCAGGGACAACCTGGCGATTGAGGTGATGGAGCTTTCGAAGCCGCAGCGGACTGGGTTTACGGCGGATTTTCTCAGTGGAAAGGATCGGCTGCCAGCGATTGTGTATGCACCCTCGCGCAAGGCCGCCGAGGAACTGGCGGGGGAGTTGGGACGGAAGTTCCCGGCCGCAGCCTACCATGCAGGATTGGATCCAGGGACGCGGGAGCGGGTACAGCGGCACTTTCAGACGGGCAGGCTGCAGTGTGTGGTGGCGACGATTGCGTTTGGCATGGGGATCGATAAGGCGGATGTGCGGACGGTGGTGCATTATGCGCTGCCAGCGAGCGTCGAGGCGTATTACCAGGAGATAGGGCGCGCCGGGCGGGATGGGGAGCCTTCGACGACGGTGCTGCTCTATAGCTTTGCCGACCGGAAGATGCATGACTTCTTTTTGGAACGGGATTATCCGGTGGCGACCGAGTTGATGCGCGTGGCGAAAGTGCTGACGGAGGAGTATCAAGAGGCGGATGAGCTGCGGGCGCGGCTGAAGATGGATGCAGAGACGTTTGGGCGCGCGGTCGAGAAGCTGGCGGCGCAGGGTGCGGCTTCGATCGATTTTGACGGGAACGTGCGGAAGAACGGGAATGTCGCCTGGCAGAGCGGGTATGAGCAGCAGGTGGAGTTTCGCCGGTCACAGATCGACCGCATGATGGCGTATGCGACGACGCAGCAGTGCAGGATGAGCGCGCTGATCAGGCACTTTGGCGACGTCAGCGATGCGCATCGGGCTTGCGGGCGGTGCGACTTCTGCTCGCCTTCGGGGACGAGCGCGCAGACGTTCGGAGAACCGACGGGCGCGCAGGATCGGGATCTGCGGACGATCTTGCGCGCGCTGGCGGAGGTCGGGGGATCGAAGGCCACGGGACGGCTGTTTACGGATCTTGGGGTTCAGGTGAGCATCAAGGATCGGAACGAGTTTGAGGCCTTGCTGGATGGGCTGGCTCGGGCGGGCCTGATTTCGATTGCCGCGGAGACGTTTACGAACGCTGAAGGCAAGACGATCCCGTTCAAGAAGGCCTCGCTGACACATGAGGGACGTGAGATCAGGCCAGGTGAGAAGCTGGGCGTCGTGTTGCGTTCGGGTGTCGAGCCGAGTAAGAGAACGAAGAAGGGGAAAAGTACAAGCGTGGCTCCGCGAGGGCGAGGAGTCCAGGAGATGGCCGTGGAGTTATCTCCGGCGCAGAAGCCGCTTGAGGAGCAGCTGAGGGCGTGGCGGAAGACAGAGGCGGCTAAGACGGGCAAGCCGGCGTTCCTGGTTTGTTCGGACGCTTCGTTAATTGCCGTAGTCATGGCTTGTCCTCAGACGATCTCGGAGTTGCTGACGGTGAGTGGCTTCGGGAAAGACAAGGCCGAGCGGTATGGGGCCGAGATCTGTGCGATTTGTCGCGGAGGCGGGAGTGGGATTGTTCAAGGAGCGAGGGTAGAAAAGCCTGCGCCAGCGCGGAGAGCGGCGGCTGCAGGCCCGGGTCTCAGAGGTGAGACCCGGGGCACCCAGAGTGGTAGCGATTCAAACCGGACGGCTCCGAAGACTGTTCCGATCGCTGTGCAGGCGTTCAAGCGAGAGCGGGTAGTCGTGGCAGATGTGGCGGCGGAGTTGGATGAGGGTCAGAAGGTGCTGGAGGAACGCCTGCGGGCGTGGCGAAAGGCGGAATCGGAGCGGATGGGGCTGCCACAGTTCTTTGTCCTGGGGACGACGGCGCTGAGGTCGCTGGTGATCGAGCGGCCGAGAACATTGAAGGAGTTGATCGGGGTCCAGGGGGTTGGGCAGGAGAAGGTGGATCGATATGGAGCCGGGATTTTAGAGGTTCTAAATGGGTAAAGCTTCGAACGTGCGAGAGAGTCACGCGCCTGACGGGGCCGATGCGGCGACGGCGAAGACGATTGATGAGCGGGCAAATCATTGCTTTGGGTGCGGCACGGACAACCCGCAGGGGCTACATCTGGCCTTCGACGTCAGTCAAGATGAGGCGGGCGGGATTACGGCGACTTCCCTGCTGACGATGACGCGGTTGCACGAAGGGCCTCCCGGTTACATCCACGGAGGGATGATTGCGACGCTGCTGGATGAGGCGATGAGCAAGCTGAATCGGCCGTTGAATGTGCTTGCGATGACGCGGAGTCTGACAGTGGAGTATCTGCGGCCTTCCCCGTTGTATGTGCCTCTTCGACTGGTGGGCACGCACGTGAGTCGAGATGGACGCAAGCTGCGGCACTCGGCTGAGTTGCAGGCGGCAGATGGCACGGTGCTGGCGCGAGGTGAGGGCTTCTTCCTGGTAGTGGAGGCATCGCTGCTGGCGAGCGGCGCGTGAGCGGACTGATCTGCCGCGATGATCGCGAACGGCTTTAGAAGGCACTCTGCGGATTCGCTGCGAGTTCCTTGATCAGCTCGCTGAGCATGGCTCTGCCGCGGGTTGTCAGGCTCTCGAGGCGGATTCCGAGCGCGACACCATCTTCGGCGACGTGGCGGACCGTTCCTCTCGCTCGAAACGAGAGATCGCTGGACTGCAGACTGAGGTCGACGAGGTCGTCGACCTCGAAGTCGCCTTTGGTTTGCGTTCGAAGTAGACACCCTACCGAGCTGAGATCGATCACTGCGGCCTGGTACTGGCTTGCCGCGCCTGCGCGGCACACACTCGCATTTGCCTTGTAGGACATGCGATCTTCCTGGCGTCGTCCCTGCGCACTCATAAGGTAGAAGCCCTTCCCCATATGTCGCCTTCTTGAGGCACTCGCTTCTCCCATCGGCCAAGCGGTTGAAAAGTTGAACAGGATCTTGTCGATGCACCAGGTTCTTTGCTGCGCCTGCAAGGATTGATCGTTTTTGTAGTGGCGGCACGGGCAGAGCCCGCCCCCGGGGGCGATGGGATGTCGGAACTGCTAGACTTAAGGTTCCGGTTGGAGTGGCTGAGATGGATGACAGTTCCCCAGGCCGTTGAGGGAGAGTGAGACCCATGGCAAACGAGCAGAATCTACATGCAAGCAATGGACACAAGGGTTTTGGGGCGCCGGGCCTGCGCCTGAAGACGGGATTGGCAGAGATGCTGAAGGGCGGCGTGATCATGGACGTCGTGGACGTAGAGCAGGCGCGGATCGCCGAGGCTGCAGGTGCGGTTGCGGTCATGGCGCTTGAGCGCGTTCCGGCGCAGATTCGTGCCGAGGGTGGCGTTGCGCGCATGTCGCACCCGAAGATGATTCGCGAGATTATCGAGGCCGTGAGCATCCCGGTGATGGCGAAGGCGCGCATCGGTCATTTCGTCGAGGCGCAGATTCTGCAGCAGCTGGGCGTGGACTTTATCGACGAGAGCGAGGTGCTGACGCCGGCCGATGAGCTGCACCACATCGACAAACACGCGTTTACGACGCCGTTTGTGTGTGGCGCGAAGGACCTGGGCGAGGCGTTGCGGCGGATCTCGGAGGGCGCGGCGATGATCCGGACCAAGGGCGAACCGGGCACGGGCGATGTAATCCACGCGGTACGGCATATGCGGCAGATCGTCAGAGAGATGCGCGCACTGACCGTGCTTGACGAGCATGAGCTGTATGCGGCGGCGAAGAATCTGCGGGCCCCGCTTGAGCTGGTGCAGATGGTGGCGAGGACGGGCGAGCTGCCGGTGCCGAACTTCTCGGCGGGCGGGATTGCGACGCCGGCCGATGCGGCCTTGATGATGCAGCTTGGCGCGCAGACCGTGTTTGTGGGTTCGGGCATCTTCATGAAGGAAGGCAATATCAAGCTGAACGTGGCGGTGGTCGATGGCCAGCCGCTGAATCCGCAGGAGCGGGCGGAGGCTGAGTCCAGAGCCAAGGCGATCGTGCGCGCAGCGACCCACTTCAACGATCCGGCGATTCTGGCAGAGTGCTCGGAAGAGTGCGTGGGTGCGATGAAGGGGCTGGCGGTCGGGATGATCGCTGATGCCGACATGATGCAGCACCGCGGCTGGTAGCACTTCGTGCCATCCCGGGCTTCGTGTTGTTCGGACGGGTGAGACGTCCGACACCTGAAGGATCGTATGGGTCTCGGCTTCTCATGGGCGTGCTTAAAGAAGCGCGCCCATGAGCTTTTCGGGGTGAGTACAAACGCGACTCCCTTCGGGGATGGAAAAGGGAGAGGATTTGGACAGGCCGGTGATCGGGGTGTTGGCGTTGCAGGGAGCGTACGCGAAACACGAGGCGGCGCTTGTGGCGGCGGGCGCGGAGGCTCGACTGGTGAAGCGGCCGGGGGAGTTGGAGGGGCTGGATGGCTTGGTGGTTCCGGGTGGGGAGTCAACTACGTTTTTGAAGCATCTCGAGCGCGATGGCTTCTTCGAGGCGCTGAAGGGATTTGTACGGGAGACGCCTACGTTCGGGACGTGTGCGGGGGCGATTCTGCTTGCGACAGGCGTGAAGAATCCGGAGCAGGAATCACTCAGGGCGATGGACATCACAGTCGAGCGGAATGCGTATGGACGGCAGATCGACTCGGCAATCCTGACCGCGCCGAGTTCTCTGCCTGGTGGAGATCTGGAGATGGTGTTTATTCGCGCGCCCCGAATTGCAGACGTGGGGCCTGATGTGGAGGTGCTGGCTGAGCGCGAGGGTGCGCCGGTGTTGGTGCGGCAGGGACACCTGCTGGCGGCTACGTTTCATCCGGAGTTGAGTGGCGATGGACGGGTGCACGGTTTCTTCGTCGATATGGTGAGGACGTACAAGGGTATCAACAGTAAGGTTTAGCCTGTAGAGGGTTCGGCGAAGTTGCAGGGGTGGAGGGTCGCAGATGCTGAGGTTCTTGGCGGTCGCGCTGCTTGGGTTGTGGGGTGGAGCGGCGCGGGCGCAGGACGTGGCCCAGCCTACGGTGACGGCGCAGATGACGGAGATGCTTGCGCATGCCAACAGTGGGCATTCGCCGACGTCCGATGAGATCCATGCGGTTGAAGGGCTGCCGGGGCTAACCGATGCGAAGGTGGCAAAGGATTTGGAGCCGCTGATGCAGAAGGCTTTGGCGAACCCGGATGCGGCCATGCGCGGGTATGGGCTGGCCATGCTGGTGGGCATGCAGTCTCTGCCGGATGCGGTGCCGGCGGCGGGAGGCTCCGCTACGGACGCGAGAGGTGCAGCGGGTGCTCCGACGGCTACTCCCGCAGCGGCACTAAACGGGGTGAAGAATAGCTCGCTGACCGCCACGGCTGGGCCGGCCGCGTATAAGAGCGATGTTGGCAAGGTGCTGGTGCCCTTAGTGCCGGCCATCGCGAAGGAGTTGATAGAGGACGATCCGGAGAATCGCTTGTTGGCGGCGAATGCCCTGGGGGGCTTCACGCCGGACCCGCCGAGCTCGGTCTACCCTGCGCTGATGGCGTTCTTGAAGCGTGATGACGCGATTGGAGCAGTAGGCCTTGCCGTGGTGAGCGATCTGCTGCAGTCGGGGCCGTTGAGTGACGATAAGGCCGATGCGATTGTGCGCTATCTACGGCGGCCCGACCAGACACCGGATTCGCAGGCGAACCTGGTGGAGGCGATTGCGGCGAAGCCAAATCAGAACAGGATCGTCGATAAGGCTGTGGTGGGCTACATGGATGGCGATGATGCGAGCTTGCGCGCGAGAGTGATCCTGTCGCTGCCCGCGCTCGATCTGACTGCGGAGATGTTCGCGGATACCAAGGCGAAGGTAGATGGCATCGCGAGTGGTGGCCAGGAGAACCCGCAGGTAGTGAGTGCGGCGAAGGCCGTAACGGGGTGCTGGACACAGGTGAAGATGACTGCGGGATGTCCGGTGTACTAGAGGATGTCGCGCCTCGAGAGCTGTCGTGCCGAAACCGGCCCAAGACGCTCCTGTACCGGCGATTACGTTACTTGATGGTGGGAGTCGCAATGATCGACTCCAGCAAACGCCACGATCTTCGTGCTGCATCACCCTTATGCCGCGCCGGACCATGCTGGAGCAGATGTGTGAGAACAAGGTGATATGACCTGCCGGAGTTGGGCTGTGCGGGTTGTGCTTGCGCGCCAGACTGCTAAGCAGCGGATTGATGATGAGGGATGGGGTGGTTGGGGGGATTGGCAACGGAGTCTCTCCGGGGATTGGGAGTCGAAGCGCAGGCTCGGAACTGTTTGCGGGTTGAGAGGAGTTTAGCTGGATCAAGGGCTTGCGCTATGTAAGGGCTATGCTGGAAGGGTGAGTCTTGCCTGCACGCTGGCTTCGGTGACGCCCGGGTGGTTTCTGCCCGTCGATGCGGCAGCGCACGGACGGGGAATGGATCGGCAGATGCTGCTGAATCTCTGGATTGCGCTCAGTCTGCTCGTGGGGCTGCATCTGGCGATGCTCGTAGGGTTGGTGTTGCGAAGGAGCTTCAGGACAAAGCGTTCGGCGGCGCTTTTTGAGTATGTTCCGGTGATGCTGTTGACGGTACTGTTTGCGTGGCTGACCGTGCGTTCGGAGCGGCTCTGGGCCGCGTCACGATACACCGGGGCGAACCCTGGAGCGCTGCAGGTGGAGGCGACGGGAATGCAGTTTGCCTGGTACTTCCGGTATCCGGGCAGGGATTTTGCATTCGGGCAGACGCGGCCGGAGTTGGTGGCGCCTGGCGAAGGCAATCCGCTCGGGATTGATCCAAAAGATGCTAGGGGGGCAGACGATCTTGTGACATCGGAGCTGGTGTTGCCGGTCGGGCGCGAGGTGGATCTGCGTTTGAAGGCGCAGGATGTAATCCATGGGTTTGCGATTCCGGAGCTGCGGGTGAAGCAGAACGCGGTCCCAGGACAGAGCTTCCATGTGCACTTCACCCCGACAGCGATCGGGACCTATGCGGTGATCTGCACGCAGCTTTGCGGGTCGGGGCACTACAGGATGGCGGCAAGGTTGAGGGTTGTGCCGGAGACCGAGTTCGAAGCGTGGCTGACGGCGAAGGAAGGGGTAAAGTGATGCCGGAACGGTCGGTTACTCGAGCAGGTGACGGCTCCCTCATCGCGGCAGACGGGCGGGTGAGTGGGACACCCAGAATGTTGCGGCGCGGTGGCTGGCTGGCCACGGATCATCGGACAATCGGGTTGCGTTACCTGGGGCTGGCGTTGCTGGCGGTGGTCGATGGGACGTTGATGTCGCTTGCGATGCGAGTGCACCTGGTCTGGCCGAATCTGCTGGTTCCGGGATTCGGACTGGTAAAGCCAGAGGACTACCTGAAGCTGGTGACACTGCACGGGACGCTGATGCTGTTCTTCGTGGTCATTCTTGCGACGCAGAGTGGCTTCGGAAATCTTATTCTGCCGGCGCAGGTCGGGGCACGGCGCATGGCGTTCCCTTGGCTGAATGCAGTGGGGTTCTGGGTGACGGCGGTGGCGCTCGGAGTTCTGATTGCTTCAGGCTTTGTAGAAGGGGGCGCGGCGATCAGCGGGTGGACAGCGTATCCGCCGCTTTCAGCGATCGCAGCGGCGGGGCCAGGGCAAGGCCTGGGCATGGATCTCTGGCTGCTTTCGATCGCGCTTTACGGAGTCGGGGGCATCGCCAATGCAGTGAATACGCTTGCGACGATTGTGGCTCACCGCTGTGAAGGGATGGATTGGGAGCGTCTGCCGCTGACGGTGTGGGCTTGGTTCACCGGGGCGATGCTGATCCTGATTGCGTTTGGCGTGCTGTTTGCAGCCCTGGTGCTGCTTTTTTGCGATCGCCATATGGGGACGAGTTTCTATCTGCCGGCTGGCGATCTTGTGAATGGGACTTTGGTCGCAGCGGGGCACGGGGGCTCCGGCAGCCCGATGCTCTGGCTGCATCTGTTCTGGTTCTTCGGACATCCGGCGGTCTACATCGCCATCCTTCCCGGAATGGGACTGACCTCCATGATTCTCGCGAACTTTGCGAGACGGCGCGTCTTCGGCTACCGGATGATGATCACGACAACTCTGCTGATTGGGGCGCTTGGGATCCTGGTGTGGGGACATCACATGTTTGTGGCGGGTCTGAATCCTTTTGCGAGCTCGGCTTTCTCAGTCTCAACGATGGCGATCGCGATTCCTTCGATTGCGAAGGTGCTGAGCTGGCTGGCGACAGTGTGGGGATCGAGGCCGCGGTATACCGTGCCGATGCTGTTTGCACTGGGCTTTGTTTCACTGTTTGTAGCTGGCGGACTCACAGGACCGATCCTGGCGCAGCCGGTGCTCGATGAGTACCTGAACAACACCTACTTTGTGGTCGCACACTTTCACCTGATCATGGCGATGGCGGGCGTGTTCGGCTTGTTTGCGGCGACGTATTACTGGTTCCCTCTGCTGTGTGGACGGATGATGAATGATCGACTGGGTAAATGGCACTTCTGGCTTTCGATCTTCGGCGCATATGCAACGTTTCTGCCGATGCACCTTGCCGGGCTGATGGGAGCGCCGCGCCACTATGCACAATTTTCGGGCATGAATCCGGCGGCCGCTTCGCTGCTGGCGCGCTCGATCGGCATGCAGCGTCATGTCACAGATTCGGCCTTCCTGCTTGCCGGTACGCAACTTCTCTTCCTGATCAATGTAGTGGTGAGTTGGCGCAAGGGACGTGCTGCTGACGAGAACCCCTGGGAAGCGACGACGATGGAGTGGAGGCCGGGAGCGTTCTGGGCTCCGCAAACGGGAGATGTGCCGGGTGGAACTGCTTCTGCATCCAATCAACAAATAGAAACGTTTCGCGGACCCTGTGACTATGGAGAGCAGGAAGCCGGAGTAGAGTTTGTGCCGCAATGGGTGGAGTACGGGAAAGCGGAGTAAGCTGTTTCTACGGACGTGTTCCGGGCCCTTTTATAGAAGGAGTTTTCCATGCCGGCCATCATTACGCCACCCGACACCGAACGGCGCCGCCGCAGCGATCTGGACGACGGAGATCATGGCGGCGGCCGACGTCCGCCTACTGATAAGCAGACGGGCGGCGGGGGCGATCCTGACAACTGGAATGGGCGGCGCGGGCCGAAGAGTCCAAGAGAACGCCTGCAGAGGCTCCGCCTGGGGCTCTTCTTCGTGCTCTCAGCCGTGTTCATGTTCTTTGTGGCCGTGGTGAGTGTCTTCTTTGTCTCTCAGAGCAGCGGACACTTCGATGCCAATGCACGATTCATCAACGAGTGGCTTCCGACCTCGATTCCGCCGATCCTGTGGCTGAACACAGCTATTTTGCTGCTGAGTTCGCTGACGATCGAGATTGCACGCCGGCACATGTTTCGCGAAGTTCATGTCATGGACGAGTGGCTTGGCCTGGGTAAACCGACCTCAAAGCGCGCGATGCCGTGGGTCGCTGCGACGATCGTGCTGGGAATGGTGTTTGTTGTGGGGCAACTGATGGCCTGGCACCAGCTGGCCGAAGCGCGAATCAGGATGAATACAAGTCCCAGCTTGCAATCGTTCTACCTGATAACCGGAGTGCATGGTTTTCACCTGATTATCGGTGTGCTTGCCCTGGTTGGAGCTTTCGTAGGACTCTTCCTTTCAAGACAGATTGAGAGCCGTCAGATCTATGTTGATCTCGCCGCCTGGTACTGGCACTCAATGGGCGTACTCTGGCTGGGACTCTTCGCGCTACTGGTTTTTGCGCAGTGAGAGGTGTGTGGCTGGCGGTAATGCTGCTCGGGCTTTGCGGGGCAGCGGGCGGGCAAGGATGTAGCCAGTGTCGTGATGCAGTGGGGCAGACACCAGAACGTACACGTGCAGCGTACCGCCATGGCATCGAGGTGCTGGTTGGAGCGGTCGCTTGTTTGGCCGCGGCGACCGGGGTTGTTCTGAGGCGCTTTCGCTAGACAATAAAGCGTTTTCGTTCTGACTGTCGCGCGCGGCGCAAGTCGGGGGCATTCTGGGGTTGTACGCCGACACGAGAGGTGGCGACGAGGCCCATGTCTCAGAAGAGAGGCACGGGACAGTCGACGTTCTTGAGCGGCGTTTTGTTTTTGCCGAGTTTGACGTAGAAGAGGTCGGCGGCGACTTTGAACTGAACGAGGGCAAGGATGATTGGGAGAGTCTGACCATGGCGCGCTTCGTGGGGATGCGCGCAGTTCGCATTCTTAAGACCGCTACTTCTTGCGGGGGTCGTTTTTCGCGCGGGCGTCTTTCAGGGCCTGCATGTACCAGTCGAACTCATCGTAAAACTTGGTAGTTTGCTCAGCTATTGCCTGGTTGAGGGCGACACCATCCGCGCTAAGGGCCTGACCCACCTGCGGGATGGGCTGCAGACTTGGGATCGTCGGCATGCCAACCTCGGTGAGGAGCGCACGAAGCTGCATAGCCGCGCGAACGCCCCCGTAGGGACTGGCTGAGTAGCAGACTATGGCTGACGGGCGGTAGAAATATTCTTCAAGAAAATAATCGATGAGGTTGGTCAGGGCTGGCGGGACAGAGTGGTTGTACTCGGCTGAAACGATGGCGAAGCCGTCTACGCGTTCGTACAGTGAGGCCAATGGGGCCAGCTTCTCGTGGAGTGGGCGCTGTTCCGGTGTTGGATTGTCCTTGATCTCCTTCCACATGCGATCGAGGAGTGGGAGTTTGAGCTGCGCAGCATCGACGAGGACAGCCTCGTGGCCGCGCTTTTCCAGCTGGGAGATGACCCACTTGGCAACGCGATCGCCCATGCGATCAGCGCGAACGGAACCCTGCAACACTGCGACCACCATGCAATTACTCCCAATAAGAGTTTTGTGCCAGGCAAGCGCCGTCTTAACGACGCTTGCCCACTGGAACAGACTTCTTAGACGCAGACTTTGCCAGGGGCGACTGCTTCTTGGCGGGAGCCTTTACGGGTGTGACCTGCTTCGTGGCAACCTTCTTTGCAAGTACCTTCGGCGCGGGTGGAGCAGACTTCTTCGGAGCAGGCTTTGCAGCAGGTACAACCTTCTTGACCGACTTCGCTGGAAGCTTCGTGGAGGCCCTGGCCGGGACCGTCTTCGTCGCTGACTTGCTTGGTGTGGATGGTTTTGTCGGTTTCGATGAGGCTGTCGCGCGGGTTGAACTCTGAGGAGCCATCACGGCATTGGCAGCTTTTGCGGGAACATTGGCTTTTGAGGCCGCGTTTGTAGCCGGCGCAACCTTGACCGTCGCGGTGTCCCTGGGGCCACTCTTTGTCGAAGGTGTCTTCACGGGAGTGGCTTTGACGGTAACCGACTTGACTGGAGCTTTCGATGCAGCTGGACTCTCGGTGACTGGTGCTGGAGGTTCCGGCGCAGGTTTAGCCTTTGTCACAGGAGCCGCTTTGATCGTGGCTTTAGCCGGGGCTTTGCTGTGGGTTGGCTCCTTCGTGTCGTCGTCCGAGTCATCTTCCGATTCGTCCAAGGTGTCATCTTCCTTTTCGGTATCAGCGGATTCGTCCGATGCGTCATCAAGGGCGTCGGTCAGAACTTCCTCGATCTCGTCCGGGAGTTCTCCATCTCCCTCTTCTTCTACGTCGTCGTCCACGTCGACGGCAGCCGCCCTCTTTCCACGCCCTTTGCCTTTGGCATCCTTCTTCGCGGCGCGTGGCCGGCGGGTAGTGACCGGCGGCGGAGGTGCAGGAGGCGAGAACGGTTCGAGAAAGGCCTTGAGCTCATCCGGGGTTTGAAGCTTGTCGTCCATGAGCTCGAAGAAGAGCTTGCCGAGAAGCTCGTCGTAGACGGGAAGCTCGGGGACGATGCGCATCTCCTGCATGAGGAGGTAGGGAATCTTCTGCCTGGCCTGCGGCCAAACGGTAAAGAAGTTCTTGAATTTGGCTTGGATCGCGGCGCTCTTCGAGCTGTACGCAACCCAGAGCACAGCCTCCGGGGAAGCCGATGTGATGATCTGCCAGGTCTGCGATGGGAGAGCGGCGGCTTTGCTGGTGAGCAGATTAGCGAGGTCCTTACCCTTTTGTTCGAGGGCCTCGATCTCCTTGACGAATCCCTGGCGGACAAAGCCAGCTTTGAGGGTGGCGACGTCATCTGGGCTCAACTTTGCGGTCAGCAGGGGGAAGTTGGCCGCGGAAGGATCCGGGTGGATGCCCTGCATCTGGAGTTGAGTTTGCACCTCGCGCAGATGTTCGAGCGAGGGTACGTCTACCTTGGCCGCACTCCAGTAAGGGGCGAGGATTGGAAGCCAGCCTTCAGCTTCGAGGCGAGTCAGGATGCGAAAGGGATCCTCCTCATGGATGATCTCTTCGAGCTCATAGCCGCGTTGCTGGTCGCTGAGAGCTCCGATGTAGTTCTCGGATTTGCCGGTCTCGTAACGCTGCTGGGTCTTCTCGTCGAGAGACCATCCAAGCCGCGCCATCAGCCTTGCGGCGCGAACCATACGGATCGGATCTTCGATGAAGCCGTAATTCGAGACGAGGCGCAGTTCGCGATTCTCTATATCGGCGATCCCGTTGAGCGGATCCATCAGCAGGCCGTAAGAGCCCTCGTTGAGGGACAAGGCCATGGCATTCGCGGTGAAGTCGCGGCGGCGAAGGTCTTCAAGGATGGTGGCGGGCTTATAGACGGGTTTTCCCGGTTTGGGCCAAGTTGCGGAAAGAGTAGAGCCAATCTCGATGCGTACGCTGCCTGGGAAGGCGGCAAAGAGTGCCTGGCTGGCAGCAAGCTCTCCAGTCACGACGGCGCCAAGCTTCTCGAGGTCCGCCCTGAGCTTAAGCGCGTTGCCCTGGACGACGACGTCGAGGTCGCGCACGGGTGATCCGCTGGTGAGATCGCGGACTGCGCCGCCGACCAGAAAGACGGTTAGATTCTTTGCCCGGGCCAGCTCGCGGACGGAGCTCAATGCAGAGCGCTGGGCGGGGGAGAGTCGATTTTCCAGCAGGTAGATGTAATCAGCCATGCCTTTGCGTACACTCCAGGGGCTTGTGAAAGCTACTTTCGTTTTAGCCCGTAAACGTCACTTATAGAAGGACTTACCTAGTCTGATCGACCACACACAAGAGCTAAATGTAACACATCGAACGGCGTTCTGGCTAGTAGGGTTGCACCTTTTCTACAGCAAATTGAGCGGTGCTGGGGTTGGGTGTGCGACAATCCCGCGAGGATGGCAGGATCGCGGAAGAAGGTCGTTGTGAGGATGGAGGCGCAGACGGTGCAGGCGGGCTACCTGCCGGCGTCCGAGGTGCTGAACCGCGCGACCGGGAACGTCGATCTCCTGGACGTGGCTGGCCGTCTGATCGCCATTCCCTTGAAGACGATCCGGTATATCGCGTATGTTCGTGATTTCAACCTGGACGATACGGAGATGCCGGAGCGGCTGACGCGCAGGACCTTCCTCGCGCGGCCACGGACGGAGGGGCTTTGGCTGCGAATTTTGTTTCGGGATGGCGACGTGCTGGAGGGACTCGCGCCACTCGATCTTTCGCTGCTGGATGACGCGATGACCGATTCGGGAATCTACCTGTTGCCTCCGGATGTTCGGTCGAATACGCAGCGAGTCTTTGTTCCCCGAGTGGCTATGGCAGGGTTGGTCGTTGTGGGCGTGGTGACGACTCCTTCGAAGCTGCCGGTTGAGAAGAAAGCCAAGAAGATATCCGAGGGTGAGCTGGATCTTCCCTTTCCTGACGTTGAGTGAAAGTCGGCGGAATACAATTTGCACCATGAGACTGGATGAACTGGCGAAGAGGTTAGGGGCGGAGCTGCGTGGAAACGACGATGAAGATGGTGATATTGAGATCTCGGGAGTAGCGGGGATCGAGACAGCTGGCCCAAACCAGGTGACGTTTGTTTCGAACAAGAAGTATGCGGGGCTGGTGAAGTCGACCAATGCAGCAGCGGTTTTGGTGGAGTACGGCTTTCCAGATACCGGGACGCGCACGCTGCGGGTGACGGACGCCTATTTGTCGTACGCGAAGGCGATCGAGTTGTTTTACGAGGAACCGCGCTATGAGCCGGGAGTTCACGCGACGGCGGTCATTGCGTCGACAGCGAAGATCGGAGCCGGGGCTTATATCGGCCCCTATGTGGTGGTGGGGGAACAGTGTGTCGTGGGTGAGGATGCCGTGCTGCATCCCCATGTGGTGCTCTACCCGCATGTGCGGGTGGGGGCGCGCTGTGTGGCGCATGCTCATGCGGTGGTGCGGGAGCACTGCGTGCTGGGCGACGACGTGACTCTCCAGAATGGCGCGGTGATCGGAGCAGACGGCTTTGGATTTGCTCGCGTTGAGGGGGCCAAGGGGGGACATGGCTGGTACAAGATTCGCCAGTCGGGGCCTGCGGTGCTCGAGGACCGCGTGGAGGTACAGGCGAATGCTTGTGTGGATGGGGCTTCCATCGGCGAGACGCGGGTGAAAGCAGGGGCGAAGATCGATAATCTGGTGCAGGTGGGGCACGGG
>CAXTNM010000021.1:51273-67430 GCA_964245715.1 uncultured Acidobacteriaceae bacterium | reverse complement strand
GGGGCGGCACCTTCACTGGCGTCTGCCCTGCCGATTTACCGGCGGGCGGAGTGGGGGTTGGGGCCGGGTTAGGGGGGGTCTCGAGTATGGGCATGGAGCGGGCGGTTGGGGCCTATGCGTCTGACGCTTCGGGCGGCGCTTAAGTTTTAGATCCCCACCCAGTGTAGAGGATTCGCTGCTGGAAGTTTGCACTTCGTAGCATGCCGGGCAAGTTCATCATGGTTCCTTACGGACAAGTCGTTGCAACGATTAGACTGAGAAGGTATGGACGGTTTCGGAAGAGGTTTGGAAGCGGCGGTTCTCACCATCAGCGATCGCTGCGCGGCGGGAACGCAGATCGACGCCAGCGGACCGGCAGTGACGCGGATTCTCGAGGAGGCCGGGCTGCCCGTGGCAGCAACGGCAACGCTGCCGGACGAGGTAGGGGAGATCGCCCACGCGCTGCGGCACTACGCCGCCCAGGCAGATCTGATTGTTACTACGGGCGGCACGGGCCTGGCGCCGCGCGATGTGACGCCCGAGGCAACGCGCATCGTCTGTGACCGGCTGGTTGAGGGTCTCAGTGAGCGTATGCGCGCCGTAGGCCTCGCCGAGACTCCCATGGCGCCGCTCAGCCGGAGTGTGTGCGGCTGCCTGGGCTCCACGCTTATCGTGAACCTGCCCGGCAGTCCCGCGGGGGCAGTGACGTCGCTGAAGGCGATTCTCGAGCTCCTGCCTCACGCGTTGAAGCTGCTTACGGGCGACACGAACCACACCGAGGCTGCGTCTTGATCGCCGCCTGGATCTGGCTGCTCGGAGTTCCCTGGAAGAAGATCTTCGGCGCCATCGCACATTGGCTGATCAAGGCCAAGGTCTGGCTGCTGCTGGCGCTGAAGCCTTTTGGCATCTGGGGTCTGCTGATCCTGTCCATGGTCGATTCGGCAGCGATTCCGATGCCTTTCCTTGATCCACTCATCGTCAGCTACGGCGTCAATAACCACGCTTTGTGCGTCGTCTATTGCCTGATGGGAGCGATCGGGTCCGCCATCGGTTGCCTGCTGCCCTACTATCTCGGCCGTGCCGGCGGCGAGTTGTTTCTGCTGAAGCGCATCAATCGGCAGCGCTACGAGCAGCTTCGCGACCGGTTCGAGAAGCAGGAATTTCTTGCCATCATGCTACCGGCTATGTGCCCGCCACCGATGCCGGTCAAGATCTTCGAGCTTGCCGCGGGCGTCTTCGAGATGCGTGTCCTTTCGTACTTCCTGGCGATCGCCTCAGGCAAGTTCCTGCGTTTCCTGATCGAATCCATCCTGGTGATCGTGTACGGTCCGCAGATCCTGTCGACGGTCCTGCATGTCTTCCGCCAGCACGCAGCGGTCTCGTTCGGCGTAGTAGGCGCGGTCGTCGGGCTACTGGCCCTCTACGTCGTCCGGAAGGTATTCGACCGACGCCGAGGGGTTCAACTGCCGGTTGAAGAGTAGAAAGGCAGCGACGGACGCGGAGAAAAAAGGCAAGACGGACCAAAGAAGCAAGGACTTCAGGGCTTGGTCAGGCTTCGCTTTGCGATCGTTTGTCATAAGGGCGCGGCTTAGCTGGGACGCTGAGCGAAGGCGAGGACGAGGCCTATCTCACCCGGCGCGTTCGGAAAAGTGGAGGAGTTGGGCTTTGAAGACTTTGGGTGATCTCTTCGGCTGCCTTGAGTTTCAGCATGCGTCCGTCTTCCATTACGATGTCGGCGTGAGACTTGCCGATCTGCAGGCCCCGTTAGAGGAGGGGATATCGACCTTGGAGGCGGCACGAATGCCGGCTTCTTCCAAAGCCAGCATTATGGCACCCTTGTAAACCGACTCCAGAGACCAAAGCCGAGATCGCGCCAAACCTGATAGAAGATTGCGATAACTCTCCCTGCAAGTTCTGTATGTTCGCCGTGAAAGTCTGCTGGGTCGTTCATGTCGTTGTCTCTCTTGTCCAACTTGTCTTGTCCGCGTCCCTCGTTTCTACCTTTGCGTGCGGCCGTCAAACCTTGTCTCCATCACACGGCTACCCTCCGGCTCCTGCATATCCAGCAGCAAAGACCCGCTCAGCGGTGGGTGGTCCCTGCCATTCATCAGGCTGGTGGCATACATGAAGCGCGAATCCGCAAAGGTGATGCGCGTCAAGGGATGGTTCGGGTCGCTCGTGTCAGACTCCTCTGTCAACACCGGGTACATCGACCAGTCCAGATAGATTTGGCCCAGGTAACTACGCTTGGCCACCAGCAGAGGCAGCGTCGTTGGCGGCTTGTACAGGGTCTGGTAGGGCGCGGGAACGTCAGCGCTGAATCGCGTGCTTACGGTGTAGAGCCGGTACGCGTCTGGTGAATCGCTCACCACCGCCCAGAGAAAGGGATCGGTCGGGTGCGGGCTCGCAAACACTCGGTTCGCGGGTCGCTGCTGCCCTTGGGAGACAAGGCTCATGGCAATCTGTCGCTGATCGTAACGCAGCACGTAGAGTGCGGCGATCAGCACGAGCGCAAGCCATGACCATCCGGAACTCGGGAACAAACGCTTCTGTGCGCCGACCTCCGCCTTGATCAGCCCGAACAAAGGCGGCAGCACCAGCGCAAGCACCAGGATGGCGAACAGGACGGGCTCGAAGATGAAGACGAACGAACCGGCGTACCAGCGGGGATTGAACGGAAAGAAAGGCCGTACGCCGTAGTTGTTGGTCCAGTCCAGCAGGAGGTGACTCAGGAGCGCAAGCAGCGTGCCGGCGTAGAGCAGAAGCCAGTTAGGTGGAGCTTTCGTCGGCTGCTTCCGCAATCGATTCCATACGTAGAACGCGAGCGTCAGCGCTGCCGCTTCGAACGGCACTGCGACGAACGTATGGGTGATGCCGCGGTGGTGTTCGAACCCGGTCACGGGTCCACCGAGGGACCACAACGTGTCGATATCGGGTAACTCCGCCGCAATGACCATGGCGGCAGTAACGTGGGCGGCGCGACGGTTGAAGCCGGTGCGCGCAAGCACGGCTCCGGTGAGCATGTGGGTGACGGGTTCCATGGAGAAAGACTAACTGCAACTTCGCCCTGACGCCGCGGGAGCGACTTCGTGGGTCCCGGACGCTTGCGGTGTGGGCGGACTCTATACTGAGGCTCATGGATTTTCAGTCTGAGATAGAACAGCTGCGCGACCAACTGCGGCATCACGAATACCTGTACTACGGTCTGGACGCGCCCGTGCTCACCGACGCGCAGTATGACGCGCTGATGAACAAGCTGAAGGCGCTCGAAACGGAGCATCCCGAGACGATTACGCCGGATTCGCCCACGCAGCGCGTCGGCGGCAAGCCGGCTGACGGCTTCCAGAAGGTGGCGCACTCAAGGCCTATGCTCTCGCTCGATAACGCCTACAACGAAGAGGACCTGAAGGCCTGGGCCGCACGCGTGCACGCCGGTCTTCCCCCGGGCGAAGCGGTCCGCTACACCTGCGAGTTGAAGCTGGACGGGCTGTCGCTTGCGCTACACTACCGTGCCTCTGGCCAAGGTGCACGCCTTGAACGCGGTCTGACGCGCGGTGATGGCGCTATTGGCGAGGATGTCACCTCGAACGTCCGCACGATACGCTCCATTCCGCTGTCTATTTCGGCCGAGAAGCTGAAGGCTGCCGGCCTGCCGCAAAGCTTTGAAGTGCGGGGCGAGTGCGTCATGCCGCAGGCGGCCTTTCGCAAGATGAACGAGGAGCGCGAGGCCGCAGGGCTGACACCGGCAGTCAACCCACGCAACGCCGCGGCAGGAACGATCCGGACGCTTGAACCGAGCATCGTCGCTCAGCGCCGTCTGGACCTTTACGCGTACTTTCTGCTTCAGAGCGAAGGCGGCGAGATGCTGTTGCCATCGCAATCGGCGGCTCTCGAAGCTCTCGGCAAGATCGGCATGCGGGTCAATCCGCAGGTTGCCACGGTCAGCTCCATCCAGGAGGTTTGGTCTTTTATCGAGAAAGCCGAGCCTCTCCGCGACACCCTCCCTTACGAGATCGACGGCATCGTCATCAAGGTGGATGCCGCCGCGCAACAGCGCCGCCTCGGCTTCACCGGCAAGGCGCCGCGCTGGGCGATCGCCTATAAGTTTGCTGCGCGCGCAGCGAACACCCGGCTCAATGGAGTCTTGTTTCAGGTCGGTCGCACCGGCAAGGTGACTCCTGTCGCTGCGTTGCAGCCGGTCTTCGTCGGCGGGACCACCGTCTCACGCGCCACACTGCACAATGCGGATGAGATCGGCCGCCTCGGCGTGCGCATAGGCGACATCGTCTCGATCGAGCGTGGCGGCGACGTCATTCCGAAGATCACCGGCGTTTTCACGCCCGCGGAGGCTGCCGGCCAGGATATCGTCTTCCCGGCAGACTGCCCGGTTTGCGAGACAGCGCTGATCAAGGAACCCGACGAAGTCGACTGGCGCTGCGTTAACGCGAGCTGTCCAGCGCGTCTGCGTGAGGAGTTGATTCACTTTGGCGCGCGCGGCGTGATGAACATCGAAGGCCTCGGCGATGCGATGGTGGCGCAATTGCTGGGGCAGGTCATCGACGAGGCCGAAGCTGCCACCGAAGAAGATGGCGCGCCGAAGACCGTGCATGAGCCGCTGGTGCACACCTTGGCAGACCTTTATTCACTTACCCGAGAGCAACTGCTTGGCCTCGAGCGCGTCGGTGAAAAGACCGCCCAGGCTCTGCTCGATCAGATTGACCGCTCAAAGCGTGCCGGCCTGGCGCGCGTCCTGCTCGGCCTTGGCATCCGTTTCGTGGGTGAGCGCACCGCAGGCCTGCTCGCCGCCCATTTCGGCTCGATCGATACGCTCATGGCCGCTTCCGCAGAAGATCTGACGCGCGTCAACGAAGTGGGAAACAAGGTTGCCGAGGCGATCGCGGAGTTCTTCGCCGAGCCACGCAACGTCAGCCTCGTCGAAAAGCTGAAAGCTGCCGGAGTGGTCATGACAGCAGAGAAACGCGTCACCACCACCACGTTCGAAGGCCTTACGTTCGTCCTCACCGGCATGCTGCCAACTCTTACCCGCGAGCAGGCGAAGGAGAAGATCGAGTCCGCCGGTGGCAAGGTCTCAGGTTCTATCTCAAAGAAGACCAGTTACCTCGTCGCTGGCGAAGAGGCCGGTTCTAAGCTCGAGAAGGCCGAGTCGCTCGGGGTGAAGGTGCTGGACGAGGCGGGGTTGCTGGCGCTCTTGCAAGCAGGCGCAACACCGCCGTAAGTCGTAAAATGAGGAGATGGCGTTTCCGATCAAAGTTTGTGTCAAGTGCGAGGAAGAGTTCGAGCTGAAGCCCGGTAAGCCAGGCTTTGCCAACCGCTGCCCCGAGTGTAGCGAGCCCGAGTCCGACTCCAATGAAAGTGGCGGGTCAGGCGATGCGTCGGAGAAGCGCGCCATGGCGGAAGCGCGTCGCGAGGCGATGAAAAATCTGCTCTATCGCAAGGATAGCTAAGAACAACCACAGTCGCGTTCCAACACCGGCTACTTTGTACTGTCTTCGCAAAGCGCGATACCACGTACGCCTGGTTGCGTTTCGCGCACAGGGACCAACTGCGCTCAGTGGATCTGCACCAGGCCGCCGGGATCATGCTTGTGCCGCGGCGGAATCGTCTGCGGAGAACGCCAGTGGTCGATATAACTCACCTGATGCACGCATGAGATCGTACAGTTCGGCGCACAGCCCTTCTCCGTGATGAACTCGCGCTTGACGTCTTCACGGCTGTACTCGGCAATCGGCACGCCTGGGTTCCCACGCTTCTGCGAGCAGTAGTGCACCAGGCCGTTCTCGCAGATATACAGGTAGCGGGCGCCTGCCCGGCAGCGCCAGTCATTCGGCTTGCCATTGGCAATCGCGAGCTGAAAGTGGTTGAACCGCGAATAGCTGCGCCGCGTCAGGTTGCGTACCTTGTCCCATACGCCGCGCTCGGTCTCCCCGAGCGGCTTCAACTGCCCCGACCCATCATGGATAATGCCGATGGTTGAAGAGAATCCGAGCGCCAGCGCGCGTTCCGAAACCGTAAGCGCATCGCCAGGATTTGCAACACCGCCGCCTACGACCGAGTTGATGTTGACATGGAAATCAGCGTGCTCGGCAAGCATCTTGAGCTTCGCGTCCAACACCTTCAGCGACTTCTTCGAAACTGCATCCGGCATGACGTTGTCGATCGAGATTTGCATATGATCAAGGCCCGCACGATTAAGGCGCTCGATCCGGTCGGGCATCAACAGGTAGCCGTTCGTGATCATGCCGGCGATCGCGCCAGTCTTGCGGATGCGCGCAATGACGCGATCAAGTTCGGGATGGAGCAGCGGCTCGCCCCCCGAGATGGTGATTACGGACGTCCCAAGCCGGCCAAGTTCGTCGATGCGCCGCAGCATCTCCTCGATGGGGACGGGGTCGGAGTGGTCGTCGAATTCATTGCAGTAGGTGCAGGCCAGATTGCACCGGCGCATGGGAATGATGTGCGCCATGTAGGGGTGACCGGTCGAGAGCAGGGCCGAGCCGATCGAGGCGAGTTCGCGAACCTTGCGTGAGGCCCCGATCAATCGTCGCTTTGCCGTCATACGCCGGCCGAGAATTGCGTCAGACATGATTTCCTAAGTATAACTGTCCGGCCGGACGGGCGCCCTGACGCCTGGCGGGGTACTGTGTGCGCTCGAAGCTTCGCGCGACCTAAGACCCCAAGAAGTGGTTGCCGCCCGCGACCAGGCGCCAGGTCCGGCGGGACTTAGCCTTCATAACCGCAACAAGCTAGCCAGATGTATCGGCTCATGCTCTTCGAACGGCACTTCAAGCGACGATTTATGCTTCACATCTGGCGTTAGCGCAAGAATCTTCTCCTGGCGATCACGCATGATCACAATCGCGATCGGCTTGCCTTTCGCCTCGCGGATGGTCTTGGTCCAATGGCTCAGATTGCCGACCGGAATGGCGTTCGCCTTAACCACCACGTCTCCGGCTTTGAGCCCGGCCATGGCAGCGGGGCTGTTATCGGCGACCGCACGAATTAGCAATCCGCCGCTATTCACGCCGAAGAAAGAACCAAGCTGCGGCCCGACCACCTCGAGCATCAACCCGGTATACGTCGGGCTGGTCAGCAGGCTTCCAAGAAAGCTCTTGCCGTAGTGCGAACTGAAGGTCGGAGAAGAGGACGGAGACGAGATCGGAGCCGTAGAGATATCGCCGGTCGGCATCGCAAACGCGGGAGCCTGCGGCCCTGCGAGATGCTGCTCCCACGCCTCGCGTTCAAGTTCAGCACGGTCCGCCATAGGAGCCGACGTGACGATCGTCTGACCGTCGCGCGCGATCGTCATCACCACGGTTTTGCCAGGAGGACAATCCTTCAACATACGCCGAAGCTGATCCTGACCGTCGACGGCGACTCCGTTCATCTGGAGGACGACGTCGTGTTCCCGAAGCCCCATCTTGCCGGCAGGCGCATCGTGATCGACACGTATGATTTCGGCGCCCTTGGTATCCTTCAGCTTCAGTTGCGCAACCTGGTCATCGCCCACATCGCGAAAATCAATACCGAGATAGGGTTGAGCAGGGCCGGAGTGCACGCCGCCATGTTGCACGACGCGCGATCTGATTACTTCGGTGGGTTCGGCCGCGGCCCTGGCAGGCAGGAAAGAGTTGCTGAGCGACAGCGCCGCCATGAAGACCAGCCCGTAACCATCCCGTCTCTTTATAGCCTGCATATCCCTGACGCCCGCTTGCTTTGCTGAACACTGTATCACCCGGGAGGCCTTTGCCGAAGTTGCTTTCACTGGAGTGACGAAGCCCCGGCCAGGACCCGCGTACTGACGGTGCGGATATAGGGATTGGTGTCTCTGGTTGAAACAGTGCGCAGTGCCTGGCGCACGCTGGTGTCGGAATCAACCGGCTCCAGCATGGAGATGGCGCGGGTGCGAACGCTTGCACTCGAGTCCGATAGCAGCGACTGCAGCACGGCATCGCGCACCTTGTCGTCCTGCGAGATATAGGGCTGCAATCCTTCGAGCGCCTTCAGTCGAACGCCAGGATTCTTATCCGTGCGCAGACTGGTAAGCAGCGCCGCCCGTATGCCGGTGCCGTCGGCCTGGACCTTGCACTCATCTTCAACCTTGCACTCGTCGGCGAGCAGCGCAACCGAGTCGACACGCACCACATTAGCCGTCGCATCATGGGTAGCGACCATCAGCAGCTGGCGGATCTGCGGGTCGTCGAGCGTGCCCTGCGCCATCTCCGGCACCACCCGGTTATAACTCACCTGCACGAGATTGCCGGGAAGCTGCGTGATGCCCGAAATGTTCGAAATGCCGCCGCCTGACTGATTCACGATGGTCACCGGCGGGTGCTTGATGGGCGCGTGCGCGACCTGGTACCGGTACGTGAAGTTGCCGCCCAGAAAGCCTACTCCCACCAGTAATGTGGCGAGTGCAGGCGCCCCTTGGATGTGGCCGAGCCAAGTCATCGCATTGGCTGTGAGCCTCGTCAGAAAGCCGTGCTGTGGCATGGCGTCCAATGCCTCATCCAACCGCATGCGGCTCTGTGCCAGAAGATTCGGGTCGGGATCGGACATCGGATAAAGCCGCGTCAGCTCATCCATCCGTCGGAGGCTCTCGAGCTCCTCGAGACAAGCCTCGCAGACCGCGAGATGCTGCTCTAACCCGATTGCGTCCTGATCCGGAAGTTCCCCGTACGCCGCCAGGATAATACTGTCGCGTGCTCCATCGCACTTCATTGCGTTCGCCTCATGCCAGCCTCAAAATTGTGCTTCTACCACTCACTTCCAGGTCTATGCCCGGTAAGTCATACAGAACGCGTTACATTTCACCCAGGGCCTGGACCCTGTTCTTACAACCCTTTGAGTTCCGCGAGGTTTAGACGCAGCTTGCGGGTTGCGCGGAAGAGGGTATTCTTTGCGGTCTCTTCCGTCGTACTCAACATCTCACCGATGGTCCGCAGCTTCAAGCCCTGGTAGTGCTTGAGTTCGAAGACGGTGCGCTCTCGCGGCGTCAACTTGTCCAGCGCTGCGGCGATCCGCTCTCCCATCACCTTGCGGTCGAGTTCGCGGCCTGGATTCGCCATGGCGCGGTCGTCGGTGATGTTCGCCATCAGATCCATCTCGTCGCCGCCGGCGTCGAGTACGGTTGCCGGATCTTCGCGGCGGCTCTTGCGACGGCGCAGCTGATCGAGGCAGAGATTCGTCACAATGCGGTAGAGCCACGTATAAAACGAGCACTCAAACCGGAAGTTTCCCAGGTGCCTGTAGGCTTTGATAAAGGCTTCCTGGTGTACATCCTGCGCGTCCTGCTCGTTCGCAAGCATGTGCAGGGCGAGCCGTAGAACACTCTGGTCGTAGCGGCGAACCAGCGCGTCAAATGCGGTGCGATCGCCCCTCTGAGCCTCGCGGATCAGATCGTCATCTTCTACGCGCTGCTGGGCACGCGCTTCGATCTGCGCGGGTGTGAGCTTCGCTCCTCGTGCCCCGGTCTGTGCCGCCGCTTTCGCCACTAGCGGAGATTCTACGCCCGAACCGGCTCCACTGGCACCTGCAGCCACACTCGCCCGTCCATGGCCGACTCCGAATGGAGCCCGGCGCAGAGCCGCCATCACTGGCGACAATTCACCCTCCACGCCCAAACCTAACGCCTCAGCGCCCATACTGTTCCGACTCCGGAGTCAGAGATCAACTTCTGCAGAGATAGACCATGCGATCCACAAATAGTCATCAAAGGGATCTTCGAAATCTACTGCCCGACCCACTGCAGCCAGGCCGCAGCAGTCGTCGCATCCGGCAGCCAACCCTGCGCGTTCGCGATAGAGCTGCCGCTGGGAATCAGAGCTGCAGCGGTAAAGGTGCAATTCTCATACCCGGTTGCATCCTCAAGCCCATTCGGTGTGCACGTATAGGTGTCGAAAACGCCCATCGCCAGCGGCACCGTCGCCAACTCATTCGTATTGCTGAGTCGGACGGCCGTCACAGCCGCGATCCAAGGCAAGATAAGGGGCTTGGTTGAAAGCGCGCAACAGTGCCCCACCCCATGCTGCACCGCCCGTGTCCAGGGTGCGGTCTTCTTCCAACCCTTGGCGAAGAACATCTGGTCGCGCGTCGTCCCAGCCGAGGTGTCCTCATCGTTTGAAAGAACGAGGAAAGGAATCTGAAGCGCTGCCTGCGTCGGTACAACCGTGTCAAGCTGCTGCTTCGGCGTTGCTCCACAGTCGGCGATGACGGCGATCACCCGGTTTGGCTTGTAGTTCGCCGTCGTCGCTGCCAGCACGCCGGAGGCTGAAAATCCGAAGAGCACCACGGGTGAGGTTGCCAACTCCGGGTGCGAGGCCGATTGCGCAAGTTGATCGAGAGCGGTAAACAGTTCGCGGCCCGGGCCGGCGAAGGCATTCTGCTGGACATCTTCAAAGGATGCGGCATTGCATTGCTGCACACGAAGCAGACCGATATTCAGCGAACCAAGATAAGCCTGCACATCCGCATCGTTGTACAAGGCGGCGCTATCGGCCCGATCAAAAAGAACAAACACGCCGCGCAGCGTTGCCGCCGGATTCGCTAGATAGAGGTAATAGCTGCAAGGACCCGCGAGATCCTCGCCTGATTGCGGCGTAACGGTCGTGATCCATGAGTTCGGCGTGCCCGCGGTGGGAAAGGGAATCGTAGGCGGTGGATCGGCCGGGGGCCCATGCAGCGTTTCAATGTTGGCCGCGCCTGAAGCAGCCTCCGAGATGGTCGTGCAGCCGGCAGTAAACGCCGTCAGAAGCAAGGTGCAGGCGCACAGAAGAATGGGCCGAATGGAGAGCATACTGAGAAATCCTTGGGGCGTTCTGACGGGGATCGACCGCGGCCTGGCTACTACTTTAGCACCGACGCAGCTCGATGCAAAAGCGATATGCAGGGTTGGTGGGCTGTCGCCGAACATCCACATCGCAGCAGCTTATTCTAGGATTCATGTCACTTTTCCCCACTGAAACACCTGCAGCACGTCCCGCCGGCGCCGCCACTTGGATTCACGCGCACTGCGATGGCGGTTCCCGCGGCAACCCCGGTCCGGCCGGTTATGGCGCGCTCGTCACTGACGGCCAGGGCCGGACCATAGCCGAACTCTCCCAGTTTCTTGGAACCAAGACCAATAACTTTGCCGAGTACTCCGGCTTGCTCGCTGTCCTCGAATGGGCGCTCCTCAACGGCCATACCCGTCTCAAGGTCGTCTCCGACTCCGAGCTGATGGTGAAGCAGATTCAAGGCAAGTACAAGGTCAACTCGCCGGACCTCAAGCCGCTCTGGCAGGAAGCCCGCGACCGAATCGCCAAGCTTCAGGGCTTCGAGATCTCGCACGCGCTCCGCCATAAGAACAAGGAAGCCGACGCCCTCGCCAACCAGGCCATGGATCGCGGAATGGGTCGCGGTGCAGGAACTGCGGGCGTCGACTCGCTCCCGCTGCGCCCAAAGCCTGCAGCAGCCCCTGCCGCCGCGTTGAAATCGGCCGCTTCCGCGCAGCCCTCCATGCTGCGCGGCTTTACCAAGGATGGCCAGATCCACCTCCTCGGCGGAGCCTCGCTGCCCGATGGCGTCTTCGTCAAGATCATCCGGGAGTAAGCGTGCGACGGTTCCTTGCACTTCTCGCGCTTGCCGCTCCTGGCGCGTGCGCCCAGCAGGCGGCGCTTCCCTCCGCGGTCCCTCAGACCGTGAATCAGTCCGTCAGCGTAATCGCCGACGAGCCCCTGCCGCTCGATGCCCCGGACTCCATCGACCGCACGGTTCGACGGCTCTCGGCCGGCGACGGCCAGACACAGCCGCTCTACAGCTCGCCCGAGGATCTCCTGCGGCTCGACCCTTCCGTCACCCTCGAGGAGCGCGGTTCCGGCGGCATCCAGGCGGACATCTCCATCCGCGGCACCACCTTCGAGCAGACGCTCGTTCTAGTCGATGGCATGCGCCTTAACGATCCTGAGACCGGCCACCTCAACATGGATCTATCGCTTCCGCTTGAAGCCGTCTCGCGCATCGACATACTGCACGGCGCCGGCTCCACCCTCTTCGGCTCGGACGCGATCGGTGGCGCTATCAACCTCATCACCACTGCGCCCACCCGCAATTCGGCAATGCTTGAGCTCGGCGGCGGCAACATGGGTCAGACCGAGCAGCACTTCCAGCTCTCCTCGACCGGTGAGCGTCTCGCAACCCGCCTCACCGGTGACCGTGATACTTCGGACGGCTTCTTCTACGAAGGACAGAATGACCGTGGCTACCACTCGAACGTCCTCTCACTCGATACCTTCATCTCCCCGAGGAAAGGCCTCCAGCCCACCGAAATGATCCTCGGCGCCTCTGACCGCCCCTACGGCGCAAATCTCTTCTATGGCGATTACGACTCGGCCGAGCGCACGAAGGGCTGGCTTGCTGCCATTCGTCAGCCGCTCCCCGCCAACCTCCAGGCCGACTTCGCCTACCGGAAGCACACCGACGAGTACATCCTCTTGGTTCAGGATCCCGCACTCTACGAGAATAACCACATCGACACTCTTTGGCAGGCGGATCTTCGCGGTAGCTCAACTGCTGGCCGCCACTTCGATCTCGCTTATGGCCTGGAGAGCGACGGCGACGCCATCCGCAGCAACTCGCTTGGCCACCACGCCCGAAATCAGGGCGCAGGCTACGCCGATCTCGCGCTGCACGCGCTCGGCCGCCTTACGCTCTCGATCGGTGGCCGCGAAGAGGTCTATGCGGGACCGAATTCCATTTTTACCCCGACCGCCTCAGCCGGCTACTTCCTGGGTCATGGCCTGCATGCTCACGCCGCCGCCGGCCGCGGCTTCAGGCTACCCACTTACGTTGACCTTTACTACGCCGATCCCGCCACTATCGGCAATTCACAGCTGAAGCCAGAAACTTCCGCCAGCTACGAAGGCGGAATGAATTGGATCCCGCACCTCGGCAATGTCGGCACGCAGCCGCGGCTCGAAGTGGGCGCCACCGGCTTCACCCTGCGACAGACGAACGCCATCGACTACAGCAAGTACGTCCAGACCGCACCCTGGCAAGCCACCAACGTCGGCAGAATCGCCTACTCCGGCGTGGAAGCGACGGCGACGCTGCACCTGACCGCAAGCCAGCAGATCGACCTCGGCGAGACGTTTGTGCACGCGCCGCCCGCACCCGCCGGCCTTCTCTCCGAGTACGCCTACAACTACGCGAGCCACAACGCCAGCTGCGCCTGGCAAGGTGTCTTTGCACGCGCTCAACTCGCGGCCCGCACCCAGGTCTCGATTGTGCAGCAGGTTACGCGCACCGCGTACCCGCTCTGGAACGTCGCGCTGACCCGTACCCATGGTGCGGTGCGTCCCTACGTGCGCGCCGTCGATCTCGCCAACATCCGCTACTCTGAACTTGTTGGCGTTCCCCTGCCCGGACGTAGCATCGTCGCCGGCATGACCCTGACCTGGCCGGAGCGCTAGACAAGCTCCAGCACAACTCAAATCCTACTTGCCCAATTCCTTGCGGACCAACTCGCTCACCAGCTTGCCGTCGGCCCGCAGTCCGCTGGCGAGCAGGCGCTGCTGCACGACGCGCATCGCGGGCCCGAGATCCTTAGGGCCGGGTCGAACTCCATCCGCATCCTTGGTCAAGTGCGCGATCGCGCCTTCGACCACTGCGCGAATCTCGTCTTCGCCCGCAGCCTGGGGTAGATAGCCTTCGATCATCGCGATCTCAAGCTTTTCCTTCTCCGCGAGCTCCGGCCGACCACCCTTTGTGAACGACTCAACCGATTCTCGCCTCTGCTTGATCAGCGTCGTCAGAATTTGCTGCTCTTCCTGCTCTGAAAGCGGCTCACGCTTGTCGATCTCTTTCGACTTCATCGCGGATTTCACCATTCGCAACGTGGTCAGGACGTGCTCGTCCTTGGCCTTCATCGCCGTGATGATGTCCTTGCCGATCCGTTCCGAGATGCTCACCGGCTTCGCGCCCGTCTCCGCGCTGATCGCGCCGCTGTTCAATGCTTCTTCACTCATAAAGTCCCTCACTCTATATCTTAGACTTTGTCTGGCCTATGGCTATCCTTACGCCGGACGGGCGGTACTGCGTACGCCAAAAGCTTCGCGTAGTCTTCCCTCCGGTCGGCAGGGAACCATCTTTACGACCAACGGGGGCGCCGCGCGAAGGCAAATACCCCACCAGGCGGTCGCCCCCCGCGACGAGGGGCGCCGTCCGGCAGGACAACGTCGTTACAATAAGGGGCATGATCCGTAAAACTCGCCTCTTCACGCCGGGCCCGACGCCGCTCCTTCCTGCTGCGCAGTTCGCCATGGCCGCCGCCGATATCCACCATCGCACCGCCGAATTCCGCGCGCTCTATACCCGCGTCCTCGCGCAGTTGAAGCAGTTCGTCGGTACGCAAACCGGCGATGTCATCATTCTGTCGTCGTCTGGCACCGGTGCGATGGAAGCCGCCGTCTCGAACCTGACGTCACCCGGCGACCGCGTGCTGATCCTCACCGCCGGCAAGTTCGGCGAACGCTGGTCTGCCCTTGCCAAAGCGTTTGGCTGCGCGGTCGACGTCGTCTCCGCACCATACGGCCACACCTTTTCTCTCGACGAAGTCAAAGCCGCGCTCAAGCTCGAAACCCGCGCCGTCTTCATGCAGGCCACCGAAACCTCGACCGGCGTCCGCCACTGCGTACCGGCCGTTGCCAAGCTGCTCAAGGACACCGAGTCTGAGGCTCTGCTCGTAGTTGACGCGATCACCGGACTGGGCACCTCGCACCTCGATATGGACGAGTGGGGTATCGACGTACTCATCGGCGGTTCGCAAAAGGCTGTCATGATCCCGCCCGGACTTTCGTACCTCGCCGTCGGCCCCAAGGCGTGGGATCGCATGGAAGCGACCTACAATCCACGCTACTACTTCGACCTTCGCAAGGAGCGTAAGAATGCACGCGCCGGTGAATCCGCCTACACGCCTGCGGTCGCGCTGATCGCAGCCCTCGGCGCCGCGCTCGACTGGATCGCGGCGCAGGCCGGCACCGCCGAAAACCCGGCAGGAGACATCGTCGGCGGTCGCAAAAAGCTGGTTGAAAACGCCGAAACAATCGCCGCCATGACCCGCGCCGCCATCCTCGCGCTCGGCTGCACGCTCTTCGCACCGGACGCCCCCGCCTCCGCCGCAACCGCCGTTCTGCCGCCGGCGGGCGTTGACTCCGGGCTGTTTGTGAAAGAGCTGAAGACTCGTTTCGGGGCCATCATCACCAACGGCCAGGGCGAGATGAAGGGGCAGATCTTCCGCATCGCGCACCTCGGCTTCTTCGACTACATGGATACCATCGCGCTCATCGGCGCGCTCGAACAGGTCATCGTCAAGAGCGTGCCGGAGGCCAACGTCTCCGGCAAAAAGGTGAGTTTCGGCGACGGCCTCATCGCCGCGCAGAAGGTCTACGCCGAACGCTCCCCCACCGCGGCCGCCGACAACCCCTGCTTCTGTGGACGCACCGAGGCCTGCTGCTCGCTCCTCCACACCGAAGCCAGGTAACGAACTTTCAAGATCCCCCCATGTCAGGCATGTCATGCCTGGCATGGGCTACAGCACCAGCCTTTCAAGAAGCACACTTCCCAAGCAGGCAATCAGAGCTGCCAGTGAATCCTACGGAGTTCCGCAGCAAGCACCTCAACAGCCGGAAGAACAGCCGATCAGCAACCTTTTTTTGTGTTGTTCTCACTGTGCGGAATGCTTCAATCGCTGATGTAGCCAAGGGCATGCAGGAGGTTTTCATGGACACACCCGTTGTTGATGAAACCCTGCCAAACGACCGATCCGACTTCGAACTGCAGTGGACGCCCGACGAATCGAAGAGCTACTGCCCGCGCGTCTCGTCGCACTTCCAGGATGATTCCAATCCTGGCTCCGGTCTATATACCGCGATCCAGGAGCAACTCGGGTGAAAGCTCGTCCCCACGAAGGCTCCGTTTCAGGTCATGGTCATAGATCATCTGGAACCTCCATCCGAGTACTAGACCAGCCACTCAATCAGCGGTTGAGCAGCGGAAGTTCCGAAATACGAGATCTAAGGAAACGACGCCCTCTAAGTTCATCCGAAAACCTGGTCCGCACTCCGGCAGACCAGCCACCCCGGCGGCCCTTGGAAGAAAAGGAGTATTGCCCCAACCTGATGAAT
>CAXTNM010000021.1:0-51263 GCA_964245715.1 uncultured Acidobacteriaceae bacterium | reverse complement strand
ACCTGATACCCTGTCGGTGCCGCCATGAAGCCTCTCCTCCTCGCCACACTGCTGCTCGCCTTCACTTTCTCCGCTGCTTTGGCTGCCGCCGCACCGCCGATCTATGGCTACAAGGTTATCGCCACCTTCCCGCACTCGACGTCCAGCTACACCGAGGGCTTCTTCTACCTGAACGGTCTCTTCTACGAAGGCACTGGCATGACCGGCCACTCGGCGCTGCTCGCCGAGAATCCGGCAACCGGGAAGATCGTTCAGGAGAACGACCTGGCACCGAACCTCTTCGGCGAGGGCATCGTCGACGTCGGGCCCAACATCCTCGAGTGGACCTGGCAAACCCATCTCGGCTTCCTCATCGATCGCTTCAGCTTCCGCGTCATCGGCCAATTTCACTACGAAGGGGAGGGCTGGGGTATGACGCGCAACGCCACTGAGCTCATCACCTCCGACGGCACCTCCACCCTGCGCTTTCGCAATCCAAAGACCTTCGCCGAGACTCGGCACATTGTGATCCACGATGGCGCTACAAAGATCGATCAGCTGAACGAACTCGAGTGGGTCAAGGGCGAGATCTACGCGAACGTCTGGCACTCGGACCGCATTGCCCGCATTTCGCCCAAAGACGGCCAGATCCTCGGGTGGATCGATCTCACCGGCATATTGCCGAACGATCAGCGGGTCAACGCTGAATCCGTCCTGAATGGCATCGCCTACGACGCCAAGGGGAATCGCCTCTTCGTCACCGGCAAGCAATGGCCGACCGTCTTCGAGATCAAGCTTGTCCCTCCGGCGAAGTACTCCTGATTTCACTCAGGCGGGCCTCTACACCAAAGCTTCCTCATCTGAGAAAGCTGTCAGCGGGAACTTCAGGATCGAAGGGATCGAGATTGAGAGATACCCAGGGAGCGATTTCATTATGTTAGCCAGCAGGCCTTGGCAGCATCCATCCGATCCGCCCTCAACGCTCACCCGCCGTTCCAAAAAAGTCGCCACGCCGTTACTCGCCGCCGCCGCGCTTGCACTGGTCACCACTGGATGCCGACAGCCCCAGCCAAAGCGCTGCGTCGACGACAAGAACCAGGTGGTCGACCCCAGTTTCTGCGAAGTCCAGGATCAGGATCGCAACAATCCGCTGTACCGCGGGCCCGGGTGGCCCTATCACTTCTACTACGGTGGCTCCGGCGGCTTCGCGCCAGGCGCGTACGTCTCGGGCGGATCAAGCGTCCCGACTGCAGGCATCCGCTACTCGACGACCACGCGCGGAGGCTTCGGCTCGAGCTTCGGCGGGGGCGGCGAGAGCGGCGGCGCACACGGCGGCGGGGGCGGCGAGTAGTTCCGGTTCGATTACTCTGGAAGAGCCGTCGCGCCGAAGATCAAAGGAGTAGCCAATATGCAGCGCATCGCCCTCACTCCCCGCACCAACTGGCAGCAGATCGTCGAACGCCACGGCCTCACGTTCCACTCGCCTGCTGCCATGGCTCCGCAGCCCTACTGGGATGAATCCGCCACCTACCAGTTCACCTCGGCCGAGATTGACACCCTTGAAGCCGCAGGCAACGAGCTGCAGCAGATGTGCCTAGCCGCTGCCCAGCACGTGATCGACAAGCAGCGTTATGCCGAACTCGCCATCTCTCCGGCCGCCGTTCCGCTCATCGAATGGGCCTGGAACCAGGAGCCTCCCGCGATCTACGGACGCTTCGACATCTCCTGGGCTGGAGCCCGATCCGGCCAGCCGCCCAAGCTCCTCGAATACAACGCCGACACGCCCACCTCTCTGATTGAAGCTGCCGTCATCCAGTGGGAGTGGATGGAGCAGCTTGGCAGCAACCTGCCCGGCGCCAGCGTCTTCCACAAACCTGACCAGTTCAACGCCATTCACGACCGCCTCATCGCCAAGTGGAAGGACGTCGCCGGTTATCTCACGCAGCCCGTCTTCTTCGCCGCGCTCGAATCCGATCAGCCCGACAAAGACACCGCCGAGGACATGCTCACCGTCACCTACCTGCGCGATACAGCCAATCAGGCCGGTCTGCAGACCGCCCAGATTGCCCTGCAGGACATCGGCTGGAACGATGAACACATGTGCTTTGTCGATCTCGACGAGAACCAGATCTCCTCGATCTTTAAGCTCTACCCGTGGGAGGCGATGCTGGCCGAGGAGTTCGGGCCGCATGCTCTCGAAACTTATCACGCCATGACCTGGATCGAGCCGATATGGAAGCTCCTGCTCTCCAACAAGGGCCTGCTGCCGATCCTCTGGCAACTTTACCCTGATCATCCGCTGTTGCTGCCTGCCTACTTCGAAAACCATGGCGATCGCGGCGATCTGAGTGCCTACGTCCGTAAGCCGCTGCACTCGCGCGAGGGCGGCAACATTTCAATTGTGCGCCCAAACGCCGCCACCATCGAGACGGATGGCCCATACGGCGACGGTCCTTTCATCCGCCAGGCGATTGCTCCCGACGCCATCTTCCGCAACCAGCAAGGCGACGTGCGCTACCCCATCCTTGGCCTCTGGATGATCGACCAGGATTGCAGCGGTCTCGGCATCCGCGAATCCGCCGGCCCCATCACCGACAATCTCAGCTCCTTCATCCCGCACTATTTCGTATAACGCTCGTGCCAACCAAAGGGATCACCGAGCGAAGCACTTATAAGTCACGAAGTAAGCGACTCACGCGCAGTGAGCTCGTCCGGCAGGACAAGGCTCTTCGGTAGACTAGACGCACGTGCGTCTTCCTTTCCTGACCTGCCTCCTCTCCTCCGTTCTCGCACTGGCAGCCCTTGTTGCCCACGCGCAGGCACCCCCACTTCAATCCGCCGACGCGCTCGGCCAGGATCTCTACGTCCGATCTGGCTCAACCGGGCTCGTTTTAATCGTCGTGCGCGGCAACGAGGTCTTCTTTCGCGGCTATGGAGAAACCGCCATCGGGAGCGGCCAGGCGCCAGGACCAGATTCTCTGCTGCGCCTATGCTCCCTCTCCAAGATCTTTGCAACCGATCTCTTTCTCAAACTTGCGGCCGACAAACTCGTCCGACTCGACACGCCGCTGCAGCGTTTCGCCCCGGCAAACGTGCTTGTCCCAACCAGGGACGGCCACGTCGTGACCCTGGGCGATCTCGCTACCCACACTTCAGGGCTCCCGCGCGAGGTTCAACCTTCCCCCGCCAATGTCCCGCACTTCACCTTCCCTGATTACAACCAGCGCTGGAGCTGGCTGCCGAAGCAACATTTGCTCTCCATACCCGGCACCGTCGCTCTTTACTCCAATGCCGGCTTCGATCTCCTCGGAGATGCGCTGCAAGCCGCTGCTCACACTCCCTATCCAACCCTGATCGCGGAACGCACGACGACACCGCTCGGCATGCACGAGACCGGCTACGATCCTAATTTAAGCCAATGCTCGCGCCTGTTGCGAGGAGCTCATGCCGAAGGTCCCTGCACCAGCACCGATGCCACGGCCGCGAGCTCCGGTCTCTACTCCACCCCGCGTGACCTGGTGCAGTGGCTCAAGTACCTGCTCGGCACCGGGATCCCGCAAATCCCGGCGCAACCCTCCATGGCGCAAGCCACCTACATCCAGCCCGCAAGCCTCCTCCGCATCCAGGGCCTTGATCACGCCGGCGAAGCCTCCGGCATCGGGCTTGGGTGGGTCCACACCCTTGCTCCGGCCGAGCCCATACCGAACGAGATCATCGAGAAGACGGGTGGCGGCGCCGGCTTCCTCACCTACATCGCGCTCAACCAACCGCAGCACATCGGCATCTTCATCGCGGCGACCGACGGACGTCTCGAAGGTCACCTCAATCTTTTTCGCGCCGCAAATGACGTGCTCCTCACCCTTGCCGGCCTTCCTCAGTTGCCGCCCGAGCCGCCCCGTCCTGAGCGCACACCGCGTACTCGCCCAGCGGCTCATCGAGCGATCAGGTCCAAGCCAAAGCGCGCAGCACGTCAGCAAAGAAATAGATCGCTCAGCTGAATCGCTGCAGGCGTAATCCCGTCTACCGTGGTGCGCATCCATGCGCGCAAGGAGCACGCCATCCAACTCTCTCGCCGCGGCTTTGTCTCGAAGACCCTCGCTACTGCCTCCGCCCTGCACCTCGCGCCACGTGCCTTCGGCCTCGTGAGCTCCCCGTCACCGGGTGAAACCTGCACCCTCACCGCTGAGCAGGAGGTTGGACCCTTCTACGTCGCCGGCGAGCTCATTCGCTCCAGCATCTCCGAAGATAAGGCCGGAATTCCGCTGCGCCTGCGCCTTATCATCGTCGACGAAGCCACCTGCAAACCCCTTCCCAACGCTGCCGTCGACCTCTGGCACTGCGACGCCCAGGGTCTCTACGCCGGCTATACGTCCGCAAACTTCGGCCCACCACCGGGTGAAGGTGGTCCGGGAGGTCCGCCAGCGGGAGGTCGTCCCCCTGACGGACCACCGCCCGGAGGCTTCGGCGGTCACGATGGTCCTGGTGGCCCGGCCGGCGGCATGAAGCCGACCGACAAGCTCACCTTCTGCCGCGGCATACAGTTCACTTCTCCTGAAGGCGCGGTCGAGTTCAACACGATCTTCCCCGGCTTCTACCAGGGCCGAGTCAACCACATTCACCTGAAAGTGCGGCTCGAAGGCCATCGCGAAGGAAAGACCTACGCCGCTGGCCACACGGCGCACACGGGCCAGGTCTTCTTCCCGGAGGACCTGAACGTGAAGCTGATGGCGCACGCGCCCTACTCCGCGCACGCGATTCATCGCACCACCGAAGCCGAAGATCATGTCTTCAACGACCAGCACGGGAGCATGTGCGTCGCCACCGTCGTCCCGCTCAAGTCCGATGACGCAACTGCAGGCTACGTCGCCGAGTTGCGCATCGCCATCAATCCCGCTGCTACCCCAAAACCCGCGCAGGGCCTCGGCGGACCACCTCCTCGCGCCTAGGTCACAGCGCAACCCGCGTGTGGGCTACCATACCTCCATGGAAGTCCATGCCCCTCACGAACCTATCCATACCTGGCGCGATTTCTTCATCCATATCGCTACCATTACCATCGGCCTCCTTATCGCGCTCGGCCTTGAAGCGGCCGTTGAAGCCTTGCATCATCGGCATCTGCGCGAGGAAACCCGCGAGAATCTTCACGCCGAGATCCAGCAGAACCAGCCGGTCTTCGCCAGGGATATGCGCTACCTCGATTCCGAAATCCGAGAACTCAAAGCCGATATCCTCCTTCTTCAGCGTCTTCGTGTCCACCAGCACACGCAACCCGGAGAGTCCCTCCGATTCACCTGGGGCTGGGACGGAACTGCTGAAACCGCCTGGCAGACCGCAAAGGACACGGGCGCGCTCGCCCTCATGGACAACCAGGTCGTCCAGCAATACGACGGCATCTACTCGCAGCAGGACATCGTCGACCGCGCCGCTCTCGAACTCACCCACAGCATGACCCAGGCCCTGATTCCTCTCACCGTACAGCCCGACCTCAACGCCCTCTCTCCCGCGCAGATCGATGAACTCATCCGTACCTGCGCCGCCAATCTAAACCAGATCAGCTACGTCCAGACACTCTCTGCATCCGTCTTGCCCAGCTACAAACAGGCGCTGGACAAGCTCTAAAGCTCGCGCAACCTCTGCGATCTTCGCGCGACCCCGGGTTCTCTGCGTTCCACTTTCGCTGTTGCCCGTCGTCGGATCTTTACCCAACCTGAACTCCGCGGAAGCCTTTCGATCCATACAATGGAGAGGCATACCTACGAAGGGGAAAGCCTTGAAGATCGTTTTCGCAGAAAAAGTCTCACCCGCAACCCTTGCCCTCCTCAACCAGGAACCTGGCTGGACCTGCATCACCGCCGACAAGATCAGATCGCTGCCGGAAGAATTAGCCGACGCCGACGCCCTCATCGTGCGTTCTGCCGTCCAGGCGGATGCTGCGTTGCTCGAGCATGCCCCCAAACTCCGAGTGATCGGCCGAGCCGGCGTGGGGGTCGATAACATCGACACCGCCGCCGCAACCCACCGTGGCATCGTCGTGATGAACACCCCCGGCGCGAATGCCGTCGCCGTTGCCGAGCTCACCCTTGGCCTCATGATCGCAATGGCACGCCAGATCCCGAAAGCCAACGCCAGCCTGCACGGCGGTGTGTGGGACAAGAAATCGCTGCAGGGGTCGGAACTTCGCGGCAAGACCCTCGGCATCGTCGGCCTGGGCCGCATCGGCCTGGAGGTAGCAAGGAGAGCAGCTGCCTTCGGCATGGACCTGATCGCGTATGACCCATTCCTTGCGCCCGTCATCGCCCGCGAGAACGGTGTAACCCTCACGTCGCTTGACCAGGTCTTCAACTCGGCCGATTACCTCACTCTCCATGTCGGCTTGACGACACAGACCGAGGGTATGATCAACGCGCATTCGATCGCAATCATGAAAACCGGCGTTCGCATTGTCAATTGCGCTCGCGGCGAACTCATCGTCGACCAGGCACTCGCCGACGGACTTCAATCCGGCAAAGTAGCCGGAGCTGCCCTCGACGTCTTCCACAAAGAGCCGCTCAAAGATTCGGTCTACTTCGGATTGCCTAACGTGCTCCTCTCGCCGCACATAGCCGGAGCCACCGACGAAGCGCAGGAGGCCATCGGCATCCAGCTCGCCATGCAGGTCCGCGACTATCTCAAACTCGGCGTCGTCCAGAACGCGGTCAACCTGCCCTCGCTCTCGCATGAAGAGTACCTCGAGGTCGCGCCCTATATTGAGATGGCCGGACGCCTGGGCCAGTTCCTCGCACACGCTTCTGAAGGTCACCTGGAATCGATCGCCATCACGTATACCGGCCGCATCGCCCAAGGCAAGACCGATCTCATCCGCAATGCCGCCATCGCCGGCATCTTCGATGGAAGTGAAGGCGCAGACTCCGTCAACCGCATCAACGCTGCCGCCATCGCACAGGAGCGCGGCATCCGCATCCAGGAAGACAAGAAGGAGTTTGTCGTTGGCGGCTCCGGCTCCGTGCTCAAACTCACGCTGCACAACTCGGATGGAGACACCGCCGCCTCGGCCACTGTTCTCCACGGCACTTCGCCGCGCCTGCTCACCTACGATGGCATCGATATCGAAGCGCCTTTGCAGGGAACGCTCGTCGCCATTCGGAATCTGGATGTTCCCGGCGTCGTCGGCCACATCGGAACGATCCTCGGCGAGCACGGCATCAACATCGCCAATTTCGCGCTTGGAAGAAACATGGAAGCCCGTACTCCTCGCTCGCAGCGTGTTCCTCAAGGGCAGGCGATCGCGGTTGTGCAGGTCGACATTCCCGACACTCAAACCCTTGCGCCCGCCCTCGCCGCTCTGAAGGCGGTCGAAGCAATAACCAGCGTGCGCACGATCGAGCTCGGCAAGTCCTAGCCCACCCACAACCCGCTGGCCGCAGCAGGAACGAATCTCTGCGACCGGCGGGATCACCCTGCTCGCAGCCCCAAAACAGCACGAAGTGCTCGCCGACCGCGACAAGGCGCATTTGTCGATGCTTTTAGTCCAAATAGAAACGGATCAGCACCAACATTCGCACTGATCCGTTTCCCTCTCTGTACTGCCTTTCTCATCCGCGTCCGTTTTACAGCCCCTTCGCGTCCTCCCACTCCTCATTCCACTTCAACTGGATCGCCTCAAGAATCGGCTCTGTCGACTTCTGCGGATCACCTGTAAAACCTGGCAAACCGACAACATATGCGTGCAGATCGGTAAATCTCACGCTGAACGGCTCAATCTCCGGATACTTCTCCTGCAGCAAAATGCCAATTTCTTCCGCATCCTTCCACTCAATCTCACGCGCCATCAGATCGTCTCCTCGTCCTTAATCACATCCATCAATACTCGGTACTTCTGCATTTCCGGACTTCCACCAGGGTCGAGTAGAACGTCGCCCCGCCGCCGATGTCCGTCAATCTCTCTGATGTCAGCGCATTCACGTTCGCACCGCCCCCACTCAAATCTCCGCCAACTTTATTCCAGTCCAGCCTCGCCGCGACCACTCCCTTCCCGACTTTCCCGCTCAGCTTCGCCCGGAGCGCAATCTTCCCACGCGAGTTGAAGACCTCGACGTCGTCCCCAGGCATTACTCCTCGAGCCGCCGCGTCGTCCGCATGCATCTCGAGTACGCCCGCCGTAGCCGTCTCCATCTTCTGGTGTGCGGCATGGTTCGCAAAGGTCGTATTCATGTAGTTGTCGGCCTTCCGCGGCAGAAACTCCAGCGGATAGGCCTTGTCGTCCGCCGCGCGCGACTCGGCCGGCGCGACGAACACCGGCACCGGCAGCAACTCACCCTTACCGCTTGCCGTGCGGAACCACGAAGCATCGGAAAAGGGAAGTCCTTCAAGCGCCAAAGCAACATGTCCCTCACTCTCGAGGCGCTCGCGCGTGATCCCCGCCATCCAGGGCGACTGCGTCTCGAGCGCCTGGTCAATCAGCGCGTCCACTCCGTCTTCCGCCCACGCCTCTCCCGGAAACATCCTCCGTCCCAACTCGCCAAACACCTCCACGTTATTCCGAACCTCACCCCTCGGCTCGATCGCCTGTTCGGTGATTTGCACGAAACGGTGCCCGTAGCTCCCCTGCACATCCTTGCTCTCGAGGAACGTCGGCGCCGGCAGCAGAATATCGGCATAATCGGCGGTGTCGGTAAAGAACTGGTCATGCACCACCATAAAGAGATCGTTCCGCCGCATCCCTGTCAACACCGCATTTTGGTTGGGAGCCACCGCTGCAGGATTCGAGTTATATACAAACAGCGCCTTCACCGGGGCCTCTGCACGCTTCAGGTTGTCAGCTCTGAGCTGCCCTGAGCTCTTCGCTGAAAGCTCCTTTGGTCGTCCCAACTCCGTCAATGCCGCTCCGAGCTGGTTCATATTCACCACTCTGGGCACTTTCTTCGGCGATCCCACCCGCATCAACTCCGGCATCTCCAACTTGGCCCCGTTGAATGGGAAAGCGCCACTCATCGAAAGGAGCAACCCACCGCCCCTGTACTTCCAGGATCCCGTCACCAGCGGCAGCATCGCCACAGCTCGCGCCGCAGTGCCGCCATTCTCGCTCCGCTGCACCCCGTAGTTCAGCCGAATCGCCGCCGGCTTCCGTCCCCCCCGCCCCCCCAACCCATACTCCCCCGCCAACCCGCCCCTCGCCGAAACAGCAAGCCCCGTGATCGCGGAGACCCGCTCCGGAGCATGCTCCGCCAGCAGCGCATGAGCACGCAATCCCTCTGCCCCGTGGGTGCAGGCGGCCATATAATCCCGGTCCTCCAGACCTTCGTGGAAGATTACATGCATCAAGCCCAGCGCCAGCAAGCCGTCCGTGCCTGGATTGATCTGCAAATGCTCATCTGCGAGCGCCGCTGTTCTGGTCTTGTATGGGTCGATCACGACAAGTCGCGCACCCTTCCGCCGAGCCTCCTCGATGAACGGCCAAAGGTGCACATTGTTCCCATGAATGTTCGCGCCCCACGCAATCACAAGTCCGGCCTGCGTGAACTCCTGCGGCGTCGTCCCAAGCTTTACCCCGTAGACCTGTTTCAGCGCCTCGCCGCCGGCCGCCGCGCAGATCGTCCGGTCCAGCTGCGAAGCTCCAAGACGATAAAAAAATCTCCGATCCATCGACCCGTAACCAAGCTGTCCAATCGTGCCTGCGTAGCTATACGGCAGCACGCTCTCCGCGCCAAACCGCGCAACCACATCTGTAAGCCGCTCGACGATGGCAGCCAGAGCGTCACTCCAGCTCACCCGTTCAAACGCCTCCAGCTCTTGCCCGCGCACGAGCGGCCCCTTCGGAACTCCCGGCTTGCGACGCATTGGATAAAGCAGCCGGTCGGGCGCGTACACCCGATCCAGGTACTTCGCCACCTTCCCGCATAAGAAACCGCGCGTTACCGGGTGCGCCGGATCCCCCTGCACCTTCACCGCTTGGCCCGAGGCGGTATCTACCGTTACCAGCACCCCGCAGCTATCGGGGCAGTCCAGCGAGCACACTGCGTGCACGGTGCGAGTCGTTTCCATCCTTCCATCTTAGAACTCGGTCCGCTTTGGAAGTGCAACTCAAACTACGGGTTCTTACTCATCAAGTCTCTCTTCGAGAGGATGTATGCTGCTTTCACACCTAAATCATGCACAAGCAGCCTACGCCAAACCGACTTGAAGCCTTCTCGGACGGCGTTCTCGCCGTCATCATCACCATCATGGTGCTTGATCTTAAAGTGCCGCACGCCGACGGCTTTGCCGGCTTCCTTACCGTTCTGCCCACCATCGCGGTCTACCTTCTGTCCTTTTTGCTCACAGGCCTGTATTGGCTCAATCATCATGTGCTGATTGACCGCCTTAAGCATGTCGACGCCCTCATCCTCTGGGCCAATCTCTTCTTTCTCTTCACACTCTCTCTCATCCCCTTCTTTACCAACTACCTGGTCGAGAAAGGAATCCGTCCCTTTCCCGTCGCCCTCTACGCCTTCTCGCTCTTCCTTGACGGTGTCACCTACACTCTGCTCGCCCAGGCGATCGCCCGCCACCTCTGCCTGCACGCGGATGACCCCGACGAAGCCGCGGAGCTCGCCGAGCAGCTCGCAGAATTTCGCAAAGGCCTGATCTGCCTCGTGACCTACCTGATCGCGATCGCCGTCGCCTTCTACCAGCCGATGATTGCCCTCGTCCTCATCGCCTGCATCAATCTTGTCTGGGTTGTTCCGGGCTTCCTGGTCAAGCCAACCCCTCTCTCACACCACCCGCGCCACCCGCATCCAACCTCGTGAAAACCGGCCGTCGGCGCCGCACGATAACCTTCCGCAGACCATGCTTCGAAGTCCCACCCGGTGACTCCTAAAATGAACCTTCCACAGACGACACCCCGCAAGATCTCCTGGCTCCTGCCCCTTTCATCGCTCAGCCGCTATGGCTGCTCTCTGCTCCTCGCGCCCGTCCTTTGCGTGTACGCCAACCTGCACGCCCAGACTGCGGAGCAACCCACTCGAGCTGACCAACTCCATACCCTCACGCGCGACGAGCTTGAGGTGGTCAAGGTTCTCACCCGTCAGGAAAACGCCTGGAACAAGGGGGACCTCGACAACTTTACCGCAGCGTATAAAAATTCGTCTGAGATCGTCTTTGTGGGCAGCCACATCTCGCGCGGCTATGCCGACATGGTCAACGAGTACAGGCACGACTACCCGACCAAAGAAGCTATGGGCACGCTCTCCTTCTCCGACCTCGAGCCACGCGTCCTCGACGAGCACTTTGCCGTCCTCGTCGGACGATACAAACTTGAGCGCAATAAGAAGTCCGGCGGTAACGCCGAAGGCGCCTTCTCAATGGTCCTCGAAAAGACCAAGGAAGGCTGGAAGATCATCGTCGACCACACCACCTAAAATTCATGCCTTCGCGGCGAAATCATTCAAGACGGCCACAAGAGTGCGCCGCCCGCGAGGAGGGCGGTCTTATTCCTTGATATTCCCGTAGTCGCGCGCCGGAGCTCCGCTTACCGGCTTGCCTTCCTGAACGTAATTCCGGTTCCATTTCGGGATTTCGACCACGTAGGATCCTGGTCTCTCAATGATGGCCTGGCACCCCAGCCGGCTGTTCAGTTGGATATCCGCCGCAGTCTCCATACGGTCCAGTTCCTTATCTTCCGCCTCAGAGATCCCCTTCGCACCCTCTTTCACCCAGAGATGGCACGTCGTACAAGCGCAAACTCCGCCACACGCATGGTCGAGAAAGATATCGTAGTTCTCAGCGACATCCAGAAAGCTCATCGGCTCTCCATGGCCCTCGTAGGGCATCGACCCGAACGGAAACTCCACCGTCTTGTTCTCCGGCAGGAACGTCACCCGCACCAGGCCATCTCCTACAGGCTTCGACAAATCAACAAACGGCAGTTCTTTTGCACCATGATCAGACATAATGCCTTATTCTACCGCTCCTTAACCAACACAACTCCCGGTGCAAAGCCTTACACACCTATGAAGGTCACAGGAGACGCCGAACCTTGACTGTTCCGCGGACTTGATAATGTCGAGAAAGCTCTGTTCCGAAGCAACTTTGCCTGAAAGTTTCGGTTCTACCAAAGTAGCTGCCGTCGATAAACACCTCGCCGGGGCATACAGCGGACGCATCCTCCCCAGGCACGAGCGCCCCTGTCAGAAAGGGTCCTATCATGCGCACCCCGAAGTTCTTCCTCGCAGCCTCCGCTCTCTTCGCCGCGCTGCTCTTAATCCCTGCCGCTCCTGCAAACGCTCAGTTCAGTGTCGGCGTCAACATTGGCGCGCCTCCTGTCTGCCCCTACGGCTACTATGACTACGCACCGTATGCCTGCGCACCAGCTGGCTTTTACGGTCCGGGGTACTTCTATAACGGAATATTTCTGGGCGTTGGACCCTGGTATCACTGGGGTTACGGGCACGGCTGGGGTGGGCATCGCTTCTACGGTGCAGGTGGAGGACACTACTTCCCAGGTCGCGGAGGTTACGGCTACAGAGGAGGGGCCGCCTACCGAGGCGGTGGAGGCTACCGTGGCGGTGGAGCAGGATACCGGGGCGGTGGAGGCTATCGTGGCGGTGGGGCCGGTTATCGTGGTGGCGGAGCACCCGTAGCCCGTGGAGGATTCGGCGGCGATCACGGGAGTGGAGCTCCTGCAGCCAGAGGAGGATTCGGAGGTAGCCGCGGCGCCGGCGAAGGCTTCCATGGTGGTGGCGGCGAACATGGCGGCGGTGGGCATGGCGGCGGCGGACATCACTAATTCCCACATGAGGCGGAGCCAGGCGGCTCCGCCTCATTCTTTGCTCACTCTTGCTCGCCCTACGAGCACATTCCCAACTTTTATCCGCGCGAACGAGCTCTACGTCTTCGCAAAGCTTCGGCTGGCGATCGGGATCGTAAGTCGATGCCGGTAGAAGCGGTGATCGCAGCAGGAACAACGCAGCGCGATAATGCCGAAGAGCGAAAACGGTAGTTCGTACGGTCGCAGCCTTGAACCCTTGGTCGTCGTGTTGTGGCATTCAGGACAGACCGGCATCAATGCTTTTTTGCTTATATCAAGCTGCATCTTGAGCGCCTGCCTCGCTTCCAGTGCGCGCGCCTGTTTCTTACGCTCGGAGCGCAACTCCAGGCGAGCCTCTACCTGGTGGCTGAGAATGGCAAGCGCCTTGGTCTGCTTCGGAGTCAGTTTCCGCGGAACCGTGTCGATCACACAAAGCGCACCAACCGGTACCCCGCCACGCGTATAGAGTGGAAGTCCCGCATAAAAACGGATATGGGGGTCGCCAGTAACCAGGGGATTATTCTGGAAGCGCTCGTCCTGCGTTGCATCTGCCACCATGAATAATCCTCCCTGAGCGATCGAGTAAGTGCAAAAGGAAGATGTAAGGGGAGTCTCGGAGAAGTCAAGGCCGACAACCGCCTTGAACCATTGGCGCTCTGCATCCACCAGAGAGATGATGCTGATCGGTGTTTCACAGATCTGAGAGGCAAGCGCAACCAGGTCGTCAAACTCGGCTTCAGGTGTAGTATCGAGAATCTCAAGCTCGTGGAGGGCTTTCGCGCGTGTCGCCTTCTGGGCTGAAGTGAGAGAGACCTCAAGATGGATGGCAGTCTCGACACTTACGGGCAGCTCCCTGGGTGAGAGCGTCTGCGACGGATTCGGAGCATCCACATCCTCCACACTGCCGTACCAGCAGACAATCTTGCCCGCGGCGTCGAAACGTGGTGAGCCACGCGATCGTTTCCAACGCCAACTTCCCTCGCCTGTCAAGACACGATACTGAACATCGATCACCGATCCTTCTCGGCGGGAAGCGGCGATTTCTTCAAGCGTTCTCTGGATGTCTGACGGGTGCACCGACTCCAGCCATTCATGAGTTGCGGACTGTGACTTCATCAATCCGGTCTTCTCGTCCCAGCGTGGGCTCACATCGAGATTACGACCTTGCGGGTCCATAATCCAAAGAACCTGAGGATTCAGGTCGACCATACTTCGATAATGAGCTTCGCTCTGCTTGAGCGCCTGCTCCGTTCGCTTGCGTTCGGTAATGTCGATCACTGCGTAAGAAACGCCGATAACTTCCCCAGCCTCGTCGCTCACCGGCTGATAGGAGGCCAGACGAGTTTCGCCAGTCTCGGACACTTGTACCTCGACGTCGGTTACGGCCTCTCCGTCGAGAGCGCGAAGCAGATAGGGTTCCACATACGAGAACAGGTCGGGTATCATCTCGGCCACAGAGGCTCCAAGGTGTTCTTCGATGGACGCTCCGTGCATGTCGGCGAGTCTCTGGTTCAAATTGACGTAGCGCAGGTTTTGATCGAAGAAAGCCAGGCCGACCGGAGCGCCGTCATACACAGCCTGAAGCTGAGCCAGACGGTGGGTCCGCGGAGAATCGAAGTCCGCGCCGGTAATCCCTTTCCAGGGCCCCGCAGGGTTGATCAGCAGCTTCTCCCGTTTGGCGGAAACACAAGCAGGTAAAGCGCTCGCAGGGATCGGGCGACCGTAAAAATAGCCCTGGCCAAAGTCGCAGCCGAGCCAAAGCATCATCTCTGCCTGCTCCTGCGTTTCGATCCCCTCCGCAACCGTGATGAGGCCCAGACTCTGACCCAGGCCCACAACGGCAGATACGATCTTGCGGCTTTCGCGCCTTGCTGTCATTGAGCTGACGAAGCCGCGATCGACCTTGAGCTTATCGAAAGGTAACGATTGCAGGTGCGAGAGGCTCGAGTAGCCGGTGCCGAAATCATCAAGCGCCAGTCGACACCCCATGCTCTTCAGCTCTGCCACCACCAGGATGGCGCTTTCCAGATTGTCGATCAACGCACTCTCTGTGATCTCGACCACGATGCGTGACACGGGAAAGCCTGCTTCCGCGGCCAAAACGCGGATCTGCTCCGGCAAACCACTATTTCGCAACTGCAGCGGCGAGATGTTGATGGCCAGCGTCAGGGGATCGGGAATCGCGTCAGCCGCTACAAACGCCTTCTGAAGGAGCTGACGGGTAAGCTCTTCGATCCAGCCATCCTGTTCAGCGACCGCGATGAACAGATCTGGCGGAACCAGGCCTTTCGTTGGGTGCTGCCACCTGGCAAGCATCTCGAATCCCGCCAGTTGACCTGTACGCAGGGCGATGAGAGGTTGGAAGAAGGGCACAAAATGACCCTCTCGGAGAGCCTCAGAAGGATCCAGGTTTTCAGGAAGTAGCTTTGGTACGGGGGGCCGAAAAAGCGCTCTGTTCGGCATGTCTCTGCTCCAATCTGGCCGAGACATCTCGCAAAACTTCATGAAGAAGAATTCTTTGCGTAGCCCCAAGCTACCCTCCCATGGCCGGAAGGTCTGTCATGTAGCTAACCTTGCAGTTGACACTTTCGTGTCAGCGGAGCCCAGATCGGCGAGCCATCGACAGATTAGTCCTCCGTGGACTCCGCGGGGGTAGCCTGGTCCTGCTCAGCCCTTTCGATTGCCGGCTGCTCCTTCTCATACTCTGCCGGCGCAAACGCGTGAGGAGCAGAAGGACTCGCGCCCAGCTTCTGGTCCATCGACTCCCCGGCCTGCTTCATTGTCTGCCCCTTCATTGCGCCTGAAACCGCGGAATCCATCATCAGTTCGGCAAATCGCCGCGTCGCCTTGTCCAGTCGCTCGATCGCCTGGCGGATGATCTTGTAGTCGCCGCCCTGGATCGATGCCTTAACTTCCAGCTCCATCGCCGAGATATTGTCCAGCTCCGCAAACGTGAGCTGCTGCCAAACCGGATGCGTCTTGCCCTTTTTCACCGCTTCCAGAATCGTCTCAGCCTCGTTCTTCGCCTCGATCACCTGCCGCTCGGTGATGTCCTGCTCCGCATTGTCAAAAGAATCCAAGATCATCGTCTCCACCTGTTCATCGGTCAGCCCGTACGTTGGTTTGACGTCAATCTGCGCCTCCGTGCCGCTTCTCTGTTCGCGCGCACTCACCTTCAGAATCCCGTTCGCATCGATCAGGAATCTCACCTCGATGCGCGGTAGACCGGCCACCATCGGCGGAATGCCCTGCAGATCAAAGCGTGCCAGTGATCTGCAATCCTTCGCCAACTCCCGTTCACCCTGCACCACATGGATGGCGACATTCGTCTGTCCATCCACCCCCGTGGTGAAGTGCTCGGTTGCGCTCGCCGGAATGGTTGAGTTCCGCTGGATGATCTTCGCTACCACTCCACCCAACGCCTCGATGCCGAGCGAAAGCGGCGTCACATCCAGCAACAGCAGGTCCTCGGTCGCGGCAGACCCGCCGGCCAGGATCTGCGCCTGCACCGCCGCGCCCAGAGCTACCACCTCATCCGGGTTCAATTCCGTGTGCAGCTTTCTCCCACGCGCCTCCAGATCGAACAATCCCGCCACCAGCCGCCGAACCGCAGGAATGCGGGTCGACCCACCCACCATCACGACCTCATCGATCTGCTCTGGAGCCAGACCAGCATCTTTCAAGGCCTGCTTCACCGGTCCCGCCGTGCGCGCCACCACGGGTACGATCAAAGCTTCAAACTGCTCCCGTGAGATCTCCCGGGCATACAGCTTGGCGGGTTCACCCGGGATAGCGCCTGGCAGCGTAACCTGCAGCCGCGCAGATTCCTTGTCGGAGAGCGCTATCTTGGCTTCGATGACCGCCTTCCGCACCGCCTGGATCGCCTCGGGATTTGATCTAACATCTACACCCAGATCTCCGGCTATATCGTCCAGAGCGATCGCAATCAGGAGATTGTCAATATCATCTCCGCCCAGGTGCGTGTCCCCCCCAGTGGCCACAACCTCAAAGATCCCTTCATGCAGCTTCAGGATCGAGATGTCGAAGGTCCCGCCGCCGAAGTCGTAGACCGCGATAACGCCATCCTTCTGCTTGTCCAACCCGTACGCCAGCGCCGCTGCAGTCGGTTCGTTCACCAGTCGCAGCACCTCCAGGCCGGCGATGCGCCCGGCATCTTTGGTCGCCTGCCGCTGCGCGTCGTTGAAGTACGCCGGAACCGTAACGACCGCCTTGGTAACCGCAGCACCAAAGAAGCGTTCGGCATTCTTCTTCAACTGCTGCAGCACATACGCCGACACCTCGGGCGGAGTCATCGTCAGACCGCCCACATTCAGCCGCAGAACTTCACCCGCCTTCGCGTCTTCAGCCAGGCGGAATGGGAACAGCTTCAACTCCTCCTGAACGTCGTTCAGATCACGCCCCATCAGCCGTTTGGCCGAGTAGATCGCTGCTCCGGCATCTTCAACCAGCGTCGTTCGCGCCGCATTGCCGACCTTGACTCCATCTTCCGTCCAGGCGACGACCGACGGCACGAGCCGCTCGCCATCCTCGCCCGGGATCACCATCGGCGTCTCGTCCTGCATGAACGCCACCAGCGAGTTGGTCGTACCAAGGTCGATTCCTACAACAATGCTGCGTGTCTCCGCCATAAACGTCCAATCCTTTGTCTTCGTCTGTTCGATGCGTGGCGCAGCGGTTGGATGCGCTCCGCACCTGCAACCCCATTCTCCTACAGACACTTGACTGGCAGCGGCGATGCCTGCCTCGCGCAACCTGCAGAAACCAAGAACAGGACCAACCCTGGTCTGGAAGCAGTCAGCTCAACGTGCTACTGTTTCGCATGTCTAATCCCTATGCAGGTCAACTCGGCACCCAGGACGCGCGCGCCGTTCTCGCCTCCACCCCGGGGCTGCTCCAGCAAACGACGGCAGCGCTAACACCCGAGCAGATCGACACATCCATCGCCCGCGGCAAATGGAGCCCACGCGAGATCGTCGCGCACCTTGCAGACTGTGAAATCGCCTTCAGCTTCCGTCTGCGCCAGATTCTCGCAGCTCCAGCCTCCGAGCCTGCTTTTCTGCAACCCTTCGATCAGGACGCGTGGGCCAGACACTACGAGGCCTATGACCTTTCGAGCGCGCTGGAACTGTTTCGCGCCACCCGTCTCTGGAACCTGAAGCTGGTTGGTACGCTCAGCCAGGCAGAGCTTGATCGTCGCGCGCATCATCCTGAACGCGGCGGACTCACGTTCCAGAATATCCTTGAGACAATGGCCGGACATGACCTCAACCACCTGGCTCAACTGCAGCGACTGAAGACGCCGCAGTCCTGATTCAAGCCGCTATTTTCGTACTACGGCGAACCCTCGAAACGCGAACCTTCGTCCTTACCAGCGCATCCGTCTCAATCGCAACCGTTGCCGATCCCATCCTGTACGTCAGCGCCAGGACAGCCATCATCACCAGGAAGTCCGGGAGCCGGAACCAGGCTGCCGGAACATGGGTAGCCTGCAGCGCCCGTTCGAAGAAGAAGAGATAGCCAATCAATCCCAGCAAGACCTTTGCAGAACGCTCCTGCCAGCGTGCCATGGCATACGCCAGCGGAAGCAGCAAAACGACCGCGTCGTAAGTGTGATGCTTAAACAAGCCATAGCTCATCACTGCCATGACGGACATCTGCCATTGGATGTCGCCGTCCTGATTGCGGCGAAATGCGAAGTAGCTGATGCAAAGGCAGGCGGCAAGGGCAACCACCACTTCGACTCCGTTGACGAAGCCCTGCGGCCGGCCCTGGAGGAACTGTTCGACGACGTTCATCAGGTTTGGATCGCCTGCCTCCGGCTTGAATCCTTCACGTGAGACCGCAAGCGGCTCAACCAACAAACGCAGCAGCTCGATCGGATGCCGTCCCCCAGTGATCCAGACCCAAACCAGACCGACAGCAGCCACCGCTGGGAGAAGGCTCAAAGCGAACGCCTTCACTCCGCGTCGAAACAGCAGGAAGAGCGCCATAGGCGGAGCGAAGCTGTACTTGAAGTAAGCAATGCCCGAGAGCGCCGCTCCCCGCTCCGTCAACCTGCTCGAGAGCAACGTAAGGCACCAAATCATCAGGACGAGCAGACCCTGCTGGCCGTTGCCGATCGACATTCTCGTCGGCGTTGCCATCATCATGAGGCAAAGGAGCGTCACACCTTGCCAGCGTCCCAGCCCGAACACGCGGGCCGCCGCACTTGCGCTCACCCCGGCGAACACAACATTCGCCAAGGCCCACAGCAGCTTCGCATAGAGTAGCGGAAGCCATCCGAGAGGAACGATCAAGACATACAGGATGGGCAGATAATTCGGAATCTGCGTCATGATGAAGCGGTGTCCGGGGTCGCCCGCGAGATACTGCGCCCACGGATCGCTATGCTGCAACAAGACTCTCTCGCCGCTCCACTGAAAGTCCTGGCTTTGGTGCATCGCATTCATCACGCCTACCGAGGTGGATACCGTGGCGCACAGCACCAGCAGTATCAGCAGCCAGCGCTGCCCCCTCGATAAGCCTTCGCCTTGCAGGTACTCGATTGGCGACATAGCGAGAACATTACGCGCACACGGATGCTTTCAGACGACTCATTCAGTATCTATACGGAATATCTTGCTTGTAATTCCCAATAGCGAACTGATGCTCATTTCCGTTCCATTGTGGGGCGGATATTGGACTATTTCCCGGATGTACTACTCCAGCGCGGTCGCGACATCCCGTACCAGGTTCCGAAGATAGCTGCGCTTGTTGAGCAGAGTCACCAACTCATCTTTGACAGTGGCCCGAGCCATCTCGTCCGCTGCATCTACCGCGTTATCCCAGCGCACCCATAAAGCTTCGAGTTCACGCTGCGTCTCGACCATCTTGATATCGAAGCCGCGTGCGGCCGCTTCCAGGTCTCGGCGCAAGTCCGGGTCGGCCTCGTCGCCGAACTCTTTCGCGGCTTTCATCTCGGCCAACTGCATGTTAAGCTCGAACACCTCTTCGAGCAGCTCGGGTGGGATCAGCTGCTTCTTCTGGCTGCCTGAGGCTCGCGCCGCCTCGGTGGCTGCTTTTGACTGCTCCTCCAGCTCAACGCCTTCGAGCGAAAGCACGTACTGTGTGCGTAGAATGGGGTCCTTCAAGGTTCGATACGCGTCATTCAAGCGCGACGATTCAGCAAGTGCGGCCTCCTGCTCGGCAGCCGGCTTTGCCGCGAACCGGTCTGGATGCAGCTTGCGCGACTGTGCGTAGAAGGCCTTCTCCAACAAAGCTGTATCAATTTGTAGATGGAACGGCAGTCCGAAAACCTGGAAAAAATTCATAGCTCAGCATACCTCTCATCTTTGCCACGTGAGGCTTCTGACTCCGCGAAGTGCTGCTCGCCTGGAGTCGGGACACCCTTTGCATCTGCGGGTCCCGTCCAAGCGTCCAATGCGGCATGGAATATAAAACCCTCGGCAATACTGGTCTTCTCGTCTCAAGCCTATGCCTCGGCACCATGACGTTCCACGGCGGTTCCGGCTTCTGGCAAAAGGTCGGCACGGTTGATCAGACCGGTGCAGACGCTCTGATCAAGTCTTCGCTCGACGCTGGGATCAACTTCTTCGATACGGCCGACGTCTACTCCGAGGGCGAAAGCGAAAAGACCCTTGGGCAGTCATTGAAAAACCTCAACATCGCCCGTAAAGATGTGGTGATTGCGTCGAAAGTCTATGGCCGCACCGGGCAAGGCCGCAATGATGTGGGCGCCTCGCGCGGCCATATCATGGACGCGGTCGATGCCAGCCTGCAGAGGTTGCAGACTGACCATATCGATCTCTATCAAATTCACGGAAACGACACGATCACGCCGGTCGAAGAGACTCTCCGCGCGCTCGATACACTCGTACAGCAGGGAAAGGTCCGCTACATCGGCGTCTCGAACTGGCTCAGCTGGAAGATCAGCAAGGCCCTTGCGATATCGGAGTTCCGCAACCTTGCCCGGTTCGACACCCTGCAGGCCTACTATTCGATCGCAGGCCGCGATCTCGAACGCGACATCGTGCCTTTGCTGGAAGCCGAAAAGACCGGTTTGCTGGTCTGGAGCCCACTTGCGGGAGGGCTGCTCTCGGGTAAATTCAGCCGCGAGAACCAGAAGCCAGAAGGTACGCGGCGGTCTGAGTTCGACTTTCCGATCGTCGATAAAGAACGCACATGGAAGATCCTCGACGTGATCAAGCCTATCGCCGAGGCTCACGGCTGCTCGGCTGCGCGTGTATCGCTCGCGTGGCTGCTATCCAAATCCTTCGTCACGTCCGTGATCATCGGAGCGAAGCGGCCTGATCAACTCGAAGACAACCTCGCGGCGGTTGATCTGAAACTTACAGACGATGAGTTGAAGCAGCTTGACGAGGTAAGCGCCTTGCCACCTGAGTACCCGGGCTGGATGCTACCGTTTCAGGGTGCGGCCAGGCTCAAACCCGTTCCGCGTCCCGAGTAGCTCTCCACCCGCAAAGCTGACACCGCGAGGGATCCGACAGAGCCCCTCGCGGACTCTTCTTTACAGAGAAGGCTGGTTGCCGGCTCTATCCTTTCGTCGAATTCGGCCCCATCGTGAATGCAAGCGTTCCTCCTGCCGCAACCGTCGCATGCGGCAGGAAGACCCCTTGATGCTCGACCCCATTCACCTCAACGCGCTGAACGTAGATGTTCTCGGCCGAATTTCCTTTGCTTCTTATCGTCAGCACGGCTCCACGCTCCGGCGTAAGCGTTACCTGATCGAACAAAGGACTTCCGAGAACATACTCCGGCTTGCCCGGACAGAATGGATAGAAGCCGCAGGAACTGAGCAGGAACCATGCGGCCATCGAGCCGGTGTCTTCGTCGCCGGCGTAGTTGTCGGGCGAGTAGAGTTCGGTCATCACCTTGCGCACCCAGTACTGGGTAAGGTCTGGCCGACCAGCGATCGCGAAGAGGTAGAGCACATGATGTACTGGCTGATTACTATGCGCATACTGACCGAAGTCCACTGCGGCCATCTCGGACATCTCGTGAATCTCGGACTGGTAGACGCCCACCCGGAACGCCGGTGGCATCGTGCACATCGTCTTTAGCTCTTGGACGACGAAGTCTGGACCGCCCATCACCTGAATCAACTCGTCCGGTGCGTGCGGCACATCCCAACGATGCTGCCAGGCTGAACCTTCTACATACGGACTGCCCCACTGGATCGGGTCGAACGCTACCCACGAGCCATCGGCATTCTTTCCGCGTAGAAAGCGTACCTGTCGGTCGTAAAGATGCTTCCAGTTTTCCGAACGCTGCTGGAACATCGCGGCATCGTCCATCTTGCCCAAAGCCTTCGCCACCTGCGCGATGCAGAAGTCACCGTATGCTGAGTCGACCGTCTCGGCGGCGGACTGATCCACCTGATCCGCAGGAGCATAGCCGAGCTTTAGATACTGTGTAATGCCTTGCCGACCATAGCCTTTGTCCGGATCGCCAGGCTCCGTCGCGTGCCGGTTCAGGCCGGCGTAGGCGCCCGCAAGGTCGAAGCCGGAGATGCCTTTGCATACGGCATCACCGAAGATCGAATCGATCAGGCTGCCGGTCATGCACGCGCGATAGCCAGGAGCAGGGAACTGCGGCAGCCAACCTCCCTCTTTAGCCGCATTAACCCACGCTTGCAGGATCTCAGCGAGACGATCCTCAAACAGGATGGACATGAACGGATACCAGGCGCGGTAGACGTCCCAGTAGCCATGATCGGCGTACATAACGCCAGGCTCGACCTTGCCGTTGTAAGAGCTGAAGTGAATCGTCTTGCCATCCGGGCCCATCTCGTGAAAGGTGCGCGGGAAGAGCAGTGCGCGGTACATGCAGGAGTAGAACGTCTTCTGCTGAACGTCAGTTCCCCCTTGCACAACGGCGCGGCCAAGATGCTTGTCCCAGGTCGCGAGAGCCTGAGCCCGGAGTGGTTCAACGAACTGCTCGCCGATCTCCTGTTCAAGATTGTGAATGCTCTGTTCGGCGGAGATGAAGGAGGTGCCGATCCGTATAAAGTGTCCCGGGCCTTGAACCGCCCGGTATCGGACAACGGCAAGCTCCCCGGCCTTTGTCTTCTTCACCTCCAAACCAAGGATCAACGATTGCGGCTTCCCCCTCGATTCATGCGTTGCACCTGCGTCGATCCGTACGGCGTAGAAAGTCTTGAAGTTCGGTGGCGTGCCGCCGGAGGTCGACGTCGACGTGCAGACTACGGTGCCGGTCGCCTGATCGAAAAAGGCTCTCGACTCCTTATCGGGAAGATCGATGGTCAGCGAAGCCTCGGGGCTGAGGAGCTTTTCGAAGGTGACCTGCATCAAGGCGCCGCGCATCGTCGGCACGAGGGTGATATCGGCGGCATAGCGCTCGAGCCGCAGCTTCATCTCGTAGGGCGCAAGCTTTGAACGTTCCGGCCGATACGAGGCAGAACGGCTGCCCGGTGCAAGTTCGATCTCGCCCTGGCAGGGCAGGAAGGTAGCTTGCCCGTAATCCCCAAGCCAGGGGCTGAGCTGATGCGTGCAGCGAATGCCCAGGATGCGTCGGTCGTCTGGATGGAAGAACCAGGGTTCGCGATCGGTACTCTGCAGCGTCCAGTGCGCCATGCCGAAGGGCAGCGCGACAATTGGCAAGGTATTACCGCGAGAGAAGATGCCTGTGGAGTTTGTGCCCTGGAGGATGTTGACCTTGTCCGCCAGCGGTAATCCCGCAGCCGCGCCTGATGGATCGACCTGCGAGTTTGTCTCGGCGGAGGTCGCTGCCGGCACGGAGAGAGAAGCGCTTACGAGGCCCACAGAGGCCGTCTTCAAAAACTTACGCCGACTTGAACTCATGCAGCTATTCTGCACGTTCAAGCCGACGTATGTGTCCTCTGATCGCCAGAAAACTAAGTGTCTAAGCTGAGAAACTGCTCCCGCAGCCGCAGCTCTTCGTGGAATTCGGATTGATGAAGTTAAAGCCCTGGCGCATGAGGGTCTCTTCGAAATCGAGCACCATTCCGGCTAGGTAGATGAAGCTTTTCGGATCGACAAAGATGCGCACTGCCTGCGCGCCCGAGGGGTCATTGGGCGTCTCCACGCCCTCGCCGAAGATGAAGGTACGGTCGCGTTCACGGGGCTTGGTATCAAAGCGAATGTTGTACGAGAGCCCTGAGCAGCCGCCGCCCGTGATGCCGACGCGCAAACCCCCGTCTACCGGCGAAATTCCTTCCTTGGCCATGGCGACGCGAATGCGCTTGAGAGCATTCTTTGTAATCTCAATAGCCTGCTTGGCGCGGGGTTGCTGACCCTCGGCGGTCAAGAGCGTCATTCCGGCGAGTACATCCTTTGGCGCTGCCGGAGCAGGCGCGGACATCGAGCTTGAAGTGCTGGTGGAGATCGAAACGGTCGACATTTCTTGCTTTCTCTGGCGGGATATGGGGTAAGGAAAACCCATGTCTCAGAAGCGAGACATGGGCGAAAGAAGCAGTGCGACGGAGATTAGTGAGCGGCGGCGACGGCGACGCCTTCCGTCTCGGCGACATTGTTTTTCTTCTTCCAGTCGCCGATGGCGGCGCGAATCGCATCTTCCGCCAGCACCGAGCAGTGAATCTTCACCGGGGGAAGCGCGAGCTCCTTGACGATGTCGGTGTTCGAAATGGTAAGCGCCTCGGATACTGTCTTTCCCTTCACCCATTCGGTTGCAAGCGAGCTCGACGCAATCGCCGAACCGCAGCCGAAGGTCTTGAACTTCGCGTCCTCAATTACCTGCGTCTCGGGGTTCACCCGAATCTGCAGACGCATGACGTCACCGCATTCGGGCGCGCCAACAAGGCCAGTGCCAACTTCGGACGAGCTCTTGTCCATCTGCCCGACGTTACGTGGATTGCTGTAGTGATCGACTACCTTTTCGCTGTATGCCATGTCCGTATTCTCCTGGTCCTATACGTTAGATGATGCTGAACCCAAACTGTTGCTGGAAGCGGCGTTCGTCACTTCCAGATGCTTCTTTTGAAACCGCCGCAAAGCAAACCACCAGGTCAGAGTTCCTCCGACGAGTCCTGACTCGAGTGCCAGCGCAAAGTCGTTCCGGTGGATCGTCTGATGAATAAAGACCCCGGTCAGCCAATCAAAGAAAGCCCAGATCGAAACGCCTGCAACCCACAACATCCACGTCGGCTTTTTCATACTGGGCCTCCTTCATCGTGCATAGACCTTAGTGGGCTGCCCACTCGATCTTGCTCAGGTCGATCCCTTCCTTCACCATCTCGTAAAGCGGGCTCATCTCACGCAGATGCTGCACCACGTCGATCACCTTGTCGGAGACGTAATCCACCTCTGCCTTGTTGTTGAAGCGTCCGAGCCCGAAGCGAATCGAAGAGTGCGCAACATCGTCGCCCAGGCCTAGCGCCTTCAGCACGTAGGACGGTTCGAGCGTGGCCGAGGTGCAGGCCGAACCCGACGAGACCGCAATGTCGTTGATACCCATCAACAGCGACTCGCCTTCGACGTGCACGAAGCTCATGTTCAAGTTGCCGGGAAGATGGTGATCCATGTTGCCGTTGACGTGGACATAGTCGAGCGCGTTCTCGAACTTCGCCTTGAGGTAGTCGCGCAGCTCCTGCTGCCGCTTGCCTTCGGCTTCCATCTCGTTCATCGCAAACTCGCAGGCGGCACCCAGGCCGACGATGCCCGGAACATTCAGTGTGCCCGAACGCATGCCGCGCTCGTGTCCGCCTCCGTTGATCTGCTCGGTAATCTGCACGCGTGGATTACGCCGGCGAACGTACAACGCGCCCACACCCTTGGGGCCATAGATCTTGTGCGCCGTCAGAGAGAGTACGTCGATGTTCATCTTCTGCACGTCGACGGGGATCTTGCCGACCGCCTGGACGGCATCGGTATGGAAGATCACGCCCTTCTCGTGGCAGAGCTTGCCGATCTCTTCGACCGGCTGGATTACGCCGATCTCGTTGTTAGCGAACATGATCGAGACCAGGATCGTCTGATCAGTCATCGCAGCCTTCAACTTTTCAATGGAAACGAGGCCGTCGGTCTCAACGGGAAGATAAGTTACTTCGTAACCCATACGCTCGAGCTTCTTGCAGGTGTCAAGCACAGCCTTGTGTTCGGTCACCTGGGTGATGATGTGGTTGCCGCGCTCGCGGTACATCTCGGCGATACCCTTGATGGCAAGGTTGTTCGATTCGGTCGCGCCCGAGGTGAAGATGATCTCCTTCGGGGTGCACCCGATCAACTTGGCAACCTGCTCGCGAGCCTTGTCAACCGCCTGCTCGGCCTCCCAGCCGAACTGGTGATTGCGGCTGGCCGCATTGCCGAAGACCTTGCCGAAGTAAGGCAGCATGGCATCGAGCACGCGCGGATCCATCGGAGTTGTCGCATGGTTATCCATATAGATCGGCAACGTCACGCCCGCCGGCAGCGGCTCGTTCGACTCCGTGATCACAACGCCGTTGTGTGTCATATCCGAACTCTGTTCCATCTCTTCCGCAACAAATTCGTTCATATTCCTATTCTCCTGAACTTCCTGAATCATTGTCCTAAGTTCGTTGCAGCGCGACCCGCGCACCTTACTAACTCTGCTTCTAAACCGCGATCGAAACCAGTCCGCCGCCTACCATCGCCGTCTGCCCTTCGCCATCGGGAGTCTCGATCAGATCCGCAATGCGGATCGCGCTCAGCAGGTCTTTGATGGAGTCGTTCACCTTGCGCAATGGTTCTTTGATGGTGCAATGTCCAGCCAGGTCGCAGGTTCCGTGAATGGTGATGCAGCTGGTGATAAAAAGTGGGCCATCGATGGCACGAATCACCTCAAATGCCGAAATCTCGCTCGCCGGCAGCGCCAGCGCATACCCGCCGTTGGTTCCTGCGTGCGATACCAGCAACCCGGCTCTCGCCAGCGTCTGCAAGATCTTCGCAAGCAACTGCGGAGGAATATGGTACGCATCGGCGATATCCTTCGCCGATTGTGCCGCAGACGCCTTCCCGCCCGGGACCAGCGCCTGTTCCGCCAGGTACTTCAAAGCCATCAACCCGTAATCAGCTTTTTTTGTCAGACGAAGCATAAGCGCCAACTCTGGCTGGAAAGGGGACTACTCCAGTCCTACATAGTGTACGACCGCCGGGAGCCGTACGCAACAGCGAAGGCGTCCATCCACCAGATCCTCGCTTCAAAAGGATGCTCCGTTTCTTTGCGGCCACCTGGTTCAAAGCGCGAAGCCAAACACCCTACGAAGGGGTCGCTGCCCTCGATCAGGGCGCTTTTGCGTCAGGTGCTTCAACCGGCGTAGAGACCCGTCGCACCACGATCCACGCATACTGGGCCGCGCTGATCGGCGCCAGGACCGCAATGACCCGCAGCAGCCCCCAGTCGATCGTTGGCAGATGCGGTATCGGCCAGACCTGATCTGCCATCACACAGACCACCGCCACGATCTGCAGGCAGGTATTGATCTTGCCTAACATCGACGGCCGAAAGTCTTTCAGCGTATTTGTGACGAAGAGCAGCGTCGAAATTAGCAAGATCCCCAGATCCCGGCTGAAGACGAGCACCGTCACGTAGCGCGGAATCAACCCGACCGTCGTCAGCGTTATAAATAGTGTGCTCAGCAGCAGCTTGTCGGCGATCGGGTCTAGATATTGCCCTAGCCGAGTATGCTGGTCGAGCCATCGCGCCAGCAGACCATCGAACGCATCAGTAATCCCCGCCACCATCATGAGCGAGAAGCCGATCTCCCAGCGGTGATCCAGGATTAAGATGACCAGGAAGGGCAATGCGAAGAGCCGCGCCATGGTCAGCAAATTCGGCGCAGCGCGAAATTGGCGGAGGAGAGGCACGATGGAGAACAGGAGATCACCTCATGCTAACCCAACCTTGCCTCCAGCCCGGTTTCCCAGTACACTAACTAGACGCACTGCAGGCGCGTAGCTCAGTTGGTTAGAGCGCTACCTTGACACGGTAGAGGTCAGCGGTTCGAATCCGCTCGTGCCTACCATCTCCGGCTGAACCGATCGCCCCGAGTGGAAGGCCACTGCGAACAAATCGACAGTTTTAGGAGCTTCAACATGGCAGCCAAATGTGAACTTTGCGGCAAAGGCCCGCAGTCCGGCAATAACGTCTCGCACGCCAACAACAAGACTCGTCGTCGCTGGTCGGTCAACCTCCAGCCCGTCAAAGCCAAGGTTGAGGGTTCCTCGAACTCTAAGCGCATGCGCGTCTGCACCTCCTGCATCAAGGGCGGCAAGATCGTCAAAGGCTGAAGAACACCTACCCGCTCCTATTTTCTAGCTCTAAAACACCAAGCCCCGGCGCAATCTGCGCCGGGGTTTTCGTGCCTGATCCTAGACCAAGAGCTAGCTCTTCGCAAACTGCAGTGAAGCCGAGTTGATGCAGAAACGCTCTCCAGTCGGTCGCGGACCATCCGGAAAGACATGTCCCAGGTGCGCTCCGCAGGTCGCGCAGGTTACCTCGACTCGACGCATGCCAAACGTACGATCTTCATGCTCAACCACCGCATCTTTCGAAACCGGCTGATAGAAGCTCGGCCAGCCAGATCCTGACTCAAACTTCGTCTCCGACGTAAACAGCGGTGCGTTGCAGGCGCCGCAGTGATAGATGCCGTCGTCATGATTGTTAACGAGTGCTCCGGTGAATGCGCGCTCCGTGCCTTTTTCGAACATGACGTGAAACTGCTCAGGCGTGAGCTCTTTCCGCCATTCTTCCATCGACTTTTGGATCTTCGTTGTTGCGTCTGCCATTGGAATCACTCCTGCCTTATTGGATGCTGTTCGGAAGGCTCGGCATCAATGCCGGTCGCCCATCATCTCGTTGTACTCGGTGATGAACGTCCATTCGCCCGGTCCGGCGGCGTTGCGCATGCGCTTCACCCGCTCGACCAGGATTTCGTCAGCGTCTGTCTTCAACAACTCCATTGTCTCGGAGATGTACTCGCGAAGCGGCATCGCGCGCGGATCGTTCTTCTGCTGTTCCCCGGTGAGTTCCGTCTGCACATAGGGCGGAGCTACCTCGATCACCTTCACGCTGGTGTTCCGCAGCGCGAATCGCAGGGAGTGTGTCCAGGAGTGCAGCGCCGCCTTGGTGGCGCAGTAGATCGCTGTCGGCGCCAGCGGCACAAACGCCAGCCCGGAGGTCACATTCAGCACCGCCGCATCCTTTTGCCGCTTCAGGTGTGGAAGCAGCGCTTCCGTCATCCGGATTGGCCCATAGAGATTGGTCTCGATGGTCGAGGTGAGCGCGTCTTCGTTCAACCCGTTGGCAATATCTTCGAACTTCATGATCCCGGAGTTGTTGATCAGCACGTTCAACTCCGGAGACTCGTCGGCCAACTGCTTTGCCACCTTCGCAATACTCTGGGGATCCCGCACATCCAACTCAATCGACTTCATGCCAGGATTCGCGTTCGTCACCTCATCGAGCACGTCCTTGCGCCGGCCCGAGATGATGACGGTGTTGCCCGCCTTGTGGAACGCCTCGGCCAATCCGCGACCGATGCCCGAGCCGCCACCTGTGATGAAAATCGTATTACCCGTCGTATTCATGATGTTCTCCCTCCAAGAGGATGCTGTGCTCCGCGCAAAGGTGCATGAATTCTCCGGGCCAAGGCTGCGGCATCCAGACTCCTGGCAGCAACGGGTCGCCGACAAACCGCGACGCCGAAGCAATGCTTGATACAACTCGCCGCGAGCAATTAGCTTGCGCGATGCCGGCGGAGTGCATCGATGTGGATCAGTAAGGCGATCAGCGCGCCCGCAGCGGTGCAACCAGCCCGCCGGTGCGCGATCTCCGGGCCCGGGATAGCGTTGAGCGAAAGCAGGAACACGATGTAACTCGTCAGAAACAGGCTGAACATGCCATAGTTGACCGAAGTCGTCACGAACGCGCCATAGGCGCACGCGGTAACACCCACGGCCAGCCACCACGGCCCCATTGGCACATGCTGTACCAGCAGCGTAGCAAGTACGGCGCCGGCGAGCGTTCCACCAACCCGCATCAGCCCACGCGTCAGCGTCTCAAAGAAAGCCGGTTTCTGCACCAGCATCGCTGTCATTGGGATCCAGTATCCCGACTGCAGCCCAAGGTAGCGATACAGCTCAGAGGCCAACGCTACGGTGATGACAAGCCGGCCTGCATACACCGCCGCGGCCGCCCGATCAGGCGCCGGCAAGGCTTTCGGCAGTTCCTGCAAGCGCCGGAGGAACTCGGCCCGCTGCTCGTAGAGAGACGAATAGACCACCTTGGGAATCGTGAGCAGATCGGTCTGCAACTCCGGAATCAGGCGCAAACCAGCCGTGGTCATGATCATCTGCACGAAGCCGCCGGCCAAAATCAGGCCGGCGCGTTCGAGTGAATGTTTCGGGCCCGAAGGGAACGCCGAAGCCACAAAGAGGGCGACTGCCGCCTGCTGTCCCACCCAGGCCAACCCCGCAGTGCGGATCGTCAGCACACCATAGATAGCTGCGGCGCCGGCAGATGCGACCAGGAGCGCATAGCCCCGATGCCCCACCAGCGTACCGGTGAGGGTCGCGATTCCAAGAGAAAGCGTCGCCAGAACCATCGGCCAGACGCGCGAGTCGGAGATCCTCTGGTTGGCTCCGAAGCCAATCGTGAACGCGCCTCCCGCGGCAATCAGCGCGCCGCCCGGATGCCCCAGGCCAATGCCGATCACCAGGCAGAGCGCTACGGCTGCGGCGCTCACCGCCGGTAGACGAAACTCCATGACCTTCCAGTTGAAGGTGTAAAGGTCTGCCAGGAAGTGCGGTGGCCGCACCGTCTGTTCAGGCCCCGCATCCACTCCCACCGAAATCGGCGTTATTCCCACCCTCTTACGATAGCTTCCTGTGGCCGGCGTTTGTTCCGTTCCGACAATATTCCCCAAAATATTGGACAATAGATTCTGTAGAATCACGAGGCTGTCTTATAGTGCAGATTTCGCGCCCGACCCGTATGACCCGTCAGCATCAATCTCCGCCTTCCACCCGACGCCCGAAGCCCGTCCGTGCGATCATGCTCGCTGCCTATGTGGCGGTCGTACTTACCGGCTGCCAGCCCAAACGCTCGGCCGACGTCGTCGCCACCGTGAATGGACACGCCATCATGCATGCCGAGCTGGATAAGGCGTATAACGATCAACTCGGCGACAATCCGCAGGAGAAGCCCTCCGAAGAGCAGTCCGACTCGCTCCGTCTGCAACTCCTGGGCGAATTGATCAACTACCAGATCGTCGAGCAGCGCGCCGCCAAGATGAATCTCTCCGCAACCCCGGACGAGGTTGATGCCAAGCTCGCGGAGATGAAGGCGCCCTACACCGAGGACCAGTTCAATCAGCGCCTCGCCGAGCACCACACCAACGTTGAAGGAGTCAAGCGCGATCTGCGCCGGAGCATCACATACAACAAGTTGATCAACAAGGAGATCAACACCCGCATCACCATCTCCGATGCGGATATCAGTAACTACTTCAGCGCGCATAAGGCCGAGTTCAACAACATCGAGACGACCTATCACCTGGCTCAAATCCTGGTAACGAACACCCCGCCGCCGCCGAACTCCGGGCCGGCCAACCTGCAGGGCAACAAGGCAACCAACGATGAAGAAGCCCGCAAGAAGATTCAAGCGCTGAAGAATCGTGTTGATGCGGGTGAGGACTTCGGGACGCTTGCCATGAACTTCTCGGAGAACGCGCAGGTCTCCTCCAATAACGGCGACATGGGCGTCATCCCACAATCGCAGCTGCAGCAAAGCGTCGGCCCCGCTCTGTTTGCCATCATCGACAAGCTGAAGGCCGGCCAAAGCACCGACATCATCCCGTTGCCCGACCCGCACGACCCCAAAAAGACCAGCGGCTACATGATTCTGCAATTGATTGCCAAAGAGCCTGCCGGCCAGCACGATCTCTCGGAGCCGCAGGTGCAGCAGCACATCCGCGACGGTCTCCGCGAAGCGCGTTCGCAGCTGCTCAAGGCGGCTTACTTCGAGATGCTCCGCGATCAATCCAAAATCGAAAACTACTTCGCCGAAGACATCTTCAAGACTGACGCGCACTGAAGAATCGTCTTCCCGGACGGGCTCGACACAAACCTTCGTGGCCGACGGGAGCGCCTGGCGAAGCCCAGGACCGCCCCAAGGGCTCGCTCGCAATCAGGCCGCCTCTAATCCTTGACGCGCGCACGCCGCAACAGCGCGTAGACGAACTCTCCCTCACCTGCGTGCCGTGTGAATACCTGCTGAACCTCGTAGCCCAGCTTCGCTTCTATCTCCAGTAACAAGTCTGCCCCGGTCGTCTTATCCAGATGATCGGTAAGGTGAAGAACCTTGTACTCAAATGCCGCTGCGTCGTGTGCCATGGCCGAAGATTACCCCAACCCCACCCTCGAAGCCAAACCATAACCAAGCTCGAACGCGTTCAAAGGGGCTACATCGAGTCGGCTCCAGAGCAATCCGTCGAAAGCTACACAGCATGTCACCCAACGGCGCTATTGAGAACGAGCCACTTGGCGCTTACCTTTGCCTTGGGTCCGCTGTGGTAGACGCAACCCGCCGCGCCCGGAACGTCTACCACTCGGACCTGTACGAAGTGATTGAATGTAAGGGCTCGGAGCTGCCTTAGTCCTCACCGGCGCCCATGCCCCAGACCGCCGAACGGCAGGCGATACGTCAAGCCAAGCGTAAAAGCCTTCGAGTAAACCGCCCCGGAAGCGGTTACAGGGCTTTCATAGTGCTGAAACTGAAAGTCCGCCTTCAAAGCAAAGCGATCTGTAAGAAGTACATCTGCTCCCGCGCCCGGGGAGATCACGGTTGAAGCGGTTTGGATGTACACCTCCGTGTCCGTCGGATTCGGATATGGGGTTTTGAAGTGGATCTCGCCCCGGCCAACCAGGATGTCGCCATAGGGCTGAATGCGTCCCAGATGACGTCCTACCACCAGGCCCCCCAGCAGATTCTTCTCTCCATCCACAGAGCCGCTATTGACGGGGTACGTCCCGCGTACTTCAATGCCTGGATAAAGTCCAAAGCGCGGCTGGAACGTTGCGTCCGCACCCGCCGTAATCGACAAGTTCCTCCCGAGCGCTACCCCGGTGTAGACTCCCGTCGCACCGCCGAACACCGAAAGCTGCAAACCCGCAGAAGCGGTCGCAGACGCCTGGCCAAAGGCACTCCCAGCCATGCCGGCCACCACACCTATAGAAAAAACAAACAAACGCAGTCGCACTCTCGCTCCTCACTGCTTCTACCTGGATTCCACCTGCGTTGGACGCTTGGTACACCTCATCGGCTGTGGAATGCGCAAACTTAAGCCTCAACTCTTCGCAACTGTTTTCAAGCTCAGCTCCCGCATCTGCTGCTCGCTTACCGGCGTGGGTGCGTCCACCATCAGGTCAATGGCTTTGGCCGTCTTCGGAAAGGCAATCACCTCGCGCAGGCTGCTCGCACCTGCCAGGATCATCACGATCCGGTCGAGCCCAAGCGCAATGCCGCCATGCGGGGGCGTTCCATACTCCAGCGCATCCAGAAAGAAGCCAAAGCGGGCTTTCTGCTCGGCCTCATCCATTCCCAGCGACCGGAAGATCTCCGCCTGCACATCCTTGCGGTGAATACGAATCGAGCCTGAACCCAGCTCCGTCCCATTCAGGACGATATCGTAGGCAAGCGCACGCACGGCACCCTTGTCATTGGTCAGGCGTCCGGCCCGAATATCCTCTTCATGCGGCGAGGTAAACGGATGATGCGCCGCCTGCCACACCTTGGCCTCTTCATCCCACTCGTACATGGGGAAATCGGTCACCCAGCAGAACTTGTAATCCGCCGCCGTACCGGTCTGGATAAAGAGACCATGCTTGTCGGCATACTTCTTCGCCAATTCCAGCCGCAGGCCACCCACCTTCTTGTAGATCCATTGCGGATCGTAGTTCCACTTCTCGGGCGTCCCCAGCTTCGGCGTGACGACGACCACGAGGTCTGGCTCAGAGCTGGTTGCCCCTTGTGTCGCCGAGAGGTGAGAGTTTGCGGTACTGATCTCGTTCTCAATCGCCTCAGCAAGCGGTGCAAAGCCAGAATTCGTCTTCAGTCGGGCAACATCCAGGTAATCCAATCCGCAATCGCCAAAAAACTTCCGCACTTCGTCCACCAGCGCGCGTTTCTGCGTGCCACTCATCGTTCCGGCAGACGGAATCACAAACCCCAGCACAGGCAGCTTTGGCTCTACCTTCAGAGACTCGCGCAACTCCAGCGTTAGCACCTCGGTAAGCTCGACCATCGCCGGCAGCCGCATATCCGGCTTATCGATCCCGTACCGCCGGATCGCCTCGTCGTAAGTCATATGAACGAACGGCGGTTCCAGAGTGATGCCAGCTGTCTTGAATGCAGCGGTCAAAAATCCCTCAACCGTTTTGAAGATCAGCTCCTGCTGCGGAAATGTCATCTCCAGATCGATTTGCGTAAACTCTGGCTGGCGATCAGCTCGCAAGTCCTCATCGCGGAAGCAGCGCGCGATCTGAAAATACTTATCGAATCCGCTGACCATCAGAATCTGCTTGAAGATCTGCGGCGACTGCGGCAGCGCGTAAAAGCTGCCTGCATGAACCCGGCTCGGAACCAGGTAATCACGCGCTCCTTCGGGGGTCGATCTTGTCATAAAAGGCGTCTCGATCTCCAGGAAACCTTCATCCGACAGGAAGTTCCGGATCGCGCGCGCAACTTCATGCCGAATGCGGAAGTTCTTCTGCATTTCTACGCGTCGTAGATCGAGATATCGGTACTTCAGCCGCACTTCCTCGTTCGCAATCGCGTCTTCCGCCGGCGAGAAGGGAGGTGTTTTTGCATCGTTCAGCAACAGCAACTCGGTTGCGACCACTTCGATGTCGCCCGTCGCCATGTTCGGGTTCTCGAGCCCGGCGCCACGGCGCCGCACCGTTCCCGTCGCGGCCACAACAAACTCAGGCCGTGCTGCTTCGCCCTTCACATGGGCCTCCGGCGCAAGCTCCTTATCGAGCACCACCTGGATAAGTCCGCTGCGATCGCGCACATCAAGAAAGATCAGGTTGCCATGGTCACGCCGCCGGTTAACCCAACCCATCACCACGACATGGTTGCTGGCGTCTTCCGCCCGTAGTTCGCCGCACATATGCGTGCGCTGCAAAGTTCCTAGAAAGTCGAGAGTCACAATCTTTCTATTGTACGAACATCGAGAGGTCCCAACACGCAAAGCGCACAAAGCTGACGAAGTTGTGCGCACCGGCAAGGAAGGTGCAATGCAGGGTCGGCACCAAAGCTCGAAAAACAATCCCACAAAACTCCAAAAATGTAGCTGCACCAGGAATTCACCAAAAGGGCACAACTCGCATCGAATCAGCCATGAACGCGGACGGACCCATGGCGAAGAAGTCTCACAAGAAAAAGGCCCCTGTCACAATCATCACTGACCCGGTTGCAAGTGCGAAAGCCGCCGGTCTTCGTTACGTCACCACCGCAGACCCCGGGATCGAGCGGAAGCGCGTCCGCGGCGGCTTCCGCTACTATGCGCCCGATGGGAAGCAGATCAACGATCTGCAACTTCTCAAGCGCATCCGTGCACTCGTCATCCCCCCTGCGTGGAGAGAGGTCTGGATCTGCTCTGATCCCAACGGCCACCTGCAGGCCGCTGGACGGGACCAGCGTGGACGCAAGCAGAGCCGCTATCATCCCCGTTGGCGCGAGGTCCGCAACGAGACCAAGTACGAGCGCATGATCCTCTTCGGTGAAGCATTGCCCATCATCCGAAAGCAGGTAGAACATGATCTCGCCCGGCCTGGTCTGCCTCGCGAAAAGATCCTCGCGACCATCATTCGCCTGCTTGAGACGACCTGCATTCGAGTGGGCAACGAAGAATATGCGCGCGAAAACGGGTCCTACGGCTTGACCACCATGCACAATCGCCACGTCGCGGTGAAGGGGAGCACGATCACCTTTGACTTCACCGGCAAGAGCGGCGTCCACCATACGATCGACATCCAGAACAGGCGTCTCGCCAACATCGTCCAGAAATGCCATGACCTCCCCGGCTACGAGCTCTTTCAGTACGTCGACGAAGACGGTCATCGACACACCGTCCAGTCCTCCGACGTGAACGAATACCTGCACCAGATCTCCGGCGAGCACTACACCGCCAAGGACTTCCGTACCTGGGCCGGCACCGTCCTGGCCGCCATGCTCTTGCGTGAGTTTGAGCCGTACGAGTCGCAGACGCAGGCCAAGAAGAACGTGATCCAGGCAATCAAGAATGTTGCGGAACGTCTCGGCAACACGCCCACGGTGTGCCGCAAGTGCTATATCCACCCGGCCGTGCTCGAGCAGTATTACAGCGGCACCATGCTGCAGGCGATCGAGACCGAGGTCGCGGAGCAGGTAGACCGACAACTCAACGACCTGCGTGACGAGGAGTTCGCGCTCCTGCGTATGCTCGCGCACAAAGTGGCAGCCTAATCCCCCCTTCTGATCGGAAGAATTTCTGACCGACACAAAATCTCGTGCCGACCAGACGGAGGAACTACGCGAAGCCCATCAACCCCGCAAAGTGGTGGCTGTACGCCCACGAGGGCGGCCGCCGGCACGATACTTCTTTTATCCTTTCAGCATGCCTGAGCTTCCCGACATCGAAGCCTATCTCTTCGCTTTGCGCCAGCGCATCCTGAACCAGCGGCTGGAGCATCTTCGCCTCGGCAGCCCCTTTCTGCTGCGGACGGTCGATCCGCCGGTACAGGCCGTCGAGGGCCACGTAATTACGGATCTACGACGCATCGGTAAGCGCATCGCCATTGGCTTTGACAACGACATCTGGATTGTCTTCCACCTGATGATCGCCGGCCGGATGCATTGGCGCGAGCCCAACGCGAAGCTCGTTGCCCGTCGCACGCTCGCCGCCCTGGACTTCGCGGGGGGAACGCTCACCCTCACCGAAGCCGGCTCTAAACGCCGCGCTTCTCTTCACGCCGTTCGGAGCGAACAGGGCCTCTCAGCTCTCGATCCCGGCGGTATCGATGTCCTGACTGCGACTTACGACGACTTCAAAGCGCGGCTGACCGCTGAGAATCACACGCTCAAGCGTGCCCTCACCGATCCACGCACTCTCTCAGGAATTGGCAACGCCTACTCGGACGAGATTCTGCACGCCGCGCAGCTCTCTCCCATCGCTCAGACCGGGAAACTGAACGAAGCGGAGTGGCACGCGCTGCACCGCGCTACGATCCATACGCTCGAACTCTGGCGCAACCGCTTCGTCACGGAAGCCGCAAACAGCTTTCCCGAGAAGGTGACCGCCTTCCGACCGGACATGGCCGTACACGGCCGCTACAATCTTCCGTGTCCGAGATGCGCAGCACCCATCCAACGCATCCGCTACGCCGACAACGAGACCAACTACTGCCCGCAGTGCCAGACCGAAGGCAAGCTCCTCGCCGACCGCAGCCTCTCGCGCCTGCTCGGCAAAGCCTGGCCAAAGACGCTGGACGCCTTGGAACTCCTCAAGCGTAAGTAGACGCAGAATGATGGCCAGAAGTGCAGACGCGTCAAGGACGGCTTCAGCCACGTCTTGCTTTCGTCGTTCTCTCCTCGAAAAGTTCCGCAACGAGATCCCGCCGATCAGGATTCGCTTTCTTCACCGCTGCACGGAGTCTGTTCAAAGCCTCATACCTCGGACCCACGTCAACGCCTTGCCGGGAAGCCGCCCCTGCCTATGCCTGGCAGAGATTTCCAACAACGTACTCGTGCGCTGTCGTTCCCACGAGATCGTGATTCGCCGTAAGTTCCCATACCGCGCGATCAAGCGTCGTTCACCCAGGACTGCCCGGGAATCTAACAGAAGGAGAGGGAACTGCTTCGTCGTGAACGCTCATGCGCCTCTAAGATACTCCGCAAGCCCTTCCCCGGCCACCTTCACCTGCTCGCCCGTCGCAAACGTCTTCACCGTCGCAACGCCACTCGCGACCTCATCTTCCCCCAGCAGCACCACTCTTCGTGCAACCCGATCTGCGGCCTCGAAACTCTTCTTCAGCCGAAAGCTTCCGTCTCCGACTTCAACTGACAGCCCGGCCCGTCGCAGCTCGCGCGCGAGCGCCAAAGCCGCCGCATTGCGCTCCGGCCCAAGCGGCGCAATATAGGAATCCAGCTTCTTCGCCGCGCTCTCCCCAGCCTGTGCCTGCAGCGTCAAAATGAGCCTGTCTTCCCCAATGGCAAAGCCGATCCCCGGAGCCTTCGGGCCGCCAAGCATCTCGCTCAACCCGTCATACCGGCCGCCGCCCAGCAGCGCATTCTGCGTTCCCAAACCGGATCCATCCGGAACCGTAAACTCAAACGTTGTCCGCGTGTAATAGTCGAGCCCACGTACCAGCCGCGGCTCGACGGTATACGCGACGCCACATGCATCGAGCGCCGCCTTCACCTCGGCGAAGTGTGCCGCGGAAGCCTCATCCAGGTAGTCGGCAATCTTCGGCAGCGCGTCGATCGTCGCCTGGTCCCCCGGGACTTTGCAATCCAGCACCCGCAGCGGATTCGTCTCTGCGCGTCGCTGGCAGTCTTCACACATCGTGGCCTTCACCGGCAAGAGAGCAGCCTTCAACGCTGCAACATACCTGGGTCGATCGGTGCTGGATCCGACGGAATTCAAAGCCAGCCGCCAGCCCCTCACGCCCAACTCATCGAGCAGCGAAGCCAGCATCTCCAGCACCTCGGCATCTCGCACCGGGCTTTCACTTCCGCTCGAGACCGGTCCAATGGCCTCAACCCCGATCTGCCAGAACTGCCTGTACCGCCCGCGCTGCGGACGCTCCCGCCGAAACTGTGGCCCGATATAGAACAGCTTCTGCAACTGGCCCGTCTCACCCAGCTTGTGCTCGATATATGCCCGCACGACGCCCGCGGTATTCTCCGGCCGCAGCGTCAGTTGCTGCGCCTTCTCGCTCGCCGCGCGCGCACGATCTTCCCACGTATACATCTCCTTCGAGACGACGTCCGTCTCTTCACCCACCCCGCGAACGAACAGCTCGGTTGCCTCGAACACCGGGGTACGAATCTCGCCGAAGCCATACCGTGCAAACACCGCGCGTGCGATCGCTTCCACGCGATTCCAAAGCTCCGTCTCTGGCGGTAGCAGATCCCGCGTTCCGCGCACTGCCTTGACGATCGAGAGACCTGATCCAGAAGTAGACATACCCCCTAGTCTACCCAAAGCCCAATCGAATCTTCCCTCTGCATCGACGCCTCGTGGGAGCGCATCTCAAGAGCTGCAAGAAAACGAAAGGCAATCCCATGACTCGTTCAACCCTTCTCCGCACTCTCTTCCCAGGCGTTCTCGCGCTCGCCATCATGTCCTCCGCGCAGCAGGTCATCGCAGCTCCGGCTCCAGCTCAAATCCAGACAACAGCGACGGCGAGCAAGTCTGAACAGAAGGCGCAGCGCAAACAGCAGAAGCACCAGGAAAAGGCCGCCAAAGCCAATGCCAAGGCGCAGAAGGATCAATCCAAGGCCCTGAAGCAGCAGGACAAAGCAACCAACGAGCAGGAGAAGGTTAAGACCCAGTAGAACTCTTCTCCCACCGCATCGAGGGTCCCTGCAGGCTGTACAGCAGCGGCTCATCCTCTATGGCGCGTACCGTCAGGAGCTGGTCTCTTCCAGTCAGGAGCTGGTCTCTTCCAGTCAGGAGCTGGTCTCTTCCAGGTAGATCCTGGTGTAGTCCAGATAGTTCCGTGCGTACTGCAGAATCAGCTCACGGTCCTTATCTCCCAGTTCCCGCCTCACCTTCGCCGGCACCCCGACCACCAGGCTTCTGGGCGGAATTACCATGCCCTCCGGAAGCACCGCACCCGCCGCGATAATCGAACCTGTGCCTACCCGGGCATTATTCAGGATCGTCGCCCCGATGCCGACCAGGACTTCATCCTCGAGCACACATCCATGCACGGTTGCGTTATGACCGATGGTCACCATCTCGCCCACGATCACCGGGTAGAGATTTCGCATCCCGTGCAGCACGGCGCAATCCTGCACATTCGAACGCGCTCCGATGCGAATCGAGTTGACATCCCCGCGCACGACCGCGTTCATCCATACGCTTGCCTGCTCGCCCAGCACCACGTCTCCGATCACCTGCGCACTCGCGTCGACGTAGCAGGAATCGGGTATGGTAGGCGTACTTCCTCGATAGCTGCGAATCATGAAGTCCATCATAGCGAGGAACTTCGAGCCACAATTCTTTCAGAAAACACTTGACGCCAAGATATACATAGAACAAGCTAAGTTTCACCATCTCTTGTCAAATGGCGTATCCTAGTAAGTATCGCCACTCCGGCAAGGATTGTGAGGTGTTTTTCCATTGGCAGAGATTCGAGTTCAAGAAGGTGAACCGCTCGAGAACGCATTGCGCCGCTTCAAGCGCAAAGTTCAGACCGAAGACATCATCAAAGAGGTCAAGCGTCACTCCTTCTATCTGAAACCTGGCGAGAAGAAGCGCGTGAAGGAAGCCCTCGCACGCAAGCGCAATCGCAAGAAGGTTCGTAAAGAGCAGGATTAGTCCGGACTGTGTGCTACTCCGGATTTTTATCAGGCAAGGGGCCGGTTTTCTTGAACCGGTCCCAGATTTTCCAGTAAACTTGGCTAACTGAACTACTTGCAACACCGCGTGTGCAATCGTCCAGCACACCTGCACGTCTGATTCAACAGTTCTCGGGCCCCCTGAACGATCACCAAGCGCGCTAACAAAGCTTGACCGCTCCTTAGGACCCGCACTCCCCCGGCCTCAGAGTGATCATCCTTTTCCGGAAACACAGGAGAAGTGATATGGAACCTCAATTCGTCGATCGAATCCTCAACTGCTCCGACTGCCACGGAGAGTTCATCTTTACCGCTGGCGAACAGCTTTTCTTCTACGAAAAGCAGTTCAAGAATGATCCCAAGCGCTGCAAGCCTTGTAAGAGTCGTCGTTCCGGACTCTCGGCCGCAGCCAATGGGACCGGCCCCGCTGCCGCTGGTCTCTCGCGCACCGAAACCCGAACCGAGTGTTCCGAGTGCGGCGTACAGACGACCGTTCCATTCAAACCGACGCAAGGCCGGCCCGTCCTGTGCCGCCAATGCTTCCAGGTTAAAGCCCGCGCAGCCCTGGTCAAGCCAATCGAGGCAGATGCCCCGTCCGCGTCCATGTCCGCTCCCGTAGTTGCGCCGATCGCTCCGGGGCCACAGACGATCGCGGCTCTGCAGAACGCGTGCCTCGACAGCGAAGGCGCTACGCTCTCATCCGATGCCGCCCTCGTAGCGGCCGCTTCGATGGCCGCGGCTTCCCCGCACTCGTCCGTAGCAAGCGCCGCGGATCTCGCGTCCATTACGCCAGCCAACGGCCACCATCCGGAGTCTGCCGACACCATCGATCGGACCATCCCGTCCGAGTTAGTGGCTGCAGTAGCTAACGGTGACAACCACGCACAGGAACTTCACGCGCTTGCCGCGGATGCGCCCAAGGCCTAGCTCCTTCAATCGCCGTCTGTGCGGCTGCACTGTAAGGGACTATCCTTGCTGCATGATTTCCGTAATCCCGCATCCTGCCGCTCGCGCCGCTGACGCCGATCTCCTGCGCGGTCGCACCACTATCGGTGACTTTGAAGTCACATTCTGCTCCGACGGCACCTATCTCCTCGATGGCGGAGCTATGTTCGGCGTCGTCCCAAAGACCCTGTGGCAGAAGCGCACCCCCGCTGACGAAGAAAATCGTATTCTGCTCGGGCTCAATACGACGATCATCCGCACTGGCAACGCGACCGTTCTGATCGAAAGTGGCATCGGCAACAAGCAATCCGAAAAGATGCGCCAGATTCATCAGAACCAGGCGCTTCTGCCCGCCTCTTTAGCGGCTGCAGGCATCCGAACCGAAGAGATTACACACGTCATCAATACTCACCTTCACTTCGATCACTGCGGGTGGAATACCACGCTCCAACCCGATGGATCTGTCACTCCGACCTTCCCCAATGCACGCTATTTCGCCCATCGCGCTGAAGTCGAGCACGGTCATCAGCAGCTCGATCGCGATAAGGTCAGCTACCTATCCGCCAACTACGATCCGTTGATCGCCTCTGGCCAGATGACGCTGCTCGACGACGAATCCATCCGCCGCGATCCCACCATCGTTCAAGGCATCTCGGTCGAGCTCTTTCCCGGTCACACGGCCCACATGATGGGCGTGCACATCCGCTCTACCGGCCCGCACGCCACCGAGCAGCACGCGTGCTATATCGGCGACCTGATCCCTACCGCGCACCACGTCGACCCTACCTGGGTGATGGGCTACGACCTTGATCCGCTCACCTGCATCGCACAGCGGAAGCGCTTTCTCGCATGCGCCATCCCGCAGCGATGGCTGGTCCTCTTCCCCCACGACCATCACACTCCGGCGGCCACCATAGGCCTCAACGAGAAAGGAAAACCCGTGGCCGACCCGGGGCTCTCGCTTTGAGGCCTTCGGACCTACTTTGAATCCAGGGCCGCGCGTGGGGCCGGAACCCCGGTCGTCTTCGGATCGTGGGTCACCAGCCACGCGATCTGCACCAGGCTGTCGCGCCGGATCGCGCCATACCGCCTCACCGTATAGCCGGGCGTCTTGGCAAACCGGAGTGCCAGGGGATTTCCTATCTCTGGTGGTACCGCCGGCCGGTCCCAATAGTTCTGTCCGTCGACTACCAGGAACGAAGGCGTCTTTGCGAGAAATGTCTTGAGGTCCACGATCGAGCCTGAGAAGTACCCGACCTTCCGCCAGTTGTCCATCAGGTTATACTGCGTCACCTCAAGCCGGGGTGCGAATGGGCGCGTTGCCTCTTCCCAATCCAGCGGAAACAGATAGTCCACGCCTGAGTTGTGCTGACGTCCGATAATCTCGGTGAAGGAGAGCCCATCCTCAATCAGCACCGGCACGCCCTTCGGCAGCATCGCGGTCAGCTGATCGGTATAGTTCTTCTGCATGATCAGGTACGGTGGAACATGCTCAAAATCGTAGTGCAGAACCGATGCGACAAGCGCGACAACTCCCAGCCAGCGCAAGCTCATCATGGCTCTCGCGTTCGCGCGCACATGTGCAGGTAAGAAGCAGCGAAGATCGATCCAACGCAGCATCTCGGCGTTGAGGAAGACGGTGAGAATCACCAGCGGCATCAGGTAGCGGCTTACGAAGAGCACTGGTCCCACATACCCTTCGAGCAGATAGGTAAGCGCCAGCCCCAGGAACGAAGCCGTAAACACGTAGATTGGTCGCCGATTGTCCCACCCTTCCCCCAGACGCGCGCGCCAACTCTCGCTTCCGCGCATCAGCGTCACCGCTATGGCCACGGTCAGCAGAAACATGACGTAGACGATCTCCGGGCTGAACCCGGTCAGGGGACCGAGCAGGTGTACCGGGGTCGGCTGCGTCGTCCAGAACCACGGCTTGCCTACCTGCGCCGAGGCGTGAATGGCCGCACGTTCTGGCAGCAGGAGCAGCCAGGTCACGGCAACGGTCACATAAATCCTCGGTCGCCAGCGCTTCGCCCCTCGATCCAGCGTCACTAGCGCCGCCAGCACGAAGAAGCTGTAGGTCACTCCGAGAATATGGCTTGTCACCAGAAGCGCATGAGCAAGTAAGACCGCAAGGTAGAACCAGGCAGGAGGGCGCCCGGAATAATCCTGCAGCTTGACCGTGAGCCAGACCGCGAGCGCCAGCGAAAACACGAGAAGCCCATAGAAGCGCCCTTCCACCATGTGCAGCACCAACGGCTGACTGCAGAAGTAGGTGTTGAAGATCGCGAAGGCGGCAATCCACCGTCCATAAAACCGGCGCAGCGTCGCATACGTCAGTACAAATCCCAAGCCGAAGCCTGTGGCCGAAAAGAGTCGGTAGGCGAGTTCGGAAGGTCCGAATAGATGCAGCCACAGGCGCCCCAGCAGATAGAAGGCGAACCCGCCGCCATCCGCACCCATTTTCCACGCAGTGACCATGTGGTGCCAGGAAGGATCGGTAAGCAGCATCCATCCCAGCATCTCGTCTTCCCAGAAGATGCGTCCATGACCCAGAGCCGCGCTCACGAGCAGAGTGAACCCGAATCCGACGCCCATCAGAATGTAGTCAGCGGTGCTCATCCCCGCGATCGAAGGCTCGCCGTTCTCTACCAACATCTTTCCTTTCGATGTACCGAGAGCAACTTGCTCTTCAAGCCGATCTTCTCTGAGAAGGCCTTGGTATGGGCCATAACTCGCAGAATTCTCGAGGACAACACCCTTCCGCCGGCCGAGCGCGCGAGACTCTTGGATGCTGCGAGACTTGGCTGCGTGAGTTCTAAGGATACCGCGAGACTTGTGGATGCAGAGATCACTCGCAATCGCTACTGCAACTGGGAGACATCCTTGCCGACCGTCATACCCTGCTCGGCATGCAAGGCCTGCGTGCTCAAGGCGCTGGTAATAAAATCCGTTAACAGGTTCGTCGAATCCTGCACGCCATCTGGCTGAATATGGGCATAGAAAGGATCGGCCAAAAAGTCGTTTGGTTTTAACACCCGCGGCGAAGGCGCACCAATCTCCGCGAACGAACGCGCTGTGAGCTGTTCGGAGTTCTTGCAACCGGGGAGCGGCGCGAGGTATACCGCCGCGCGCGTTCCGCCGCGGTTGTACTCCGCCAGAAACTCCTTCGCAGAGTCCATCGGGACTGCCTTCACCTTTGACTCGGGCAAGGTACACGACCCGACGATGGGAGTGAACATATAAAGCGCATTATAGTGGCCGCCGGTCGCATAGGCTGTCTGGCCTGGTTGGCGATGATTGCGAAAGGTGTCCCACGCATTCTGCGGGTTCGCCATATAAAACCGAAACGGAAACTCGAGTGTCGCGGCGGGGTACTTCATAAAAAACTTTGCTACCTCTCCTGCAGTCCCGTGCCGAAGCATCATCTCCTCGCCTTCGTAGAAGGAAAGCCCGTCATCCTGATGCGTATAGTCCAGGTTCCAGGGGTTCAGATACATCACAATCAGACGCGGAGGCCTATTCGTCTTCAGGTATCGTTGCAACACAATCTCACCGTCGATCCGCAGGCTGCCGATCGTATTTGGAAGCGAGATCACCTTCAGACGCAGCCTGCGCGACACCGTGCTCGGGTCAACGCCCATGATCAGGCTTGAATCTCCCACCAGCAACACGTCGGAATTTTGCCCCGCGGTATCGTACCCAAAGTCCATGACCGGCCCATAGATCGATCCCGCCCAGCGTTCGGTACTCGGCACTCGGATCAGGCACCAGGGCAGCGCGTACAGGACGGCAAAAGCGACGAGCACAATCCATAGAAAATGCAGATTCTCAAACCTCGAAGCTGGCGGCCGGATGCCGTTGTGGCGAGCACCAGGCTGCAGGTTGATCTCGTCTAGGGCGGCGCCTGCTCTGCTCTCCGCTGCGGTCGTCTCTAAGGTTGTCGACATCCAACTACACTCCTGGACCCGCGCCACGGTCAGGCCGTGAGGCAACTTCTCCCGCAAACAGAAGCGCGAACTCGGCAGAGGCCAGGGCTCGCGGCATTGTCTCCGGCGTGCATTGATGCCGTTAGATTCACAATCCCTCGAATTGGTCACTCAAGCGACGGAAAGTGGTTCATCCGCATCAGATAGTCGAATCAATCTCCAAGCGCGAACGCCCCGCGGAGATTTCGAACGAGATAATGAAACCAGGAGCACTTTAGCGTGTCCGTCCCCTTGGATTGGTTGCCCAGTCGCGCCGATTGGAGCGAAGCTCTAGCCCAGGCGCAACAACTCCAACCCGCCGCCGCCTTCGACGCCTTCCGCGCCCTTGCCAACGCACGCGTAGACTTCGTAAGCGCCAACCGCCTCGATAAGACCATCCAGAGATTCATCGCACGTAACGGCGCGCCTGAACAGCTCCCATCGATCAAACTCGCCGTGCTCGGCTCTTCTACGCTCTCGCACCTGCTGCCGCACATCCGTCTCGCGGCCCTTCGCCGTGGCCTCCTGGTTGACATCCACCTTGGGGACTACGGTCTCTATCGACAAGAACTGGCCGATCCGACGAGTTCACTCCATTCTTTCCAGCCCGATGTGATTCTCCTCGCGCTCGACGCAGACCACATCGCCGGCCACACCACCGCCAACGCGGAAGCCACACTTGAAAATCTGCGCAGCTCCTGGAAGGCCGCCCATTCGCTCGGCGCCATTGTCATCCAGCAGACAGTGATGCCGCGCTTTCTGCCGACCTTGGGTAATAACGAAGATCGCCTTCAGCAGGCGCCCGCGACCATCGTTCGCCGCGTCAATACTCTGCTGCGCGAAACCGCCGTTGCCGATAATGTCTACCTTCTTCCGCTCGACGAGTGGGTCACCCTGACGGGCGGCCTCTCCGCATGGTTCGATCCGGGCCTCTGGCATCTTTCAAAACACGAGATCGTCCACGGCGCTGCACCCTTCTACGGCGATCAGGTCGGGCGCATGTTGGCCGCGATCCGCGGTCGATCTTCCAAGTGCCTCGTGCTCGACCTCGATAACACCCTCTGGGGTGGAGTCATCGGCGACGACGGCCTCGAGGGTATCGTGCTTGGCCAGGGTACGGCAGCCGGAGAAGCCCATCTCGCGCTGCAGCGATACGCCAAGCGCCTCTCCGAGCGCGGCGTCATCCTCGCTGTCTGCTCGAAGAACGACGAGAAGAATGCACTTGCACCCTTTCAGAATCACCCCGAGATGATTCTCAAGCAAGCCGACATCGCCTGCTTCGTCGCCAACTGGCAGGATAAGGCCGAGAACCTCAAACACATCGCACGCACCCTCAACATCGGCATCGACTCGCTCGTCTTTGTCGATGACAACCCGGCCGAGCGCGCGCTGATCCGCCGCGAACTTCCGATGGTTGCAGTACCCGAGCTGCCTGAAGATCCCGCCCTCTACGTCCAGACCGTAGCGCTCGCCGGCTACTTTGAAGCGCTCGACATCACCGCCGAAGATCGCGAGCGTGCCGAGCTCTACCGGCAAAATGCCAGCCGCGAAGCCCTGCGCGCCTCCTCAACGGACATGTCCGGCTTCCTCGATTCGCTGCATATGCAGCTTACCTGGCAGCCCTTCGATCAGGCTGGCTTCAAGCGCATCGTGCAGCTTATCAATAAGACGAATCAGTTCAACCTGACCACGCGCCGCTACACCGAGGCACAGGTTGCGGAGGTAATGCGCGGCGAAGAAGAAGGCCGGTTCATCACGCTCCAACTGCGCCTGACCGATATCTACGGCGACAACGGTATCATTGGGCTCGTCATTGGGCAGCTGACCCCGAGCTTCGACCTTGAAATCGATGTTTGGCTCATGAGCTGCCGTGTGCTCGGTCGTGAGGTCGAGCAGGCTACCCTTAACTTGCTCGCCGCCCGCGCCCTCGAACTCGGCTGCCAGCGCCTCTACGGCACGTACCTTCCCACCGAGAAGAATTCGATGGTCAAAGATCTCTACAGCAAACTCGGCTTTTCACCGGTCGAGAGCCAGCCCGCGACGCAAATCGACCATCGCACCCGCTGGTCGGTCGCGCTCGCCGACTTCGAACCTCGGCCACTTCACATGCAACTGATTCAGGGAGCTCCATGGCAAACGATCACCTCTACCATCAGCTAGACGAAATTTTCCGCGACGTCTTCAATGACGACACCATCACCCTCACGCCCGAGACGACCGCATCGGACATTGCCGGCTGGGACTCGGTCGCGCATGTAGACCTCATCGTCTCCATCGAAACGCGCCTCAAGATCAAGTTCAAGACCTCTGAGCTTGGCAACCTGCACAACGTGGGCCAACTCGTAGGCATCATCGAGTACAAGCTCGAAAACGCGCGCCAACCCGCATAAGCAACGCGCCATCCGAAACCCGCCAGCAGCTTCCAGCTTCCTCAACCCGGAGACGTCCCCTGCTCTTCAACTCGTACCCGTTTCTCTTCGGCTTCCTCCCGGTGGCACTCATCGGCTACCAGATCTGTGCGCACTACGGTCGGCGCGCCGTAGTCCTCTGGCTCGGGCTTGCCTCGCTTGCGTTCTACGCCTACTGGAAGCCTGCCTTCCTCATCGTCCTTGGCGCATCCATCTTCTTTAATTACGCAATGGCCAGCCTCATCAGCCGTAGAATCCCGAACGCAGTCCCCACTTCGACGATCCTCACCTTCGCCATCGTCGTCGATCTCGGCGCGCTCTGCTACTACAAGTACCTCTTCCCCACGCTCAACTACTTTACGCATCAACTGAGCGGAAAGGATCTGTTCTCAGGTGTCGCGCTCCCGCTCGGCATCTCCTTCTTTACCTTCACCCAAATCGCCTATCTGGTCGATCTGCAGGAGAGCGACGAGCCAGGTGGCTTCCACGATCACACCTTCGCCGATTACGTCTTGTTCGCCACCTTCTTCCCGCACCTTATCGCCGGCCCCATCTATCACCACGCCGAGATCATGCCGCAGTTCCAGCAGCAGCGCGACTATCGCCTGCGTCTTGACGACCTCGCGGTCGGCTTCTCGTGGTTCATCATGGGCCTGCTCAAGAAGGTCCTGCTCGCCGACCACTTCGCCCTCTTTGCCGATCCTGCTTTTGGCGACCCTCATGCGCTCGGTCTCCGCGGTGCCTGGGTGGGGTCGCTTGGCTATGCGCTGCAGCTTTACTTTGACTTCTCCGGCTACTCCGATATGGCGCTCGGTCTCGCCCGCATGTTCTCAATCGACTTCCCGCTCAACTTCTCAAGCCCCTACAAAGCCACCAACATCATCGATTTCTGGCAGCGCTGGCATATGACCCTGACGCGCTACATTAATCTCTACATCTACAATCCAGTTGCGGTGCGTATCACCCGTTGGCGTGTCGCCCGCGGGCTCAAGTCCTCGCGTAGGGCCATGCAGACCCCCGCAGGCTTTGCCGCTCTGATCGCGACCCCCACCATCATTACCCTCTTCCTTGCCGGCGTGTGGCACGGGGCCGGACGCCAGTTCATCATCTTCGGCCTGCTGCACGCCTTCTATCTCTGCGTCAACCACGCTTGGCGACTCTATCGCGGTCTCAAGAAGGCGTCCTCGCTCACCGCAGGCACTGTCTCGACCCGTTCCATCCCCGCGTATCTAGGCTCCGCCGCTTCCTGTCTCCTCACCTTCTCCGCCGTGCTGCTCGCTCAGGTCTTCTTCCGCGCCAACGGTGTGCGTGACGCCTTTGCATTTCTTGCAGCGCTTGCCGGCCGCCATCATGCAGTCAGCCTCGCAGGCTTCCATCCCAGCCGCAACGTCCTGGTCGAGATTGCCGCCGGTCTCATCATCGTCTGGTGCTTCCCCAATACGCAGCAGATCCTCGCCAACTTCAAGCCGGCGCTTGAAGTGACCTCGGCCGACCGCAGGCCCGCGCTCATCTCCTACGTCTGGCGCCCGAATGCAGCCTGGGCGCTGACGCTGGGCGTCATACTGTTCATCGCGGTCATCAGGATGCAAGACCCGAGCTCCTTCCTGTATTTTCAGTTCTAAGCCCGGTTCCCAGCTCGGCTCCACATTTCAGAGAGGCCGCGTCAGTTCATGTCCAGTCAGCAAATTCTTCCGCGCCCCGTGGAGCCGCCTGATTCCTTCCTCGCCGGTCCGGCCGCGCCCATCGACAACACCCTGACCTCACGCTTCTACCGCGGCTACTTCTCCTGGCTCTTCCTCATCCCCGTCGTCCTCTATCTCAGCGCAATCCCGCTCGTCCGCATGCCATCGTACGAGCGCTGGGGACCAAGCCACTGGGGACCCATGCTCGACTTTCCCTGGCACACCCAGGGCCTCAACGCCGACATGGTCATCTTCGGCGATTCCAGCGCCTTCCTCGGCATCGATCCGCGCCTCGTCGATCTACAACTTCACACCAAGTCCGTCGTCCTGCCGAATACCGTTGGCAGCCTGCCCGTCAACGGCGACCAGGCGCTCGAGTACTACCTCGCGCACAACGTCCGGCCGCAACTCATCGTCCTCTACTTCACCGCCTGGGATCTCGACTACAACTCCTCCAAAGACATCCGCCTCTACGAGGGAGAAGAGATGCTCCTGCGCCATGACACGTCAGCCCAGATCCTGCGATTCGCGGTCAGGCATCCGCTCGAACTTCCTGCTTTTCCTCTCCGCAACTACAGCACCGTTGGCCCCACCATCATCAAGACCTTGCTCCACGGCGACAATCGCGAGGCCCAAACCGCCGCCGCACGCGGCCATGTCGACGATCACGAGGACTACCCTCCGTTAGGTGCCGACTGCACTATCCCGACGCGATATCTCGATGCCGACAAGGCTGAAAGCGTTCGTGCGCTCGCGCAGAAATATAGAGCCCTCGGCTACAACGTCGCGGTATACCTGGCACCCATGCCGGCATGTGCGAACGCAAGCCACTTCGTCACTCGAACCTACAAAGGTCTGGCCGTGGCGCCCCCCGCAACCTTGCCCACGACCTCCTTTAGACACGACGGATTCTACGCCCACCTCATGCCGGAAGCTGTGCCTGCCGCAACGCACCTGTTCGCAGAAACCATCGCACGTACGACCCACCTTGGGACCTCTACTTCAGCCACACCACCAAGCCCCTTGCCATAGGGTGGACTTCAGTTGACGGTGCGTTCCTTCTTGTCTCGTCCTCGCTTCAACATCTAGTGCAACGGCACACCCAGCAGGATCACGCCCGCGCGCCGAGCGAGCTCCGTTCGAGCCATGTACACCGTTTGACTCCTCTTTTCAACGCATCGCACAAGAGGATGAACGCGGCCTTGTACGCTTAATGAATGCCTTCGGCCCCGCACCTGAAGCGACGCACTTACCTCTACAAGCTCACCTCCGACCGCGGCGGCGCACCTTGCGCCACCCCACCCGATCCTGGCCAGGACCCGCTCCTGACGCTCGCCATCTGCAAGCCCGCGATCCGCCGCACCGCCCAGCCCGGAGATCGCATCCTTGGCATTACCAGCCACTCGCTCGCCAACCGCGACGGCTACCCGCTTTGTGCTGTTATCTATGCAGCCATCGTTCAGGAGGGTATCGAAGCTCGCGATTATTTCGCACCAGGCACAACCTTCGCCAGCCGCCCCGACTGTATCTACGAATTTCATCAGCAAAACGGCCGCGCCGCCCACACCGGGCGCACCAACCTTCATCGCGCACCCGCCAACCTGCTCAAAGACCTCGGCACTTACCCCTACTACCGCAACGGCCGCGTGCTCCTCGCAGACGATTTCCGCTACTTTGGCTCGGCCGCTATCCCCATCCCGCCGCGACTGCATCTTCTTTACGCCGCTGCCGAAAGCCTCGGTCAGGGCCATCGCGTCTACACCACCACTGACCCCGAATCCAGGGAAGCTGACACTCTCTTCCGCGCCTTATGGAAGCTGGCCCCCCGCCCCCACCCCCCGGAACTAGGCCCGGGGGGGTTGGCAGCAAGGTGGAAGCCGGGGGGGGGCCA
>CAXTNM010000020.1:0-67887 GCA_964245715.1 uncultured Acidobacteriaceae bacterium | reverse complement strand
ACCCTGCACAACCGATGCTCGTCCCGAACGCGCAGGATTTGCAGGAAGAGACAAAGATCAAACACGCAATCGCCAGCTAGTGGTCTCTCGGCTGTTTACTTTTACAAACACTGTCTTATGCTTCTACCAAGCCATAGCGCCGCTGCCATTGCTGTTTGAGCCTTGCCCAAACGGCTGCGATCTCGGTCTGCGACAGCGCTGGATCGGGCTTCTCGACAAACCGGGCTGCCTCAGTCTTGGCGATCTCCAGTAACTCGCGATCGCGCAGCAGGTTCGCCACATGGAACTCCGGCATTCCGGCCTGGCGGGTGCCGAAGAACTCCCCCGGTCCGCGCTGCGCCAGGTCGAGCTCCGCCAGTTCAAACCCGTTCTGCGTCCGCACCATAGCTTCCAGACGGGCTTCGGCCGATTCGCTGACCTTCCCACCCGTCATCAGGATGCAGTAGCTCTTGGCCGCACCGCGTCCCACGCGTCCGCGTAGTTGGTGCAACTGGGCCAGGCCAAAGCGCTCCGCGTGCTCAATCACCATGACGCTTGCGTTCGGGACATCCACGCCGACTTCAATGACCGTCGTCGCAATCAGTACATGCGTGTCGCCTCGCTGAAAACGCCGCATCGCGACTTCTTTATCGTCGGCATTCATGCGCCCATGCAGCAGGCCAAGCTTCAGATCCGCAAGCGGACCACTGCGGAGCTCGTCATACATCTGCGTGGCCGAGCGTAGCTTCGTTTTCGGAAACAGAGTCTCTGCCTTTGACTTGCGCCCACGCTGTGCCGGCTGCTCCTCGGCGACCTGTTCGTCTTTCGCGAAATCGAGTTCCGGCTGGTCGTCTTTTGCGCCTTCAATCACCGGGTAAACGATGTAAGCCTGCCGGCCCAGAGCCACCTGCTTGCGCACAAAACCCCATACCTCCGCAGCGTTTTGTTCACTCGTACGTCGGGTGACGATAGGCGTGCGTCCTGGCGGCAGCTCGTCGATGATGCTAAGGTCCATATCTCCATAGATAGTCAGCGCGAGCGTTCTCGGAATTGGGGTTGCCGTCATGACCAGGACATCCGGATCGGCCATCACACCGGCGGCATTAGGTTTCTTCATCAGCTTGAAGCGCTGCTGCACGCCGAACCGATGCTGCTCGTCAACGATGACCAATCCAAGGTTGGCGAAGTCTACCTTCTCTTCGATCAGCGCGTGGGTGCCGATTGCAAGCTGTGTTTCGCCTCGGAAGATTCGCCCGCGGCCTTCACGCTTGCGCTCTTCATCGAGCGAGCCGGTGAGCAGCGTCACGCGGTACGGCTTACCAGTCTTCGGCGAGATCTTCTCCGCCAACAGCTTCTTCGCGCTGAGGTAATGCTGCGTTGCGAGAATCTCGGTAGGTGCCATCAGGGCAGCCTGGTAGCCGTTCTCGATTGCGACCAGGGCGGCTTGTAAGGCGACGATCGTCTTGCCCGAACCAACGTCTCCCTGCAGCAGGCGCCGCATGGGCTGCGGCTTGCACATATCGGTAACGATCTCGCCCAGCACCCGCTTCTGGGCTGTGGTTGGATGAAACGGAAGCACCTGCTTGATCGCCTCGCGCACCGGCGGGCCGGTCTCGAACTTGGTGCCGGTGCGTTCGCGCATGCGCCGGCGCTTCAACTCGAGGCCAAGCTCGAGATACCACAACTCTTCAAAGATGAGTCGGCGATGCGCCGGCGTGCTCGCGGCCTGAAGGTCGGCGATAGGCGTTCTGGCAACAGGAAAGTGCAGCGCTTTGAGCGCTTCCATGCGTCCAGGCAGTTGCAAACGCTCCCGCAGCGATTTCGGAAGCGTCTCCTCCACCTCCAAACCGCTTTCGGTCAGTTCTTCGAAGACGCTCCACATCACGCGTCGCGTCCATTTCGAAGTCAGCTTGGAACCCCACGGGGTAGTGCCTCCGAGGCTCTCGTATACGGGCACAATGCGGCCCATCTCGAGCTGGATAAACTCAGCATCCGTGCCGCTTGCGCCGGGCTCGGGAAGCAGCTCAAACGTAGGTTGCACCAGCTTGAACCGTCCGTTGCCGCCACTCCGCGAAGCCTCAAGCTTTCCGTACACGGCAACCCGCTGACCCAGCCGAAAACGTTCGCGCAGGTACGTCCCGTTAAACCACATGCACTTAATGGTGCTTTGCCCCAGCTTTCGCGTACCGCCGCTGAGCTCTACCCCAGGCGCTGCTAGCCCCAGCGCGAGCTCAAAGATGGCGCTCCCGTTTCTTGTCTTGAGGAGTCCAGAACCCCTTACATCGCCCATCAACGTCGCCATCTCGCCCAGCTTCATCTCGGCAATCGGTTTGGGGTTTAGCCGGTCCTCATAGCGAAACGGAAGGTGATAGAGCAGGTCTTCGACCGTCTCGACTCCGCGTTTGGCGAGTGCCTCAGCCACGCGGTCGCCCACCCGCTTCACAAACTTTACCGGTGTCGAGAACTCGAGGGGCACGCAATCGATGCTACCAAGTCACGCATCTGGCTGATGAGGGATCTCGCCGGCACACCCCGGCCTTCTGGCCCCTGCTAGACTTGCAGTATCGCCATGCCCATCGTCGAGCTCGACAACATCCGCAAAGCGTACGACACAAAAGTCGCTGTTGAAGGACTCTCCCTCACCATCCAGCCCGGTACTATGTTCGGACTTTTGGGACCAAACGGCAGCGGAAAATCTTCGTCGATACGCATGATGATCGGCATCACCCGCCCTGATTCCGGCACTATTCGTCTCTTCGACAAGCCCTTCAATCGGGACGCGCTCAAGCGCATCGGTTATCTGCCCGAAGAACGCGGCCTGTACAAGAAGATGAAAGTGCTCGATCAACTCGTCTTCCTCGGCCAGCTGCATGGTCTCAGCGTCTCGACGGCCACCCAACGCGCGAAGGTCTGGTGTGAGCGGATGCAGATCGACGAGGTCATGGACAAGAAGACGGAGGAACTCTCCAAGGGCATGCAGCAGAAGATTCAGTTCATCGCGGCACTGCTCCACGAGCCCGACCTCATCATCATGGATGAGCCCTTCAGCGGCCTCGATCCGGTCAACGCAAGCCTTTTGATGGATACGCTGCTTGAACTGCGTAAACAGGGAAAGGCAATCCTCTTCAGCACGCATCGCATGGACCAGGTCGAAAAGCTGTGTGACGAGATCGCCATCATCTACAAGGGCCGGCTTGTGCTCTCGGGGGCCATGCGTGGGATCAAGTCGCGCTATCCCGCTAATCGCGTGCACGTTCACTACGAGGGCGACGCCAACTTCCTGACGCATCCATCCATTGCCTCAGCGAAAAACTATGCCGGTCTCGCCGAGATCATCCTCTCCGATCCGAGAGCCGCTCAGTCTTTGCTTGCGCATGCTATCGCGAACGGCACTGCCATCACCCGCTTCGAAGTGATGGAGCCGACACTAGAAGAGATCTTCATCGAGACCGTAGGAGAAAACGTCGATGCCTAACAGCCTGCACAACGTCTGGCTGATTGCCAGACGCGAGTATCTAGAGCGCGTTCGCACCCGCGCCTTTCTGATCGCCACGATTTTGATTCCCGTTCTCATGGGCGGCTTTGTCTTTGCCAGCGGTTACCTTGGCGCTAAGACAAAGTCCGTCGCACACGTCGCCGTGGTCACCAGCGATCAGCAATTTGCCGCCGACCTGAAGCATCAGCTTGAAACCGGCAAACACTCGCAGATGACGGTGGACACCTACACTCCGTCGCAGGCCACGCGCACGGCACTCAACGATGACCTCAAGGATAAAGACGGTATCGCAGGATATCTCTGGGTCACGCCGTCCTCGACCGTGGGTAAACGGCCCGTGTTCGTCTATACGGCACGCTCCGCGGGTGACGCGACTACCGTGAGCATCCTCAACAACTCCATCCAGACCGTGCTCACGCGCGAAGAGCTTACCCATACCGGAGTGGCCTCGAAGGACATCGACAGCCTGCTCGCTCCCGTCGACATCGATACCAGCGCGACCGGCGACAGTCGCGCTGCTTACTCCGCGGCACTTGTACTCTTCCTGCTGATGTACATGGTGATCATGCTGTATGGTATGAACACCGCGCGATCGATTATCGAGGAGAAAAGCAGCCGCGTCTTCGAGGTCCTGCTCTCCACCATCAAGCCAGACGAGATGCTCGCGGGCAAGATTCTCGGCGTGGGAGCCGTCGGTCTGACCCAGATCGGGGTCTGGATGATCGCCGCAATCATCCTCGGGAGTACAGGTCTTGCCGCCGGTCTGCTGGGCTCTGGCAAGCTGCCCATCTCGTTCAGCCAGGCCATCTTCTTCGTTGTTTACTTCCTCTTCGGCTTCCTTGTTTACTCATCCATCGCGGCCGCGCTCGGCGCAATGACCAACTCCGAACAGGAGCTCCAGCAGCTCAACATGTTTCTCGTGATGCCGCTCGCCTTTTGCATGTTGATGCTCTTCGTCATTGGCACCGCGCCCAACTCGACGTTATCCACAGTCGTCTCGCTGATTCCATTCTGCAGTCCGCTGCTGATGAACCTGCGGATCTCGTTGACAACGGTGCCCGCCTGGCAGATCGGCCTCAGCTTTGTGCTGATGTCGATCACCATCGTCGCCATCCTATGGGTCGCGAGTCGCATCTACCGCGTCGGTATCCTGATGTACGGTAAGAAGCCTAACCTTCCGGAGATGCTGCGATGGCTCAAATATAGCTAGGCTGCCCCGGCGTCGGCCGCCCTGCGCAGGCGGCGCTTACTTCTTGAGTTATGCGCAAGCCCCACGTGCGGTCCTCGTTGGTCGCGGGTAGAGGTTCCGAATAGGCAAAGCAGCTCGTTTGCATCAAAAGTGAGGTGAACAGTTTCTTCCGTTTTGCCTTCCTCATTGTCATTTTGAGCATGCCCGCGTTCGGCGCTCCCGCGGATTGCGGCGCCCTCAAGCACCATAACTTTGCTCCCACGGAGATCGCACTCCCGACCAACGGAGCTATCGTCACCTCGGCGCGCCACATTACGCATGCCGGTCCAGGCTTCTGCATGGTCCGCGGCAAGATCAAGTCCATCGATCTCACCGCCCAGTCCATTCGCTTTGAGGTCAACCTTCCCGACGCCTGGAACCAAAAGGCAGTCCAGTATGGCGGGGGTGCGTTCAGCGGCTGGCTGCATCAATCCGATGGGCTCGACCAGACTGTTGTTGGCGACCGAAATCAACCAACTCCGCTCGCCCGCGGGTACGCAACCTTTGGCAGCGACTCCGGCCACCATCATCATTACCTTCTGTTGCCCGACATCTTCAACGCGCTCAATCCGAAGTTCGGCCTGAACGATGAAGAGCGGAAGAACTTCGCCTCTGAATCCCTCAAGAAGACGCACGATGTTGCAGTCACCCTCATGAAGCTTCATTACGGCAACCCACCCCGTCGCATGTACTTCGTTGGAGGCTCGACCGGCGGCCGCGAAGCAATGATGGTCGTCGATCGCTGGCCCTCCGATTACGACGGCGTGCTCGCCGCCTACGCTGCCTGGAACCAGATCGAATCTGACCTCCAGTACATCCGTATCTCGCAGGCTATGTACGCCAAGGGCGGCTACCTGCCCTTCGAGAAAACCAAGCTCCTCCGCGATGCCGTCATGAAGGCCTGCGATGCCCAGGACGGCCTGGTTGACGGCATCGTCAGCAATCCAGCAGCTTGCCTCTTCGATCCCGCTCCCTTGCGCTGCGCAGACGGGGGCGACCACCACGGCTGCCTGTCGGACGCTCAACTGCGTACCGTAGCCACTTTCGCCGAGCCCACAACCTCAGACTTCGCCGTGGAAAATGGGATGACCTTTGAACCCGGCTTCAACGTCCTTCGCGGTGCTGATCTTACCGGCAACATGGGTCTATGGCGTCACCCCATGAAGCACCCTTTCTTTCCCTTCAACTCCTTCTACTATCTCGTCGCCGACGGCGTGCTGCGCGACTTCCTCAAAGACCCCCGGCTCAGCGCCCTCACGTTTGATTGGAAGGCCGGCGGTCCCAGGGGCCAGTTCATCCCCGCCATCCGTCAGCAATCAGCCGAAGATGACGCCAGCCTCGCCGATCTCACACCCTTCGCCTCTCATGGAGGCAAGCTCATCCTCATCCACGGGGATGCCGACACGACCATCCCGACAGACGCCTCGGTGCTGCTTTACCAACGCGTCATCGCTGCCATGGGCCAGCGGCGCGCCGACGAGTTCCTTCGTCTTTACCTCGTTCCAGGCTACGGGCATGCCCGCGGTGTCTTCAATGCCGGCTTCGACACTGTCGGCGTTCTCGACACCTGGGCTGACCAACAGCAGGCGCCCGCCAACCTCACAGTGACCGACCAGAACCTCGGAGCAACTCGCACCCGTCCCATGTGCGCCTACCCCGCATGGCCAAGATATGACTCCGGCAACCCCAATCTTGCCGCCAGCTTTCACTGCGAAACATCGCACACCCTCTAGTACACTCAACCTGTGCCTCCGCAGCGCTCCTTCAACGCCAAACAGCACCTTCTGCTGACGGTCATCCCGCCGCTTGCCGCGCTGCTCATCCGTGTTCTCGGCATCACGCTCCGCTACGAAGATGTCTTCCCAGCAGGCGATATCCACTCCGTCCCGGGCGACGCAATTCCCGGCCCCACAGTGTACGCGTTCTGGCATCGCTCGCTGCTCGCCTGCGCTCATCGCTTCCGCAACAAGCAGATTGCCATTCTCATCTCGCAGAGCTTCGACGGCGAACTCATCGCACGCACGGTCGAGATGCTCGGCTTCAAAGCCGTCCGCGGCTCGAGTTCTCGTGGTGGCGCCGCCGGCCTTCGCGGCATGGCGGAGGCCTACGCCGCCGGCCATCGCTGTGCCATTACCGCCGACGGTCCACGTGGGCCGGCACAGATCGCTAAGCCGGGCACCGCGCAACTCGCGCAGCTTGTCGAAGCGCCCTGGGTCGGAACGTTCAACGCCATCCCGCTCAACGCCTGGGAACTGAAGACCTGGGACCGCTTCCTTATTCCTAAACCCTTCTCGAAGGTCCTCCTCACTTTTCCGCGTCACATCCCCACCGGAATCGCTGACCTCCAGTCCGCAATCCAGCATTCCCTGGAACAGTCAGTATCTATGGCAACGCGTCCGGCAGACGCAGTACCGCCCGTTCGGCTTTAGGATGCCATTGCTTCTAAACTAGGAGCAGTGCGCGTCGCCGACTTCCACTTCGATCTCCCCGAAGACCTGATCGCCCAAACCCCGCCTGCGACGCGCGGCAGCAGCCGCATGCTGTTTGTCGACCGAGTCACCGGCGCCGTTCAGGACGGCCACTTCGCCAATCTTCCAAAGCACCTCCGCGAAGGCGACCTTCTTATCCTCAACGACTCCCGCGTCTTACCGGCGCGTCTGTACGGTTACCGTCGCGGGCTGGCAACGCAAGCCTCATCCCCAGCCCCGAGCGGGAAAATTGAAGTTCTTCTTACCCAGCAGACCGCTCCGCACACCTGGTCCGCGCTCGTCCGCCCAAGCCGCAAGGTGCAACCCGGCGAGACCCTTGTCTTCCCCGATGCAAATGGCACCGTGATCCTGGAAGCCAAGATCCTCTCCGCCGGCGAGTTCGGCGAGCGCACCCTCCGCTTTGAACCCGACCCGCACTTCCTTGAATACCTCGACACGATCGGCCACATGCCACTGCCCCCCTACATCCACCGCAGCGACGAACCCGAAGACAAATCCCGTTATCAAACCGTCTATGCGGCCCAACCCGGCTCTGCTGCCGCCCCGACTGCCGGCCTCCACTTCACCCCCGAGATCCTCGCCGAACTCCGTACCAAAGGCGTCCAGATCGAGACCGTTACCCTTCACGTCGGGCTCGGAACCTTCCAGCCCGTCCGCGCCGAAGACCTCGCCGACATCCACCTCCACACCGAGCACTACACCCTTCCCTCCGCAACCGCTTACGCCATCAACGCCGCGCTCGGAGACCAACGCCGCATTATCGCCGCCGGCACCACCACTACCCGCACCCTTGAACATTGTGCCGCTACCGACCACCTTGAACCTCACTCCGGCGAGACGAGCATCTTTCTCAGTCCCGGCCACCACTTCCGCGTCATCTCCGGCCTCCTCACCAACTTCCACCTGCCCCAATCCACCCTGCTGATGCTGGTCAGCGCCTTCCTCGCCCCGCCCAATGAGCCAGAGCAGGGAAGACTCCGCGCCCTCGCCGCCTACCACCATGCAGTCCAGGAACGCTATAGATTCTTCAGCTATGGCGACTGCATGCTGATCCTGTAGACAAGCAACGACAACTGCGTCCTTGTGCCGAATAGGCATCATTCCGTGGGGTAATGGGGCTTCGCGCACGAAGCGCTTCACCCCAGGAAGTGCTCGCTTCCCGCGATCAGACGCAGTTGTTGTTGTTGCCTTACCATCAAGTAATGGCTGATCCGAAACCGCCCGTTTATTTGCTTGACTCGATGGCTTTTATCTTTCGCGCGTATCACGCGATGCAGCGGCAGCGGCCGATGTCGACGCGCACCGGCATCCCCACCGCCGCGACCTATGTCTTCGTCAACATGATCAACAAGCTGCGCAAGGACTTCTCGCCCCACTACCTCGCAGCCATCTACGACGTAGGCGCCCCTGTGCACAGGAACGAGATGGCCGCGCAGATGAAGGACGTCCAAAAGTTCAATATAAAGACTCAGGCCTTCGAGACTATCGAATACGGCGGCTATAAGGCGAACCGCGCCGAAACGCCACCCGACCTCATCCAGCAGCAGCCCTACATCCGCCGCGCCCTCGAAGCCTTCCGCATCCCCATCCTCTACTACGAGGGCTTCGAGGCCGACGACGTCATCGGCACCCTCTCCTGCAAGCTATCGGCCCTCGGTCACCATGTCTACGTCGTCTCCTCCGACAAGGACATGATGCAGCTCGTCAACCCGAACGTCTCCATCCTCAACCCCACCAAGGACAACCTCATCCTCGACCCCGCCGGCGTAGAAAAGATCCTCGGTGTCCCCCCCGAGCGGGTCGTCGATGTCATGGCCCTCCGCGGCGACTCGATCGACAATATTCCCGGTGCTCCTGGCATCGGAGACAAAGGTTCGGTTGAGCTCATTCAGCAGTTCGGCACCGTCGAAGCGGCGCTCGATCGCGCAGAAGAGGTCAAGAAGAAGACCTACCGCGAGTCGCTCCAGAACAACCGCGACAACATCCTGCTCTCGAAGGAACTCGTTACCATCCACACCGGCGTTCCAATCGAATACACCCTCGAGGCGATGCGCACACAGCCGGTCGACAACGCCGCCTGTCGTGAGCTCTTTGCCGAACTCGAATTCACCACGCTCCTCAAAGAACTCGCACCTGCCATCGATAACACGGTCGTCACCTTGAACCTCAAACCCACTCCCGAAGAGATTGGGGACCTGCTGGTGCAGGCACGAGAGCGGGTGCTCCAAGCTCGCGGAGCCAAGGTGAATTCTGAAGGTGATGGAGCGCCTGGAGTTCGGGGTCTTGCGATTGCTATCTTTGAAGACGCCCGCGCTCTGTCTGAAGAGACCGCCGCCGAACCCTCCGATGAAGATCCTTCCGAACCCCCACCCGCCGAAAACATGAACCTCTTTGGCGTCCCAAGCCCTCTTGTCGCCGCTGAGACTTTAGCCAGTGCGCCCAAAGACCCGGCCTGTACCCTCGGCATCAGCATCTCTCCGGACTCAGCTCTGCAGGTTTCGCTCGACGCCGCAGGCATCAAAGAAGCCCTTGAAGACGAGTTGCTGCCCAAAGACGTTCACGACCTCAAAGCCGTTCTCCGCGCCCTCACCCTGCATAACATCACCCTACGCGGCGTACGCGACGACGTTATGCTGCTCAGCTATCTAGTCAACCCGACACACGGCTCGCACACCCTGCCGGACATTGCCGCGCGCACCACAAGCCGCGCCCTTGTGCATCAGCCCACGAAAGACAATCCCGCGGACCCGAAGCGCCTGCCCGAAGCCGCTGCAGCGATCGCGCGCCTTGCCGAAGCGCTCGCCACCCAGGTCGCCGAAGCCGGCACCTTCACCCACCACATTCCGAAGGACGAGCCCGCCCTCGGCGGGGCCATGACCTCCGAGATGATCTACTCGACGCCCGTCACCATCGATCACTCCAAGACCTCACCGCTAATGGGCGTCTATCAGACCATCGATCTTCCTCTTGTCCCGGTGCTGCTGCGCATGGAACAAGCCGGCGTGCGCATTGACCCAGCTGTCCTGAACGACATGTCCTCTCGACTCTCAATCGAGATAGACAACCTCGCCGAGCGGATCTATTCCGATAGCGGCCATCGCTTCAACATCAACTCCCCCAAGCAACTAGGCGATGTTCTCTTCAATAAGATGGACTTACCCAAACCCATGAAGTATGGCAAGGGAAAAGTAGTCTCGACCGCCCAGGACGTGCTGGAGGAGTTAGCCGAAAATCACCCGATCGCGGCCCTTGTCATCGAGCACCGCCAGTTACAAAAGCTGAAATCAACTTACCTCGACGCACTCCCCCAGTTAGTCGATTCTGAAGGCCGCATCCACACCACCTTTAACCAGGTTGGAACCGCAACTGGACGTTTATCTTCGACTAACCCCAACTTACAAAATATCCCCACTCGCACCGCGATTGGCCGTGAGATACGAGCTGCCTTCATCGCCGCTCCCGGCAACTTACTGATGTCGGCCGATTACAGCCAGATCGAGCTTCGACTGATGGCGCACTTCTCGCAAGACCCGCTCCTGCTTAACGCCTATCGGAATGATATCGACATCCACACGCTCACCGCGTCCGAAGTCTTCGGCATTCCCGTCGCCGACCTCGACAAGGAGACCCGCGCCCGTGCCAAAGCCGTCAACTTCGGCATCGTCTATGGGATCTCTCCCTTTGGTTTAGCGGCTCAACTAGGAATAGATCAGAAGATCGCCAAGACCTACATCGAGACCTACTACGAGCGGTACGCCGGCATCAAGCGTTTTATCGATGCAACCCTCGAAACAGTGCGCCGCGACCAGGCCGTTCGTACCTATTTCGGCCGCGTCCGCCCCATCCCCGACATCGGCTCGCGCAACCCCAACATGCGCGGCTTTGCCGAACGGACCGCCGTCAACACCCCGCTCCAGGGCACCGCCGCCGACCTCATCAAGCTAGCCATGATCGCCCTCGATCGCAAGATCACCGAGCGCAACCTGAGCTCGCGCATGACCTTGCAAGTTCACGACGAACTCCTCTTCGACGTAGTCCCCACCGAAGCCGAGGAGATGCAGGCACTCGTTCAACACGAGATGGAAAACGTCGCCCAGTTCTCCATCCCCATCGTCGCTGACGTAGGCCTGGGAGATAATTGGCGAGATATTAAGTGAGAACCTGTTGTCTCAGCGCGTTTGGAGTGCCCCTCTCTCCATCCTAGGCGATCTTCATCGAGCCCGACATATCTGCAAGTTGCCCAATGCCGACCGCTGATCCAGCAAGCCTATTCTCCCCCACAATCCAAACGTGATTATGCGAGGACCCAATGATCTTCGCACGGCATCCGCGAAGATTTCCAAGTACTCAAAATGGAGCCTGACCCTTCTCACCGCAGCCCTCGTAGCTTTTGCGCTTCCCGTGTGCGCTCAGAGCACGCACGGCATCCGCACCCAGGATATAGACCCCGCCGTCATCCCTGGTAATGACTTCTTCCATTACGCCGATGGACGCGGAGTCGCTCGCGAGGAGATCCCAGCAGATCGAGCCTCAGTGGGCGTCTTCGCGACCCTTGCCGACCGCAGTAACAAGAACGTTGCCGCCATCATCGAGCAAGCCTCCGCCTCAAACCCGGTGCCGGGCACGCCCGACCGCAAGATCTCTGATCTTTACGCCTCGTACATGAACGAGCAGGCGATTGAAGCCGCCGGCCTCAAACCCGTTCAGCCGCAGCTCGCAGCCATTGCCTCCATCCATACCCAGCGCGAACTCGCTCACGCTCTCGGCCTCACGCTCCGCACCGACGTCGACGCCCTGAACCTCGGCAACTTCCACACGCCAAATCTCTTTGGCCTGTGGGTCGCCCCGGGCTTCAATGACCCCGGCCACTACTCGCCCTATCTCTTTCAGGGTGGTCTTGTCCTGCCCGACCGCGAGTTCTACCTCTCCGGTTCCGACCGCATGAAAGCCATTCGCACCGCCTACCAAGCCCATATCGCGGCAATCCTCAAGCTGGCCGGCTTCTCCGAAGCTGACGCCCGTGCCGCCCGCATCGTCGCCCTCGAGACCGTCATTGCCCAGAAGCACCAGTCCCTCGCCGACAACGAAGACATTCACAGAGCAAACAACTCCTGGAGCGCAGCCGACTTCGACGCCAAGGCTCCCGGTCTCGACTGGACTGCCTTCTTCAAAGCTGCCGGACTTGCCAATCAGCACAGCTTTTACGTTTGGCAGCCCGCACCCGTCACCGCCGAAGCGGCCCTCGTCGCGACCACTCCGCTCGGTACGTGGAAGGACTACCTCGCCTTCCACCTCCTCGAGCAAAACGCCCCGTTTCTTCCCAAGTCCTTCGCCGACGAGCGCTTCGCTTTCTTCGGTAAGACCCTCTCCGGTGTTACCGAGCAGAGTCCCCGCGACCAGCGCGCCGTCGCCCTCGTCAATAATGTGCTTGGCGACGAGGTAGGGAGGATCTATGCACAGAAGTACTTCTCGCCGGAGGCCAAGGCGAAGGTGCAGGCGCTAGTCTCCGAACTGATCGCCGCCTTCCGCCTTCGGATTGACAAGCTCGACTGGATGGCCACATCCACCAAGGCCGAAGCCCAGAAGAAGCTCACCACGCTCGCGGTCAGCGTTGGCTATCCCGACACATGGCGCAGCCACGAAGGCTATACCCCGAAGGCCGACACCTTGTTCGAAAACGTTCGCGCAGCCGGCCTCTTCGACCTTCAATATCAGCTCGGCCGCCTCGGTACGCAGGTCAACCGCCATGAGTGGTGCATGGAACCCCAGACCGTGAATGCGGTCAACATGCCGTTGCACAACGCATTGAACTTCCCCGCCGCCATCCTGCAGCCGCCGTTCTTCGATCCGCAGGCGCCCGACGCCGCCAACTACGGCGCAATCGGCGCCATCATCGGCCACGAGATCTCTCACACCTTCGACTCCGAGGGGTCCGCCTTCGACTCTGAAGGCCGCGTCCGCGACTGGTGGACACCCGCTGACTTCGCCCACTTCGAAGCCTCTACCGCCAAACTCGAAGCTCAGTACGACACCTATTATCCTTTCCCGGATCTCCACGTCAACGGCAAGCAGACGGTGGACGAAAATACCGCCGATGTCGCCGGCCTGAATGCAGCCTACGATGGATTCCACGCTTCGCTGCACGGTCAGTCCGCGCCCATTTGGAACGGCTTCACCGGAGATCAGCAATTCTTTATCGCCTTCGGCCAGAACTGGGAGGGTAAGGCCCGCGAAGCCGCGCTCCGCCAGCAGGTCCTCACAGACCCACACTCACCCGGCCAATATCGCGCGGACACCGTCCGGAACCTTGACGCCTGGTACGCCGCCTTCAACGTTAAACCCGGAGAAACCCTCTACCTCGCTCTCCCAGACCGAGTAAAGATCTGGTGAGCGCTTGAAGTCCAGTAGTCTTTCGGGACGAGGACCGCTGAACCCGCTATACTAACCTGAAATAGCTCTGCATCTTGCAGCCGGGGCAACGATAGCCGCTACTAGACTTGTAGACTGTGTCATTCGCCGTCGCGCCCCGGTCCCGGAGCAGCCGGCCAAGTTCTCGCTCCCGAAAGAAGAAACGAAACCGTGGATCACCAGACCAAAGTTGCTTTGAAGCAGGATCACTTCGTCACCACCACCGCGACTGGCCTCGAATGGGCCAGCCAGAACCGCAGATCGGTGATCACTACGGTGCTGCTTCTACTGGCAGGAATCATCGTTCTCGTTCTCGCCGGTGTTCTCTGGGCGCATCGCACCCAGGCTGCCGCTACTGCCTTCGGCGACGCTATGACGATCTATCAGACGCCGATCGCAACGCCCGGCCAGCCACTGCCTCCTGGCACCAAGACCTATCAGTCTGCTGCAGAGCGCGCGAAAGCCGCCAACTCCGCCTTCCTGTCAGTCGCGAACAAGTACGGACTCACTGCTGATGGCAAGAATGCGCTCTACTTCGCGGGTCTCACCTACCTGGAAGCGGGTCAGACGCAATCAGCGGAAGACACCCTGAAGAAGGTTGCCGCCGGTTGGAACAGTCAACTGGCCTCACTCGCAAAGCTTGCGCTCGCCGACCTGTATCGGCAGACTGGCCGCGATCAGCAGGCAGTAGACATCTACAACCAGCTCACGGCCAAGCCGACCGACTCCGTTCCTGCCGGGCTTGCACAGCTCCAGCTCGCGGACCTCTACACGGCCGAGGGCAAGGTCGACCAGGCGCACAAAATCTATGCGCAGTTGAAGGATAAGGATGCGAAGGGCGCAGCCGGCGCAATCGCCGCGCAAAAGCTGAATCCCACCGCCGCATCCGCTGGCCCCGGCGGTCTCTAGACCACTCTTCTTTGGTTTCATCATCTGAACGTGGCGATAAGAGGGATCACGCAGCGGAGCCTTAGGCGGACTGAAGGGTTCGCGCCCGCGAGAAAAGCTCCCAACCGTCAGGACTAGAATCCATGCTCTTCATCATGAAGATGAGCCGCGGTCGAGCGGTCGCTCACATGTTGAATACTTCCCATCAGGACCTCCCGCGCGTCGGCGCCCATCCGCAACTCGGCGACCTTCTTCCACGGATCGTTCTTCCGCTCCTCCGCCACCCAAAGCGGCAGGGGCATCTTCAGGTAATCAGCCAGCGCTTGTGCGTGTGGCTCGTAGAGCGTGCGGATTGCCGTGAGACGTAACTGCGCCGCCGGATCGCCGCAGAGCCTCATATGCAGGTCACCCATCTCTCCGCACAGCCGGTAGAACGTCTCCTTTGGTAAACGATCGATCTCTGGTCTGATGGCAGGAAGGGTTTCGTTCAACTTCTCAAGGTGGAAGACGTGGCCGAGATCTAGCAGGGCGTGGCGACCCATCGCAAATGTCAGCTGTGCCTGCCGCGCCGTCGGTCCTTCGATCGTAGTAATCAGCAGCGCGCATGCGTCTAAGACAGCCACAAGTCCCGAAAGCCAGCTTTGATTGTCATGTTGCGAGCGGTAGTAGCAGAGAATGGGGTATGAGATGTGCGTCTCCAGAATCTCCGCTGACCATCGCTCCCATTCTTCTAGGAGCCGGCTCAGGTCACGTTCGCCACCTTCATGTCCATGCCGCTTCAGCAACTCGGTCGCTGTCGGCGGTGAGCCGGCACGTCCGTCCAGCATCGCAACGCTGATCTCTCGCCGCGAAAAGGCCTGGTAGAGCACCGGCAGATAGCCAATTACGAGAGCCACAAAACCCAGGCCGGTTCCGGATTGCACGACCACCAGCGCCCGCGCCCAGTGGCTCTGCGGGGTGACATCTCCCAATCCGAGCGTGAACAATGTCGTCCCGCTTACATATAAATCCGTCCGCATCATTGCAGCGAGGTGCGCATTTCCATTGATCGCGTCGGCGAAGGGCGTGCCGAGTGCGAAGTAGAGGCAGCCAAATCCCACCACCAGCATCGTCGCCCATAAGCCCAGCAGCAACAGCAGTGACACCGGCCCATACGCTCCGTATATCCGCTCCCGCACGCGGTGATTCTTGAGCCATCCAGCAACAGCAACTAACGGCCTCCAGGTCAGGATGTAGAAGATCCGAGTCAGCCGCAGACGTCCTTTCGGCCGTCGCGGCAGGATAATCGTCTGCAGCGCGTCAAGTGCGACGCTCAAGCAGCAAAGCAAACCGAGGATTAATGCACCGATGCGCATTTCTCCACCTTACAGGGGATGCCACTCTAGGAAAAACTTTGCTAAAACAAGGCCAGGATCCGAATCGACCATAGATTTTCAAAATAATCGCAACCAAATCGGGAAAATCGGGTCTATCTTTTCAGTGAGGTCTTGAAGGGTAGATCTACGAACATCCAATCTGTCGAACTTGACATCTCGGCGGTTTTCAAGCGGAAAGCTCTCGTAGGAGAAATGCATGCTGGTTCTTATCGTCGACGATGAACCGATAGTCGCTCAGACGCTCGGCATCATCTTTCGCAAGAGCGGCTACCGTACCGAGGTGGTTCATACCGCTGACGAAGCCATCTCCTTCGCTCGAAAGACGCCCCCCAATCTCGTTCTCTGCGATATCGAGATGCCCTTCCGCGATGGCCTCGAACTCATGTCCGACCTTGGCGAGGAGCTTCCAGAATGTCCCATTCTGGTACTCACCGGATCCTACCGAAGCCTGAGCAAGGTCCGTGCCCGAGCTGGTTCGATGAATCAGGAGGTCAGCGTCCTCGTGAAGCCGTGCCAGCCGCTCGACGTCCTCGCGACCGCCAGCCACCTCCTGAAGACCGCATGACTTGCAGTTGATAGTTAAGCTCTCAGAGGTTCAAGTCGAACCCGCAGGGCGGCCCTGATCTAAACTTCAGAGATGGCTTTGGACGAAGAATCCACTCCGAGTTTCCTTGATCTGCGCTCCGGCCGCGCTCGCAGAACCAAGCATCGCGCCATCTCCGCTGAGCTGCCGCAACTCGCATTCGACCTTGCTCCGGTACCGGAGCTTATCCACAATTCCAAGCCGATTACGGCCCCGGAGCCTGTTGCCACCTGTAAAGAAGCTGAGCCGATCCTCTACACCGTCCGGCAGCTCATCTCGGAGCTTCGCCAACACGTTGAAGGCGCCTACGGCAGCATCCTCAACGTAGAAGGCGAGATCTCCAACTGCCGCCCAGCTGCTTCCGGACACCTCTACTTCACGCTTAAGGATGGCGACGCCCAGCTTCCGGTCGTGCTCTTCCGCCGCAACGCTCAGCTCCTTGCCTTCAAACCAAAAGACGGCCTCGCCGTTGAAGTCCGCGGCCGCATTTCCGTCTACGAAACGCGCGGCCAGCTCCAGCTGATTGCCGAATCCCTTCGCCCGCGCGGCACCGGAGCTCTTCAGCTTGCCTTCGAGCAGCTCCGTGACCGGCTCCGCCGCGAAGGCCTCTTCGATCGTCCGCGCCATCCGTTGCCACCGTTTCCACACTGTATCGGCATCGTCACCTCACCCTCTGGCGCAGCCATTCGCGACATCATTCACGTCATCCGCCGCCGCCACGCCCGCCTCAACCTGCTTATCTATCCAGCCGTCATGCAGGGGGCTCAATGCCCGCCGACGGTCGTCCAGGGTATCCGCTGGTTCAACCGCCATCCGGAACGCGTCGATTTGATCCTGATCACCCGCGGCGGAGGGTCGCTTGAAGATCTCGCCGGCTTCAATGACGAGGCGCTCGCCCGCGCTATTGTCGCCTCCAATCTTCCAGTCGTCGCAGCTATCGGCCACGAGGTCGACCACACCATTGCAGACTATGTTGCCGACCTTCGCGCCCCCACTCCCTCAGCCGCCGCCGAGCTCATTACCGCCGCCCAGCACCGCATCGAAGAGCGCGTCCTCTCTCTGAAACGGCGGGTTCTTCGAGCCTCCGAGTACCACCTCCTGCGCGCCCGACAGCGCCTTCAGCGCCTCTCCGCCGAGCAGGTCCTCGGCCGCCTTCACGACTCCATGGGTCGCCGACAGCAGCGTGTCGACGAACTCCGCTTCCGCTTCGAATACGCCAACGGCCGGCTGCAGCGTCACAACGCCGCCCGAGTCGCGGCACTAGAAACCCGTCTGCGCCGCCACGACCCGACGGTTCGCATCGCCCACGTTGCGAGGCGTCTGGAAGCTGCAAAGGCGCGACTGGCGGCTGTTTCCCAGCGCATCGCCACCACCCGCCGCACCCGCCTCGAACGCTCCACCCTGCGGCTCAACGCATTGTCACCGCTCGCCGTCCTCAATCGCGGCTACGCGATCGTCTACCTCGAAGGCTCGGAACCCGGTGTCCCGGAGGTGATCCTGCAGGACGCCGCCGCCGCACGGCCAAAGCAGACCATTCGCGCCCGCCTCGCAAAAGGCAGCGTTCGCGCTCATGTTCTGGAATCCTGATCAGTGAAAGAGGAGACGAAAGCATAAGCCTCGGCTCAATTTGCATCCTTCTCTCAGGCGCCTAACGGCCTTAGACTGAGATACTAAACCTTATGAAGAAGCTCTTCGGCACCGACGGCATCCGCGCCGTTGCTGGCCAACCCCCGCTCGACGACCGCACCATCTACGGCATCGGCCGTGCCCTCGCCACCACCCTCAGGCAGACGCAGCCTACCCCTCGCGTGCTTCTCGGTATGGACACGCGCGAGTCGAGCGAGCACATCGCCGCCGTGCTCACTGCCGGTCTGACGGAGGCGGAAGCCACGGTCGAGAACGCTGGCGTCATCACTACGCCCGCCATCGCGCACCTCGCGCATACGCACAAGTTCGCGGCCGGCATCGTCATCTCGGCCTCGCACAATCCTTGGCAGGATAACGGCATCAAGCTTTTCGGGCCGGACGGCTTCAAACTCCCCGATGCTACGGAACTCGCCATCGAGACCGAAATCTTCCGCCAGTTAAACGATCTCGATGCCCGAGGCCTCACTTCTGAGAACCTGGCTTCTACCGAGGCTCCGCTCATCAATGAATCTGATCGCGCGGAATACATCCGCTTTCTTCTCGCCGCGGTTCCGGGCCTTTCACTCGACAATCAAACCATCGTCGTCGACTGTGCGAACGGCGCCGCCAGCTCCGTCGCTCCTCAACTTTTCGCAAACCTGGGCGGCAACGTCCTCGTCACCCACGCCTCGCCTGACGGACGCAATATCAACCGGGGCTGCGGCGCGCTCCACCCCGAAGTCGTCGCCGCAGAGGTCACCAAGCATAAAGCCGCCATCGGCATCACCTTCGACGGCGACGCTGATCGCGCCCTGTTTGCGGACCATACCGGCAAAGTCGTCAACGGAGACGCCGTCCTGCTGCTGGCCGCGCGCGACCTCCATGCCCAGGGTCTGCTCGCAAAGGCTACCGTCGTCGCAACCACGATGTCGAACATGGGCCTCGAAGCCGCACTCGCGCGTTCCGGTATTGCGATGCTTCGCGCGCCGGTGGGCGACAAATACGTGCTCGAACAGATGCTCTCGACAGGGGCGACCTTGGGTGGCGAGCAATCCGGTCACATCATCTTCTCCGGCCGTTCCACCACCGGCGACGGCCTGCTCACCGCGCTGCTCGTACTCGACGTAATTCATCGCTCTGGCAAATCTCTGGCTGAGCTCACTGAAGATCTCAGAACCTATCCCCAGGTCATCGTCAACGTGAAGGTCCGCGAAAAGAAGCCGATGACCGAAATTCCCGCCGTCGTCGAAACCATCGCAGCTGCCGAACAGGCACTCGCCGGCAGCGGTCGTGTCGTCATTCGCTACTCCGGCACCGAAGCTTTGGCGCGCGTGATGATCGAAGCCGAAGATGAAGCTGAGATGACGCACCATGCGGACGCCATCGCCAGCGCCATTCGCGAAGCAATTGGCTTGTAGTAACGCGAAATTTTCGCGTACGCAGTACCGCCAGTCCGGCGCGAGGACGCACTTGCAATCGCCTCGGTGAGCGTCGTCCGCTTGGGCGCCTGCTTCCCTGCGTTACCTGTTAAGCAGCAACACCATAAAACGCACCACCAACCCGCAGGCCGCCGCCATCAACACCATGCGCAGTGCGCTGATGCGGACCAGCCTTTGTAAACCCTGTTCATCCGCGATCCCGGTGCGTGTAAATCGTCCATGCACGGGGCCCGCTGCGAACGCGCTTACTGCCACGACGACCGCCTCTAGACCAAATAATCCGATTGCTTCTGCGAGACTGACAACTTGAGGCCGCCAACAGATCATCAGCGCCGAACTGAAGAACATCACCACATGCGGCACGGTGATGATCCAGTCCAGCCGACGCAAATATTCCCGGTGTACCGCGGCAAACTTCTCCCTGCCAACAAAGGCCCATAATGGATAGGCGATCTTGTAGGTATACGCGTTCACCGCCGCGCAGAACACGGTTGAAAAGACAACGACGACAAACAGGGAGCTTTGCAACATCATCTATAAAAGGTAAAGCTTAGTCTTGCCCGGCGGCGCTGTGAAGGCGGCCAGGCAGTACTATGTACGCCGGAAGCTTCGTGTGTTGATCCTTTCCCCTAAAACGACGTTCTTCTAAGCAGCCAGCTTCTCCGCCGGAGCAATCTCGTCGTTCTCGATCTCTTCGAGACTCTTGCCCTTTGTCTCCGGGAGCATCAATACGGTGACCACGAGCGCAATGATGCTGGCGATCGCGGCCGCCAACTCTGCGCTCAGGAGCCCATGCCACGCCATCAGGAAGGGAAACACAAAGACTCCCAGGAAGCCACCTAGTTTACCCGTCGCCGCGGCGATGCCATGACCCGTCGTCCGAACTTTGACCGGGAAGATCTCGGAAGGATAAACAAACGTCGTGGCGTTAGGACCAAACTCCGTAAAGAAGAAGCTGAACCCATAGATGACCAGAAAGGGAATGGCCTGCTTCTCGAGATTTGGGATGAGCGCCAACAGGCCGAATGTCAAGGTCATCATGGCAAAGCCCATCACCTGGATCGTCTTCCGGCCCAGCTTATCCATGAAGTAAGCAGAGAACGCGTAGCCTGGCGCCGCAAATACAGCGAAGATTCCCAGCTGGGTCAGTGTCTTCTGCAGCAAGGTGTGATCGCTCCCCAGCGCGGATAAAACCAGCGGACTTGAGACCGTATTTCCGTAGTAGGCCGCATCCATCATGAACCAGGCGACACTTGCGCCAATCAGCCGAATGCCAAGCTTTTTGTCCGACACAAAGCGGTGATAGCCATCCCAGAAGGAAACCGAGTGCTCCTTCTCGTCATAGTGGTCCGCTTTGCCGATCTTGCCGTTGTCATCCTCCTGCTGGCCGGTGGCCGCAAGGAACCGCGGTGACTCCTTCAAGTGCCTGCGTGCTCCATACACCGCCAAGGCCGGCACAGCACCGAATGAGATCAATATTCGCCAGATGATGTCATGGGACAACTTTGTAGACAGCAGCCCTGCTGCGAGGAGTGGCCCTACAATTAGACCCGCAGCCTGCATGGCAAAGACGAGCGAAACCATCATGCCGCGTGTCGATTTGCCGGCGTACTCGCTCATGATCGTGGCAGAGACGGGATAATCCCCACCGATGCCGATACCCAGGATGAAGCGGAACCCGATGAGCCACCAGATGTTCGGGGAAAACGCGCTGGCGATTGCACCCGCCGCCAGAACGAGAACCTCGACTCCATAGATCCGCTTACGCCCAAGCATGTCCGCCACACGCCCAAACAGCAGCGCTCCGATCGCCGAAGCAAGCAGCGCGGTAGAGTCGACAAGACCCTCTTCCAGCTTGCCGGTGTGCCAGATCGGCTTCACCAGCGTCATCACTACGCCGATAATGAAAAGGTCGTAGGCGTCGGTAAAGAAGCCCATTCCCGAAATGAACATGATCTTCCAATGCTCTTTTGAGACCTTGGCGTTATCCATGTCATCGAAGCTGAGAACTTTCGCGTCTGCCATAATGAGGGCCCTCGTCCATCTGGATAGACGGATGCCCGCGGATGTTACAGCCGCGCAAATGCCCGATGAATCCGCTAACCTGTCGGCCAAAGTCAGCATGCCGGCTCAGGCACAGGGCGCGGAAGAAAGCAATTCTCCCGCGCCGCCGATAGCGGCCTGTCTCCATCGGCTTTACCGCCCGTGACCACGCCCATCGCGCATCTCGTTGCCGTGGAAGTGGTTGAACGCGCGATCCCCCCTATTTGGGAATGGCCCGTTGTACCCGTGGCGGGGGTCAAAACGATTATCCACATGCCCGTAGAACCCGTGCGGTCCGTGAAACCAGGGGCCCGCACCGATGAATACGCCGCCTACGAACCAGTCCGGTCCGTAGTATCCGTATGGTGCGCAGTTATAAGGCGCAAAGTCATAGTAACCATAGGGACAAACCGGCGGAGGACCAATTGAGACCGACACCTGCGCGTCCGATCCGGTAGACGCGCCCATCAGAATTGCGCCAAGAGCAATCGCGGAAAAAGCTGAGTTCCGTTTCATAGAACCTCCTTTAAAAACTTAGAATCCAAGCAAATTCGCAAGGTTTTCTGAAGGATCTCCTGCGACAGCGCCGCGGACATAAGCCTGACGCACCAACACTGCTCCGTGCTTGTTGCTTGCGATGAAGGGTATTTTGCTTAGTTCTTCGTCAGCAGACCCTGTCCTCGCATCCATGCTTCAAGCAGCACCGGCCAAAGATCCAGCGCCGCATCTCCGCGTCCCAGACCCGTCCCATGCGGACCATGCCGGAAAAGGTGCATCTCGACGGGCGCTTCGGCCTTTTGCATCGCGGCGTAAAACTCGACACTTGCCCGAACCGGTACGGTTTCGTCATCCGTCGTTGCCCAGATGAAGGTCGTCGGTGTCTGACCCGTTACATGCAGCTTCGGCGTGTATTCTGTCGCAAAACGCGCACAATCGGTCTTCGGAACTGACGGAAGCACGCCACAGTACGTAATCTCCTTACCCACGGGGGGCTCCATCGTATCCAGCCATGGATATCCCAAGATGGCAAAATCGGGTTTGGCACTCAAATGGTCAATCGGATCTGGGCCTGCGGGTTGCGGCAGATCATAAAGCGTCTCCACCGATGCGGCCAGGTGACCACCCGCCGAAAACCCGATAATCCCCACCCTGTCTGACGAATATCCATACCGCGCCGCCTCCGACCGCACCAGGCGAATCGCTCTCTGCGCGTCAAGTAGTGGGGCGGGGAAGGGGTTCTTCGCACCCAGCCTGTAATTCAGCACGAAGGCGGTCAGCCCACGCGAGGTAAACCAGTCAGCGATCTGCCTGCCTTCCAGATTGCTTGCAAGTCCGAGATAAGCTCCGCCCGGCGCGATGACGATGGCTCCGCCGGTTCCTTGACCGCGCTGCGGCACAAATACGGTCAGTGTCGGCTGGTCCGCTGGATCCACTCCGGGCAGTGGCTGACCGTAGAGCGGAACCGTCGTAATCCCGAGCGTCGGATCCAAGGGCAGAGCCTGCCCCCACGCACCCACGTTGCACATGATTACCCAAGAAAGCAAGAAACCCTTCATCTTCAACCTCCACAAACCCATCCATCATAAGCAAGAACACCGCGAAGCCGTCCAGTACCCCACGGGCGGTCCTGCCGAAGACGCCGTGGTCCGAACGCGGGTTCAGCGCGCACTAGCCCTTGCCTTTGCACGTCCGTCACAAAAAAGGCGTTAGGATTAAGTGTTTGCAGTTGAAAGGGAAAAGTTGAGCGAAAAGCGTTGGGTGTTGTTGATTGCGAGTGAGGTTGGTCGTACCGATTCCGTCTCCGATCGCGCGATGGAGCGTCTCGTCGACGCCATCGGCGACGAAGGCTACGAAGTCGTCCGCACTACGTCTCCCGAGGACGGCTTGTCGCTCGTCACCTCCGACCCCAGCTACTCCGCCATCCTGCTCGACTGGGACCTCGAAGGCGACTCGCAATTCGAGGAACGCGCCGCACTCGACATCATCCGCGGCGTTCGTCACCGCAACAAACGTGTCCCCATCTTCCTCATCGCCGACCGGACCCTCGTCTCCGAACTCCCGCTCGAAGTCATCAAACAAGTCCATGAATACATCCACCTCTTCGGCGATACTCCCGCCTTCATCGCCTCGCGACTGGACACTGCGGTCGAACGCTACCACGAACAGCTTCTGCCCCCGTACTTCCGCGAGCTCCTGAAGTACAACGACCAGTCTGCCTACTCGTGGGACGCGCCCGGCCACATGGGCGGTGTCGCCTTCCTCAAACACCCCGTCGGTCAAGAGTTTCATCGCTTCTTCGGCGAGAATCTCCTCCGTTCGGATCTCGGCATCTCCTCCGCTCCGCTCGGCTCCTGGCTCGACCACATCGGACCTCCAGGCGACTCGGAACGCAACTCCGCCCGTATCTTCGGGGCTGATTGGACTTTTTACGTCCTTGGCGGCAGCTCCACCTCTAATCAGATCATCGGTCACGGTGTCATCGCCCAGGACGACATCGTTCTCGCCGACGCGAACTGCCACAAATCCATCTGCCACTCGCTCACCGTCACCGGCGCACGTCCCGTCTACTTCAAGCCCACGCGCAACGGATACGGCATGATCGGCCTCGTCCCGCTAAAGCGTTTCTCCCCTAAGAACGTTCAGAAGCTCATCGCCCGCTCGCCCTTCGCTAAGGGTGCCCGCTCGCAGGAGCCTACTTACGCCGTCGTCACCAACTCCACCTACGACGGCCTCTGCTACAACGTCGATCAGGTCGTCGAGCAGCTCGCAAAGTCCGTCCCCCGCGTCCACTTTGACGAAGCCTGGTACGCCTATGCCAAGTTCCACCCCATCTACGCTGGCCGCTACGCGATGGGCGTTCCAGACGACATGCCAGACCGCCCCACCATCTTCTCCGTTCAATCGACGCACAAGATGCTGGCCGCCTTCTCCATGGGCTCGATGATCCACATCAAGCTTGCCGACCGAGCCCCACTCGACTTCGATCAGTTCAACGAAGCCTTCATGATGCATGGAACGACGTCGCCTTTCTATCCTCTAATCGCGAGTCTCGACGTTGCCGCGGCCATGATGGACGAGCCCGCCGGCCCCACACTTATGGACGAGACCATCGGCGACGCCATCAGCTTCCGCCAGGCCATGTCGTCAATCGCACACCGCCTGCGTAACGAGAGCGAAAACGGGGAAGCCTGGTTCTTCGGCATCTACCAGCCCGACCAGGTCACCGACCCCTCCACCGGCGAGACCATCCTGTTTGAAAATGCCGAAGACGAGCTCTTGATGACGACCCCGTCGTGCTGGACTCTGACTCCAGGCGAAGACTGGCACGGCTACGCCGACGAGGATATCGAAGGCGACTATTGCATGCTCGACCCCGCAAAGGTCACGATCCTCACGCCTGGCGTCAACGCCCAGGGCGTCTGCTCCGATTGGGGAGTTCCCGGCGCGGTTCTGACCGAATTCCTCGACTCCCGCCACGTCGAAATCGCACGTACCGGCGATTACACCGTCCTTGTCCTCTTTTCCGTCGGCACCTCAAAAGGGAAGTGGGGCTCCCTCCTCGAGACCCTCTTCGAGTTCAAGCGCCTCTACGATACCGACGCCTCGCTTACCGAGGCCTTGCCCGAACTCGTCCAGAAGTACCCCGTTCGCTACCGCAATCTCACTCTGAAAGAGCTCTCGGACGAGATGCACCAGGTCATGCTCGACCTCGATCTCGCCGGCCTCGTCAACGCCGCTTGCGACGAAGACTTCGATCCCATCCTTACGCCATCGCAGACCTACCAGAAGCTCGTCCGCGGCGAGACCGAAAAGCTGCGTTTTGCCGATATGGCCGGCCGCATCGCAGCCGTCATGCTCGTCCCCTATCCGCCCGGCATTCCTATGTCCATGCCCGGCGAGCGGCTCGGTGGACCGGACTCTCCGGTGATCAAGCTGATCCTCGCCATGGAAGATTTCGGCAAGCGCTTTCCCGGCTTCGAACGTGAGGTCCACGGCATCGAGACCGACGCCGAGGGCAACTACTGGATGCGCGCCGTCGTAGAAGAAAAGAAGCGCCGCCGCCGCAACCCTAAAGCCCCCGACAACGCGCCACCCACCGGCAACCGACGCCTCAAAGACCGACCCGTTCGTCACTCCACAGAATAATCACCCATTCCCATGGTTGGCAGATAACTGGAAAGTGAAAACTGATAGCACATCGCGGGAGCCTGTCTCATGCGCCGGATGCCGGGTGCCCCATGTCTCGCTTCTGAGACATGGGATTGCCGGGGCTCCGTAAACCGTTTGTCATCCTGAGCAAAGCGAAGAGCCCCTGTATTGCCCTCTCCTTCCGCTGAACCCTTAGCCTTCCACACCTGGAGGACCATGCCCCTCACCATCCCGCCGCACCCATTCCGCGCCTATCTCTTTGACTGCGACGGCACCATCGCCCACTCCATGCCGCTGCACTTCCTCGCCTGGAACAAAGCCCTCGCCCAGCACAACTGCCCGTTCCCCGAGGACCTCTTCTACTCCTGGGGCGGCCGTCCCGTGCCCGAAATCATCACCGAGCTCAACCGCAATCACGGGCTCAACATGAACGTCGAGCAAGTCTCTGAGGAAAAAGAGAACCTCTACCTCGAGCTCCTCCCGCAGCTTACTGCCATTCCCGAGGTCCTCGACGAGATCCACCGCATGCACGGCAAGATCCCCTTTGCAGTCGTCTCTGGTAGCCCACGCGAATCGGTCATTCGCACGCTTGAAAGCTTGAAGATTCTGCCGCTCTTCGAGGTTCTCGTCTGCGCCGGCGAATACGCCAGGGGCAAACCCGCGCCCGATCCTTTTCTCATCGCTGCGGAACAACTCGGCATCCCTTCCGCTGACTGCCTCGTCTTCGAAGACGCCGATCTTGGCATCCAGGCTGCAACCGCCGCCGGCATGCGATCTATTAAGACCGCACCTCCGGGTGAGTTCTGACCCGGCTGCGGCAATAATGCTTTTTCCGGAGCCAGGTGCACCCTCCATCATCTTCATGTGGTCACATTTTCAGTGCCCTTGCTTTAGGCATAGGAAAAAGTGCCACCTTTGTGCCATGGTGGCGAAGTTTTCACCAGCAATGAAAGCCCGTTGTAACATTCGCTCTTCATAGTCCTCTCTGGGCCATGCAGGCCTCCTAACCGAGCAACCAAGCGGAACGCCAACGGAGGATCCGTCCTCCCCGGGAGAGATTCAGATGACGTACAACAAGTTCCAGAAGACGTGTGCCGCAGCGGCGATGTTCGCCATCCTGCAGCCCATGTATGGGGTCGCCCAGCAGGCGGCTCAGCAGCGTGTCGAACGCGCCCCCCAGAACACCAAAGAAGACGTCACCATCGCTCCGAAATCAAGCGACGAAGTGAACCGCCGCGTGGTTCCAGTCGAGCTCGCACCCAATCTCACGCAGGATCAGAAGATCGAACTCCTTCGCAAGAAGGTCAAGTATGTCTTCGTCTTGTTTCAGGAGAATCGGTCCTTCGACTTTTACTTCGGCACTTACCCTGGTGCGCGCGGGCTGTTCTCGCAATCGGCTGCCCAGACTCCCGGGTTCGTCCAGCCAATAGTCGAAACGAATGGCACCGTGGGCAAGATTTCGCCCTTCAAGATTCCGCAATCCGTCACCGCCACCACCAGCGGCTCGACCGTCCTGTTGTATCCGGAAGACACGGATTCGGTCAATCACGCGCACGCTGCCATTGATGAAAAGCTGGATCTGAACTCCAGCCACATTGCGCGCAACGACCGTTACGCCTTCGTGGAGCAGGGCCTGACCGGCACCCTCAACGCTTCCGGCTCCGAGTACACCGGCCCCGCACCAACGCTAGCGCAGAAGCAGAAGGGCGAGCTCGTCATGGGTCACGTCGACTGCGATACTGCACCATTCCTCTGGAACTACGCCGACCGGTTCACCCTGTTCGATAACTTCTTCGACACCGTCATCGGACCCTCCACCCCGAATGCAATCGCCATGATTGCAGGTCAGTCCGGCCTCACGCAGTGGGTGGAGCACCCCGAACTCGCGTCGAATGTCAATACGACCAATCAACAGGTGCCGGTAACCTCCGATCCTCAACCCTACTGGGGATCCGCGCTCGACATCTTCACCCCGCCGGCTGACAAGCAGCCCGTCGACAATCCCGGCGGTGTAAGCTCCAACCCTGCCGCCAACCAGACCTACGCGACCCTGCCGCTCTCCTTCATGGGCGATCAGATCAGGGCGACGACGCAGCAGGATCTCAACCCCTCCTTCGACCTGACCGACGTTCAGGAAGACATCAAGAAGATTGCAGGCGACGGCAACAAGCCCATCAACTGGGGATGGTTCCAGGAAGGCTACGACAAGGAGCCCACTGACACCAGCGCCGCAACGCACGACGACTACATCGCCCATCACAATGCCCCGCAGTACTTCGGCTATGTGGCTGATAACCCGGAACAGACCAAGGCCCACCTCAAGGGACTTGGGGACTTCTACACTGCGATCAAGGCGAACGATCTTCCGGCAAACGGCGGCGTCTTCTACGTCCGCGGCGGCTACGGCAATCTGGATAAGCTCGTTCCGCGTGATCCCAGCCCGGCCGTCAAGGCTGCGTTCCCAGGTAATGACGATCACCCTGGCTACTCCGACGCGCAGATATCTGAAGCCCTGCTCGCCGATTCCATCAATGCAATTGCAGGCAGCAAGTACTGGCCAGAGTCTGCCATCATCATCACCTACGATGAAACCGACGGCCTCTATGATCACACGCGGCCCGTCATCCGCAGCTACGACCCAACCGGTCTTGCGATTGATCAGGGTCCGCGCATCCCGACCATCGTTATCTCACCCTACGCCAAAGCTCATGCCATCTCGCATGAAGCCACGGAGCACGGCTCCATCATCAAGCTGATCGACGAGCTCTTCAATCTCACCCCGCTCGCCGATCTGCCCGATGAAGCGAAGGCGCGCGAGGAAGGTCTCAAGAAGTATGGTCAGGCTTACCTCGGACCCTCCGACGACAAGACTCCTGGCGTAGGCGATATGCTCTCTGCCTTCGATAATGCTCGCCTCACCGGCAAGGCCCCCGTTCTCGAAGCGGAGTACGCGATGATCCCCGCTGCACAGATCACGAGCCTGCCGCACGCTGCGGGTGCAGGCTGCCGCGTGCTGCAGATCACACCAACCGACGTGGTCAACGGTGTTCTGATCGACCCTGCGCCGGCCGACTTCAATCCTCGGCCTTCCACCAACCCCGGCCTGCCGACCTCCGGCACCTGGCCTACCAACTAACGCTCAATCACGGCCCACTCCGCTCCCTTCGAGAGGAGTGGGCCACAGTACTCCAAGCGAACCAACAGTCAATCACTGCTACTGAGGAAAGAAGCCGATTCCTGTTCCTGCTTTGCTGAATTCAACCAACTCATGAAGAAAATTCTGCCATGCCTCCTGCTCCTTTTAGCTTCCGCGGCGTTTGCCCAAAAATCTGCGCAGTCAGGTTCCACTCTCACTAGAATTCGAGCCGCCAACGCTCTTAATTGCGGCGTCGACTTCGAAGAGGCTGAATATACCAACGCAGACGCTCACGGAAATCATTCAGCCTTTGATCTCGATCTTTGCAAGGCGTTTGCCGTCGCGGTGCTAGGCCCGCACGCTACGGCCAAGATCATCCCCTATCGCGATGAAGCGGACGCCCTGGCTGGCCTGAAGGCGGGGGCGATCGACGTCCTTGCCACCGCCTCGCTCAACTTCAACAACACCGCCAACCACCAGTTCGGCTTCTCGCACCCTGCTCTCTATGACTACCAGGGCTTCCTCGTCAACAAAGCGAGCAACATTCACTCCACCGCTGACCTAGCGAACAAGAAAGTCTGCTTCCTGCTTGGCGGGGAGCTCGAATCGCAGATCCATGCCTACATGGATCGACAGAAGTTCAAATGGCTTCCGTTTCCCTTCTCCGAAGAAGGCGAAATGGAAGCGGCTCTGATTACACACAACTGCGACGCCGTCTCGGCCGACGTCACCCAACTTGCGTACGAGCGCATCGCCTTCCGTAACATGGCCGCCAGCTACGAGATCCTTCCCGATGTGGTCGCCAAAGACCCGCTTGCCCCCGCTTATCGTCTCGACGATCCGCAATGGGCCAACATCGTCAGCTGGGTTGTCAATGCACTGATCCAGGCTGAAGAGTCTGGCGTAACGCACACCAATCTCGCCGAGATGAAGCAATCGACCGACCCCGAAATTATGCGACTGCTCGGCACCCAGCGCGGCTGGGGACAGTACCTAGGACTAGACGATGCCTGGGCCGCACAAGTGATTGAAGCGGTCGGCAACTATGGTGAGCTCTACGACCGCACCCTTGGCCCGTCCACCATCATGCATCTGACTCGCGGCGTCAACACTCTTTGGACGCACGGCGGCCTGCTTTACGCCGATCCCATACGCTGATGCCCTGCACCATGAAGGAAGCGCCGGAGCTCATTGTGTACTCTTAGTGGCACGCGCTCTCTACGCCTGCATGAGCCAGAGGGATGGCATAGAGCGAGCTACGCGCGCCAATCAGCAGCGTGCGTCCATCCGCTCCGCCGAAGGCAAGGCTGCCGGGCCGCTCCGGCACCTCAAGTACTGCGATCGGATGCGCCTGTGCGTCGTATACGTAAACCTGTCCCGCAGCCACGTACACATTGCCGCCGTTATCCCGAACCACGCTGGTGCCTCCGCGCGGCACAAAGGTTGTCAGAGTCATCGAACGAAAGTCTTTCAGCGTCATACAGGCTGTCACGTCATCCTCTTCGCTTGTGACCAAGCGCGCGTCGCCCATGTGCAGGAGAAGCCATTGTGACGCCTGAAGATCGGGTTGCCAGTTGCCGCCGGCCATAATCGCGGTGGAGGTCCGTGGAGCATAGAAGAAGCTGCGCGGCTCGTTCTCCACCCGTGCCACAATCGCCATATTACTGTGCGGTGCGTACACAATGCCGCGCCGTCCGATCTGCATTCGCAACGTCTCCAGGCTGTTGTGCAATCCTGCCGGCATCAGCAGGCTGGTGTCGGCTGACGGGCTCGAGCTCGGATCAATCTTCGCCGAAGATCCGCTCGGCAGATCCACGCTGAAGACCTCGCGCGTGCTCGTGATCGCGAGCAGCTCGCCGGGCGCAGCGAGACCGACCGCCATCGGCGTCTTAACCTGCTTGGTCAGCACATCAACCTTGTCTCCAGAGGCGCTCCAGCGCAAAATCGTGTTGTTCACCGAGTCGGTGAACAACACGTTCCCCGTGCCATCCCCGGTGAGCCCCTCGGCGTTGCTGTAGCCCGTCGAAACCTGGCGCAACTTCGCATCCGCGGCGAAGACGCTGGCCGGCAACGGCAGGGGCGCGCCAGGCGCGGAGGACGCGGTCAGCACGAAGCTCGTGAAGTCATGGCTCCGGACATGCACCCTTGAGTCCAAATCGGCGACATCATTGTCATAGGCCAACCGCGTCATGCTGAAGACATGCATATTCTCGAATAGCGCGTCCGAGTTGGTCGCCTCCACCGCATTCAGCTTCGGTTTTACGTTGCGCGAGACCCGATAGCTAAACAGGTTGGCAAACAACATCTGGTGCGCGTCCTTCAGTTCGACCGCAAAGGAGTCCGCGCCCGCGGGATTTTCCTCCTCGGTCTGCAGCGCATAGATCGTCCAGTTCGCCGCGTCATGGAACTGCGTCTCGTGTCGCATGTGGTGCTCGCACGACATCTGGTACACGGTCGACGGAGTCTTCGTACGCTCCACCAGGAGTCCGGCCGCGGCGTCTGTGTTGGAGGTCCAGATATCCCGGAATAATCCTCCGCCGCCATCGGCAACCACCAGGCTGGCGTTCTGCGTGCCGGCAAACTGTCTCCCAGGGACAGGTGGCGTGCTTGGCAGCTTCTGCGCAAGCGCGACATGAGGACGAGCATGACCAAGGTTCACATCGTCGAGCAGAGACTTCGCGCCTGCTCGCCACAGGATGGCCGTAGCGCGCGGATTGGCGTCACCCGTCCCTACCCCGATGCCGCTCATCACGGCAGCTCCGCCGGTCGCGCTCTCGACCACCGGAACCGGTTCACCTGCCCCGCCAAAAGCTGGCTCGTCATCCGAAATTGTGAGGATGGTTGTGACCGGATTCAGACCGATCAGCACCGAATCAGCACGGAGGTGCAGCGTCTGCGAGACGCGATAGGTTCCCTGGGGAAAGTACAGCACCCGATGCGAGTCGATCGCATGCTGCAACGCTTTGGTATCGTCGGAAGCGCCATCGCCGAGCACGCCCAGGATCTGCACGCTCGTCCAGTCGTGGACCTCCGGCAATAATGGAATGTCGCTCACCATTGCGTGCACAGAACCGGCGGAGACCTCGTGATGATTCCATGTGACGCCGCGCTCCCGTCCGTCAGGCGCGATCGCAAGGCCAAGCGCCAGATGTTCTTCCACATAGTCCCGTCCCGGGGCGCGAACCCCCGTCATACCGCGTACACGGGCGTCCGCGGCAATCAACAGCGGCACATCTTCGCACTGGATCTGCTCGAGCGTGACCTCATGATGCGCCCTCTCGATATCTCCCACATGCAGCGCAACGTTGCTAATGCGCGAGAGCAGCAGGTTGCGTGCATAGAGTTGTTCGACCTTGCCATCTGGAATCTCAACCGCGATCGGCACATCGCTGATCTGATCGCGGATTAGCGTCATTCCCACCTCTTCGGTGTGAATCGCGGCCGTGCGCTGGCCATGAATTGACGAATCCATGAGCAGAAACTGCCACATCGGTGAGGTGCGTACGCTAACAATGCCGTACTCGCCACCCGTGATCTCCAGATCACTCGCCTGGTTGCCGACATCTTCAAGCCCGGCGCGGCCCTGTCCAACCGAAATCCTCATATGGGATAGGAACGAGTGCTGCGCGACGTGAAAGCGAATCGCAATCGCTGCAGCGTTCCCATCGCCGATCGCAAAGTCGATGTTGTTGATGCCGCTGTAGAAGGTGAACTCGTTGGCATCCACCACCGGCTCGCCGGCAGCAGGTTTGCGCGAAGCGAACTGCAGCATATAGCGTCCGGTTCCCAGGAACTCATGTCCGTTCTGGAATCCCGGCGTATTCGCACCAAGCAAGAACACCGGGCGCTGGGCACCGTATCCGACCAGCCGGATGCCTGACCAAAGGTGCATGGTGGTGCTGATGCGATACCGGCCCGCTCCCACCAGCACGACACCGGCGTCGGTTGTCGCTGCAACCTGGTCAATGGCTGCCTGGATCGCGAGTGAATCATCGGCTACGCCATCACCCACCGCTCCGAAGCGGCCCGCTTGCACAATGACAGCCTTCGGATCATCCGGCCGCAGCTTGAAGACGGACTGCGAAAATGCCTGCACGCTGGACAAGCTCAGCAGCATGGCTGCGGTGAGTACAAGAAGACCGCCTTGGCCTGCACGGAGAAGGCCCCTTACGCACGCAATTGGAAGTGAGATATTCGACGTCACGCCGGGAGTTTACTTGACTGCAAGCCTGCGGACAAATGGACTGTCGGATCAGTCCCCGCATCGAAGTCCTGCATCGCCATCCTCAACCAAGTTTTTCTTTGCGCTTGGAACTCTTTCAGAACAAATGACGGGATTTACGCATCTTCTTGCCCCGCCAACACCGCTCGACTAAGCTAGAGCCATGTATGAAGACTTCACGGTAAACGATCGCTGGACCAACGAGCCGCTCCACTGCACCTGGAAGGGAACTGTCGTCGCGATCGCCACGCGTCACGCCGATGCCACGGACATTCGCTTTGCGGTGAACGGACGTCCCGTCTGGATTGCCATGCCGAACGTGGCATGGGTGCGCATGAAGCGTGAAACCGGCCACATCATCACCGATTACCTCGCGGCCCAGGCCGCCGGACGCTACCTGAAGTCCATCATCGAAACCGGATACGATAACGGTCGCGAAATGTACACCATGACAGTCGACGAGGTGTTCGAGCACGCGAACACCGTCGTCAAAGAGGCTGGCAACACCCTCAACCTGCCCTCGCTTCCGGTCATCAATGACGACATCAAGCCAGAACAGTTTCTCGGGCAGCTCCCTGGAGATCCTGGATCCGCCGCCTACTTCGGCGCTCCGTTGCCAGACCAAAACCAGAAGGTCACGCTCTAAGAAATCTGAACCAAGAAAGCACACGCCGATCAAAACGACTCTGAATCGACGCAAGCTCCTGGCCCTTCTGCCCGCAGCCACCACCATGCTGCGGACGCCCCTTGAGGCCCAGAACCCCTTCGCTCGCAAGCACAAAGCGAGACCCGCGCCTGCGCAGCCGCTCGTCTACATTGGCACCGACACCATCAACTCTCCCGCCAAGGGGGTTTACCTCGCGCGCTTTAATCCCGCAACTGGCCAGCTCTCCGAGCCGACCCTCGTTGCCGAGACCATCCGCCCATCCTTCCTCGCAGCGGCACATGTGGGGAAGCGGCAGATTCTCTACGCGGCCAACGAGGGTCAGGATGAGCACTCGAGCGGCATCAGCTCCTTCCTGATCGATCCCGGAACCGGATCGTTGAGCCCGCTGAACAAGGTCTCCGCCGGCGGCACAGGTCCCTGCTTTGTGTCGGTAAATGGCACGGGCTCTGCTGCCTTTTGTGCCGACTATAGCGGCAGCGCGGTAGCCAGCTTCCAGGTCAAAGCCGACGGAAGCCTCACCGAGCCGGTCAGCCGCCTCGACTTCCGTCTGCCTGCCTTCGGCCATCACGGGCCTAACTCGGCTCGTCAGGACGCGCCGCATCCCCACTCCGCGAACGTCTCGCCCGATAACCGTTTCCTGGTTGTCAACGACCTCGGCAACGACGATATCGTTACGTTCTACATTAAACCCGGAACCGCCGAACTGGGGCCGCCGCAACTTAACGCCTGTCGCGTTCCCGGTTCCGGACCGCGCCACATCGCCTTTCACCCAAACGGCCGCTGGGTATACGGCATTAACGAGCTCGCCTCCACCATCCAGCACTATCTCTGGAATGCAACGCACGCCACGACCCCTGTTGCCCTGCTCACAGAGGCTGACGCGGCCGTAAGCACTCTTGACCCGAAGTTTCGCGGCACCAACACAGCAGCAGAGATCACGCTCTCGCCCGAAGGCGATTATCTTCTCTGCAGCAACCGCGGCGAGAACTCGCTCGTTGTCTTCCACATTGATCCCGTGAGCGGCTCGCCCACAACTGTGCAGCGCGTGTCATGCGGCGGGAAGTCTCCGCGCATGTTCACCCTCGACCCCACCGGCCGATGGCTTCTCTGCGGCAATCAGGACTCAGGAACGATTACTGTCTTTTCCCGCAACGAAGCTACCGGACACCTGACCGGTCCAGTGCAGACGCTGCCCGTTGACATGCCACAGATGATCTTGTTTGCCTGACAGGAGTTCAGCTCCAAATGCCTGATGCCAGTCGTTTGTAGTTCTAGACTGGCATCAGGCACTCAAGTATTGCTCTCCTTAAAGCGAAGCTACATCAATCACAAAACGGTACTTTACATCCGCCCTCACGACGCGATCGTACGCCTCGTTCAGCTTGTCGACCGTCACCATTTCGATATCCGAAACAATGTCATGCTCGGCGCAATAATCCAGCATCTCCTGTGTCTCCGGCATGCCGCCGATCATTGATCCCGACAGACTACGCCGGTTCTGCACGATGGAGAACGCGCTCGAGGGCTGCGGCTGATCGGGGAGACCAACCTGGCAAAGCGTCCCGTCAAGCCGGAGGAGACCAAGGTACTCGTCCAGATTGTGTGGCGCTGAAACGCAGTCCAGGATGAAGTCGTACTTGCTCTTCTCCTTGGACATCGTATCGGCGTCCTTCGAGATGACCACATGGTCCGCTCCCAAGCGCCGCGCATCCGCTTCCTTGCCCGCGGAAGTCGTAAACAGCGTCACCTCGGCACCAAACGAGTGCGCAAACTTCAGCCCCATGTGCCCCAGGCCGCCGAGTCCGACGATCCCGACCTTCTTACCCGGACCAACCTTCCAATGCCGCAGCGGGCTGTAGGTGGTAATTCCAGCGCAAAGCAGAGGAGCGACCGCCGCCAGCTTTGGCTCCAGTTTGGGCGAGATTGTATGCACATACCGCTCGTTGACCACGATGTTGTTGGCGTAGCCGCCATAGGTTACATTGCCTTCGTAGTCCTTGGCGTTGTAGGTTCCGACAAAGCCCTTCTCGCAATAAGCCTCTTCCGACGCCTTGCAGTTGTCGCATACACGGCAGGAGTCCACCATGACGCCTACGCCAGCCAGATCGCCCTCTTTGAACCGCGTCACGCCACTCCCCACCTTCGCGACGCGGCCGACAATTTCGTGGCCGGGCACCATCGGGTAGATGGAGCCACCCCACTCATCGCGTACCTGGTGAATATCCGAGTGGCAGATCCCTGAATAAAGAATCTCGACGACCACGTCTCCGGCGGCCGGATCGCGCCGCTCAAATTTGAAGGGCGCAAGTCCCGACGTCTTCGACTGCGCAGCATAACCTTTTGACTGAAGCATTTATTTCTCCTTATTTCCTTAAGGCTCTCACCCAACCCTTGGATGCGTGCGCTAAGGGGCCGGTTGAAAGTCAAAAATCTAACGACTCACCGCCTGGACTCAGAATTGATGGCCGAAGGCGAGCAGAAGAAGACTAAGCTTGCTGATCTCTCGTGGAATTGTGGCTTCAAAAGCCTTGCTTACTCGTCGTAGTGCAACAAGCTGAAGACGTCGTATTCCTGGAACTTCTCGCGACCCTTCAGGAAGTCGAGTTCAATTGCAAACGCGAGGCCGGCGATTTCGCCGCCTAACTGCCTTACCAGCTTCACCGTCGCTTCCATCGTCCCGCCCGTCGCCAGCAAGTCGTCCACAATGATCACTCTCTGGCCTGGTTCAATCGCATCCAGGTGAATCTCGAGCGAATCGGTCCCGTACTCCAGATCGTAATTCACCTTGGCCGTGGGCGCCGGAAGCTTCTTCGGCTTGCGCACCGGCACGAAGCCCGCATTCAGTCGATAGGCCAGGGCAGGCCCAAAGATAAATCCGCGCGCCTCGATGCCGAGAACCAGGTCGATCTCCTTACCGATGTAATACGCCGCGAACGCATCGATCAGCTGCGCCATGCCGGTCTTCTCTTTCAGCAGTGTGGTGATGTCATAGAACAAAATTCCCGGTTTGGGAAAGTCCGGAACGGTCCGGATAAGAGTTTTCAATGGCTCACAGTTGATCTTCGTCGGGTCTACAGAATGCGTCATCCTTACCAGGCTCCCTCAATCTTGAACTCTTCCAACTTCTCGCCTTCGCTGTCCTCGAGATCGTGCTCAAGAACAGCATCCACCCTGCTTCCACGCGAACCCTTGTGGAGGGCCCCTTGTAACTCTTTCACCTGTTGCGCATCGCCCGCTGCGACCACCTCAACGTGTCCGTCATCAGTATTCCGCACCCAGCCCCGTAGACCAATCTCTGCCGCCTCGCGATGGACGAACCAACGAAAGCCGACGCCTTGAACGCGGCCCTTCACCAAGAAGTGTTTGACAAGCAAGTGCGACCCCACGTCGTTCAGTGTCGCACCGTCAGATGAGCCGCGCAAATGACCGAGTCAAAAAGTTGTTTTGAAGGGCGAGCAACCCTTTAGAAAATACAACCAATTTCCATGCTCAAGGCGTCTTTACTGGAAATTCAAGCGAAGCTACTTCGCTGACGGCGGTGCATTCGAATCCAGAAGCCCGCTGCAACAAGTAACACTTTTGACGCAGTAACTTGTCTGCTGGTGTAAGTACGCAGACAGTACCTGTTCTCAACTTTCGGAGACCGAACCATGAAGATGTCCACTCGCTTGCTTACCTCGATGTGCGGTTTCGCTCTTGCAGCCGCCTCTGCCCAGGCCCAGTTCTACAAACTTCACCAAGCCGATATCAGCGGCGGCGCCATCGGACAGTTCACCACGCCTCTTACCGACGGCACCGGGTCGACAATCGAAGCGGACAACCACAACTCCTTGGGTGGACTGTTCACCATCAGCGAACACCCCGTGCCATGGGCTGGACTTGAGTTCAATTACGCCTTCAACGAGTACGGGAGCCAGATCACGCAATTCGCTGCACCCGCTTACTCGCAGTACGTGCATACCGACTCGCACGAAGCGACCGCTGCGTACCTCTTCCATCCACGTGCCCGCTTCTTCAGCAAGAAAATACAGCCGTTTGTGGCCATTGGTGGCGGTTATATCGACTTTGTGCCTTCCTATGCTGGCTCAAACCAGTGGCGTGGCACCGGCCTCGTTGAGGTTGGCTTCGACATTCCTACCTCGAATCCCCACTTTGGCTTTAAGGTGGAAGGCCGTGAGCTGATCTATCGGAGCCCGAACTTTAATCAGCCTGACCTGGCTTCGAAGCAGTGGGTCACGACCAACGAACCCATGTTTGGCGTCTACTACCGTTTCTAAGTCAGTTGGTTAGACACAAAAGCTCGGCCCCGCACACACGGGGCCGAGCTTTGGTTACGAAAAACTTACGCGCGGCTCATGTAGGCGCCTTCAGCCGTATCGACGCGGATCTTCTCACCCTCATTGATGAACGGCGGGACCTGAACCACCAACCCCGTCTCTGTCTTAGCTGGCTTGGTGACGCTTGATGCGGTAGCCGACTTGATCCCCGGCTCAGTTTCTACAACCGTCATCTCCACTGCTGTAGGAAGCTCGATCCCAACAGCCTTGCCATCGTGGAAGCTGACATTGATGCTAAGGTTCGGCGTCAGGTAGTCTACTGCGTCGCCCAGAGTGTCGCGTTTCAGCATGGTCTGCTCGTACTTGTCGTCCATGAAGTAGTACTCGTCGCCGTCGTTGTACAGGTATTCCATCTTGATCTCATCAACGTAGACCCGTTCAATCGGATCCGGAGAGCGGAAGCGCTCGGTGAAAGATGCGCCCGTGCGCACATTCTTCAGCTTCGCCTGGATGAACGCGCGTAGATTGCCCGGCGTGCGGTGCTCCACCGAAAAGACGAGGTGAAGATCATCTTTGAACTTGATAATCATGCCCGGACGCATCTGCGTGGCAGGAATCGACATCGCTAAAACCTCTGTTTCTTCTTGCAGGATTGTGTGGCGCGCCGCACATTTTTTCGCCAGCAGCCCGCCATCACTCCGCCTGCTGCAAATCTGAGCCGCCTACAGCCTCTCATTGTAACAAGGCGCAGCAACCTGGCCCTATCGTTCAAAGAGTCGCTTGAAGAAACGTCCAACAGCGCCGAACGGGCCGCCCGTATGCCTTTGTTTCGGCGCAGCGGGTGGCGCCTGCGTGGCCGCAACCGGAATCGTCGTGATCGCTTGAGCCGGAGCATTCGGATCGTATCCCAGCGAGGCACCTACGGTAACATGCGTCACGTTTGGAGCCTGTGGCGGAGCAGGTGACGGCGACGCAAGACCATCGCTCACCGCGGCAGGGAAGGGATGCTCCGCGGCTGACTTCTCCGCCGGGGTCATCGGCTTGTCAATCGCACCCCCCCCTACTGCGGCATCGGCGAGTGAACCTCGCTTCAGCTCCTCGATCGGACAACCGCAGGGCACATTCTCTTTGTCCACCACTTCGCGCAAGCTGCCGTGCTCAAACGTTACATGCTGCCCCGGCTTCAACTCATAGGTCGACTCGCCGAACGCATCGCTGATCTTAAGTGTGGGCGCACGATGCCCGCGATTGTCCACGCAGGTGTCCCCCGCGCTCGTCACTCTCATCTGCAGGTCGAGCGGGGCAGCCTCGCTCATGGTGAACCGCAGATCCGGCGTCATAACGACATCCCCGGCATGCGCGTTGATCTTCAATTCCATCGAGCCACGATCCAACCCAAGCAGCAAAGACATATCGGCCGAGTCCGCGAGATGAACCCGGGTCCCTTCACAAACCAGGAGCACACCCCCGCGGGCAAGCCGCACTGGCGCGGTGTGGTCGAGCGCCCTCACCGTCTCTCCTGCGCTCAACGTTTGTAAGGTCGCGTTCGCAGACACCGCTGCATCATTTCCGGCCGCATCCGTAACCGTTGCGTCAGCGGGAGAGACAGTTCCGATCGGTCTCATCTCCGTATTGGCCGACGGTGCTACCGGGCTCTGCGCGCAGCACGAACTCGCTACCAGGACCGCCGCTCCCACCGCCAAAACTCGCATCTGCCGCTCCTACATCTTCAAGAAGTTTTCGATGATCGCACGGCCATGACTCGTCAGCACGCTCTCCGGGTGAAACTGTACGCCTTCGATCGGCAGCGAACGATGTCGCAGCGCCATGATGGTAGTCTCGCCAGTAGCCGCATCGATCGTCTTCGCGGAGACTTCGAGCTCTTCGGGCAATCCCTGTTCCGCAACAATCAGGGAGTGATACCGGGTACAGGTCATGGCGCTCGGTATACCTTTGAAGATGGTCTTCCCGTCGTGCTCCACCTCGCTGGTCTTGCCATGCATCAGCTTCTTGGCGCGAACAACCTCACCGCCAAACGCCGCGCCGATTGCCTGATGTCCAAGACAAACTCCAAGCATGGGTACGCGCTGTCCGCCGTTCTGCTGGCTCTCGGCAAAGTGCTTCAACAGCGCAATCGAGATGCCTGCCTCCTGCGGCGTACACGGTCCAGGCGAGATCAGGATCCGATCCGGCTTCAGCGCCTCGACCTCTTCTGGAGAAAGCTCGTCGTTGCGCCGGATCACCATCTCAGCCCCCAACTCACCCATATACTGCACCAGGTTGTAGGTAAAGGAATCGTAGTTGTCGAGCACAAACACCATTGCGTAATTTTACGCCTCGCGCGCTTCCGGCATCTGAATCTCCCAGAGGCACACGATATGCTCTTCGCACCGAAACGCTGGAAACACTTCGCCGCCATGGCTTTGATCGGCGACGGCGTCATGGCAGTAGTTCACCCTCAGCGCGACGCCCGCGCGTGGGCAGCCGGGCCTGCACCTTGGCGAGCGTTAATGCATACTCTCCACGAACGTCCCATGCTCACGCGCACCATCGGCGCGGCACAGGTTATCGGTGGGATCTGGTGGGCGCTCAGTGAAGAGAAGCCCGAGTAACGAGCAAAACTCCTGGTTCGCACGCCTGATAAGCTTCAACCTTTGCGTGCCCGTTCAATCGCCTTCACAACCGCAGCAGCTTTGTTCCCACACTCAGAGAACTCTAACTCAGGCACCGAATCCGCCACAATCCCGGCACCGGCCTGGATGTGGCCGCTTCCACCATCCATATACAGCGTCCGAATGGCGATGCAACTATCCAGATTGCCGCTGAAATCGGCGTAGAAGACGCTGCCGCCGTAGACCCCCCGACGCGAAGGTTCCAGTTCTTCAATAATCTCCATCGCGCGAATCTTGGGCGCTCCGCTCAGGGTGCCTGCAGGGAAGCAAGCCTTAAACGCGTCGATGGCGTTCAACTCCGGCTTGAGCGTACCTTCAATCGACGAAACCAGATGCATTACGTGGCTGTAGCGCTCGACGAACATCAGGTCTTTCACACGCACGCTGCCGAACTCGCTCACCCGGCCGACATCGTTGCGGCCGAGGTCGACGAGCATGATGTGCTCGGCGACTTCCTTTTCGTCGGCGCGCAGATCGGCCTCAAACGCGCGATCCTCAACCTCATCAGCGCTGCGCCTGCGTGTTCCCGCAATGGGTCTGTACTCAACCTTTCGGCCATGGACCCGCACCAGCAACTCCGGAGAAGATCCGACAATATGCTGCTCGCCTTGCCCGAAGCGCAGAAAATACATGTAGGGCGACGGATTCACAATCCGCAAAGATCGGTAAACATCGAACGCTGGCACACCCGGCTCGCAGTCGAAGCGCTGGGACAGAACACACTGGAACACGTCGCCGCTCGCGATGTATTCCTTGGCCTTTTCGACAGCTTTCAGGAACAGAGCTTTGGAAGTCCGTGCCTTCATCTTCAACGCGCCTCTTACCCCGCGGCGAGTGAGCGCCGACGCCGGTAGAGCACGCGCAAGGCGCTTCTCCATCTTGTCCAGCCGCTTCTCCGCCTGGGCGTAGCTGCCGCCACGCTTCAGATCAGCCGTGGCGATCAGCAGGATCTCCTTCTTGACATGATCAAAGACCAGCACCTGGTCGAAAAACATCAGGCAGGCGTCCGGTACCCCAAGCTCATCTTTGGCAAACTCGGGCAATTGTTCAATCAGCCGGACGACATCGTAAGCGAAGAAACCGACTGCGCCCGCGGTAAATGGCGGCAATCCGGCCAGCCGCGCCGGCGTATGGCCCGCGAGCGCAAGCTTCAACTCTTCAAACACGTCGCCTTCGAACTTTCGCCGCTTCTTGCCTTCAACCAACTCGAGCGACCGCCCCCGCGCCACCATCTTCTTGTACGGCGCAATCCCGATGAACGTGTAGCGGCCGACGTGCTCCCCGCCTTCGACGCTCTCGAGCAGAAATGCCTCTGGCTCTTCGTCCGCCATGCGCAGGAACGCAGAAACTGGCGTCTCCAGGTCGGCAGTGACGGTGCGGTAAACCGGGATCAAGGTGTGTTCGCGCGCCAGTTTTTCAAAGGCCGAGCGGGACGGGGTACTCTCGTGCTTCGGTTTCATGGTCGATAGATGCTCTTGAATATCGTACCTCGGCGCCGCACCCCTTTCGGGAACCTGCAGGGATGGCAAACTGTATGACTCCAAAGAGGCATCGCCGCCATCTTGCCCGTCATCACACCCAAAGCCTATACTCCGCAGGGCTCGACCACTGACCGGTCTGGTTGAGCAAAGGAGCCGAGCTTTCGGCGGATTGTCTTCGTCAAATCACAAGACGTTGACAGGAGAGTATCTCGATGGCCGGAGAATCGCTGATACCAGCACTCGAACAGAAAAGGAAGTCGGATCCCATGGCAGTAGAAACCCCCATCTCAGGGCGTACCCTTACGCTCGACCAGCAACTCGCGCTCGAGCATGAAAAGAATCCCTGGGAAGCACAGGCCGCGCGCTTCGATCTCGCCGCGCGCAAACTCAACCTCGACGAAGGCATCTGGAAGGTCCTCCGCTATCCAACACGCGAGATCATCGTGCATATTCCCGTCCAGATGGACGACGGCTCGATCGAGGTCTTTACCGGCTATCGTGTCCAGCACTCGATGTCACGAGGTCCTGCAAAGGGCGGAATCCGCTACGCTCCCGATGTCTCTCTGGACGAAGTGCGTGCCCTTGCCTCCTGGATGACCTGGAAGTGCGCCGTCGTCAACATCCCGTTCGGAGGCGCAAAGGGCGGCGTCATCTGCGATCCCAAGAAGATGTCGCAAGGCGAGCTGGAACGTATGACCCGCCGCTTCACCGCCGAGCTCATCGAGTTCATTGGTCCCGAGAAAGATATTCCCGCGCCCGACATGAACACAAACGAACAGACCATGGCGTGGATCATGGATACCTACTCCATGCACATGCGCCAGACTGTGAACGCTGTCGTTACCGGCAAGCCGGTCAACTTGGGCGGCTCGCGCGGACGTAAGGAAGCCACCGGCCGCGGGGTCTCCGTGATGTGCGACGAGGCCATCAAATACCTCGGCATGACGATCGAGGGTACGCGCGTTATCATCCAGGGCTTCGGCAACGTCGGATCCAACACCGCGAAGATTCTCTATAACAAGGGCTACACAATCATCGGCATCGCCGAGTACGATGGCGGCCTCTACAACGAGGACGGCATTGATATTCCCGGCCTGCTGGAGCACCGGGCCGCCGCCGGCACCATCAACGGCTTTGCCAAGGCCGAATCCGTTGACCGTTTCGAACTCCTCACCCGCGAGTGCGAGATCCTGATCCCGGCCGCCACCGAGAACGTCATCACCAGCCTGAACGCTGCCGACCTCCACTGCAAGATCCTCTGCGAAGGTGCAAACGGCCCCACCACCACCGTGGCGGATGACATCCTCGAAGCCAAGGGCATCTTCGTCATTCCGGACATTCTCGCCAACGCCGGGGGCGTCACCGCGAGCTACTTCGAGTGGGTACAGGACCGCATGGGCTACTTCTGGACTGAAGTTGAAGTCAACCAGCGGCTTGATGCCATCATGAGCGAATCTTTCAAGGACGTCGTAGCCTACGGCGCGCAGCACAAGGTGAACAATCGTATCGCCGCGTACATGCTCGCAATCGACCGGGTCGCCTATACGACCAAACAGCGTGGAATGTACGCCTAAAAGGGAAGTTTTTGGTTATCAGTCGCGTCAAACGACGCGGCTGACAGCTGAGAAAGTGCTCTAAGGATCCAGCACATTCACTTTCACCACCACCGATTGCGTGACGCTTCCCGCGCTCGCCGTCACCGTCACTTCGTAGCTTCCGGGCCGCGTCCCCAGATTAGAGCAGCGGCCGCATCCTCCAAGTCCTGCGACACCGGCCACCATCAACAGCGCCAATAGCTGCGCCCCGCGGTGTCGACCCCCCGGCCACACCCAGATCAATCCGGCAACCATCGCACCGCCCAGCCCGAGCGCGCGCCACCCGCTTACCTGAAGCTCTCCCCTGGCAGGTGAGCCCACGCCACAACTCGGCACTGCCGAAGCTCGTTGCTTGAGGTAAGGCTGCGTTGGGCTCCCGCCGCAAGGATAGGGCGCCGTCGTTTCTAGATAGAGCGTGGTTGAGCCCCCACCGATCGGAATCGTTGCCTCCACAAACGAGCACCCCAGCTCATTTAGTGTGTTCATTCCCGCGCAATTCAGCACAAGCGGCTGGCTGAATCCCGAGATGGCCTGCACCGTCACCAGCAGGATCCCTGTATCCCCGGGCTTCAACGTCACTGGATTCGGCGTCACCGTGATCGAAAAGCCCGTCGGCGCGTTCTGCAGCGTAACGCCCACTACCTGCGTCAATATCGCAGAGCTCCCCGGCGCGATCGCCTGACCTCCAGGGCTCATTCCGCCCGGGTACGAAGCAGTAATCGCATGCGAGCCCAGCGCCAGCGTTGAAGTCGTCAGCGTCGCCCGTCCGTACTGGTTGATCGTTCCCGTCCCGATCACACTCGCGCCATCCAGAAACGTTATCGTTCCCGATTGGATCAGAAATGGGAATGGTCCTGGGACACTCGCCACTGCCGTGAACGTTACCGGCTGCGCGACCAGCGACGGGTCCACGCTTGAACTCAACGTCACGAGGCTCGCAGCGGGGATCGCGGTGATCACTTGCTTAAGCACGGCCGAAGTGACGCCGTTGAAGTTCTGGGTCGCCGCATAAACCGCTGTAATCGGGTGCAATCCTATCGTAAGCGTCGAGGTCGTGAACGAAGCGACGCCGCTCGCATTCAACGTCCCCGTTCCGAGTACGTTCGTTCCATCCAGAAACTCGACTGTACCGGTCGGTACCGCGGCATTGCCCGTCAGCGCAACGGTAAACGTCACGGCCGTTCGAACGGGCGCCGGATTCATTGACGAAGTCAGCGCGCTTGCTGTCGTCGTATCCGGCATCACTGTGAAGGCGTAACCCGACGAAACGCTGCTCGCATTGTAAAAATCTCCGTTGGCAGGGCCGCCGTTATAAGCCTCAGTAAAGACGTAGTTGCCGGCATTCAGCAGCGTTGGATACCCGTACGGGCACTCCGACCCACCCGCCGTTGTGACTGACAGATTGATGCACCCTGGCACCGGAACGCCATTGCTTAATTGCGTCCAGGAACCCGTCGCCGGGTAGGCTGAATCGAGCACGTTAAACGAAACGTAGCCGTTCACCCCTTGCCCGTAGAAGTAGGTCGGCCCCAGTGTGGTTGTGGGCGGAGCCGGCGTAAGGGTAACAGTGCTTGGCCCGAGGCTGATCGTGTGCGTTCCGGGCAGGTTCACGGACAAACTTCCAGCAGCTTCGGTGTAGGCCCCCGTAACGGTATACATTCCGGGGATGATCGGCGCACTACTCAGCGGCTTGCCCACAACCATTAGAGTTGCGACGCCATTCACCACCGGCGCCGTTCCTAGTGCCGCCGACTGCGTCTCGTAGCTCTGCGATCCCGCAATCGAGAACGCCACCGTGCCTCCTGCGGAAGAATCGGCCGGCACTGTGGCCGAGAGCGTAAACGCACCTTCAAACGCCGAAGGCTCGGAACAAGCCACGACTGTGCCAGCCGCCGCCGCCGCGCACCCCGAGCTATTTGCCGCCTTGCCGTACAGAATCGCTATTCCGCCAGGTGCATCGATTGCCACGTCGAGCGCGCCATCGCCGTTGAAGTCGGCTGTCACAAACTGCCCGTTGGTGCCCGTACCGGCACCGCTAGCGTAAACGCCTTCGAGGGTATAGTTCCCGCCTGCCGTCCCAAGCTCGATCGACACTCCGAGCGGCGTGTATGTAAGGAGATCGAAAATCCCGTCGCCGTTGACGTCAGCGGCTGCGATCAGATGGCCACCATCTCCTGCAGAGTCACCCGCTGACAGCGTTCCTCCAATGGCAGACGTCTGAAAAGTACCGTCACCATTTCCTGCGAGAACCTCGATTCGACCGGATGCTCCCTCAGCCGCGAGATCCGGCTTGCCATCGCCGTCGAAGTCCTTGATCAGGAGAGATAGCACCCCCGACGGTCCACTGAACGTTGGCGAACTTGGAATGGTGAGTAGCGGGCCGCCCGTTGAGGGCGCTCCCAGAAACGTCTCGACCACCGACTCTTCCTGGTTATCAATCAGATAATCATCAATGCCGTCGCCGTTCAGATCGGCAATCGTAAGAGACCCCGGCCCAGTGGGTTGCGACGATGCAGTTACAGCGGCCGGGTCGAGAAGAAGCTCGAAGAAGTTACCGCTCGCTTCATCGATGCCAACGATCAGCGGGCTAGTCACCGCACGATGGTGAAGGTTGGATCCCTCTAACGACGTCACTTGAGTTGAAGCGACGTTCGAGTAAAGGGCGCCGGGAGGCGCGTGCGCAATGGCAGTCCCAAAGGTTCCATTCCCGATGCCCGGCGCGATCATCCAGCCCAGGGTAGAACCGCCAGCCTGCGTGGATGCAAGGTAAACCCAGCCGATGTCGACACGGCCGTCGCCAGACAAGTCTCCAAACGCTACCGCAGCCCCGGCAGTCTGCAGCACCGCAGACTGCACAAAGCCACCCTTGCCATCTCCCAGAAGTACATGAGTCGTCGAAGCCGCAGTCGTCGCGCCCGCATCAATGTAAATCAGGTCTGGCTTGCCATCGCTATTCACATCCGCAGTCGCTACAAAGATTGGCTGGCTTCCTGTCGGCACTAAAACCGGCGCCGCAAATCCCTGAGCTTTTCCGCATCCAGGTACCGCCACGAACGTCAAAGCCACGAGCATCCCCAGCGACCAGACTGCACGCGAAAACTGCATAAGTGCGGTACCACCCAGAAAAGACTTTCTTGCGTGAACAGGCAAACTCTATCACGCCCGCCTCTACCTTTCGCCAGTCCCAAACCGCACCTTGGTTTCATGTGGCAGAATAAGCGTGGTAAGCCAAACCACGCCGTGGCGCCCGCACCGCGGAAAACACCGGCTTGCCGCTCGCCCGAGGCTGAAGTGAATCTGCCCAACTCCATCACGATGAGCCGCATTGCCAGCGTTCCGCTGCTCATCTGGTTCCTCTCGCCGCACTCGCCGTTCCACGGCAATAACGGCGAACAGGAACTCGCGGCGTCCGGGCTCTTCATCCTCGCGAGCATCACTGATGGTCTGGACGGCTATTTAGCCCGCAAACGCAAGCAGATCACCACGATAGGCATGCTGCTCGACCCGCTCGCCGACAAGCTGATGGTTACCGCGGCCTACATCATCCTCGTCGCCTACAATCCGCGCATCGTCCCTGCCTGGATCGCCGTACTCATCATCGGCCGCGAATTCCTTGTCTCGGGTCTGCGCTCGATCGCCGCCTCCGAAGGCTTCACCATCGACGCCAGCGAGATTGGTAAGCTCAAGACTGTCATCCAGATCGTCTCAGTCGTCGCCGCCATCCTCGCCCATCGCTGGGATTATTGGCTCTGGTTCGGCGGACACTTCGTCATCGCTGTGCACCTGATCGCGATCATGGCTATCTACTGGATGACCATCGTTTCCATTATCTCCGCCTGCGATTACTTCATCGGTTTCTGGAAGAAGATCGACCATGCCAGCGAACGCGCGCGGACGCGTCGCAGCAAGCTGCTGACACGCAATAAACCGGCTGCTGCTGAGAATCCTTCCCACATTAGCTAAAGATAAGCACGCTGATCCCGCGCGGAGACCACTTCGTTTGGTCTTGGGTTCTGCTTTACTCCTCCTGTTGGTCAGCACACCATTCTCCTGGCGGGCAGCGGGAGCACCACGCGAAGCTCGCGCGTACGCAGTGCCGTCGGTCTGGCGTGAGGGCGCCTGTCCGGCAGCACTATGCCTTAGATAATCTTCTTCCGTTCCTTGATCTTTACAGCCGGAACCCCCGCATACACCGTCCAGGCCTCCAAATCTCGGCTCGCCACCGAAGCCAGCCCAAGCACCGCTCCCTCGCCCACATTCACTCCCGGGCCCACACTCGCACGCGCACAGATCCAGGAGTAAGCCCCGATGCGCATCGCATACGCCAACAATGGGAATGCTGGATCTTCAAAGTCGTGCGTCGCCCCGCAGACATAAGCTCCTTGCGAAACAACCGCATGCGAACCGAACTCGATCTTCGCCGGGTTGTAAATCTCTGCGCCGTCGCCGGCCGTCACACTGTCCTCGCACACCAGGTTCCAAGGCGCCCAAATCTTCGAACCCGGATAGAAGTGACAGTTCGGCCCCATCGTCGCGCCAAACAGACGCAGCAGCATCGATCTCCAGGAATGGACCGGCCTCGGTGACAGCCGATAGAAGATGGCCCAGCAGAGATTCCAGACCAGCCGCATCAGGCGATTCCGTAACGGAAACGCCGGCCGCTGGTAGCCATCAGCAGCCGAATCCGCGGAGATATGCTCCGCGGCGTGATAGCTCAGTTCTTTGGCCATACAGAGAGAATAAGCTAAAACTCCCATATGTCGCGCCAGCAGTACCGGTTCTCGTCTTACTGGCCCAGAATGGGCACACCTTGCAAGGACTGGCTCGCCGCAATCCTTGCCTGCCACTCGGCCGGTCCGGTCTTATGCACGCTCGTCCCCTTGGCATCCACCGCAACCGTTACCGGCATGTCCACCACGTCGAACTCGTAGATTGCTTCCATTCCGAGATCCTCAAACGCCAGCACACGCGAGTGCTTGATCGCCTTCGATACCAGGTACGCCGCACCGCCCACCGCCATCAGGTAGACCGCATGGTGATCGCGAATGGCATCAATTGCCGCATCGCCGCGTTCAGCCTTGCCGATCATCCCTAGCAGCCCGGTCGATTCCAACATCTGCCGCGTGAACTTGTCCATGCGCGTCGCTGTGGTCGGCCCCGCCGGCCCGACCGCCTCGTCGCGCACCGCGTCGACTGGACCCACGTAGTAGATGAATTTGTTGGTAAAGTCGACCGGAAGCTCCTCGCCGCGGTTCAGCATGTCAACCATCCGCTTATGCGCCGCGTCGCGCCCGGTGAGCAGCCTGCCCGTCAGCAACACCACCTCACCCGGCTTCCACGTCTCCACCTCCGCTCGAGTTACCGTGTCCAGATTCACGCGCCGCGCCATGTGCACGTCATAGGTCAGCTTCGGCCACTTTTCAAGGGACGGCGGATCAAGATACACCGGGCCATCCCCCCCGAGCACAAAGTGCGCATGCCGCGTAGCAGCGCAGTTCGGAATCATCGCCACCGGCAGATTCGCCGCATGCGTCGGCCATTCCAGAATCTTCACGTCGAGCACTGTCGTGAGGCCGCCCAGGCCCTGGGCACCGATCCCAAGTGCATTCACCCGGTCGTACAGGTCGATGCGCAACTGCTCGATGTTTGTCTTCGGGCGGCGCGCCTTCAGCTCCTGCATGTCAATTGGATCCATCAGCGCCTGCTTCGCCAGCAGCATCGCCTTCTCGGCCGTGCCACCGATCCCAATCCCAAGCATTCCCGGCGGACACCAGCCCGCACCCATCGTCGGCACCGTCTTGACGACCCAGTCGATCACCGAATCCGACGGATTCAGCATCACGAACTTCGACTTCGCCTCCGAACCCCCACCTTTAGCCGCAACCGTTACGTCGATCTTGTCACCCGGAACCAGGGACACTTCAACCACGCAGGGGGTGTTATCGACCGTGTTCTTCCGCGAAAACGCTGGATCCCGCAGGATCGAGCCCCGCAGCTTGTTCTCCGGGTCGAGCCACGCCTGCCGCACGCCTTCGTCGCACATCTCCTGCAGAGAAAGCTTCGGCTCGCCGCCATCATCGGCGACCAGCCGCACCGACAGCCCCACCTTGAGGAAGATCGTCACAATCCCGGTATCCTGGCAGATCGGTCGAGGCCCTTCGGCGCACATGCGCGAGTTGATCAGGATCTGCGCGATCGCATCCTTCGCCGCGTGAGACTCTTCCATCTCGTATGCTGCTGCGAGGTTCGTGATGTAATCTTCTGGGTGATAGAAGCTGATGTACTGCAGCGCCGCCCGCACGCTCTCAATCAAATCCGCCTGCTTAATCTCAGTCATAAACCTTCCAGGTAACAGGATATTCCTAACCCGAAGTCCAGACACGCGAAGCGTCCTAAACCTCACCAAGTGGTCCCGTCCGACATCAGGACGCAGTTGTCTTTGGTTTTGCTTCTACCAACTCAAATGAACTAATCCAACTCCCTGCCTCGGCAACGAAGTCCCGAACTTTACCACGCCGCCCTCCGCCTGCACTGAAGCTCTGCGCATCACCGCCAGCTCCGAAGCCTTCTTCAACTCCTCCACCTGCCCAGCCGACGGCTGTTGCGGACTCCCCATCTTCAACCAGGCCGCATAGGCATTCGAGTGATCGCCGTCCATCCTGTACTCCGTTACCTGGACCCGCTTGCGACCGACCCCCGAAACCTCCAGCCGTATCTCCGCGGCCGAGGCCGGTAGATCCTCATCCTCATAGTTCCAGACCAGCACATCCACGCTATGTCCATCCTTCGTCGCTATTGCCGAAACATCCGGTGAGCCGACCACCGAGCGCTTCTCGATTTCACTCACTTGCTCCGCGCCTGACGAAGTCACTGCCAATTGCTCGCCCTGGAGCATGCCGAACATTCGGAAGACGCTCATCACGGGTTTATCCACGCCATTGCTGGCAAGTTCGCGAAAGCCTGCAAACCAGGGTTGATCCATCATCTCGAAGGCCCAGCTCACCGCACCCTGTAAATTAACTCCGTTCTTCCGGGCAAGCTCTTCAGAACGCGCCAGCATCTCCGCCACGCTCACCCCGTACAGGGGCCCGTTACGGTAGCCCATCTGCGGTCCCTTGCACGCCGCGCAACCCTCTGGATCGCTCTCAGACAGAATGATCGGCGTTTTTCTGTACTCGGGGAAAGAAGCCACGATCTGCATTCCGAGATCGGTCGCGCCCATCTGCGGCGCAAGTTTCATCTGCACATGGGCGGGCACGTCCCCGCTGGCCTCCACGAACTTGGGCGAGCCCTTCGGATGGAACGAGATGAAATCGAGTGGAACTCCCGGCTTGCCTGTATCCGCGTTGACCCCATGCGCGCAGTGCTCTAGAAAATCCCGGAGAAACGGGCTGTTCTTGGCAGGGTTCTCATGCGGATAAGGCCCCGTCGCCGCCGGGCCGCCGACCTTGGCATGCGGGAGCACCTGCCGCACCGCACCCGCTGAGATGTCGTAAAGCTTCTCGTACTCGGTCTCTGTACCGTGGAAATAACCAATATCGGGCTCGTTCCAGACCTCCCAAAGCCACGAATCCACCGCTGCGCCATAGCGCTCGTGCAAATGGGTTACCCAGGCGACAAGCAGCGCGCGCCACTTCGCATAGTCCTTCGGCGGATAGCTCCATCCCGTGAAGAGGTCGCCCTTCGGAAAGCTGTGCCGATACGGCTCCGGCTTGGGCGAAAGCGCCTCCGGCATGAATCCTATCTCCACCATCGGCGTGATACCTGCAGCCTTGAAGTTATCGAAGAGCCGGTCCGTGATCGTCCAGTCGTACACGGGCGTCCCATCCGGCTTCTCGCTGTACACCCCGGTAGACCCCCACTTCAGCGACGCAGAACCGTCGCCGCTTGTCAGTACGTTGTGTGCCCGGAAATAGACCGGCACCCCGGGCTCGATCCTACTCAGCTCTTTCAGTAGCTTCGTCCCGTCCGGAGCGTAGGTATAGTTCGGTTCATCGGCACCAAAGAAGTTCCAATCCGGTTTGTAGTCACCAATCGACGTGCCTGTATTTACCCGAATCGTAACCGGAGCGTTTTGCCCCCGGACTGAACTAGCTGCAGCCAAGATCGTACAAATTCCAGCTAATAGGTATGACCTGAACTCTCTCGCCATGTAAAACCCCAGAAAATGTTTTCTCCCGTCGTTCGCCATCATAGCTGTTTCCATCCGCCGCTTCTAAACCATCCCTGCACACCTGGGGAAAATATTGCATCCAATGGCTTAGTGAATGCAGTAGAAGAGAAATCGGGACCCACCATGTACGACCAAACGAAAACCTTAAGCTCAGATGAGCAGCCTTGGCAGGCTCTGCTGGATTCAGCCGGTGAGGGTATCTGGGGCGTCGATCTCGACGGCAACTGCACCTTCGTCAACCGCGCTGCGCTTGCGATGCTCGGCTACGAATCCGCCCAGGAGCTTATTGGCGAGAACATGCACGAGAGGATCCATCACCATTATCCGGACGGACGCGAATACCCTGCGGAAGATTGCAGCGTCTACAAAGTCTTCTGGAACAATAGCCCTTTCTCGAACCAGCTCGATCATGTCTTTCGTAAAGACGGTTCCTTCTTCTATGCTGAGATGTCAGCCCAGCCGATTGTGCATGAGGGCATGGTCCGCGGAGCTGTTGTCACCTTTCGCGACACCACGAAGGCGCGTCTCGCCGAAGAAGCCCTCCGCCGCAGCGAGAAGCTGGCGGCCGTCGGTCAGCTTGCCAGCTCCATCGCCCACGAAATCAATAACCCACTGGAAGCCGTGATCAACCTGCTCTATCTCGTGAAGACGGCGGATACACAGGAGGACATGCGCACTTACGCCTCGCTGGCCGAGCAGGAGATCGCCCGGATCTCGGATATCACTATGCAGACCTTGCGCTTTCACCGCCAGCAGACCGCAACCGCGCCGGTCGACCTCCATGAAACTATACCCGCTGTCCTACGGCTGTATGGCTCGCGGTTTGCTTCACGCAAAGTAGAAGTTAAACTTCGTATGCGCCAGACCCCCAACGCGATGCTACTCGAGGGCGACCTACGTCAGGTATTGAATAATCTGATCCGTAACGCCTACGACGCCATGCCGAAGGGTGGCAAGCTCCACGTTCGTCTCCGCCCCGCGCGGTGCCCCATCACCAGCATCCCAGGTCTGCGCATCTGTGTGGCCGACACCGGCACGGGTTTTCTACCAAAGATGAAGAAACACATCTTTGAGCCCTTCCACACCAGCAAAGAAGTCACCGGAACGGGCCTCGGGCTTTGGATCTCGAAGGGTATTATCGACAAGCACAAAGGCCGAATCAAGATGAGAAGCCGTCTGCAGGAGAACTCTCCGCACTTTCACGGGACCTTCTTTTCGCTCTGGTTGCCGCTTGATCATGAAGCTCCACTGGCCGCCTAGGCACCATAAAGAGAAGGGGCACACGACGGCAGATCGCAACAAGGTAGAGGAGCGCTGCTTTGCCTTAGCTGCCACCCTGTAATGCTTTATGGATTAAGCCTTACGCACCAGCACGTTTGAGTTCGCCTGATCGATTGAGGTCATCAGCACGGAATGAATGTTAACCCTCGCCGGCCGCGTCGCCACCCATAGTATCGCGTCCGCCACATCCTGCGCGGTGAGCGGCGTCAGGTTAGCGTAGACCTTAGCAGCTCGGTCTTTGTCGCCGCGAAATCTCACCTCACTGAACTCCGTCTCGACCATCCCGGGATCAATCGTCGTCACGCGCACGGGGGTTCCCATCAGGTCGAGCTTCAAACCTTCACTGATCACTTTCTCCGCAGCCTTGCTCGCGCAATATACCGCCCCGTTCGCATAGGTTTGGTGTCCGGCGGTTGAGCCCATGTTGATCACGTGCCCACGTCCACGCTCCACCATACCTGGCACAATTGCGCGCGTCACGTACAACAAACCCTTCACATTGGTGTCGAGCATCTCCTCCCAGTTCTCAGGATCGTCTTCATACACCTTCGCAAGGCCGCGGCTCAAGCCGGCGTTATTCAGTAGCACATCTACTGCCTTCCACTCCTGCGGAAGATTTACCAGCGTTTCTTCAACCGCACCCCGATCCCGAACATCCAGGCGGAAGGTGAACACATCCTCAGCCTGATTCAACTCCCGTGCCAGCTCTTCCAGCTTCTCCTGCCGCCGCGCGCACAGCAGCAGCTTTGCGCCCTCAGCCGCGAACGCTCGCGCCGCAGCCTGCCCGATGCCGCTGCTCGCTCCCGTCACCAAAACAATCTTCCCGCGTAAAGTTTCCATGTTCCCCTTTGTATCAGCCACGCCTTCAGATGCAAAAGAGCGGCAACCCTTAGGTCACCGCTCTCTTTATCGACAGACAGCTTCCTTACTGATTCGCCCCACCCGACGGCCCGGACGATTGTTGGATCCCGATCGCATCGCCTGAGACCACCATGTTCACACGCCGGTTCTGCGCGCGTCCGGCCGCAGTTCCGTTGTCGGCCACTGGGTCAGCCTTGCCATAACCCTGCGCCGAGATATTTGCCTGGTTCACACCCTGCGAAACCAGGAAGTGCATGACGGCATTTGCGCGATTCTCACTCAGTGTCTGGTTGTAGTCGTCACCGCCAACTGAGTCCGTATAACCCTCGACCTGAACCTTCAACCCCGGGTACGCCTCGAGAATACCCGCGACCTTAGCAAGCGAGATTTGTGTGCCCTGCTTCAGCGTGTACTTGCCGGTATCGAACAGCACGTCCGACATGTTAACGATCAAGCCGCGCGCGGTCTCAGTGGTCGCCAGCACCGCGTTCAACTGATCTCGCAGCTTCTTGCGAACCTGCTCGGCATTTTGCGTCGCACTTGCCGCCTGCTGGCTAGCCGCGGCTGCCTGCGCTCTTGCCTCGGCTGCCTGCGCCTCAGCCTGCGCCTTCGCCGCGTCGGCTTGCTGCTTGGCCGCCTGGGCCTGTGCTGCTGCCAGTTGTGCCTGCTCCGCCTGCAGCTGCGACTGGGCTGCCTGCTGCTGTGCGTTGTTCTTGGCAATCTCAGCATCGCGCTGACGTTCTGCCGCCTTCTTGCGAAGGGTATCTACGCGCGCATCCTCAGCGCGTTCCACTGCCTCGCGCGCAAAGGTGATCTCCATTTTCTCGTCGCGGTGCTTATTCTGGTCCATGTCAGCGGCATTCTGCAGATCCTTGTTCGCTTCCGCATAGATCTCCGGCGAATACTTCTCCGAGCCAGTCGCCTGAGCGAACGCGACCGCGTTATAAGCCTCATACAATTCGAGCGGAGAGCGCTCGTTCCGTGTAATTGGGTGATCGACTGTGTGCGAGCCGTCTGTCTCCGCGTCATACATCCCGTGGGGAAACAATGTCGCGTGCGCCGTCACCTTTTCGAGCACACCATTGGTATTATCCGTAGCTACATTCTTCAGGACGATCAGGTCCGAAGGAGTGCTTACCGAGAAGTAAGGCTCTGCCGTCACAATCAAGCCGAAGCTCTGGAGCGCGGTTGTCACGTGAATATTGTTCTTCGTACCTGCCGGTAGCACCTCGCCCAGATTATTCGCACGGCCATCCGGCGAGATCGCCCACAGCACATAGGTCAGAAACTTCGGTCCAAACCCATTCGCCGGTGTCAATCCCTTGAAATCAGCATCAATCGTGATGCCGCCGCGCTCACTCTTTACCGTTGCATGCCCCTCACCACCCGGCAGCAGGTTCGTACCGACAAACCGAATCGTAGTCGAACCACTCCGGTGCAGATAATTGATGCAGTCGATATCCTGCTGCACGGCGCGTACTTTGTAGAAGAAGATGTCCCCATTCTGTGTCACCACGGCTGCGCCCGATGGCGCCGGCACACTGGTGGGATTCGTATCCTGAGCAGAGGAAACCGCGCAAAACGCCAGGCTCGAAAACAATCCAGCCGCTAAAAATCTCAGGGGCAGGGAAGATGAAGTGTTGCCAATCTTGCTGCGTTGCATCTTGATATTCTCCTAGGCGAAGCTTTCCGTGAAACCGCAAGTCGCTCAAAGGGAGTTACTTGACTGAATAAATCCCCTGAAGGCGCCGACTTCCTACCTCTATTACGGATGCCCCACCAAAGCCAAAGGGTGTCCTTGGACTTCCGATTTGACCGTTACTCGTGCTTTAATCCGGGCTTCCAAAGCCAGGAGAGCCCGTGAAATTACCTTGGACAAACAGCAGACTGTCTTCCGCAGCGACGGTGTTCTCGCGAGAGGTGATCGCATTGCCAACCAGCATCTGCATTGCGCGGCAGCCTCGACTCACCCCTCAAAAACCGTTCTGAACAGCAAAAACGGATCAGCCGTTTGTTCGGTTGATCCGCTGGCAGCTGCATTCATCTTTTGATCAGGCGTGGTGCTGACTCCCTGCTTGCCGTTGAACGAAGTGATACGGAGGCCACGGACCGGATAACTGCATCCTGCACTCCTTCAACTCCTGTGTAGCCGACGAGTACTTGTTCTGATACCGCTCTACGGTCTTGTGGTCGATCAGGTGAGCGATATCCAGCAGCATCTTGCCGCTCTCCATCCGCTTGCACGTTATCTCTTCCGCAATCGGAAGGAACATGCGATGCATCTGGATCGACAGCGCCCGAGCCTTTGACTGGCGCTCCCGCTGCCGGCTTGCACTTTCGCGCAGACTTGTCAGGTATTGCTGTCCCACGGTCATATCGCGTGCCGAATTGCCCGGACATGTATCGTCCACGAGCACCTTCAGGTGCATTTCCGCCTTGCCCCGAAGACGCTCGACGTTGGCCAGAAAATGCCGTTGATTGGAACGTACCGAACGCCGCAGCGCATCGTCATCATGAAAAGTGGTCGCAAACCGGAAGGGAAGTACGGTCGACAGCTTGAAGCAATCGGAGATAACCCGTGCATGATCTTTGGCAGCCTGCTGGTCGAACCGTTCAGTGTCGCTCGTTGCATGCTCGGAAACGATCACGGCCAGATCACCGGCCGGGAAAAGGAAGGTTTGATTACCGAAAAGTCCACATACGCCATTCAGAGGCATAGGACGGCGGTGACGGTTGAGTTCAGGAAAGCTTGCACGTTCTGCAATGCAATAGGCGTACCACGACATGATTTCGCTCCCAATGCACGCTGATGGGTCTACTCGCCCAATCATGCGTTGGTTCCAGCTTGGATGTGCTTCGGAAAAGGCCTCGAGGCCACTTGGTTGCTTGCCGTTACGGAAAAGCTTACCCAGTGCGAAACGGATACTATGCCCAAATTGAGACGCTTGGCAACACTTTACTTTGGCCCGTACAAACCCGCGTACTCATCCCCAAAAATGCCCCGTTTACGGGCAATTTATGCACTCACCCCGGGCTGAAACCATCTCCTGTTGGAACATTGGTTAGCGCCCTGAAGAAACTTTGTCTTCTCCGGCAAGAATTGCAAGCACCGGATCGGGCAAAGTCTGGTCCGCATTCTTCACCAGCAACGTCACATCCCACATCTGCGACGTTGTCAGAACGTGCTGAAAAGAAGGCATTCCGCTCAGGCGAATGCCGTTCCTTACCTTCCAGTACGTCTCGCCCGGCTCGTCATCGGAAACTCCTACCACATTACCGTGAGCATGCTTCTTCCATAGTTGCGGAGCTGTCGGATACATCCACTTCGCGTAGGCCACATCATGCCCCGGTGTCCCGTGACAGCTCTGACATTGGGCGACATAGACCTTCGCTCCCGCTTCGAACACATCCTCGCTGGTACCAAAGGGCGGCTGCTCCATCTGCCGCGCGATGCGTGCATTCAGAGGCACGTGGACGATCTGTTTCTCGAGCGGAAATGCCGGGTCAGCCGTTGCTACCGGCAGGTTGCCGAACTTGAGGTAGACCCAGCCGCCTACCGCGAGAGCAATTACGGTAAACAAAATCCCGAGCACGAAGGCAACAAAGCCACCCCCCGAACGTCCATTCGACGTGTATCCCCTGCGCGAACCTGCCGCCATGCTCTGACTCCTCACTCTACAGCCCGGGTCGGGCCCTCTAATTCAGCCGTAAAGCCTTTCAAAACCCTACCTAATGTTCTAATAGAGACTGCGTCCGGCTGCTCAGGAGCAAAGAGAACCCCACAACAGGAAGTTTACGCAGCAGGAGAAGTTCCGTTGATCGCAAGTCCCAACAGCCCGCTTCGCTTACATAAAAGACCACAGAAAGACCTTAAAGCTCTGATGATGAACCTAAACCCCAAGAGGCTGCCCGTCCGCATGCTTTTCTCGTCTGGAATCGGCGTCGCCACCCTCCTCCTTGCCTCACTCCCCGCAGCGGCTCAGCAGCGCCGTGCTCCCCGTCGGGAGAGCAACGCCAACCGCAAGGCTCGCATCGCCCGCACCATCGCCCAGACCTACGCCCATCGCTGGGAGGTCGGCGGAGGCGGCGGCTATGAGCGTTTCCGCTCTGGCCCCTACCAGCAGCAGGACAACCAGGTTACCTTCTGGGCATCGACGATGTATTCCCTCAACCCGAAACTCGGCATCATCGGCGAGGTCCGTGGAGCCTACGGTCAAGCGAAGATCGGCAACATCCTTCCCTCCGGCAACGTTCTTACCTACAATCCGAAGATCTCCGAGTACAACTTTATGGCGGGCCCGAGTTATCGGTTCCTCCGCAAAGAAAAGTTCTCCGCGAGCGTCTTCGCCGAAGGCGGAGCCGGTCTGGGCAAGTTCGACGGCGACTCCAAGGGCCTCACCTCCTCCGATATCGGGGTCTGGAACGCGAACACCGCCGCCTCCTTCGCAGCCGGCCTGAACCTCGACTACAACCTTTATCCGAACCTCGCGGTCCGCGTGACTCCCACCTATCTCGGCACGACCTACACCGGAACGCTGCAGAACACGAAGGGCGTTAACCTGGGAGTTGTTTATCGCTTCGGCCACATCAAGTAGCCTCATCAGCATCACGGAATACCCACAACAGCACACCGCAGCCCCGGCCGACAGATGATTGTCCGCCGGCGCTTCGCCTATTTCAGAAGGCCAGCCTGCTCGTGAACACCAGCGCATGGTTATAGGCGTGGTAGGTTGAGGTCGCCACCTGGAACGACCCGCCCATAATGAGCGCCAGCCGATTTTTTGGGTCTCTCCTGAACTTGAACTTGCTGATCATCAGCCCCGGAGAGATAAAATTCTGGCTCTTCCCGTTGTTCGGTCCCAGGTGGTAGAAACTCGCATTCGACTCGATTTCCGGGAAGAAGATCTTGCCAACCTGGTACTGCGCCGTCGTGTTCCAGGCGATCGTCCGACCGATGGTCGTTACGGAACTATTCGGCAGAATGCCGCCAATGGATGACTGTACGTCGAAATGCTTGAAGCCCTTCCCGCCAAACACCGTCGGCTGCAGCGTCGAAACCAGCGTTCCATTCTTGTAGCTGCCGGTGGGCACCGTAAACAGCATCTGCCCGCCCAGGGAATAGTTATGGGCCTCGGTCGGCGACGCGAACGGACGATACTTGTAAGCCACCGTAAAGTCCCCCGTCCCGTCCACCACCTTGGCGTTGTGGTGCTCAAGCAGCGGCGGCAGGTTGATGTCGATCTCGGTATTCGCGTACGGAATCAGGTTCAACCCCTTGCCGTTATCGACCGTAATGGTGGTGAAGTGTGTCGGCGTAATCTGCCGTAGCACGTCGAACCGCGCCAACTGCACCAATTGCGAAGAAGGCGCGATCACCGGGATCGGGAACACCGGTTGCTTTGCCGTAGTCGCGCGAACCCGCGCCTCCCATCGACCGAAGAAGCCATCCTGCGCGTGCAGGCAAGTCGGCAAAAGCGCCAGAGCAAAGGTCAACGGAAGGGCAATACGCATAGCAGCAGGACTCCTGAAAAGTTGAGGTGAAGCAGGTAACGCGCACCCGCCGAGCAAGCGATTCGAGACTCTCCACAAAGACAAACGGTACTCTGCGTGACTCTGCGAGTCTTCTTCTCGGGTTACATCGTGTGAATGGAAGGGTATCCGGCGGAAGGCACGACGCACACGGCCCTATCGGTTGAAATAGACTCAGCCATTCGGATGAGAGGAGGAGACACACGCCTCCTCGCCAACGACGGCGAAACGCAGTGACTGGGCATCGCGATGCGACAAAGCTAAGTTCAAAATCGCCTTCGACAACAGCGGCTCGATCTCTCGCCGATACGAACGACCTCGGCTTCCAGGCCGTCGAAGTCGGTGCCTGCTAATCCATGCCCGTCGGCATTTACTTCCGTGTTGTCCTCTGCGGCGTCACCGGCCATCGCCAGTTTGCTTCTTCCAGCAGCTCTCGAGTGACGCCGCACCACAGCTCGCACACCTCAGCTACAGCGTTCTTGCCCTCGGAGACACCCACTACGAGCACCTCTGCAAGTTCGGCGCCGACCTCGACCAACGCCTCCAATCCCTGGGCGCAAGACCCCTCAATGCGCGTGTCAACTGCGACCTCGAGGTCGACGAACCCTTCGCCCGCTAGCAGAAAGATCTCTTCTCTCGTCTCAAAGCCATCGACACCAGGGACCATTTCGCAAACAGCTGCAGGAGTGGTCACAGCCGCAGCCACCGAAACTATTGTTTGAAGTTGGGCTCGCTTGTATCGTCACTTCAACTTCATCTACATCATCACCTCCGGCGGTTTCCTCGGCCTCGCCACCTACCTCAGCCAGTTCTATATCACCCAGTTCCACATGACCAAGCTGCACGCCGCAATCTCGTCGCGCTTCATCGTCTACGCGGTAATCGCCATCATCGCGCTCATCATGATGCGCGTCGCCTCACGCTCCTGGACCCGTATTTGGGCCGGACGCGTCCTCGCTTCATCGCCGGCCGAGCCGGCCAGCATCTATGACGATCCAGTCGGCGAAGCAGCCTGAGAACCGAACCATTTAGACATAGCAAGAAGGGCGAAGAAAGCAACCTCCGCCCTTCGCTCTCCTTGCCCTCGTTTGTCATCCCGGGGAGGGATCTGTGTTTGTTGCTGCACGACCCACAAGCGTCTTCTACTTCACCATTGGCTTCAAAATTTCGTCCAGTCGATCCGGTGTTCCAGCAATCCGCTCCAGCACCGGGAACCTCTCACCTTGGTGATAGGCCACCTCTAGCACTTTGTAAAACCCCGTATTCTCCACAATGAACTCAATCGGCGTTGTGCTCTGCGTCGCATCGATGATCGCCGCCCGCAGGATGTTTGAGTCATACTCCCGCCCATTCACCGCCACAATCTTCATCCCCGGCCCGAACCCCGCCTTATCCGCAATACCGCCATGGAGAACATCGCCAACCGTTCCCTGCGAACTCACATGGAGCCCAAGCGAATACCAGAAGTCGACGCTCCCGGATTCACTTTCTTCCATCTGACTCCACTCAGTCGGCGTGTCTTTGTAAACCAGCTTCCATCCGCCATTCTCAAGGCCGCCCAACGGAGCTTCCGGCCGGTTGGTATCCAATCGAAACCGCAGAAACTTTGCCCAGTCATACGGAACCACCGCATTCAACCCCGCTACCACATCATCGAATGTATACGGCACCACCTTTGGCCCGGTGTTGCCGTTCAATCCCTCAAATGTTCCCGCGAAGTCATTCAAACTCTTTTTGCTATCTGTCAGCTTGCGAATTGTCGTATCCACATCCAGCCAGATCAGTTCGCCTTCATCATAAAAATCCGTGCCACGCCGCCAATTGTCGAACGGCCCACCCACCGTGTACAGAATCTGTGCCATCCGCGCCGTATCCTCAAGGTCGCGCCATGCGCGGCCAGGCCGATTGTTATATGTCGCCGCAACGCCCGCCAGCCGGTCGCGATACTGCTGCGCAGTCCATATGCCGCAACGCGCCGTCAGCACATCGCCCAGGTATTCCGTCAGCCCTTCGTACACCCAAAGCCCGTCCCCGATCATTGGGTCCTGGTAGTTCGGCGTCGCCAACCCAATCGGCCGGCGATATTTGCCGTTCCAACTATGCGTAAACTCATGCGGCAGCAGCAGCCCGTTCAGCACAAACTTCTCGTCCGAAACAAACGTCGCTGGTTCCACTCGGTCATCTGAAGACTGGTGATGCTCCAAACCGAAATGAAGCACTTGGTCCGACAGCGTCACCAGAAAGTGATAACTCGTATAGTGCCTCGACCTATAGAGCAAACCCGTCTGCCGCACCAGCGTCGAAAACTGATCTACATGCTCCTGCGAGATATTCAGATCCTCCGGGCCATCCGCTACCATATCGAGAAAGTGTCTCGGCGTCACATCCGGCGCCAGAGGAATCTCGCGAAAGAAGCGCCCGGTCAGTACGGGGGAATCGATCAATTGCTCGAGCGATACCGTCCTGAAGCCGACGCTCGGCGCCGCACTCGTCAGCTCGAGCGCCGTCCCGAACTTCCATCCATCCGGCAGGATCACCGAAGGCGTAATCATCACATCCGCGGCCTTCTTCCCCTGCGGATACAGCACCAGCGTATTCCAACTCAGCATGGCGAGATTTGCGCTCGTTGACCCGCCCGCGGTAAAGCTTCCACCATTTGGCGTCGCTAGAAAATCCATTTTTACATCGACTGAGGAAACTCCCTGCGGCACTTCGAAGTGAAACGCGAACATGTCGATCGGGTCGCGCTCCCACCGAATCGGCTGGCCGTTGCCGGTAATAAAGAAGCCGGCCATGTCGTCGATTGGCCCGCTCGGCATATGCTCGCCCGGAATCCACTTTGGATACACCAGCGTATTCGCGCCGGCCGTCACCGGAATCACTTCTTCAGCATGCAGAATCTTCTTTGGCGCGTCGCGCAGATCGACACTCAACGTAATCGGCGTCTGCCCCATGGCAACGCCGAAACCCAACAACAAAGCAACGGGCAGCAATCTCATGCGTAAAGTCTAGATCAAAGACAAAGTGCCCCTAACGCCGGCGTGCTTCGTAGTATCCGCAGCAAGCGCGATACCGCACCCCCTCCCGGACTTTGCATGGTCCTTCGTGACGGTCGGCAGACAACCCATCCTCGACCAACGGCTCGGCCACGCTAAGCTCGATGGGAGCCTCAAGCGCCCGCTCCGCGCGTCGCGAGCTAGCCCGCCGAGGCAGCTTTCCTCTTCCCCACCATCCTGCTAAGCCGGAGAAACTGCTCCTCGACGACGACACAGAACAGGTAGCTCAGACCGATCGAAATCCCAATAAACAGCACCAGTTGCGTGAACACAGAAACATGCCGCCCCAATCCGTGCGCCAGCGCAAACAACACCGTTCCATGCACCAGGTACAGGCTGTAGGAAATCCTTCCCAGAAACCTCGCGATGCGCGTCCCCAGCGCCCACTTCGCCCATCTCGCATTCAGAGCGAGAACCAGGTAACCCGCGGCTCCGATCGTGATCAGAATTTGATCCTGCCCGCCGTGTGGATGCAGCCTGTACGCGAGTTGAAAGCCGCACGTATACAGCCCAAAAGATGCCACACCGGCAAGCACTCGCGACCACGTTGGCAGACTGCGGTACCAGGCATTGATCCGTTCAACGTTCTTCGCCATTACGATGCCGCAGACGAAGATCATCCCGAATTCGAAGGTACACAGCGTGTAGCCGAACCCGATCAGGTGAATCAACAGCACGGTTCCGCACGTTCCCACCAAGGCGCAGGCCACGGCCGTCCACGCCTTCATGCGGTTCACCACCCAGAACATGACCGGGAACACCAGCGATACTCGCATCTCGATCACCAGCGACCAGAAGGCAGTGTTGTATTCAGACCAATTGAAGTTTCCAATCATCAGCAGATGCTGCAGCACCTGGTTCAGGCGCACCGGCTCATTCCAAGTCAGGTTCGGCCACTCCCCCAAGGGCAGTGCTCCATGCCATATCGCCGCTCCCACGATTGCCAGCCAAAGCGCGAAAAAATATGGGCCGTAGATGCGCAACACTCGCCGCGCCAGGTAGACCGGGTAACGCTGACCCCTGCCGCGAAGATACGGCACCGCCAGCACAAACCCGCTCAGCAGAAAGAACAGCATCACGGCCTCATGCCCGGCTGCGATGGGCGAAAGCATTGTGAGCCACCACTTCGACGGCGGCCACGGTCCGTATCCAAACCACATCAGGCGAAAGTGGTAAAACAGCACCGTCAGAGCAGCCACACCGCGCAGGGAATCCAGCTCCGTGTACCGGACGCCACCACTGGCCTGCAGTGCAGCGGGTTCTGACTTAGCTGCCTCTCCCAACATAAAGCCTTTGGATGCAATCTCCGCTACGTGCGCTGGCCGCTCGCGGTGCCGCCTCCGCAAGTTACACTAGTCCCCACCTGCCTATGAACCTCTACGCGATTGTCCTCGGCCTCATCGTCATTACCCTCCTCACGGTCTCGCTCGCCCGCGTCTCCTCCGTTAAGACAAAAGCCGACTACCTCGTCGCCGGTCGATCCCTCCCTGCCTTCGTCCTCATCTTCACGCTACTCAGCAGCTGGATCGGCTCGGGCTCGCTCCTCGCCGGCGCCGAAAACGCCTACAAACACGGTTTTCCAGCGCTCTGGCAAGCTGCCGGCGGTTGGGCCGGCCTGCTCCTGATCTACTTTATCGCTCCGCGCGCCCGCAAGTTCGCCCAGTTCACCATCCCCGATCTACTCGAAGCACGCTACAACCAGACCGCACGCGTCATCGGCGTCATCGCCGTGCTCTTCGCCTACACCGCCATCACCAGCTACCAGTTCATCGGCGGCGGCGACATTATGCACCTCATCTTCCCCACCGTCACCGCGCAGCACGGCCAGATCATCATCGCCGCCTTCGTCATCGTCTTCACCGCCATCGCCGGCATGTCTTCCGTCGCCTACATGGACGTTGCCATCGGGCTACTCGCCACCGTCTCGCTGCTGGTCGCGCTGCCAATCTTGAGTACCAAAGCCGGCGGCTGGCACCACATCGCAGCCACCCTCCCCGACACCCACTTCCAACTCCTCGGCGACTTCACTCCCATCCGCGCGCTCGAGCTCTTCCTCCCCACCTGCCTGCTCATGCTCGGCAACCAGAGCATGTACCAGAAATTCTTCTCAGCGAAAACGGAAAAGGACGCCACCCGTGCCGTCGTCGGCTGGTTCGTCGGCATCGTCATCCTCGAAACCGTCATCGTCGCCATCGCCGTCGTCGGCTCCTCGCTCTACGCCACCGGCGAAGTCCACGACAAGCCCCGCGAGATCCTCGCCTACACCGCCCTCCACGCGCTGCCGCGCATCCTCGGCGCCATCATGGTCGGAGCCATCTTCGCCAAGGTCATCTCAACCGCCAACAACTATCTCTTTTCGCCGGCCACCAACCTTATTCAGGACGTCTTCATCCGCTACATCCGCCCCGACGCCTCCAACAAAACCATCCTCCTGGTCAGTCGCTTCCTGGTCGTCCTCCTCGGCATCTGGTCGCTCGTGCAGTCGCTGGGCACCCGTTCGGTGCTTGAGAAAGCTCTCTACGCCTACACCATCTACTCGGCCGCGCTCACCCCCGTCATTCTCGCCGCCTTCTTCTGGCGCCGTGCGACAGCCGCAGGCGCCGTGGCAAGCATCTTCGCCGGCACCTTTGTTACCGTCTTCTGGGACACCGCCGCCGTCCACCGCATCTTTCCCGCCTACATCTCCGAACGCGACGCCATCCTCCCCGCGCTCCTCGCCTCACTCTTCTGTCTCTTCTTTGTCAGCCTCGTCACCACTAAACCCACCGTTAAGCAACTAGCCCCCTTCGCCGAAGCGAACTGAACCCAGAACACCGGATTCTCTTTCGTCGCTGGCCCTGCTAACATCCCGGCATGGCAGCCTCGTGTCAGCTCGTATCCGACCCCGATCTCGCCCTGCGCGTCGCCAAGCTCTGGCCACACCGGGAACATGAGTCCAACATAATCCTGAGCCAGTGCTGTCGCATCAGACTCCATTGCTGGCGCAGACTGGATCTTGCGAAACTCATCCCGGGCAAAGATATTCAGCACTGCTTCTGGTGCTCGAAGATCAAGATTGATGGAGTCATCCACGCCGTTTAGATCCTGATCCGCGCGTTCTTTATACAACCCATCCATCAAAGTGGCTATCCTCCCACTCATGGCCTCACATCGCGCCACGCCCGCCTCAAGCCCTCTAACGAGAACCCTCGCCATCATCGGCGCCGCCTCGCTCACCCTCTACACCGCCAAGGTCCTGCTCAACCTCTTTGGCCCGCAACCCCGTTACATCATCACCAACGACCTCAAAGCCCCGCTCGATTCCGAATCCTTCCTCCAGTTCCTCTCCATCGTCACTGACGGCACACGCCGCCGCTCGCAACTTCGCCGCCTCCGCAACGGCATTGAGTTCTACCCCGAATACCTCTCCGCCATTCGCAACGCGCGTCGCGCCATCAACCTCGAGTTCTACGAGTTCCTCCCTGGCCAAGTCGCCACCGAACTCCTCCAAGCCCTCACCGAACGAGCGCTCGCTGGCGTCGAAATCCGCATTCTTGTTGACGCCATCGGCTCCATCTCCACCCCTGACTCCCTGTTCGATCCACTCCGCGCCGCCGGCGGCCACATGCGCTGGTACCATCCCTTCCGCTGGGATACCTGGCAGCTCATGAACCAGCGCACCCACCGCAAGCTCCTCATCGTCGACGGAGAGACCGGCTTTATAGGCGGCGCCGGCATAGGCGACTGCTGGCTCAAAGCCACCCGCGAGGGTCCCGCCTGGCGAGACACCATCTTCTGTGTCCAGGGCGAAGCCGTCGCCGGCCTGATCTCTACCTTCGCCGAAAACTGGCTCGAAGCCTCCGGAGAAATCCTTTCCGGCGCCGCCCAATTTACCTTCAACGCCAAGCCTGAAATGAAGGGTTCTGAAGGCTGCGAATCCTTCGTCGTCTCCAGCACCCCACGCGGCGGCGGCACCCAGGCCCGCATCCTCTTCCAGGCACTCATCAAGAGCGCGCGCCACACCATCCGCATCACCACGCCTTATTTCCTGCCTGATCGCGCCGCCCGCGAAGCTCTGGCTGCAGCCGCACGCAGCGGCGTCGACGTGCAGATTCTCACCGCCGGCCCCCGCATCGACCATCCATACATCCGTACCCTCAGCCGCAACTCAAGCCATCGCATCCTCACCGCTGGCGCGAAGATCTTCGAGTACCAACCCGCCATGATCCACGCCAAACTTATGACCATTGACTCGCAATGGTGTGTCCTCGGCTCCACCAACTTTGACCACCGCTCCTTCGCTCTCAACGACGAAGTGAATCTCGCAGTCCTCGACCCTAATCTTGCCCAGATCCTTGAATCCGACTTCGCCGACGATCTTAAGCAAAGCCGCTCACTCACCCTCGGAACCCTTCGCAGACGCACGCCACTCGGCAAAATCGAAGCCTTGGTTGAAACACCCTTAGAAAACGAAAGCTAAGTGCGTTCTGACGCCGGACCGGCGGTACTGCGTACGCCCGGCGCCTCGCGTCGTCCTCCCGATGGTTGGCACCTCAATCCTTCGGGCGATCAGTGAGAGCGCCACGCGAAGCCCAACACTCCACGAAGTGGTCGGTACGTCATCAGCTTCCAACCGAAGGACCCCCACCCCGGCATCCACGCGCTTAGCTTTCAACTTCCGGACCATACCGACCTCGAAGTCACTGCACGAGCCACCTACTGGCAAAGTAGGTGGTTACCTCCCACGCGAAGCGATCAAGCATACGCAATACCGCCTGTCCGGCGGCAGGACGCGGTTGCAGTGGTCTCTCTAGCTCAGACTTCTATCCTTCGCGCGCCTAGCCTCATTGCAGGTGTATAAAATGTTCGGAACTAAAGCCCTGCTCTCTTCTGCTCTCCTGCTGGCAACTGCAGCTGTAACCCCAATGGCCCAGGCCCAATTCTCCATCAGCATCGGCGGGGGCCCGCCCGCCTGCGAGTTCGGCTACTACGGCTTCGCCCCCTATGGCTGCGCGCCCGCCGGCTACTACGGCTCAGGCTACTTCTACAACGGCATCTTCCTCGGCGTCGGTCCATGGTCCGGATGGGGCTACGGCCACGGCTGGGGAGGCCATCGCTTCGACGGCGCACGCGGCGGCTCCTACACTGGCGGCGGCGGCTGGGGTGCAGAAAACAGTCGCTATGGCCGGGGCGGCGGAGGGGGGTACTACGGCGGCAATCGCGGCGATGGCGGAAGCGCGTATGACACCAGGGG
>CAXTNM010000019.1:6650-68257 GCA_964245715.1 uncultured Acidobacteriaceae bacterium | reverse complement strand
GGCACCCCGCTCTATCTCAACGTGATCCGCTGACAACCCCTGGTCATATTTGCAGAACTATAGTGGCCGGTGACAAGAGGAGAGGTGACTCACCACGCATTGCGCAAACGAACGTTTGTGCAATGATTTGTCGGCAGCCACAAACCCCAGCATTTTGCGTTGCAAAAAGGTATTGCAGTGATAAAATGATTGGCGATACCTTTCCGCAACTATGCTCATCGGCTACGCACGGGTTTCGACCAACGATCAGGACACTACGGCGCAAGCCTCCGCCCTGAAGGCGGCCGGTTGCGAGCGAATCTTTCGCGAGAAGGCCACCGGGGGGCGTTGGAACCGTCCCGAGCTACAGCGCCTGCTCGATCATCTCCGTAAAGGAGACGTGCTGGTCGTCTGGAAGCTGGACCGACTTTCGCGATCCTTACGAGATGTACTGACGATCATGGAGCGGATTCAGGAAGCGAAGGCGGGCTTCCGCAGCCTCACAGAGGCGATCGACACCACGACGCCGGCGGGCCGGATGATGATGCAGATGGTGGGCTCGTTTGCAGAATTCGAGAGAGCCATGCTTCGAGAGCGAACGAGGGCGGGCCTGGAATCCGCCCGAGGCGAGGGCCGGGTCGGGGGCCGGCGTCCAAAGCTGCTTCCTCAACAACAGACTGAGGTGCTCAAGATGGTCACACAGGGCAAGAAAACGGCAGCCGATGCAGCTCGACTCTTCAATGTCCACCCTGCAACGATTGGTCGGCTGCTTGCACGCAAAGTTGGTGATGCGGCTGCCGGTAAGAGGTAGGTCTTTGTATGGCGCTGCGTGAACTCCTCTCATCCTCGCAGCGTGAGGCTCTTGAAGCGGTTCCGCTCGATCGTGCCGGTCTGATTGAACATTACGTCCTGAGTGACAAGGATCTAAGGCTCATTCGTCGGCGTCGGGGAGCCCAAAACCGCTTGGGCCTTGCCATTCAATTAGCCCTCCTACGGTATCCAGGTCGGGCGCTGCACCCTGGTGAGACCCCGCCTGCAGAGCTTCTTACCTTCGTGGCTCGTCAACTTGGGCTTTCTGCCGGTGCGTGGGCAGGCTACGCAGAGCGCGATGAAACCCGCAGGGAGCACCTGGCCGAGTTGCAGCTTCATTACGGGCTTCGCTCGTTCGGCATTGGACACTATCGCTCGCTTGCGACCTGGCTGATGACGACCGCCTTGCAAACCAATCGCGGTGTTGTCCTTGTCCGGGCTGGGATCGACGAACTGCGGCGGCGATCCGTCGTTGTCCCAAGACTGGCGGTGCTGGAGCGGTTGTGTGCCGAAGTCATCGTGCGTTCCGAGCGCCAGCTGTTTGAGACTCTAACAACAGGTGTGAGCGACGGCCAGCGTCATGAACTCGACACTCTTTTGAAACTCCGGGGCGGTGGTAGAGTCAGCACCTTCACATGGCTGCGTTCGCCTCCAGGCGCACCAACCAGCCAAAACATCCTGCTTCATATCGAGCGGCTACAGCATATTCGCAATCTCGAACTACGCTCAGATCTTGCTCAGCTCATCCATCAGAACCGGCTGTTGCAGCTCGCCCGCGAAGGAGCGGCCACGACCCCGCAGCATATTGCCCGCTTCGATGGTCCACGCCGCTACGGAACTCTCGTTGCGGTTCTGCTCGAAGCAGGCTCCACGCTAACCGACGAAATCCTCGATCTTCATGATCGGTTCGTCGGTTCCATCTTCAACAAAGCCCGCCGTAGACGCGACGAAGCGTTTCAGTCTTCAGGTAAGGCCATCAATGAAAAGGTGCGGCTTTACGCTCGCATAGGACAGGCCCTCCTGGCGGCTAAGGAGGACGGCGCTGATCCTTTTGCCGCGATCGAGAAGATCGTTTCGTGGGTTGATTTCGCTCGGACGGTCTCCGAAGCTGAGCAATTGGCGCAACCCGAAGACTTCGACTTTCTCGGCCTCATCTCAAATGGGTTTCCGCAGATGCGCCGGTACACGCCGGCCATGCTCGACCTATTCGAGTTTCGTGCCGCTCCCGCGGCTCAGCCGCTGTTGGACGTCGTCGACATCCTTCGCACGATGAATCGAGACAAGAGCCGCTCTGTTCCTCAAGACGCGCCTCTGGAGTGGATCAACCAGCGCTGGAGGCCGTATGTGGTCACGGACGATGGGATAGATCGCCGTTTTTATGAACTGTGCGCGCTGACGGAGCTGAAAAATCGTCTCCGTGCAGGCAATATCTGGGTGACGGGCAGCCGTCAGTTCAAAGACTTCGATACGTACTTGCTTGAGCCTTCACGCTTCGTAGAAATGCGGGCACAACAAAACTTGTCTCTTCCAGTTGAGCACAATGGCGACACCTATGTGGCGGGAAGGGTCGCGCTACTCAAACAGACTCTCGATGAAGTGAATGGGCTGGCGGCACGCGGCGAACTGCCTGATGCAGCCGTCAGCGAAAGCGGCTTGAAGATATCGCCTTTAGCCAATGCCGTGCCCGACGAAGCGAGCGTTCTGATGCGCCGCGCGTACGCTCTGCTCCCACATATCAAAATCACAGACTTGCTCTTGGAGGTAGATCGCTGGACCGGGTTCAGCAAGCACTTCACTCATCTGAAGACTGGCGAACCGGCGAAAGATCAACTTCTGTTGCTCACCGCCATACTCGCTGACGGCATCAATCTCGGCATCTCCAAGATGGCTGAAGCCTGCCCTGGCACAACCGCCCGGAAGCTCGATTGGCTTGCATCGCTGCACATTCGGGACGACGCCTACACGAAGGCACTCGCCGAGTTGGTCAACCATCATCATCGGCATCCATTCTCCGAACACTGGGGAGAAGGCACAACATCGTCGTCAGATGGCCAGCGTTTCCGCGCCAGCGGGCGCGGAGAGCAGTCCGGGCAGGTCAATCTCCGCTATGGAAATGAACCGGGCGTGCTCTTTTACACCCACATCTCCGACCAGTACACACCCTTCTATACGAAGGTAATCGCCGCGAATTCCCGTGATGCGACGTATGTTCTCGATGGCCTCCTCTACCATGAGTCCGATCTGCGGATCGAGGAGCATTACACCGACACCGCTGGCTTCACCGATCACGTCTTTGCACTCTGCCATCTGTTGGGCTTTCGTTTCGCGCCCCGCATCCGCGACCTCGCAGACAAGCGGCTCTATGTACCAGGCAAGGAGCGCGACCATCCAACGCTCGCTCCGCTGATCGGCGGCAAGCTCAATCTGAAACTGGTCCGAACGCAATGGGAAGAGATTTTGCGATTGGCCGCGTCCATCCGGCACGGCACAGTGACGGCCTCCCTCATCATCCGCAAGCTCGCCAGCTATCCCCGCCAGAACAGCCTCCACACGGCGCTCCGCGAAGTGGGACGAATAGAACGCTCTCTTTTCATGCTGGAGTGGATGAAAGATCCCGAACTCCGCAGGCGGGTCCAGGTAGGCCTCAACAAAGGCGAAGCCAGAAATGCTCTTGCCCGTGCCATCTTCTTCAACCGCCAAGGCGACCTACGCGACCGCAGCTTCGAGAACCAGCGCTATCGCGCCAGCGGCCTGAATCTGCTGGTCACGGCCATCACACTCTGGAATACCGTGTATTTGGAACGTGCCGTTGCCGCCTTGCGTGAGCACGGCATCACTATCGACGATGAATCTCTGGCTCACCTGTCACCGATCGGCTGGGAACACATCAATCTGACCGGCGACTATACCTGGCAGGCCACAGGGCGCCTTCGTAAGGGTGCGTTCAGGCCTCTACGCCCCTTCGCAGCCTCAAACGAATGATACAAATTCCTTAGCGTACGATTTTTGACGTTTGGTGTAGGGACCCCTACAAGACCCTCAAAGAAGGCGATCCAGTCGAATTTGACGTGATCACAGGTGAGAAGGGGCCGCAGGCAGATCAGGTCACCCTGGTCAAAAAGAAGGGCTACACAGCTGATTGACTAGGATGTCAAAGGCTCAGTCTCCACGCTGCCAATACGGAACAATCCCTAACGTTACTACTTGCCGCTGAGCGTAAGCAGCCGCTTGGGTGTTCGACTGCGGATGCTGCAAAATCAGCGCAATTGTCCCAGGTTCGCATGGCCAATGACTTCGGGATTCACCACACCTTATTGGTTGATGTCGAACGAGGCCAGAAATCCATATCGCTTGGCTTTTGGAAGTAATTGCTTCAGCCATGAGAATCTCTCTTTCGGACCTTAACAAACCGATAAGCCTCACGGTACATCTTGTTGCACTCCCTAAGGTGTCCATTTCATCATTACCATCGTTCAATCCGCTCTACGTCATTGAGCGTGACCTCTGTCCTGGCGCTGGCCGTAGAGCCCGATGGTTCGCCCGTACCTCCAACAAAGGGTGGAGGCTGGCTACTGAATCATCGATTGAGAGGCCTCGCGGAGAACGAGGCAGGGTCACGAAAAATGAAGTTCCCTCTCCCGTATTCCTTTCAGCCCAAATTCTTCCCCCGTGCTGTTCAACGATGGCACGACAGATGGCCAACCCTAGTCCCGTCCCTCCAAGGCGGCGACTGTCGTCGTTCTCCACCTGCTGAAATCGTTCAAAAACCGTTTCAAGTTGGTCTTCTGGAATGCCACGCCCCGCATCGGAGATTTTCATCGTTAAGTCATTAACGGACGCTTCAATGTCCACGACTACTTCGGCTCCGGAAGGGGAAAACTTAATGGCATTAGAAAGCAGGTTAATCAAAACTTGCAAAGTTTTATCTGCATCGCCATCGAAGAAAAGCACCGGCTCCCATGCATGGATCATAGCGGTCACAATCAGGCTGACCTTATGCTCCTGTGCAATTGGCATCATCGTGTCGATAGCCTGCCGTACCAGATCCGACACGGAGCACCGCTTCATTTGCAGCGAGGCTGGTCCGGATGCCATGCGTTCTAAGTTTAGAACATCGTTGATCAGTCGAATCATTCGGTCGAGATTCGTCAAAGCAATGTGGAATAGCTTCGCGCCCTTGTCGGTTGCCGAGCCGACGAGCCCTGTGGATAGAAGCCCGATCGCCCCGCGGACGCTTGTCAGGGGCGAACGTAACTCATGTGAGACCATCGCAACGTACTCGTTCTTGAGACTATCCAGCTCAGACCGCTTCCGAAGCTCGCATTCATCCGCCGTGTGTTGAAGTCGAGTTTGTTCGACCTCAACGAAGAGGTGCTCAAGCTTCTGGTTTGTCTCCATAAGGATCTTGTTGCTTATCTCCAATTGTGTTGTGAGCTCTCGCTTTGCACCGAGCTCTCTTATGTTTTTTCTTCGCTCAACACGAAGCTCCATGCGTGCCTGTACCTGGTGGCTAAGAAGAGCAAGAGCTTTCGTCTGACTTGGAGAGAGAGAGCGCGGAACAGTATCTATAACGCACAGCATACCGATAGCCACACCGTCACCTGCATGAAGGGGCATACCAGCGTAAAAGCGGATGTGAGGAGCGCCGAGGACAAGTGGATTATGTGCGAAGCGCTCGTCCTTCGTTGCATCCGGCACCATGAAAAGGCCTTGCTGCCTAATTGCATGTGCGCAGAACGACACAGCAATGGAAGTCTCAGAGGCGTCGATTCCAACAGCAGCCTTGAACCACTGACGCTCGGAGTCGATTAGCGAAATAACGCTGATAGGGGCGCCGCAGATCTCGGACGCAAGGGTTACCAGATCGTCAAATTCTGCTTCGGGCGGGGTATCAAGGAGCTCAAGATCGTGGACGATTTGAGTGCGTTTCTCCTGTTCAGTAGAGGTAGGAGCATGGTCTACGATATGAATTCTCGTCTTGACGTTCACAGGTAGCTCAGGTCGTTCTGCCTTATAAATCGGGCTGCTTCGTTCGCGCGGAGAATCCATATCTTCCACACTGCCGTACCAGCAGACAATGTTACCGGCGGCGTCAAACCGTGGCGCTCCGCGCGATCGTTTCCAACGCAAGTTCCCTTGCTCATCAGCGACACGATATTGAACATCGATTCCTGATCCGTCTCGCCTGGAATCAGCAATCGCCCGTACCGTCGGTTGAATGTCTTCCGGATGAACCGATCTCAACCATTCATGTTCCGTGGAGCTCGATTTCAGCAGGCCAGTCTTTTTGTCCCAACGTGGACTGACGTCCAGATTGCGTCCCTGCGGATCCATAATCCATAAAACTTGCGGATTCAGATCGACCATGCTTCTGTAATGGGCTTCACTTTGCTTCAGCGCGTCCTCTGCACGCTTTCGGCTTGTAATATCAGTCACCGCAAGCGAAACCCCGATAACCTCGCCTGCCTCGTCACTTACGGGATAGTACGACACCAGACGGGTTTCGCCAGTATCCGAGAGCGGCGCTTGACCACCGGAGAGCGGCTTTGAGATCGTAAGCATGGGCCCATCGGAGAGTCTATTCCCATGCGCGGCCTATTTTCTACTGGGCGACCTGTGAGCACCGGAAATCAGTCTCCCACGGCTTGGGGGCGAATCTATGCCATAAAGAGCTCGCCGCGGCGTCCGTCGATATCGAGCAGGTCGACTCCGTACTTCTCAATTTCATAAGCCTCTGCCACCTTCTCGATTTCCAGCTCCGCGTTTCTGAAGTGTTCGGCCAGTTCGGCTGTCATCGATAAAAACTCGGTTGGGTCCAGTGATGTCCGCAACGAATCAACCACCCGCAATACCGAGGCGGCCGCCTAGACCCCGTTGCGCTGTTTTGTCTGCAGAATAGCTCGAAGTTCTTTCTTCCGTTCTTCTGTCATACACACGTACTCGGGTTTACGACGTGGAAACAGCCCATCTTAATCGTATGACGAAGTAAGACGGTGTTTTTCATTTCTCGCCGACATCATCAATGTAGCCATCGACGAGGGTGTCAGTCGGGAAACTTCTGGATTGCGAACACGGGCAACAACTCAGTCACCGAGGTGCTCGGCGCAGCCAAGCCGGTCGGGACCCCGATTGCAGCGAGAGCTGATACGGGTAAACCGGCGAAGCTGCCGTAGAGACAGGACAGTGGTTCATTTATGCAGGAAAACAGTGGGCCTTCTCCTGCTAAAGGTTTATGAGTCGTCATAGTCCTTTGTGAGTGAAAGCAGGAAGGCTGTGAGCGCGTTCACATCGTCAGCCGACAGGCTCATCTGGTTGAACTCTGCCGGAGCATTGCGCAGCTTGCCGGCTTTCGCCAACGTGGAGCTCTTGATGTAAAAGTTGATGACATCCGGAATCTGCGCGCGGCTGCCGTTATGAAAGTACGGCGCAGAGTCCACCAGGTCGCGCAGGTCCGGCGTCTTGAACAACGCGATCGTCGACGCGAACCCCCGATCGACCGAGCAGTCCTTGCCAATGTCGCAGACGAAGGCGGCGAGATTGCTCTGCGGATTGGGATAGTCGGGATTGAGATAGATATTCCACATGCCCAGGTCCGCGTAACTCGGGTTCGAAGCGCTTGCGGGACGACGGAAGGTTTCGGTCGCTTGAGGATGGTTCGGCGTTCGCGGCAGCCAGGCGTTCGGGTCCGCGGATCGCTCCGCCAGGCCGGGAACATACAGGGCCGCAAACGCTCCATTCCCATGAACGCTGTCGTACTCATCCTGGCTCAGACCATTGTTGTGGAAGCCAAAGTCGGTAAAGTCCGGAGCGCCATGGCAAGCCGCACAGTTGCCCGCGTGCTGATCGGAGCCGGACCCGGCGGTCGCTGCACTCAGGAAGATTTTCAGACCGGCAAGCTCGGTCGCTCCAAATTGGAATGGGTTTGCATGGTACTTAAAGCTTCCATCTGACGGAGTCACCCAGGTGGGATTGGAGAGCGCCATCACATCGCTTAACAGGCGCTGGTTATAGGCAAGCTTCGTCTCGCCCACCAGCGGCTGACGCGGCAGCTGATTCTTCTCAAGCCAAAGATCATAGGGCGACGCAATATAGCGCTGGTAGTTATCCTTCTTGAATTGCAGGTCTTTGAAGTACTGCGTCATGCACAGCGCGACCTCCTGCACGATCTCCGCATCCGTCGCGGTCGTCACATCGATGCGCTGCGATGCCGGCAGAAGCAGGCTTGAAGGGATCCGCGAATCCGTCCCCTTGAAGAGGATGCCATACGAGAGCCCGTTCGACCGGTCCGCGGCCAGTTGACTCGATCCATCGTCGTTCCGAATCACGTTCGCGATGTGGTGAATCGCCGTGTCGTAATCCTCCGGAGCCCAGCCGAAGTTCCGCCCGGTCAGCGTTCCCACCACCAAATCCTCGCCCGAAGCGAACTCCCCGTCGAAGTGCAGGAACTGCGTGCCGCCGTCGATGCGGTAGGTGTTTACCATCTGCATAGCGTTCCGCGGCGTCGTGTCGAAACCATTCTGAGAGACCGGCAGAGGGCTGCGCGTTGTGAAGTCGGCATAGGTGCGATTGGCGGCATTCGCCACGCCCTCGAACTCCGTCACAAAGTGGCAAGAGCGGCAGTTGATACTCTGCCCCGCAAATGGCCCGGGAAGCGTCCCGGCCGGCGTCTGCACCGTCGCGACCACCGGATCGCCCTCAATGAGCGGAGTGTTGTACCCGGTCATATGCTGGAAGAAGAATTTGGCGAAGCGCGTATCGAGAAACAGCCGTTCGCCGATCGGATCGGCCGCCGGCGTCGTCCCCTCGTTCTCGGTGCTGATCGCCGGAGCCGTGCCGGAGCCGCAACCCACAATCACAGCAACCGCAAACGTGGCGAAGCCGAGGACCAGCAGCGCCAGGCGCTTGCGATAAGACAGACGCTTCGGAAGAGATCGTGTTCGGACAGACATTAGCGAAAGGCTCCCTTCAGTTGACTCGGTGTCGCATTGCCGTAGGCCGCCGCAAGCGGTGTTTCATTCAGCGAGCGTAGATAGGTCACCAACTGCCATCGTTCCTTCTCCGGCAGCATCATCCAGGGAGGCATTCCCTTCCACGGAACGCCGTTGTTCATCAGCCAGAACAGATCGCCGTCCGACGCAAGCGACACCCGCCGGCTGATCACGGTTGGACGCCCATGCAGCCCGCGGCCGTTCTCGCCGTGGCACTTGGCGCATTCTGTGCGATACACCTGCGCGCCGGCGCTGGCAGATTCCTGCTCAACCTGCGCATTGCGCATCAGTGGGTTCACGCGGGCATGGTCCCTGGGGGAGATGCGGTCGAGCCACGCCCCATCCGCGCCCATCAACAATGCGGCCGACAGCAGCGCGAATCCCGCGCTCAGAAAACGTCTCTTCTTCATCGGGACCTCCGGAACAGGTCGCGAAACTGGTTGAACTCGTAAGCCGCCTTCAGCCGCCACAACACCTTCGCGCTATTGGCATTCAGTCCGAACTCCGGCCCCGCCAGCAAAGTAAAGTTGCGCGGAGCGCTGAACGACACCGTCGGTCCCGCGTACTGCGAAGTCCCCGAGAGGCCGAACGTGTAACGCGTGCCCAGCCCGCCAAACAGCTCGCCGCCAGCCGAAAAATACTGTCGGCAAAAGATGCAGTGACGCGGGCTCGCCCCATTGGCCAGAGGATGGCTCACACCCACCGAGTAGCCGAACTCCCATGGCTCGTTCGCAGCCACGTTCTTCTCGGAAATGATGTTTTCTGAGAAGTTAAACCCCTTCACATAACTCGAGAGGATGAGCTTGCCTTCCATCGACCGCTCCACATCCTTGCGCAGGAGCGCGTTTGAAACCTGCTGATCCTGAATCACGTGGTTGCCGGTGATCTCGAGAAAGCTCTTGTCCGCGCTGCTGACATCTTCGTACTCGACATAAACGACAGGGTTCACCCAGTACGTGCGGCGCAGCGGACGAAATCGGTTCTCGAATCGGAAGCCGGTGAAGATGCTCGAATCACGGTCCGTGACCTGCCCCTGAAGATAAACCTCGGTTGTCCACCAGGCGGTTGCCCCGTACTCGAACTCCACCGTCTGCGCGTAAAAGGGATTGGCGTCTTTCGGCGCGCTGTATAGATTTTGCGTTGCCACTTCAAGATTTCCCGGTTCCTCCAGGACATCCGAATACGTGACAAGGTATGGCGGCTCCTGTCCCGCACCTTGCACGACCGGGACGATCATGAAAAGCGGCAGGATGAAGTAAAACAGTGTTGATATACGGGGTTTCAAGCTTCTTCCTTAGCGATCGGTAGCCGCATGTAACGAATCCCGACATGTTTTGGTCTTATTTATATAAGACCATAATGGTCGTGATTTGGAAACGTCTTCGACACTCCGCTTCGTATTTCGCCTCAGTCGGTTCGAGGGCTGGATGTGCGGTCGACGGGCCGCGGTGTCATGCTCGAAGGTCGCGGCGGCAAACTTACCGGTCAACTCCGGTGCGTTCACATTGCCCAGCCTGGCCTGCGTGTACCGCTCCAACTCCCCCAAAGCGACTCGAACACTCTCCCGGTGCGCCTCGCGGACGCGCTCGTCGCCTCCAACCAGGGCATTAAAGGAAACCGACTTCGGAGCTGAGAACGTCGCATCCCACCCGGCCCGGTGCTCGACCGAGGTCACTTCCCTACCGAACTGGTTTTCGTAGGTCTTGGCCGGCTGGTGCCGCACCATCTGTTCCCGGGTGTCGGGATGCTGCCCCTCGGTCAACCGGGCGAACTGCTCCGAATCTACCGATCCTCGAAGTCCCCACTCCTGGGCGAGCTTGCCCTGCCATTCGCTATGACCCTGCTGCTCTCGGCTCCAGTAGTTCGCTTCTTTCGCCGCGAACTCGCGGGGCATGATGCATCCGCGCTTGACGACCGGAGAGCGGCTTAGAGATCGTCAGTATAGACCCATAAGGATTTTGTGCCTGTGCTCATCCGTTTCCCAGTAGATGACACGCATCGAATCGCGGTGTCGATGAGCGCATCGGCGATTTGCACTAAGCCGCTAGCGCGGCGGGTTATGGTTCTGTGGGGTTTGGATAGAGTGTTGGACACCCGAAGGAGGTGTCCATGACACAGCTACGCCAACGCATGCAGGAGGATCTCCGGCTACGGAACTTCTCCGAACGCACAGTTCGCCACTACACTCACACCGTTGCCGAGTTCGCAGCTTACTTCCACAAGTCGCCCGATCAGCTCGGTCCCGAGCATATTCGGACGTTTCTTCTGCATTTGCTCAACGAACGGAAGCTGGCTTGGGGAACGATCCAAGGGGCCCGCTCGGCACTGAAGTTCCTCTACACGCGGACCCTGAAGCAGACCTGGTTCGATCAGGAGATCATCAAGCCCAAGGTGCGGCGGAAGCTGCCCACAGTCTGGAGCCGGGAGGAGATCTGTGCCTTGCTCGATGCAGAGATGAACATCAAGCATCGGGCGTTGCTGGCTCTGTACTATAGCGCGGGCCTCCGCTGTCAGGAGGCGCTCGATCTTAAGGTCACCGACATCGACAGCAAGCGGATGATCATCCACGTTCGCGAGGGCAAGGGCAAGTTTCCGCGTCAGGTGATGCTGTCGCCGAAGTTGCTGGAGATCCTCCGCGCGTACTGGCGTGGGCGCAAGCCCAAGGACTGGCTCTTTCCCGGCAGATGAGCCGGAGAGCAACTGAAGGCGAACGCAGTTCGTGTTGTCTGCCAGAAGCTGCGCAAGCAGTTGGGGATCAAGAAGCCCTTTAGCCCGCATGTGCTGCGCCACTCGTTCGCCAGCCACCTGCTGGACGCGGGCACCGATCTGCGCAGCATCCAGCTCTTGCTTGGCCACCGCGATCTGGAGACCACCTCGCGATACCTGCACGTCTCCGAAGCCAGACTGCATGGCACGCCAAGCCCGCTCGACGATCTGCCGATCCGCATTCCGCGCACGTCGCAGGGCGGCAACAGAACCGCATGACAGTACATCGGCTGGAAGTGGCCGATGTCTTCCACGCTCACCAGAACCAGTTCCTTCAGCGCTGGGGCCATGTGCTCTCGGACCAGCAGCGTAAGGTACTGCGCGATATCGGCCGATGCCGAACGGCGGCGCTCGGCACTCATCTCGAACGATGTGATCGCTGCAACTATGAGACTGTCGCTTACGACTCATGTCGCAACCGGCATTGCCCCAAGTGTCAGTCCTCGGCACGCGACCGCTGGCTCATGAAGCAGGCCTCAAGCCTGCTGCCGGTGCCCTATGTCCATGTGGTCTTCACCGTGCCCGAGCCACTGGCACCACTCGCACTCCGCAACCAGCGTCTGTTCTACAACCTGCTGTTTCGGGCCGCTTCCGAGACCCTGCTCGAGATCGCCGCCGACCCTCGCCATCTGGGTGCTCGCATCGGCGTACTCGCCGTGCTGCACACCTGGTCGCAGAACCTGGGACATCATCCCCACCTGCACTGCCTGGTTCCCGCCGGTGGACTGGCGCTCGACCGCTCCCGCTGGGTTCGGTCAAGGCGTAACTTCTTTCTGCCGGTACGTGTGCTCAGCCGCGTGTTCCGCGGCAAGCTGCTCGCCTTCCTCAGGCAGAGCTATCGACACAACGAACTAAGCTTCTCCGGCGCGCTCGCTCCGCTCTCTCAGCCGCGTGCCTTTCACTCTCTGCTAGCTGACTTGCGAAGGAAGGAGTGGGTGGTCTACTCCAAGCCTCCCTTCGGTGGCCCCGAACACGTGCTGAAGTATCTGGCCCGCTACACCCATCGCGTCGCCATCTCCAACGGAAGGCTGCTCGGCCTCGACCACGGACAGGTCCGTTTTCGCTGGCGGGACTCCAGACATCACAACCGCAGTGCGGTCATGGCCCTCGATGCTATCGAGTTCATCCGCCGCTTCCTGCTCCATGTCCTGCCAGCCGGCTTCGTCAAGATCCGCCACTTCGGCCTGCTCGCCAACCGCAACCGCAGCCAGGCCCTCGCCCTATGCAGGAGCCATCTCCACGCCGTCGCCCCGGACAACAACGCACTGCTGACTGAACCGCAGACATCCGCACTCAACCGATCCTGCCCTCAGTGCAAGCTCGGTACTCTGCACCGGGTCCCGCTACACTTCTCCGTTGAACAGTGCAGCCCAAACTCCCTGACCGCCCGCGCGTGCTTCGACTCATCCTGAGCAAGATCATGCCGACCTGCGTGCCAACCCGGTTCCTCTCACCCACCGGCGCTCATCCCGCCAACGCCACCCCATGGCTTGAACCGACTTCGGGTGACCTCGATGCTTGCATGAGCCCTCTCACCCGTACCGCAGAAGCACCACGGATCGGCCCCGCTAAGCTCAACGCCATCCCAACTCGTGCCCAGTTAGCCACATCGGCTCACCGCGAACAGCTTTCAATCCCCATACTTTTACCGCGCTAGCGGCTTAGCGCAAATCGCCGTATCCGCACTGCCCCGCACCAGCATCTGCCGACGCGCGTAAGGTCTCGCAGCGGAGCACTGCCGATACGGCACTAGAGATTTTGCACTAATCCAAGACACACCCGACGGGAACGGCCATCAATATTGGCTGACATCGTCGACGTCGAAGATGACTTCCAGCAAGATACTTCCATGAACGCCGGCGTTTCGTCGACGCACGTGCGGGAGGAGCAAAGAGCACCTGGGTTGTCGAATTGATTGTGAGCAGCTAAGACTGGTGAGGATGAGAAAGCGACCGCATTCTACGGAACATCGATGAATAGACGCATACCACCAACCAGAGCTGCCTGTGAACCCAGTGTGGCAGAAACAATTCTCGGAACACCCTTGCTGGTTCGCCACATGTGAGCGGCTACGTGCTCTCGTATGGGTGCCAGCAACTGTTCGCCGCGCTGCATCACACCTCCGCCAAAGACCACCAACTCGGGACCATAGGAGTGGATCAAGCCGACTGTGAGCACAGACCAAATCAGAACACAGTGTGCGATGATCTCGGAGGCGACGACATCGCCGGCATCCGCTGCTGTAAAGAGGGTCTCGAAGTTTAGGATCTTTTCATTTAGTAGTGAGCTTTCGCCAAATCGTGGATGTTCGTGACAAAGCAAAGGAAGGACCGCGGTTGAGGCTTCGGCTTCGGCACAGCCAACGGCTCCGCAACTACAAAGCCTGCCGCGGAAATTGACCGGCAGATGCCCCCCGAGGCAGCCTGCCTGGCCAGAGGAGCTTTGCAAGAGTTTGCCTCCCAGCATAGCGGCGCCGCCGATGCCGGTGCCCAGGGTCAACATGACGGCGTCGCTTGTGCCGCGGGCCGCTCCTGCATACGCCTCTCCCAGCAGCGCCAGACAAGCATCATTTTCCATCCGCAAGGGGAGGTGGAACTCCTGTTCGGCCCAGCCATGCAGGTCAAGCGAAGGGGCATCAACGTATTTGTTTAACGTCGAAAGGATCTCGCCAGTTGAGCCATTGACAACACCGCAATAGCCAAGAGCAACGCCCGACAAGTCTCTCGGGTCGATCCCGCTACGACGCACGCAATCGCGAAGGAGTTGGGCAATCGGGTCGAGCGCTTCTCCCAGCGATTGTGCCGAAGTGGCCATGGATGAGCTTGCCATTATCGTGTCACCCTGCACGACCCCACACGCGATATGCGAGCCTCCAAGGTCAATCGAGAGTACGGCCATCTATCCCACCCCGCGAAGTGTTGCAATGAATTGATAAAGCGTCCTGCCAGCCAACTAGCCCGCGCGGTAATCTACGGGGATATTTCCGAAAGAAGTTATTCCCTTTTTCCTTGTTTGCTTCGTCCCCGCTGGTATGACGACAAGCACCTTGGCTTCGCCCGCTTTCAAGTTCACCTCGAGCGACCCCACGACGCTCCGCGAACTGAGCCGGTGCGCGGATAGATCGTAGATGTCTGCCTTGTCCCCGCCAACCGACAAGGTTACGCCATGATCCGAGCCGTATGGGTTATAGATGAGATAGGTCGGGTAACTCCTGCCTTCAAGAAAGTCGGTACTGGAGATATCGATCTGCGGGATCATTGTCTCGTTGGTCGGAAGGACCATCTTCCCGAGCCACATGGCGTAAGCTCCGCCGTAAACAGACCGATGGCTGTCATAGTCGCCGGCGGCGTAGGGGCTCTTACCATGTAATTCTTTGTCGAGGCGCTCGTAAGGGAACGCGGCTGGAAGCTCAGGTCGGCTTTGGTGATCAGGTGGAAGATATTCGGAGTAGAAGTACCTGAGATTCGCCAATGCGTTAAGAGCGTAGCGGCCGATGTCCGGAGCGTAGTCCGGCCGGTAGCGGAGGACCGGAAGAAGATAAGGCAAGACCATCATCGACTCCATGCTGTAGAGCTGATCGGGTGGTTCCGTCGAGAAGCCGGACATCAACCCGTCGACTTCCTTGCCGCCCCACGCGCCGGTATGCATCAGGCCAATCTTCGAGTCGAGTACGAAGGAGATGATCTTATGCAGATCGACCTGGGATTCGGTCGTGGAGAGACGAGCAGCCGCAAGGCTGCACATGGCCCCGCTCGGGACCTCGTACCAGGGGTTCTTCACGAACGCCTGATAATGCGCGGTGGCGATCTTCGCCTCGTCCATGAACTTCTGGTCGCCGAAGAAGTCGTATCCGAACAACATCAGGTAGCTATAGCCGCCGATTGCATCGGGCTGGCGATAGATGTCTTTGTTTGTAAAGGGCTTGTGCGCCTCGAAGTCGTAACCCTGGTCGTTGAAGTCATAGTTGATCTGGTGGGCAAGCTCGATGAAGCGATCGAAGCTGCGGCGCAGCATAGACGTCCAATTCGGGTCCTGCGCAAGCTTCCTGCGGATGATTCCGCCGGCGAGCGCGTGGATGTTCATCAGGTACCAGTACTCGCACAGCGTGCCGCCCACGCCATCCTGAAACAACCCATACTTCCGGCTGAAGTATCCCTCGAGCGACGGGATGAGCTGGTCGACGTCGTCACCACGCAGAATCTTCCCGAGAAGGATCGGTCCGAAAGTTGTGAGACCTCCGTCCGTCTTGCCTTCGAGGGCGGAGACGAAACCGAGTTTGCCATCGGGCCTCACCAGGGAGACCTTGTGCTGCGGATCCATGATGTAGCTGTCAAAGGCGTCCCCGATGGACTTCCACTGGAGCGGGCTCTCCACCGGGCCGGGGGGCAGGCCATCCTGGATTGTTAAATAGGGGTGCTGCTCCTTAACGGGATTCAAGCTCGCGTAGGCCGCTCGTGGGAGTTGCTGAAGAGCATACGAGCCGGCGGCCAGGGTGGTCGTGCGGAGCAGGAAGCTGCGGCGGTTGGGAAGGGAGGGCTGACTCATAGAATTCCGATCGAAGCGTTCATCACCGTCCCCATCTCTTGCATCGAGTTGCGGCAGATCTTACCTCTACATTCACCTTTACGGTTGAATCCCATAAGGGATAAACGAATAAAACAACGAGGTGCGCATGTGAATCACGTCGAACATCGTGGCCGAACATGGACCGCTGTACTCAATTCAGCGGTTTTCCTCGATTTCTCAACCTGTCCGGTCCCACCCTGCGTTCGGGATGATCCCTTCACCTTCCCGCACTGTGATCAGTCGATCCGACTTCACCGCCTTCAACACCTGTTGTAGGCCGCTTGGCCACCGGATCGTGATACCGACCTCGTCGGCCAAACCCAGTCCAAAATGAAGACGCGGGTCATTGGCGGAGAGATAGCTGCTCTGGCTGAGCACCTCTTTTGCCTGCACCTTACCGCCATAGCGGACCAGCACGACGGTTCCGATCGCGCTGCGATTCGACTTGGTGCCGATGAGCTTGATTTTGATCCAGTGGTTGATCAGAATGACGTCATTCCGCAGCAGTGAGGGCGCCTCGTTCTCGTTCATGATCAGGATGTCCAGGTCGCCGTCGTTATCGAAGTCGCCAAAGGCACAGCCGCGGCTAGAGTGAGGCGTCGATATACCCGGTCCGGCCACGCCGAGCAATTCTTCGAACGTCCCGTTCCCGAGGTTTCGGAAGATTACGCGAGGGCCCTTGTCCGGAAACTGCGGCAGCTTCTTTTCCACCTCGGGGTAGACACTGCCGTTGACCATGAACAAGTCTGGAAAGCCATCGTTGTCGAGATCCTCGATCCCGGCGCCCCAGCAAACGAAACGTGTCTCTACCGCCAGCCTGGCGGACAGGGTCACGTCGTCAAAATTGGCTTTGCCATCATTGTGGTACAGGCCGCAGGCGTCATTCTCGAAGTGCGTCTTGAAGACGTCGAGGTTTCCGTCCAGATCGTAATCTCCAATGCCGAGCCCCATACCCGCCTGCTCGTTGCCATCGCCGCTCACGGCAAGCCCGCGGGACATGCCTTCTTCACGGAACGTTCCATCGTGGTTGTTCATGAAGAGCAGACTCGGCGTGGAGTCGCATGCAACGTAGATATCGGGCCAGCCATCGTTGTCGAAGTCGGCGGCGACCACCGTAAGCCCGTATGAATCGCGAAAACCTGAGATACCGGCTGCCTTGCTGACGTCGGTAAATGTGCCGTCGCCGTTGTTGCGGTAAAGCGAATGATAGCCAGGCTTCAATCCGCGCGGGCCGCAGTTTACCGGCACGCCGTGGAAGTTGCAGGTCGGATTCTCTGACGGTTTGGGCACCGTCTTGAAGTCGAACTGCAGGTAGTTCGAGACGAACAGATCAAGATAGCCGTCGCGGTTGTAATCGACGAAGGTGCAGCCGGTGCCAAAGCGATCAACCGCGTTGCTCAGGCCTGCCTGACGCGTCTGATCGCTGAAGGTGCCATCGCCGTTATTCCGAAAGAGCCGATTCTGGCCAAAGTAGGTACAGAAGAGATCTTCGAAGCCGTCGTTGTTGTAATCACCAACGCAGACGCCATAAGCCCACCCGATGTCGCGCAGCCCGGCCTTGTCGGTCACGTCCGTAAAGGTCCCGTCGCGGTTGTTCTTATAAAGACGATTGGTCGCGCCTACAGGCGGTCCTTCAAGCCGGGTGCCGCTCAGCAGAAAGATGTCCATCCAGCCGTCGTTATCGTAGTCGAGAAACGCGCACCCCGACCCGATGGTTTCGATGATGTACTCTTTGTGATCCACGCCGCCGCTGATCACGGGCAATGTCAGGCCTGCAGTCGGCGCGACATCGACGAAGCGGGAGAACGGCCGTCCGGAGGGTGGCCTTCCAGCCTGCGGCTTCACAATATGAGACGCGATGCCGGATTGCTGTGCGAGAAGCCGTGCCGCGGAGGTTGCCAGGAGAGAGGAGACGAAGGTTCGACGGCTAACAGACATCAGCGATGTTGAATTCCTCTCCAGCTTTGACAATACGCTTCTTCACAAGGCAGGACTCATGTGAAACCGGTTCCGTACGCGTGCGGGTCGGCACCCAACGACAAACGCCAGGACAAAGCTAAGGCTGGATGATTCTGGTCGCAACGATTTCCGTTGAGTCCGGAGCGCCACCAACCGCATTGGCCCGCAGCAGCACTTCGAAATAGACGGGCCTGGTCGATTCTCCTGAGATACCAAGTGCCTTCTCCAACCGGGTGCGTCCTTTGGGGTCCGCAAGCAGGAGCCCTGCGGCCTCCGTACCCTCTTGCTGCAAACCTTGCAGGATCAGAACATTTCCGTGGCCGGACGGGGTCGGTAGAAGCGAAATCGTCGCATAGTCGACTCCCGTGGTCCCGGTAAACTCCAGCCCCTTGTAGGTCGGCTGCTCGCCGGGCCGTGGGTGCTTGTTCTGGAAGAACTTGACGCTTTGTCCCGCGACGCCCTCGCCTTCGACAAAATTCAATTGCGACTCGTAGAGCGATACCCACGGATTGGAAGACGGGCTCCCGACCAGGATGTAGTTACCCTCCTGCATATCGCGAAGGCGCAGGTCCCGCGCCGACCGCACTGTGATGCGGTCGCGCGACCCGCCGGAGATTCGCGACAGTGCATTGACCACGACAACATCGGCGTACGAGGTAAGCGACGATCCTGATAAATAGCTCAACATCCGGCTTTCGCGTGGCGACATCTGCGCTGGGGTGAAGTGCTCCCGATATTGCGGACTCAGGTAATCATCGAGCGATCCCGACTTCTCGCTGAGGATTCTCAGCATGCCATAGTTTGTATCGGCCAAAACAAGATGCGTCACCTGGTCCTTCCCCATCACCTCCGAAAGCGGCCAGGGCGGAGTCGCGTAGTTCGTACCTGCGGCAAACGGCTTGAAAGCGAGCCAGAGGACGGCGAGGGTGAGGATTGCCGTAAGCAGCCAGGGCAATCTAGCCGTTCCCCATGCCCGTGCGGACGGCGCCTCGGGCACAGGGAGCGGAGAGAGGAGCACGGGCGTGAGGGTGACTGGCTCCTCCGAACGCACATGGCGGAAGACCGGTGTGTAAGCGCCTTTCGGAATTTCAACGATCAAGGGAGCGCTGCGACCTTCGGAGTCGAAGTATTCGTGCAGCTTCAAACGCAACTGTCGCACATGCACGCGTACCGAGCTATCTTCCGTCGGGCTGTAGTTCACAGGTTTGCCGAAGACGGCGATGCCAATCCGGTGTTCCGTCAGATCTTCCGGGTGGCCATGAATCGCGCGTTCCGCCATGTAGCGCAAAAGATGCGGCAGCCTGACCGACTTCTGGAAGGGGCCTGTGGCTAGAATGCGCTCAATCAGCAGCCAGCGTTCATCGTGTTCGAGGCCCTCAGGAACTGCCTCTTCCATCGTCTTTTCGCTTTGTAGCAACTGCAAACCCCCTGCAACCTGATAACCGCCCGCCCAAATGACATGGGAGAGGAGGCCGGTTGGTCAACCATCCTCTTTGGAGCGGACAAGACCGCCGGCGAGCGGACGCCCGCTCAGCGTGCGCCACCAGGCGCGCTGCCTTGGCAGCCGGTGCTGCTCTCGGAAACCAGATCTGCGTTCAGCGTACTTCATTTTAGGAGCGGCAAAGGTATCTTGTCACACGAACAACTGATCGCCGTTGTCCCTCCTGCTCAAAGAGTGCTTCTTCGACGACCATTCGGATATTGAATGCCGTTTCACCTTCGTGAACTTGTGAGTAGCAATGATTTCCTTTGCGAAACGGCGTAAAGCCCTGCACAGGCCGTGCTTCAGAAGCGGATGATTCTCCCGAACTTAGCGCAGCCCTACCCAGGATGCGAACCTTTGTACCCCGCGGGTCACGTTTGGGGTGCGGCGCCGGTTCACTTGATTGAAGGGCAACATGTAGAACTTATGAGAGACCAGGCTGTACGCTTCGCGCAGAATCCGATCCTTACCCCGGTAGACATTTCACCCAGCATCCCAGGCATGGAGGTGACTTGCCTCCTCAATCCAGGGGTCTTCAACTTCGCGGGCAAAACCTGGTTGCTGCTGCGGGTGGCCGAACGGCCAACCCAGACGCCCGGCAGGACCTCGTTTCCGGTGCTGGACGAGTCTGGCGCAGTCACCATCCTCGACTTCGACAACGAAGATCCGAAGATCGACCTGTCGGATCCGCGCATCGTTCGCTACGACGGACGCGACTACCTCACGACGATGTCGCACCTGAGACTTTTCTCGAGCACGGACGGAATCCACTTCTCCGAGCCGCAGGGGCGGCTGCCGATTCTCGGCCAGGGCCCCCTTGAAACGTTCGGCATTGAAGACTGCAGGGTCACGCTAATCGGCGATCAGTATTGCCTTACCTACACCGCGGTTTCGTCGAACGGGGTGGGTGTCGGACTGATAACGACCACTGACTGGCAGACGCTCGAGCGTCGCGGGATGATCTTCGCCCCGCACAACAAGGACTGCGCCATCTTCGAGGAAAAAATCGGCGGCCTGTACTACGCCCTCCACCGTCCGAGCAGCCCGGAACTTGGCGGCAACTATATATGGATAGCGGAATCGCCCGACATGCTGCACTGGGGAAACCACCGCTGCATCGCACGCACACGGCCCGGCCTGTGGGATAGCGCCCGGTTAGGTGCCGGCGCGGCACCCATCCGGACCGAACGCGGCTGGCTCGAAATCTACCACGGCGCAACCCGGAAAAATCGTTATTGCCTCGGCGCGCTGCTTCTGGATCTCGATGAGCCCTGGAAGGTAATCGGCCGCTCCATCGAGCCGATCATGGAGCCCCACGAAACCTATGAGCGCACCGGCTTCTTCGGCGAAGTCATCTTTACCAATGGCCATCTTCGCAAGGGTGATCAGCTCACCATCTACTACGGCGCCTCCGACCTCGTCATCTGCGCCGCACGTTTCTCCATCCAGGCCATCCTTGACTCGCTCAGTGCAGATACCGGAGCCATCCGATGAAATGGTTCGTCAACGAGTACCGGCTCTTCCGCTCGTTCCCGCGCGACATGCGCATCCTGCTGCTGACCAACATGGTCTATGCGTTGGTGCTTCCGGTGATCGAGATCTTTGTCGCGGCATACGTGATGCGGAACTCGCGTGAGGTCAGCAAGGTTGTCACCTATCAGCTTGCGATCTACGCCGCAACGCCCCTGGCCTTTCTGATCAACGGCTATCTGCTCGGACGCATGAGTGTCTACCGCCTTTACTCGCTCGGCATGCTGCTCAGCGGTGCCTCCATGCTGGTCATGATGTCGTCAAACGTGATCAGTCCGTGGGACATCGCCGGCTCCGGCATGATGATGGGGGTTTCGACCGGCCTCTTCTGGGCTAACCGCGGTTTCCTCACGCTCTCAACGACCACCGACCAAAACCGTAACTACTATTACGGGCTCGAGCAATTCGTCTACACCGTCACCTCGGTCGGTGTTCCCGTCGCCATCGGCTGGTTCATCGAAGAGACGGCCCGCCATAGCTGGTTTGGCGGAGTGGTGAATGACGCCTACCGCATCGTAGCCTTCGGCGTTCTGGGCCTCACGGTCATCGCGTCCATCATCGTGCATCGCGGTCACTTCAGCAATCCGCCAAAGACGAAGTTCATCTACTTTCGCTTTCACCCGCTCTGGAACAAGCTCCTGGCGCTTTCGGTGCTCAAAGGCCTAGCCCAGGGATATTTCGTCACCGCGCCCGCCATGCTCATCATGATGCTGGTTGGGCAGGAGGGCGCGCTTGGGACGATTCAGGCAGCCGGCGGGCTCATCTCTGCAATGGTTCTCTATGCAGTCGGCAGAGCTGCCAAACCGCAACATCGCATCGGCGTCTTCTCCTTCGGGCTGATTCTTTTTACCCTCGGCACGCTGGTAAATGCGGTACTGTTCAGCGCAACCGGCGTGCTGATCTTCATGGCGTGCCTGCTGCTGGCCAAGCCTCTGCTCGACATCGCGTACTTCCCGATCCAGATGCTGGTCATCGACATCGTCTCGCGGATCGAAGGCAGAAATCAGTACGCCTACATCTTCAATTGTGAGTTCGCTTTGTTTCTCGGGCGACTCTCGGGCTGCATTTTATTTATCGCGCTCGCCCGGTATGTCTCAGACATCGCCGCGTTGAAATTTGCACTACCGGTGATCGCAGTCCTCCAACTCCTCTCGATCCCGGTTTCACGTTCTGCGCTTGCCCAGGCGTCCACCCTCGAGAGCGGCCCCGCGCAGATCGTCGATCCAGTTCTCATTCAAACCGTGGCTCCCTGACTCCATGAAGCCGCAAACCATAACCTTAGACCCTACTCTGCACGCTCTTTTGAGGAACCGCCAGTGAACACTTGGATCTCCCTGACAAACCAACGACCACTACTCTGGAGTGTGCTTCTTGCACTCCTGCTGCTGATCACGCCCATCGGTCTTTCCGCGCAGTCCGCCGGAAAGCTCACCGGAACCGCCACCGACAAAACAGGCGGCGTCATTCCCAACGCAGCCGTCGTGCTCACCGAGGATAGTACTCGCACCACCTATAAGTCGGTGACTACATCGCAGGGCATTTACTCGTTTCCCGAGGTCGCACCTGGAACGTACTCCGTTACCGTCTCCGCGCCCGGCTTCAAAGAGTACAGCCAGACCGGCGTCCGCATCGACGTCGGGCAGGCGGTCACAGTCAATGCCTCGCTTCCAATTGGGGCCACAAGCGAGGTGGTCACGGTAAACGCTGACGCATCGCAACTGCAAACCGACTCGTCGGATATGGGCACGACCATCTCGCCCAAGCTGCTCGAAGACCTGCCCCTGGCGTTCAACGGCACCGTCCGCGATCCGCTGCAGTTTGTCTCGCTCACACCCGGCTACGCCGGAACCGTTACGAATTCGCCGACCTCACCCCCGTCCGGCGGCTTCAAGATCAACGGCGGCCAGCAGGATGGCGTGCAGGTTCTGCTCGATGGCGCAAACCTTAATCTGATCTCGGCGAACATGCAGGTCAACTACGGCATCAGCGTGGAAGCGGTCTCCGAGTTCAAAGTGCAAAGCAACACCTTCGACGCAGAATTCGGAAAGGCGAGCGGCGGCCTCGTGAACCTTGTGAGCAAGTCAGGCACCAACAAGCTTCATGGCGCGGTCTACGACTTTCTGAAGAACCGCGATCTAGACGCCAACAACTGGGTCAGCAACTATAACGGCACGACGCGCCCCATCGATACGCAGAACGACTTCGGCGCCATCCTGTCAGGACCGTTGTACATCCCGAAGCTCTATGACGGACGCGATAAGACGTTCTTCATGGCGAACTATGAAGGCTTCCGTTTCGATACTGGCGGCGTCTCCCTGCAATCCGCACCGACTGCAGCAATGAATAGCGGAGACTTCTCCTCCTTGTTGCAGCCGACAACCGTCAATGGCCAAACTTTCCCCGCTCACATTCTCTACAACTACGCCACCTGCACCGGTGTGAACCAGGGGCAGGCTTGCCAGCCTTTCCCCAACAACCAGATCCCCACCTCTTTGGAAGACCCGATCTTCAAGGCTGCATCGGCGGTTCTCCCGGTATCGAGTTCCACGGGTCCGTACTTCAATACCACTGTTACCTCCAAGAACCCGGTGAGTGCCAATCTCTGGGAGGTCCGTATCGACCAGAACATCGGCTCGAAGGCCAAGATCAGTGGCAGCTATGACTACGACAGCGTGCCGAACGAGGTCGTCTCCAGCCTCGGGCCACTCCTCACCAGCGCTACCAACCAGCAGACACATTATGTCCGCCTGGCATTCGACTACGTCATCTCGCCGACGATTCTCAATCACCTGAACTATGGCTTCACCCGGCGCTTTCGTCAGGAAGATAGCGGCCTCGGCGGCTATGGCGGCGACTGGCCCAACAAGCTCGGTCTCAAGGGCGTAGGCGACACCGTCTTCCCGGAGTTCAGCTATAACTATCCGGACGGAACGAACCTCCCCAGCGATGGAGCCGACGAGTTCGCCGATAATGCAAACCAGGTGGATGAGCAGCTCTCCTGGCAGCGTGGACGCCACAGCCTCAAGTTTGGTGCGGAATATCGCCCCGGCCAGTTCAACATCCGCATCCTCACCGGCACATCGGGTGAGTTCAACTTCCAATCCGGTCCGACCAGCACTCCGTCCGATACCAACTCCGGATTTGGGTACGCCAGCTTCTTCCTAGGCGCCGCCTCCAACGCGTTTATCGCTCTTCCGGAAAAGCTCGGATGGCGTTCCAAGTACATGGCAGGATTCATCACCGACGACTGGAAGGTCTCGCAGAAGTTAACCGCCAACCTTGGCTTCCGCTACGAAGTCACGCTTCCGACCGTGGAGGCACATGACCAGCTTTCCTACATGGATCCAACCCTGCCGAACCCCGGTGCAGGCAATCTGCCGGGCGCCTATGCCTTCGCCGGCTCGGGTCCGGGAAGAACCGGCCAAAACACGCCGCAGACCACGTTCCTGAAGGCAGTCGGTCCGCGCGTTGGTTTCGCATACGCTGCAAACCCGACCACCGTGATCCGTGCCGGGTACGGCATCTACTATTCCAACCTCAGCGTGGGCGGTTTCGCAGAGAACGACAGCCAGGGCTTCGCGGGCAACTACACCTATCCTGCAGCAGCCAGCCCGCAGACACCCGTGGTGACGCTTGCGCAGATCACCCAGTATCCCGGCAAAGAGCCGCCCTTCATCAACCCCACCGTCCAGAACGGCACGTCGCCCACTGTTATCCTCTCGAAGGTAGCGCGTCCGGGCACGATTCAGAACTGGACGCTCGACGTTCAGCAGCAACTGCCTGGGAAATTCGTGCTGGACATGGCCTACGTGGGAGCCCACGGAGACCATCTCCAGGCCTTCATGCATGACCCCAACCAGGGTTACCCAGTAAACCAGTCACGCGGCGCTTGCCTCGACGTAGAGTTGACGAACCAGAGCACAAGCCCCGCTTGTGCGGGTCAGGCCCCGGTCGCGCCGCCGTATGCAGGCTTTACCGGAACCGTCTCACAGGCTCTGCGACCCTTCCCGCAGTATTCGGACGCCACGGTCGACTCGGCAACGATGTCCGATCCGTTCGGCGATTACACCTACAACGCGCTGCAGGTTCAGGTGACGAAGCGCCTCTCCTACGGCTTGACCTTGCTCGCAAACTACACCTGGTCCAAGAACATCACCAACGCCGATTCCGAATATCCGGAACAGGCGGAGTGGGAAGGCAACGGCACATCGGGCGCCCTCAACACCTACAACCTGAAGGTGGAAAAATCTGTCAGCGCCTTCGATATGCCGCAGCGCGCCGTGCTGAGCTATACCTACGAGCTGCCGTTCGGCAAAGGCAAGGCGTTCCTCAACCAGAACCATGTTGCCAACGCACTCGCCGGCGGTTGGCAGGTCGCTGCCGTCCAGACCTACGAGAGCGGCACGCCATTGTCGGTCTCATCTCCCAACTGGGATTCCGGTATCTTCGCCGGCAATCTCTGCGGCGGATGCAGCCGGCCCAACGTCGTTCCGGGTGTCAACGAGAAAGGCATGAATGGTGGCAAGTTCACCTATGGTGAAAGCCGTATCCTGAACCCCGCCGCGTTCACCATCGCTCCCAACTTTACCTTCGGTGATGCACCCCGCGCCCTGCTCGTACGCTCCATTGCCTATGTCGACGAAGACGCCAACGTTTCCAAACGAATTCCAATGGGCACAGAACGTATCCAGACCATCTTCCGAATGGAATTCTTCGACGTGCTCAACCGACATCAATTCGGCGGCTTCAATACCTCGGTAGGCCAACCGGGATTCGGTCAGGCCAGCTCTGCCAATGGTCCGCGAAACATGCAGGCCAACCTCCGAATAACGTTCTAATCAACCGGAAGCCTCACGTCCTGCACCGGGGCGTGAGGCCTTCTTCAAGAGCTAAACTTTCAGCATGACCCTTGGGGTACAGCACGGTATGAAGTGGTTCCTCGGCAGAACGATTCTCAGCTGCTGCGTGCTTCTCACCCTGCGCGTGGCCCAGGCTCAGCAGATCTCTCCCGCAGCGCGAAAACACTTTGAGCTCGCACGCCAGGCACAGGACGCCGGCGCCTTCGACAAAGCAATCGAAGAGTACACCGCCACCACGCACCTTGCGCCTACCTTTGCCGGCGCCTACGCGAATCTCGGGCTCATCTACTACGTCAAAGGCGACTTCGAAGACTCGGCCACAGCGCTCGCCAGGTGCATTCGCCTGCAGCCCGATATCGTCGGGGCGAATCTCTACCTCGGCATCGACAAGCTGAAGCTCAATCATCCCGCCGACGCGTTGCCCTATCTCCAGCGCGCAGCGCAACTGGACCCTGCAAACAAGGACGCTCAGAAGTGGCTGGGCACAGCGTACTGGCAGAACGGCCAACCGTCGACCGCGCTCGAGCAACTCCGGCAGACGAATAACAAATTCCCCGGAGACCCTGACATCCTTTTCGTTCTCGGCGAAGCCTATCGCAAGACCGCCGACCAGGAGATCGAAGCACTCGTGAAGAACGCCAGCGGAACCGCCTACGTTCATCAGGTCTTCGGCGATATCTATTTCGATCAGCATGCCCTCGCCAAGGCCGACGCGCATTACCACCGCGCCCTCGCAATGGATGCGAATCTTTCCAACATTCACTTCGACCTCGGCGAAGTTGCGTTCGAACTGGAGCATTTCGACGCCGCCGAGCAGGAGTATCGCCAGCAACTCCAGCTCGATCCAGCCAATGCCCCTGCAATGGCACGCCTGGCAGAGTTATATCTGCTGCGCGGAGACTTACCCGTATCCCTTCATCTCTTCTCAGAGGCACTGCAATCGTCACCATCCGAAACTGCAGGCACTCTCCATCTGCCACCGTCGTTTGCGACCACCGGAACAACGTTGTCCGACGCGTCGCTTCAGAAGCTGCGTGCGCTTCTGCCGCGCCTGGAACAATCTTCCGCCTCGCCCTCCCGATCGCTCGCAATTGCGCTCGTCGCCGCAAACCTCCAGGATGCAGACAAATTCGAGGCAGCATGGGGAGAGTTTGAAGCTCTTGAACCGAATCCGCGTGCCCCATCGAACGCTCTCCAGGCAGCCGCGCGCTCCTTCGTCGAACAGCACTTCCAGCAATCCGAAGACGAGGCGCACAATTGGCTTACCACGCACCCGCACGATCTCCACGCCGAGTACCTTATCGCCCGCTGCCATCGCATGCTATCCCTTCAGGTCCTCGATCAACTGCTGACCAGTTTCCCCGACTCCTATCGTTCGCACCAGCTCCTCGCGCAGACTGAGGAGGAGCGCGACGAGGACGACAAAGCCATTGCTGAATACAAGAAGGTCGAGGCGCTGGAGCCAACGCTGCCCGGCATCCACTTCGCTCTTGGCCACCTGCTGCTCAAAACCGGTGATCTCGAACAAGCCTCATCGCAGCTCAAGGGCGAACTGCAGCTCGATCCCGACAACGCAGAAGCGAACGCCGAAATGGGCATGAGCCTGCTCTCGCAGAACAACGCGGACGACGCCATTCCGTATTTCACCAAATCCATCACGGCAGAACCCGACCTCTGGATCGCTCATCAACAGCTTGGCAAGGCGTATTTGCTTCAGAAGAATTATCCCGCCGCACAGAAGGAGCTGACGCTCGCCCTGCACGAAGATCCGGAGGGCATCGCTCACTATGAACTTGGTCTCCTCTATAAGGCCGAGGGCCAGACCCAGGAAGCCGCTCGCGAATTCGATCTTTCCCGCAAGCTCAAGTCCGATCGGCTCGCCGAGGTGAAGATAGAGAAGCCTGCCAATGACTAAGCTCGTCGCAACGGCACTCGCGCTGTCGCTCCTCGGCGTGGCCGGCGCTCAAACTCCGCGCCAGGTCGAAGACCCGCATCTGCAGCGCGGGCTCGCCCTCTTTCGGCAGCAGAACTTCGCCGATGCTCTCCAGGAGTTTCAGGCCGCGGAGAAGGCCCACCCCGGTACCTATGAGATCGAAAACCTGCTGGGGATCACCGCCACACAGCTCGGCCACAACGACGAAGCCGACCGCTACTACCGCAAAGCCATCGCGCTCAACCCAAAGGCTCCCGGGCCGCACAAGAACCTCGGCTTCAGCGAACTGAACCAGAAGGACTACGCCGCCGCGAAGAAAGAACTGGACACCGCACTGGCGCTTGACCCCACCGACCGATTCACGCACTTCTACCTGGCAAGCCTGTACCTCGCTACGGCGCAGGATGCAAAAGCAGTCGATCAACTCGAACCAGCCAGCGACCTGTTGCGTAACGAACCCCGTACCGAGTTCTCGATGATCAAGGCCTGCCTCAAAACCGGGCATACGCAACAGGCATCCGGCCTGATTCAGGACATGGTAATCCGCTCCCAGCTCACGGACGCGCAAAACTACGAACTGGCCGTCCTGATGTCGAGCCTGCATCTTTACCTGCAGGCCGTTGAGCGTTTCCAGTACGCGCTTGCAGCCCAACCGCAGTCCTGGGTCGTTCAGTACAATCTCGCCATTGCATGGTTGAATGCAGGCAAGCCAGAGCGGGCGATCCCTCTCTTCAACGCCGTTGCCCAGGCTCAACCTGCGAACGCTGCGGTTCTCACGTCGCTTGGCTCCGCCTACGAAGCTGCCGATGAACTTCCACAGGCGCTCGATGCCTACAAGCAAGCCGTTGCAGCCGACCCGCAGAACCCCGATTGCTACCTCGACTACACCCGTCTGCTCATGGAGCTTGATCGTTACGACGAAGCCACGCGCGTGGTCGAGCAGGGAATCCAGGGCATCCACGTTCCAGAAGAGGAGTACGCGCTCGACATCCGTCTCGGCGTGTTGAAGCTCAAGCAAGGCCAGTATGAGCAGGCCTGCGCCGCGTTCAACAAGGCCATCAAACTGCATCCCGAGATCGTTCTCGGCTACGTCGCCCTCGCGCAGACGTACATGCAACAAGGCAAGGATGAGGATGCCCTGCAACCTCTGCTTCAGGCGCGTGCCTCGCTCCCGCAGGACGCGACCCTGGAGTACTACACCGGCCTTCTACTCATGCGTGTAGGCCGCAAAGCAGAGGGCGAAACCGCGCTGAAGAACTCCATCCGCCTGCGCGAACAGGAACCGGAGCCGCACTACGAACTCGGCAAATACTACGCCGAACAGAACCAGCTCGAGCCCGCACGGAGGGAATTCGAACGGGTCATTGCACTGGATCCGAACAACGGCAAAGCTCGTTATCAGCTAAGCCGCATCTACTCCAGGCTTGGCGAGAAAGACAAAGCAGCGCAGATGGCCGACGCCGCAAAGCGCCTTTTGCAAACGCAGCAGGATGCCGCACTCGCCACCCAGAAAGCGCACTCCAACCAGTTCCAGGCGCCGGCAGCCAGCAACTAGCAGCGACCCACTAAGGGACGAACCCCTCCCCAGCCTTCGCAATGCGGATGTAATGATCCGTAAACTGTCCATGCATGCTTGCCACCACCACCTTCGGCATGTGGCACGAGACGCACTGACTCTTCGCCACCGGACAAACCTTCGCGCCGTGGAACGCCGCCGCTCCGGCATCCGCAGCACGATGGCAGTTAACGCATCGCTTGTCGTAAGACACAGATTCGCGATTCAACGGCTCGTGAGGATCATGGCAGCTCACGCACTCCAGCCGCGCATCCTGTGTCGCACGCCAGCAGCGGCTCTTCTCCAGGCGGTACGGCTGAAACCTCACCAGCGACACATCATTCGCGTTGTTGCTCGAAGTCGAAACATCTGCCGAGGTGCGATGACATGATCCGCAGTAATCGATCGAATCAGCCGGCGCCAGCGTTGCTGGATTGAACACAGCCAGATCCTGTCCAGCCTTCGCATGCGCCCCCGTCTTGCCCATCTGCGTCATCGCCACGGTGTGAGCTGCCCCAGGGCCGTGACACGCCTCGCATCCCAGCCCCGCTTCCGCGTGCAGCGGGTTGAACCCGCGGGTCGTCGTCGCACGAACCGTATGGCACCCGAAACAGCGACGAACATCCGCCGTGGTCAGCGGCTCGCCAAGCGCAGAGCTCAGATCAGCATCCGCATCCACATGCAGCCCGGTGGTCACATCGAGTCGGGGCGCGGCGGCATACACGCTCATGCGACTTTGGAACCAGCGGCCATCCTGCTCATACACAAATGTCTGCCCCAGGTCGCCGGCACCCATCACCCACTCCAACGTCGCCGCAAGTTTGCCCGGCCCTTTCGAAACCGAGTATGCCGCTCCTTGTGCGCCCGCGCTCAACTCGTAATCGAAGCCATCCCGGCTGCTCGTCAACACCGCCGTTGAGCCCGGCCTGCCCTTCCAGTCACCCGCACGCGACGCTGCCCGCTGCATCGAGGTCGGAGCCACCGGTTGGCTCTCATCGGAGTGGCACCCGGCGCACGCTCCTGAGCTAGCGAACGCATCCGCGCGGACGCTTTGGTTAGTCGGCCACCACGCCTCAGTCGCGAGACGCTGCGCAGTAGTAGAGCTCTCTAACCTGAACTCGGCCTCCTCGCCATGAACGAGTTCTACGCTCCTGGTGAAGCACATTGTGAGTATCAGAGAAGCGCCAACCAGACTCGCAAGCTGAAAAGGCGATTTTGCGAGACGTCTCCAACAAACCATCTCGTAAGCGTATCTGTATTGTCAGGAGTAGGAAAATTCTGCGGGTAATCCATTTTGATCCAAGCCTGTATGGGGGTCCCTTCAGAAAACGGACAATAGAGCACGTTAGGGACGGCTGGGGGTGCGGAGGGGCCTGAATCTGCCCTGTGCGAGCCTGGAGCCCTTCCATTGGTAGTCTCCTGTCAGGTTGATGTGCTCCCAGCCGAGCGGTGAAAGATACTTGAACAGCCCCGGGTTGAGGGCCTGCCCGTTGCTCGTTAAGGTTTGGGCTGCCCTCTCGATGTACACGGTGTTCCAGAGCGCGATGGCGGCGGTGACGAGAGTGAGGCCACTGGCGCGGTAGCGTTGCTGCTCGAAGCTCCGGTCCCTGATTTCTCCGAGGCGGCAGAGGAACACGGCTCTCGCGAGTGCGTTGCGCGCCTCACCTTTGTTGAGGCCGGCGTGGACTCGGCGGCGCAGCTCGACGCTTTGCAGCCACGAGAGGATGAACTGGGTTCGTTCGATCCGGCCCAACTCGCGCAAGGCGACTGCAAGGCCGTTTTGGCGAGGGTAACTGCCCAGCTTGCGAAGCATGAGCGAGGCCGTGACGGTGCCCTGCTTGATCGACGTGGCGAGACGAAGGATCTCGTTCCAGTGAGTGCGGATGGCTTTCAGGTTGATGGTCCCGCCGATCATAGGTGCAAGCGCCTGGTACTTCATCTTGCCATTTGGAAGGTAGACCTTTGTGTCGCTCAGATCTCGGATGCGCGGTGCGAAGCGGAAGCCGAGCATGTGCATAAGGGCGAAGACGTGATCGGTGAAGCCCGCGGTATCCGTGTAGTGCTCCTCGATCCTCAGATCCGATTCATGGTGCAGCAGCCCGTCGAGGACATAGGTGGAGTCTCGTACACCAACGTTGACGACCTTGGAGCTGAAGGGCGCGTACTGATCCGAAATGTGGGTATAGAAGAGTTTGCCGGGTTCGGCCCCGTACTTGGGATTGATGTGACCGGTGCTCTCGGCTTTGCCGCCGGTTTTGAACCGCTGCCCGTCTGAAGATGAAGTGGTTCCATCGCCCCAGTTCTCAGCAAAGGGCTGGCGAAGTTGAGCGTTGACGAGTTCGGCCAGACCCGCGGCATAGGTCTCATCGCGTATGTGCCAGGCCTGCAACCACGAGAGCTTCGCGTAGCTCGTTCCAGGGCACGATTCGGCCATTTTGGTCAGGCCGAGGTTGATCGCATCGGCGAGGATGGTCGTCAAAAGCGGTATCCGGTCCTTGGTTACTTCGCCACTCTTCAGGTGCGTAAAGTTTTTGGTGAAACCGGTCCAGTTGTCGACCTCAAGAAGCAGTTCGGTGATCCTGACGTGGGGGAGTGATGCCGCGATCTGCTCAATCAGGTTCTGCGCCGCGTGGGGCACGGTGGCGTCGAGCGGCGTGATCTTCAAGCCCGAGTCGGTGAGGACAGCATCTGGGAGGTCGTTCGCAGCCGCGAGCTGGTCCACTCGGTGCAGTTCTTCTTGCAGCGCGGCCAGCCTGACTCGCAGGTACTCCGCGCAATCTGGATCGATAGCAAGCGGGAGCTCGCCTGCTTCCTTGAGAGCGGTGAACTTCTGCGCAGGCACCATGTACTCGTTGAAGTTCTTGAACTGGCGAGAGCCCTCAACCCAAATATCCCCGGATCGTAGCGCATTCTTCAGTTCTGCCAAGGCACACAGTTCGTAATAGCGACGATCGACTCCGGCATCGGTGAAGATGAGTTTGGCCCAGCGTTCGCGGATGAAGTCCACAGGTGCGTCATCGGGCAGCTTGCGCATATTGCCGGCGTTCATCTGACGGAGCAGTTCGATGGCGTCCAGGACCGGCTTCGCGGCAGGAGTAGCACACAATCCGAGCACATTCAACAGCTCGGGCGCATAGCGCCGAAGAGTCGCGTATCCCTCTCCGATCCGATATAAAAAGTCGAAGTCCTCCGGCTGTGCGAGCTTCTGTGCTTCCGTGATGCTGGCCGCGAACTCCTCCCACGAAAGGATTGCTTCTATGGCGGCAAATGGATCGCGTCCGTTCTGCTTGGCCTCAAGCAGTGCATGACCGACGCGCCCGTAAAGGCGGAGTTTGTTATTGATAGCTTTGCCGTCCGTTTGTAACTGCTCCTGATGCTTGTGCTTTGCGGCATTGAAGAGAGTGCCCACGATTCGGTCGTGAAGATCATCACCTCATCGGTGACGGTCGCAGTTCCTTCGACCGCGAGTGCGACCAGGGTTGCGTACCTACGCTCCTGCTCAAACTTGATTAAGTCGGCCGGGGTCATCTGGCCGCCCTCACGGGCGATCTTCATCAGCCGGTTTTGATGTACTTGACGCTCAATGCCAGAGGGAAGATCGAGAGACCGCCAGGTCTGGAGCCGATCAATATGTTCAAGCATGTGCTTCGAGTTGGGCTTGAGCGGGGATTGGCGGAGCCAGCCGAGCAAAGTGAGCGTGCTCCCCTCCTTGCGTCCGAGCAACTCGTCCAGACGGTGCCGGTGAACCTCCGTAAGACCGCCCGTCAATTGCTTATAGATTCGCCGGTTCGCCCTTGTAATGGCCTCTGCGCAGACACGTTCGATGGCATTCAATCGGGGAAGAAGAATCGCCCGTTCCCGTAGCTTCTCAATCAGCGCGGTCGCAAGTACAACGCCTTTGTCTGTCTGCATGGCCGTCTCGGTCAATTCCTGGACGGCGAGCTTGTGATGAACTGACGTGAAAGGCACGAAGCCGAAGACTGTTTGCAGCTCGACGAGGTGCTCTCGCCTCGTCTGAGCACGGTTGCCGTACTCGGCCCAATGCTCAACCGGGATCTTTAGCTGTCCAGCGACCATGTGGAGAAGCGGAGCAAACGGCAGCTCATTCGCGCCGAGCACAACACCCGGAAAGCGGAGATAGGAGAGCTGCACGGCAAAGCCGAGTCGGTTCGCGGCTCCCCGGCGTTGCCGGATGACCGCAAGATCCGACGGGCTCAGTGTGTAACGCCGGATCAGGTCGTCCTGATTAATGGGCAGTGCCAGTAAAGTCTCGCGTTCGGCGACGGAGAGAATGGAGCGACGGGGCATGGTGCTCCTCTTGCAAACGGAGGTTTGTGAGAACACTCAACGCGCATAAAAGAAAATGGCTGAACGCTCAGGTTTAGCGTTCTCACAAACCATTCTCAAATGCTATTCTCACTGTACTTGCGGTCTCATGAGTTCTGAGAACAACAGGAGGAGAGCGTTCCCATGGTGATTGGCTATGCCCGCGTCTCCACACAGGACCAAAACCTAGAGCTGCAGATCGAAGCGCTCACCAAAGCCGGCTGCAAGAGGATTTTCTCCGACAAGCTCAGCGGCAACCGGATCGAACGGCCCGGTCTGATCCAGGCGCAGGAAGCTCTACGCGAAGGCGACACTCTGGTCGTCTGGAAACTTGACCGGCTCGGCCGCAGTGTTAAACATCTGGTGAATTTGGTCGGCGAGCTTCATAAGCTGGGCGTGCAGTTCAAGAGCCTCACCGACGCGATCGACACCGGCACACCCTCGGGCCGTTTCTTTTTTCATGTAATGGCCAGCCTCGCTGAGATGGAACGGGAGCTCACGATTGAGCGAACCCGCGCCGGCCTCGAAGTCGCTCGCCAACTCGGACGCAGAGGCGGACGCAAACGACAGATGACCGAAAGCAAAATCAAATCGGCCAAAAAGCTTCTCGCCAGCGGCGTCGCGCCCCGCGAAGTGGCCGGCAATCTCGGCGTTTCCGTTCCTACGCTCTATAGGTGGATACCTGCCTCAAGCAACCCTTGACGAACGGTTTGGTCGCCAGCGTTTAAAAACAGAAACCATTGTGTACCGGATAGACTTCAGCGAGAAAGCAGGCTCAGAATGCATGTGCGGACACGCAGCAGGGCGATCAGCGGACGTAGCCTCTTTCGGGTGGCAGCATTGCTCTGCTTTGTCGCGCTCCTCCCTTCTGCCATGGCTTATCAAGCAGTAACTTCCAGTCAGCAGGCTGGTTCTATCTCGGGTCATGTTTTTACCGACACTGCTCACCCGGTCCAAGCAGCGGCAATAACCCTCCTGAATTCTCAGACCAAAATCCACCAAGTCACACATAGTGACGCTTCCGGAGCTTACGTCTTTTCATCCCTTCCGGCTGGCCAGTACCTACTTCTCGCTTTTCATCCTGGCTATTTCGCCGAATACTTCAACATGGTCCCGCAGAAGGGACATGCGATAGAGGGCTCTAAAACACTTCGGGGTTCCTCTCATTCGTTCATGCAGGGCGTTACATTGCCTACCGACCATGCGGCGGTAATCGCTGACTTCAATTTAAAGCCATCGCCGCCCATCAGGGCGCTTCACGACGAAAGCCTATCGGCAAGCTATTCAACCGAGGAGCGAGCGCAACTGTCGTTCTGCTCAGGAATCTTCTCGCCGGATTTGCGCTACTTGGCGATCCGGACCACCGGCATAGTATCCGGTGATCCGGAGCAAGTATGGCGTTATGAACTCGCGAATGGTCAGCTGGTCCCTGTGACCCCCACCCCGACTTTGGCAACCAGCCCCGAGATCCTCTCGATTCATTGGGCGGGCGAGGCACTCCACGTGACGGGCATCGATCGTTCGAATGGCCGCCAGTTCAAAGCCGAGCTTTCTGGGCAAGGTTCTCCGTCGATCACCTATACGCAGCAGTCTTCTCCATTGCCGGAAGCCGAAGATCCATTAGGCTCCGCCGGCCGGTACACACTCACGCCAACCGTGCTGCACGGCGGCTCAACCTCGTGGACTGCTCAACTGGATGGCAGTGGGCGAAAAAAGGTCATCGCAGCCGCGCTTCTAAACGCACCCGTAGTCGACGCCACCATTCCGTTCTTTTTCTATGTGCCAGTCAGCTATCCAACAACGTTTACAGACGACACAGTCGCGACCTTGGATTTAGACACCGGGCGTCAGACGACGCAGAGACTTCCTGCGTCGTCTGATCTTCAGCTCCTGGCTGTTGCCCCGGACGCAAGCGGCTTCCTCTTGGCTTATCAAGTAATGGGAGGTTGTGAACCTGTACCCAATCAGGATGGGGAAGATTTAGCACAGCTCGATGGTTTTAACGGAGTGCCCTTCCAGAGACAAGCGGCTCACGTCTGCTTCGTTCATCTCTCTCGTCCCCACTAGCAGTAGCCGCCAGAGAACACATCTAGCATTCCCAGGCTGAGCCGGAGCCCAGCTAATTCGCTTCGAAGGCGCCCATCCAAAGGCCTTCAGCGCGACAACTTAGGTGTGCGGGATGGAGCATTGACCCGAGAATAGGGCGGTACGAGGAAGTCGAACTCCTAACGTGCTCTATTGTCCGTTTTCTGAGGGCGCCCCTAGAGCCATCTCAATCTTGACGCTCGGATCCATGTACTTGCCGAATCCTTGGTTCGACTTCTCGAAGGTACCAAGCACTTCCGCGGTAAGGACCGGAGCACTCCCCCAAAGTTCCTCGCAGAGCGTCCTCACATCTTGGAGTTGATCGGCTTGTTCAACAAGAACTGTCGCCTCACGATTGCTCTGCATTCCGCCATCAGTCAGATTTGAAGAACCCACTAGCGCGCAGTTGTCGAAAACGTACATCTTGGCGTGGAACCGCCGCGTGTAGTAGCGAATAGCTATGTTGGAAACGCCAAAAACACTCCTGAGCGCTGCCGGGCTTGTAGCGGCGTTCAGGCCTACCAGAAGACGGATTCGTTTGCCGGCCTTCGCAGCTTCCAGCAGTTCCGAGATCAGTGTGACGTATGGTGAGGCAACGAAGAGATCTGTTGTTGACGAAATCAGCTTTGCGTAGGGAGTGCGGACGAAATCGTTTCCAGGCCCGTTGGAATACAGATTGCTCATGGCACGAGTTCCTCGTCGCTGGTATCTTGAGTGAGAGCAAACAGTGGAACCCTCCTAGCAGGTGACCTTTTTCCTGAGAAGTCGATGGCCGTCTGCTCATGTCCGCTAGGATGCTGCTCGCGCCACAATACTCGCAATAAAGGTGGCCACTCGCGGCATAGAAACTGCGTTCGCGTCACCTTAGCATGACACGCCAGACAGAGCGTAATCATCAGCTTGGGATCGTTATTGCCTGGCATCCGGTGATGCACCGCTACTGATCGCTTCCCGCGCTTCAGAGTCGTACAGCCAGGCACAGCGCAACGGCAGCCATCACGAGCCAAGACCTCCTCCCGGTGTCCTCCGAAATATTCCTCATCCTGACGCTTCAGCGTGTAACAGGTCGCACAGAGACCTAGGGCGAGAACTTTATCGTTCCCGCAGGGGCAACAGATCGACCGCTGTAAGAGGCGAGCCATCCTTACATCACCCATTCGGCAGGTTCATCCAGAACCTCGACATCGACCAGCCAGCCGTGAACGGTAAAGCACGCTCCATCGTCACGTTTGACCGTGAACTCCGATTCCAGATCGAATCGCCCGCTCTGGTCATCCAGCAGCTTGCCGCCAATCACTTCGCCTTCGATCACCGTATCCAGACCATCGACCAGAACGCGCATCACTTCCCTCCCCGGCTGACATACATATAGATAGTGTTTCTCGACACTCCCAACTCGTTAGCGAGCTTTGTCTTCGACTCGCCCGCCGCGATGCGTTCCAGCAGGATAACGGCCTGGGCCGCTGTCAGGGTCCGCTTGCGGCCCGAATAGGCACCACGTTTCTTTGCGATGGCGATTCCCTCTCGCTGCCGCTCTTTGATAAGCTCCCGTTCGAACTCCGCAATTGCGCCCATGACGCTCAACAGCAAGTTCGCCATCGGTGAGTCCTCTCCGGTGAACGTAAGGCTTTCCTTTGCAAAGCAGACCTTAACGCCCTTGCCGGTGAGCTTCTTCACCAAAAGCCGAAGATCATCGAGGTTTCGAGCAAGGCGATCCATCGAGTTACAGAACACGGTGTCGCCCTCGCGAACGAAGTCGATCATCTGTTCGAGCTGAGGCCGGTTGCGATCCTTGCCCGAAACTTTATCCGTAAACCGCTTGTCCAACTCCACGCCGTCGAGCTGTCGAACTTCCTTCTGGTCGAGCGCACTCACCCGCAGGTATCCGACCTGAAGGCCCTTCCGTGCGGAGGGTGCCTTGGCTTGCGTCCTATTAGGGCTCAGACTTCTCTTCACTGTCTGTAACAATATAGGAAAACCGATTCTAGTAGTACGCGTATCAGCACCTTTGCCCGTGTCCTACATGCGTATACCCCAGCGCATCGCGCTTTTATTCGCTGGAACGCTCCCTGATCCTTTCACTTACGAGTATGCGAGGATCCGCCATCAGCCAAGGATGCCAGATATAGTGGGAAGCAAATGATAACGCAGATCAAACTCGAAAACTGGAAGAGCTATCAGGAGGCCACTCTCCATATCGATGCCCTTTCAGTTTTGATTGGAACAAACTCCAGTGGCAAGTCGAACGCCCTCGATGCCCTACTCCTTCTGAATAGAGCGGCTTCCGGGTCCCTTCTCACGAGCGCGCTTCAAGGGGATGGTGTGCAAAGTGCCTTGCGAGGGGGAGTCGAATGGGCAGCTCGAAAGCCTGGCAACACGTTTGCACTGACCGCCATTTGTAAAGCAGATGTCTTAACGGACTACGAGTACAGGATCGAGTGTAAGGTGACGGATCTGCGATGCGACGTTCTTGCTGAGCAACTTACCCGGATTCGTTATCGCCCAAACAAGCAGTCGACACGCGGCGGAGAAGCAGGTTCGATCAAGCTCTTCCGGACGGATTCCTGTCAAGACGATGCACCTACAATTGTTGCTCGGCTTTATAACGAGAAGCAAGGGTCACCGCGCCAACTTGGCCGAGCGCAAGCAGTTCTCTTCCAGCTTGTTGGCCAAAAGCTTCGCCAGGAAATTCAAGACGGGATTGCTGAAGTCGCTAACACCTTACGAGAGATTTTCGTATTGGACCCCATCCCTTCACACATGAGGGGCTATTCTCCATTAGCAGAGAAGCTGGAACCAGATGCGCGCAATATAGCTGGCGTCATTGCAGTGGTATCGAGAGAACGTTCCACTGTCGAGGAGACGCTAACCAAATATGTAAGCCAACTGCCTGAGCGAGACATAAAACGTGTTTACGCTGAAACTGTCGGCAAATTTCGCGCGGATGCCATGCTGTATTGTGAGGAGTTCTGGCTTGACACTGGGGACCTTCCTACTGTCGATGCTCGTGGTATGTCCGACGGAACCCTCCCCTTTCTTGCGATATTGACCGCTCTTCTAACGCGTCCGACAGGAAGTCTGTTAGTGATTGAAGAGGTTGATAATGGGCTACATCCTTCCCGCGCCCGCCTGCTCCTCGACATGCTGCGAGAGGTGGGAATGGCACGCAGTGTAGACGTCCTTGTCACAACTCATAACCCTGCCCTTCTTGATGCCATGGGGACCGGAATGGTTCCATTCATCTCTGTCGCACATCGTGACCCTCAGACGGGATACAGCGTTTTGCGATTGCTGGAAGATATTTCAGCGCTTCCAAAATTGTTAGCTCAGGGAACAGTTGGAAAGCTGAGCAGTCAAGGTCTGATCGAGCGAACCCTTTCTCAAGAGGCGAGCTTGAGTAAGGTTGTCGGTGCCTAAACGAGTTCTAATCTTTGACACTTCATTGCTGTGCTGTTTGCTTGCAGTCCCAGGCAAGGAGACTGCTGGCCCAGATAACGACAGATGGGACCAAAAGAGAATAACTGCCTTAGTAGAGGCCGAGACAAAGAAGGCCAGCACATTCGTCCTTCCCCTTGCAACTTTGATAGAAACTGGAAACCACATTGCACAAGCGGGGCATTCACGGTTTGAACGTGCGACTGAGCTCGCTATGCATCTCCTTGCCGCTGCGGATGGAACAACACCATGGGCCGCTTTTACGGAACAGTCACTCCTATGGGAACCCGAGAATCTCAGGCAACTCGCAGCTGATTGGCCCCCTCTCGCCGCGCGACGTATATCGATTGGCGACGCAACTATAAAGGATGTTGCTGAGTATTATGCGTCGGCGGGCTTCAATGTGGAAATCATCACTGGCGACCAAGGATTGAAATCCTATCAGCCCATTAGCAAAGCTCCAATTCCTCGAAGAAGGAAATAGGGGACTACATTCTTAGGCGGCGGTTAGGTATGACTTGGTGATACAGTCACAGCCTTCCCTCGGCTAATCGAGTCTAATGCTTCATTAGCTGATCTCCGTTACTTTTGGTAGGTTCAAGGATGGAGACTGTGTACCCCTCGCCGCTATCCCACGTGCGGGACGGCATCGTCAAGACACGACGGACGCTTACGTCATACCTGCTCAGATCAACCGCTTGAAACCGGGATGTCTCATTGAGAAGGATAAGCTTCGTTCCAGATGCAATCAGGTAATCGAGCGTCGGAGCGTCTATGGATTCCAAATCGACGATGCGGATGTCTCGCCCCGCGTACATCTGCACCACAAGTGGATCCATCGTCAGCATGTAGGATGAGCCAGCATCAGATGCTGAGGCCTCTATAGAAGCGATTGCGGGTGAAACACGGCTAATTGTTTCATCCTCTACTTCGTCTCGCCTTAGGTAGTACGTAGCAATAGCGCTCACCGGGAACAACAAGGCACATAAAACCATTGCTGCGAGCCGTTGATTCATTGGCCGACCCCGCAGGGATTTTAGTTTCTGAGCAGATGTCACTATCCATCCGAGCCCTATTCCAACGGCTAAGGACCATAAACCCATCAGGTTCATTGAAAAACGTAAGGCACACGCGGGCGACACCTCGCCGGACTCCATTTCGTAGTAGCCACGGATGTGGAATGCATAGAGAACGATGAAGGCGAGCAGCAGAACTACAGGAACTAGCGTCAGATCCCTTCTCCGCATCGTAACGGCAAGTGCAATTAAGACCGCAACGAAGGTGCCGCCGTACCATCCCATATCTCATCGACCAGGACGCCATCCGACGCGGAAGCCCACCAGATGAGCCGTGGAAGCTTTACGATCTCGGTCACGGCTACTGCTCCTATGACTTCTTCGACCAATGTCCGCACCGCATGGCTTGCGCTCGTTGCGACTTCTACGTGCCGAAACCGTCCAGCAAGGCACAGAGCATCGAAGCCAAGGCAAACCTGCTACGGCTGACGCAGGAGATTCCACTGAATGAAGACGAGCTTCGAGCTGTAGAAGACGGTATTGCTGACCATGAGAGATTGGTCGCCAAGCTCGTTTCATGTCCTTCTCCAACGCCGAACGATTGCTGACGCCAAGCCGGCTTCCCGGTACTTTTGTGCTGAGAACGCCACATTACATAGACAGCTTTGTCCTAAACAGTAAAATCTTGCCATGGCGGGATTCGCAGTCGTGATGGCATTCCTAACGTGGGGATTGATTCTCACGGTCGCTAGCATCGTCCTTTCGATTGTCCTATTTAAGTTTGCGAAGCGTTCTGTCCCAGCTTCGACGCATGCTGCCAAACGCTACCGCGCCTTCGCTGCTGCCGCGCCTTTCTTGGCTCTCGGGTGGCTGGTAGCGGTACTATTTGTACACACGTTCGTCTCGAACCACCTCGCTCATCAGAGTGTTGGCTACAGCCCTGACCCCTACGTCGCTCTACCGAACGGTTACGTCGTAGGCAGTCTCAACACATACTCTGGCTATGTTAGTGCACCAGGCGTCACCACGGATGTTCCGTGGGTCGGGCGCGGTTACGTTCGTGGAATCATCGATCTGGGATACCGGGATGGCCGGTTCATCGGCACTTACTTGGACAGCAAGTCCCAGTTTCAGCCACAAGGTATCGATCGCATCAGGAACTTCGTGTTCGATACACAAGATCAGACCATCCACACTTCGGATACAAACGTTACGGGCAACTTCACGAGTCAACAGAACAGCGTCCACCAAGATCAGAACTCCTACTGGAATCTATACGCTCACTATCGCCATCGCTGGCCCACCATGGTTTTCTGGGCACTATTAACGGTCGGCTGGGTTGCTCTTTTCGCTTTCGTTCCGCAACTTAAACCCGCGGGTACTCCCTAGCATCACGGCTTGCGCAAGCTTTCGTTTGTGCGGCGAGTGTGGACGTTTCTAATACGAACGTCGTGAGGAGCGACCGGGGCGCAGGTGACGGAAAGCCGACCAATGAGAACTGAACAGATCCGTTGTAGCAGCATGCATAGGCTTCTATATTGATTTTATGGATGTCAAAGGCGCTCTGATTGGGACAGATGGCTGGTCTCTGAAGCCGGCCCTAGTTGCCTGGATGACGGTAGCTGTACTTGCACTTCTCTGTCAGCTTCCCGGTACGGTCAGCTTCCTTCTGATCCCGTTGACATTGCTCGCCTTTGCAGCCACTTCTCTCACGGTTGTGATCGTGACGGTATACTGCTTAGCCAAACGACGTCCGCGAAGAGGCGTTTCTGTCTTTTTGATACTCCTTCTCCCCGCGCTGTTGTGGCGCCCAAGGATTTTCGCCGCAAACCTCGTACATTTGGGGCTTACAGCGGGTTTTGGCATTGGACAGCTTGGAACCACCCCTAGGGTTAGAGATGACAGCTTTGTCGTTTATGACTGGTCAGTGGGCTTTGCGTGTGATCTGCGATAGCCCAGATTCGCAACCCAACCGCCTAAACTCATCGCGTGCTGCCTGCACATCCGCACTGCTAGACACAAATATTCTGAAGACGCTGGAAGACGAGGGATCCACAACGCTATCGAAGATCAGCTCTCCCTTTTCCTTTCGCACTTTGACCAAATCTCCAGGGCTTACTCCACAGGCGAAAAAAGGAATGTTGTCCACGCAATAGAGGCCGGATTCGGTCTCGGTCGCCCACATTGTTTCCCATCGATCAGGCGGGTACCCGTCTTCGTCTTGCACCAACTCAAAAGGAATCTTGACGTCCTTAGATTCCAACGTGCTCTCCTTATGGAGCGTTGTTCCTTTCTCTTGTCATACACCTTCCCTGAAAGGGGTCGCTACACCAAACGTCAAAAATCGTACGCTAAGCACCTTCTGAGCGCGGGCCGTCCAAATTGCGAAGTCTCCGAAAACCTCGACTTTCGAGGAGGTGAGTGGATCGATCACCTCCGCTGCGTTTTCTCGGTACTAATGCTTTGGTGCTTCAGCGCTGACCACAAGGTGCTGAACCCCAGCTTTCGCTGGCGTGACTGCAAGTCCGTAGTCTGCCTTAATCCTTTCGAAAAATCGGTCCCGGTTGACCCCATTCCGCCGGATAGAAATTCGAAGAATTCCTTGGTATTCAGTTCGATCAAGAACGGGACGCTGCACGCCTGTTTCGAGAACGCGACAAAGCTGATCGACTGGACCGTCTAGGTCTATGGAATCGAGCGCGATGCCATCCTGGATTCGCCGATCTCTGAGTTTCGCCTGCATTACTTCCGCCAGTTCCTGCTGACTCAAACCTTTTGTTTCGCCCGGTGTCTCACGAAATTCTGTTGCTGTGCTTGTGAAGCCGCCACTAAACGTAGTGTTGGGTGAGGCGAGCTTCTTTGAGTCAGCTACCGTTATCGTGTACGCTTCCTCCGTACGAGTGAGAACTTCGATCTTGATCCCGAGCTGCGCTTCTAGAGCGTGAGCTATCCGCTGATGCATATTGTCTTCGCTTTCCTCTGCTGGAAGCCTTAACGCCACATCCAGTCGTCTGTCTGCCAGCCCAGGATCATTGAATTCGATCCGTTCGGCGGGCATGCTGTAGAGGGTGCTTAGAAAGTCTTGGAGCCGAAAGCCATTGGATGTGATCCAAGTCGGCCCCCCCTGTGCTTACCGTACCAACCTGTTCCATTTTGGTAGCCGTGATGTGGACAGTATAGGAGGGCGGAAGATTAGGCGGTCCTCCGGGATGACCTGGCAATGGAAGCTGAAACGACAGCATAGGCGCGCTCTCCTTGCGCCAACAGTGTAGACCTATGGATCCTAAATCCTGATAAGTCGGCTGGCGTCAGCGAAGAAGTCGTTCCCGCAAAACGGCGTTCTGGGAAACTTCGGCCCCGCCGAGCCTACCTTGGTCGGCCGAGATTGCCGACAACACGACTTTCGGGAAGTATTGGGTTCTTGCTTTCCGTAAGCCTTATAGCCATTAGCTCAGGCTTGTAAACACGGTTCTGACGTATGGGTATGCAGTCTGCATCCAAGGCGCGTTCTTCGCCTATATGGCCTCCATCTCCGTTCGCATAATGATGTGCGGTGAAACTGCGCAGCAAACCTTACGTTTGTGGTCGGTGCAAAGCGGTACAAATTGTTCCATCCCAAAAAATGCCAATGAGAGGCTGGGAACTCCGATTCACTGGTGCCGGATTGCCGTTCATTCTTCTTCTTGTGTTAGGGTATATCGCTAGCATATTCATCCATGACAAGAGGTAAGGCAACGCCGTTTCCCAAAACGCAGATTTTTGGGAAGCTCGGTGCACAGGTGACGACAAGGGCGTTTGTAGGGACTTGAGACTTCCGGTCTGCAGTGACAAGCTTGATGGAATGCGAGCTCTTGCAATGAGGCTAAACATATGCGGACCAGATTCGCTCAGTTCTCTGAGATCTTTTTCTTTCTTCGGCTCGTGTGCGTTCTGTCAGCAGTTCCAGTCTGCGATGCACAAGGCAGACCAGCAGAAGACTGCAAGTTTGCTTATGACGGTTTTGCGACTTCTCCCGGCCAGAAGGTACAGATTGCAGAGGTTAGAGGCAGATTCACAACTCAGCTTGAAGTTTGCGGTTCACCGAAGGGATGTGTCGAGGCTCCCGTTGCTCAGGGAACACCAGTTCAGATTTACCGGCAAGAGGGGACCTGGACCTGTGGCTATGTTTCCGGACACCACGGAGCTGGGCCAGCCTGGATTCGTACCGGCGCACTCTCCCTCGTCCGCTACAGCAACCATCCATCGCTCTCTGCATGGACAGGAACATGGGTAGGTGGGGAGGATCACGTAACAATTGGTCTAGCTGCCAAGCCGGGAGCATTGCACCTAGTCGGAAGGGCGGTCTGGCAGGGTAGTTATGCGTCGCACCTGGGGGACACGGAGGGCGTGGCCACACCAGTCGATAACCACCTTCACTTTCTGGAAGGTGGCCCAGGAAGTTGCAGCATCGATCTTGTTCTGCTCGACCGCTACATGCTTGCCGAGGATAACCAAGCTTGCGGTGGGCTAAACGCCCGTTTTCAGGGTATCTGGAAACGTGCTGGGCGCTCGTTCCGCCCGTAGCTCCTCGTATGTCGCATGTGGGAAGTGATCCCGTCGTTCGCGTGAAACAGTGTTTTGGGAAGTAAACTGTCCGACCACATACCCCAATCGCTACAAGTCACTCGTTCCACAAAACCTTGCTTTGAACGCAGTAACTAGAACGCTTGAGACCTAAGCTGCGTAAAAGATCGAACGGGTCGGTTCACCCTCTTAAATCTCATAAGGCGGTGAGGTCTGCACCAGAAGTTTGCTGGAAGTGTTATCCGCAGTTTACAAGCCGCAACAAGCACGCACAGACCTACTCCGTAGGCAATTGATCGTGCGGCCACCCACCTTTCTCTTGGGGTCAAGAGCTCAGCATCCAGCGATCCATCTTCGCTGGTAGCAATCAACTGCCCACAACGGCAAGCCAGATTTTCCCTTCCACCCGAGGGCTTGTGCTCCTCAAGTTTCCAGGTGCGCCCGCAAGAACATGCGAAGTTGGGAGGCGCATTTTGTGATGGTGTCATGACTGTACCTCGACGCAAAGGCTGCTGAGGCTATCATCGGCGCTGCGAAGCATCATGACAAGTTCCGGCAGCATCCCTTTTCTACACTGTTCATCTCCCTAGCTCTCCTGATTGCATCCGCACGGTAAATGATGTTGTGGGCAACCTCGACACAACCGGCCTGTCCGGACGCGCTCTATCGCCTTGGCCGCCCAAGTTTCCGACAACAACGACTTTCGGGGAGTCACGTAGCTAACGGCTGCGATAGCTGATTCCGCTGTAGCTCCTAAGCTCGACGCGATCACGAACCGTGAGACGCGTCGGGTTGATCGCCTCTACCGTGCAGATGGTAAACAAACCAATGGCGTACGTTCGTTCCCAACCTCGCTTTTGGAGTTGCCGATCAAGTTCTTCATTCGTGACTTCAATCAGATGCTTGCTTCCGTAGATCCAAAGAAAGTCGTTCTCGGCGTAGATTCCATACCTGCCACGGACTGTAGTGCATGAGGTCACCTTCGAGTTCGTCTGTCCCTGCGAGGCATGCGGCACAACCAGAAGAAAGAGCGTCACCAACTCGCGGATCGCGTAATACATTCTGAGCCTTCCATCCTATCTCTGGACGTTTGCTGATCTTGAGATTCTCGCAAAACGGGGTTTTCGGCAATCACCCCCGACAACCGGAGTTGTCGTGGGTGAAACTTGTAAGCCATTGCCGAACGCGGTGAGGAAACGTTGGGATCACCGCTACCCAAAGGTAGTGGGAAGGAGTCAAGCTTCTAGATACTTATGCGGTCAGTGACCCTATGTCTCCACTTCCTGTAGCGTTGGCGCTCTTCCTCGCCGTTCCCGTTCAGACCCCAAGCAACGGCACGACTGTGCCTGTTCCTTTGCAGATCGTCGTCCGTCAAACCAATTACGTGGGTGAACCGATCTGGGTCACAGCCACAGCGGGTTCTGTACAGAACGTGCGCTATCCGTTTCACGCAGCGGTGGAAGATGCCGGGTGCAATCGCATTGAGGTGAATCACAATGGTGTGCCGCTGCCTCAGCTTCCGATCCGCAGCCAAGCGAACCTCAGCGGCATAGGTTGCGGATCATCTGCACCTCCTGGCTCACCACCTGACCGGCTTCCTCTTCACGCTCTCTTCGCAATCAACAAGCCTGGCAGGTACTCCGTCCGCTGGACTGAGCTGAGCTCAAATACAGTATCCGATTGGTTGACCTTCGACGTGCGCCAGCCGACGCCTGAACAGCGTGAGGGGTGGCTCACAGGCCTTCTTGCACATCCTCCTGATAGCGCCGGTCTACTAGCAGGAGACTTCCTTCCCTCACTGCTCGCCGGTGCACCTGATCCTCGGGTTCTCCAGGCTTTCGTGAGCTACATGCATGCAGATAACGCCATGGTGTCCGGCATGGCGGCTGCCGGTCTAGAGCATTTTCCTCTATCCGAAGTTCAACCTGCTGTCGTCGATTCCATCGTGCGAAGTGGGCCAAGCGATGCACTAGCCTACTTCGCTACCCAGCACCTAGGATGGACGCGATCGGACGAGGATCGTGTTGTCCACGCCACAACGGCTTACCTCCTACCCATAGGCAACGGGTCGCAGAGTGCAGCGGCCTATACGCTGTTGCACTTCATCTTCTATGTTCCCAATCACGCCTGGCCTGCTGATGCTGAATTGAAGGCGTATGCCGACGAGCAGGTACTTAGCGCTGCTCCGAGCGTCATCGAAAAAGACGACACGAGCGTTATCCATGAACTCGCGGTGTACTTAGGATCCATGTCCTCGCGGCGCTCTCATGAACTCCTGTTGCAGCTAGCGGGGCGCTCCGACAACGCAGGCGAACAGGCTAGAATCGCTCTCACCTGGCATCCAGAAGCTACAGACCTTTCCAACTTGGCCGCAGTCTTGGTGACCCCGCAAGATGCGGATCCTCGTGGTACGGATCGCAGCAGCCTGCCGTACTCATTGGTGAAGGGTATGGCGACGCGGCGCTTCCCAATCTGGAGAAAGCAGTAAGGTCCTCGCCGTACGTTTGGGTCCGAACGCAGTCAGCTCAGCAACTCGCGCTGCGTAACCGACCACTTGGTTTCGAATTCTTGCTGGACGCTATAGAGAGCAACCAGCCGTACAAGGCTGAGATGGTTCGCTGGGTACAGCAACAATTCACTGAGCAACTCCCTCCAGGTGCCACGGATCAACAGATTGCTGATTTTCTCCGCGCACCCAAAAAAGGACCTCCTAGCTAGCACCGCACCCGTGTGTCCCCTTTGGACTGATCTAGGTCAGTTTATTACCCCTGGGAAGGGACGCTTCAGTCGGGTATCTAGTGTTCCATCGCCCTTTGAACCTGGACCGCTGACCATTCCCCAAGTCTTCGGGGCGTTGGGATCTCGCGAGCGTTAAGTTCTGCTGCGATCGCGCGGAGCGAGATCGCGCCGGTAGCTTGTATGGCTGTGATGGTTGGAACGAGATAACATGGTTTCAGAGAGTACAAAAGTCCCAGCGCTACCGAACGGTCAAGTCAACAAGCTTGAAACCGCTTAGCTTTGCATGGCATAGAGAAGTTTTCGAAGCATGCCATGAGGAGCCATCATGTACTCGAGATCTGTGATTTCGACCCAGTGTGCGGCAGTAAGCTTTGTGATCCATACCTGAGCCTGATTCAGGCTTGTCGAGTCTGCTGAACGGCGGAGTTGGAACACTTGTAACGCATCGTCAGCTGTCGAGTTCTGAACGGGCAATAGCCGCCCTTTTTGGGAAAGGCCGTGGACAATAATTTCGGCGTTCTTGACGGCCGAAGTATCCAGAGGAACAAACGAAAGCTCAAGGAGCTGTGCAGAGCTATCTTTCTTTGCATCATCCACAGAGCGCGCTACGGCGCGACCGCTTAAATTGGCTCCAAATCCTACCGGGCAACTACTATCTGTCTGGGCGAGTAAGACCCTCGGCTGGGTACCTTTGTCGTTCTGTGCTGACATGCCGGTGCCTGCCAGAATCAGAAGTGCCATCATGGAGCTGTTGTGCATTTTTGCCCCTCCCACTGCCGTCCTTGCTTAGAGGCTACGCCTGTTTAGCATCGCTTTCAACGCTAGCTGGGGGATTCATTCGGCTGCACGCCACACCTTCCGTCACCACGAAATGCCTGATCATAAGACGCGCTATATCGAGCACAATGCGGAGGTGCAACGTCAATCGTTCACCCACAACAGCTCCGGTTGTCATGATGGATTGCGGGGAACCCTTTTTGAGGGGGGAGGGGCAACACTCATTGATGTAGGCGTCTTTTGACGTGGAAAGCTTACTCAGCCATAGAATGGACGGCACGACGCGTCTTATTGCCCTTGCTCTCGCACTTACATCTACTTTGCCTGTAGCGGCCCAAATAGCGATTCCCGCAACAAAGGCCACACCGTTCAGGGACACTTCGATGCTTAAGCCTAAGCTACACGCGAAGGTTGCTATTGTCGAGTTTGAGGATTTGGAGTGTTCCATGTGCTTACTCGGCTCCAATCGTGCGAGCCGCTATGGAGAAATACAACATCCCCCGATGTTCACCATGACTTCATCATCATGAGTCACACTTGGTCCCGAAACGCCGCAATCAAGGCGAGATACCTTGAAGATAAAGTCTCCCCCAAGGTTGCCGAGGAGTTTCGCCGAGATGTCTTTGCTCACCAGCAATCCATTGAAAGCAAGGAAGATTTGGAGCAGTTTACCCGTTATTGGTTTCAAACTCATGGACAACAGATGCCATTTGTTGTTAATCCTTCAGGCCGGTGCGCCGCCGAAGTCGAGGCGGACTGCACTTTGGGAACAAAACTTGGTTTGCTCCATACGCCCACCATCGTGGTCGTCACTCAGCGTCGATGGATTGAGGTGACTGACCCTACCCAGCTCTATACGGCGATTGACTTGGCGGAAAGTGAAGCGAATGCTCCTTTGCCTTCTGTTCGTTCGAACAATCGGAAATAGACCGAGGTAAGCAAACGCACACGAGTAGGAGGGTTGTGCGGCAGAGCGTTATGCTAGGCAAAAGATCAAATAACGATGCTCTCCCCGGCGTCGAGGCTGTGGGTTTGTGGGACGTGGGCTCTTTGGGGACAGCTCAAAAAGGGAAATTTATGTACTCTAAGCGCGTGGAGACCTGTGTGGCGTTTCAAAACGTCACCGTTAGCCGGACATTGTTTTCGAGACGCGTAATGGGACAGGTTTTGCCGCCTCAGGCGCCTTCAGCAAGCCCCTTTGCGGTTGTCTGAAAAATGGTCGATTTCGCTACACCTGCAACGCGGTGCTACCCAATAAGCTGTAGGATGAGCATCAAGAGATCGTTAGCGTCTATAAATTGCCCTGTCTTGAGGTGACCCCTTTTGTAAGGTCAAATTCGAGTTGGCCAGCAAGGCTCCGTCAACCGCTTTACAAATGTAAGTCTCGGCCTGAACTGAAAATTGATCTTGATAAGCGTTGCGCAAAACTGTGCTGAATTTTTCTGCTGCCGCACGCTGCACTAAGTTTACCGTACAACCCCCGAACCCACCGCCGGTCAACCGCGCACCGAAGCAGCCCGGGAGCGCGCTTGCGGTCTCCACTAAAAAATCTATTTCCGGGCAACTGCAAGCGAAGTCATCCCGCTCGCTGGCGTGCCCTTGCAACATGAGTTCGCCAAAGCGAACCGGGTCTCCTAGCCGCAACGCTTCTACGGCTAGCCGAACTCGGGCGTTCTCGGTAACAATATGCCGGCAGCGTAAAAACGACTGTGGTGGCATGGCTGCTCTCGCAGCGTCCAACTGATGGAGGTTGGCGTCCCCAAGATAGCGAAGGGAGGGAAACATTCGCTTTAGTGCGATCTGGCCCAGCTCCACCTCGCGCCGTCTGTCGCCGTAGGCGCCAGTTGCAACCGAGTGCTTCACCATCGAGTTGCAAACAATAATTGCTGTTGTCGAGAGTTCGCCAATCTCCAGTGGGATATGTTCCATCGTCAACGTCCCGGTGTCCAGAAGGATCGCTGCTCCTTGTTTGGAGGCAATGATTGCGAACTGATCCATGATGCCGCAGGGCGAATTTACATAGTCGTTCTCAGCACGCTGGCAGAGCTTCGCCAGGTCTTTTGCGGGGAAAGAGGCGTGGCTGAGAGAAAGAATTGCCATTGCACTCGCAACCTCAACCGAGGCTGAGGAACTCAAGCCGGCACCCACCGGTACGTCTCCGTTGATGTGAAGGTGAAATGGCGGAAGATTTACTTGCAGAGCCTGCAGGCAACGGAGCACACCGACCGGATAGTCACTCCAGTTATTTACGGCTTGAGACTGATCGCCCGGGGCAAGCTCACGAACGGAATCGAAGTGATCGCTTGTGAAGCGGTACTCGACGTGTTCGGCGTTGGAAAGTGGAGTGATGGTGGCCCTGGTATGAAATGGAATCGCCATGGGTAGCACTAACCCACCGGTGTAGTCGGTATGTTCGCCAAGAAGGTTAACTCGGCCAGGCGCCGCGAAGCTTTTCATAGGTTTGTCGCTACTCGCAAAACAAGGCTGCTGCGCAAGGTTCTTAGATTCTGAAAACACGTGGAGGAGCATTCCCGGTGGATTGTTTCAACTATTTAGTGTCCTAACTCTCCTTGACGAATGGATATTCGGACGACTGTAACGCTTGCGGCTGGAAAAGTGTGTTCGAACCTTTGATTGAACGTCTCATGTTGTGTGATCGCTGCAATGCGGTCCGGATGATACTCATCGTTTTCCTCGAGCAGTCCGTCTCCTGCAATGGTCGTGACCTCAGCGGCTCGCGAGATAGAAAACGCCCGGAGATCAAAGGCTGCGGCTTCGGGCCGCCCCGGATTGCGATTGACGCAAAAGAGTAGCAACGCAGTGCGATCCTCCGACTCAGCGGCGACCACGTCGAGATAGGGTGCGTTTCTTACCTCTGGCATCTGCGTGATCCCGTGAGAGATGCTGTAGGTCGGAGAGTCGGAAGCGACGTCGAGAAGCAGGTCAGGGTGTGCCTGTGCATAGCTCCGGAGCACCCAATAGGCTGGCGAGGCGTACACCTGCTCCTTCTTCTTCCAGATGCCACCAAACTCCAGGATGCCCGTCATGTTTGCAAGGGCCACATCCCCTGACTTGCGCAACATCGTATTGAGGAACCCGCCGGCGAACAGCGCGCCGCCTAGATTGTTGTAGTTCGGCATCTTGTGCGTGAAAGTGATCATGAGCCACTCGGTAAAAGCGAACTTCACATCGGGCCTTCCTGCGGCGACTGCCTGTTGCCGTAAGGCTTCTATGCGGTTGGATAGGCCCCATGGAGCTGCAAGCATGGCCATGGCGTGGAAGTCAGCAGAGGCGTTTGGAAGCTGGACGGCTTCGGTGATGATGAAGTGGCTGGACAGGTACTGGAAGGTGGACGCGGGAGTCTTAAGGAGTTCGGCATTCCAGTCGTGGAACTGGCCGGCGTCGCCGCCTGTGGCGATCAGCCGGGCAGTGGGGTCAACGGCGCGGACCGCACTACTGATGGCCAGCGTGCGGTCCGCTGCCTGCGAGAGGTCGGGATAGCCGACTTGGTAGTTGCCCCATAGCTCATTGCCGAGTTCCCAGGTGAGGCCGCCTTTACCGTTGCCCCATTTGGAGTCGATGTAGCGAACCCAATCGGTGGTGTCCTTTAGGGAGGCCGTGCCTAGGTTGAGGGCAACCTGCGGCTGCGCGTGCACAAGTTTACAGAAGGCGAGGAACTCATCGGTGCCGAAGGTGTTTTCCTCTGGAATGCCCCAGGCGAGGTTAAGTTTTGGGACGCGTTCTTCCAGCGGGCCAACCCCATCACGCCAGTTGTAGGCGGAGGTAAAGTTGCCGCCGAAGCGAACAAGGGGTGAATCCAGGTCGCGGGCTAGGGCAAGCACTTCAGGGTCGAAATGTTCGACGGCGTCGTCGGGATATAGGGAGACGTTGTCAATAAGAACGCGGGCTTCACCTTGGAGGGATATGACGAAGTCGACAGGCTCGAGAGGAACGAGACTCCCAGATTTGATTACCAGGTGGAAGGTGTAGGGAGTCCAGGCGTTAGAGGCCGGGGTCACGGTAGATTCTGCCAAGACCTCCGCGAGGTGAGAGTGGCGACGGAAGGAGAGACGGACCGGGGCATTTCCTTCCACATGCTTCAACCAGACTGTGCCGTTGTAACTGAGCTCGCGGTGCGTGGGGAGGTAGATCTGCTGCAGCAGGCCGACTTCTTTGCCGGGTAGAGACATGAGCAGCATGGACTGGGCAGCGTTGGCGGCGTCGCCGCGGACGGGAGCGTACCGGGCACCCTGGGCGGAGTCCAGCGGTTCCCAGGGTGTAGGCAGGCCAAGGGCCGACGCATCGCGCAGACTGGGGCGGGCGTTGAGCTGCTCAATGAGATTTTCGGCAGACCAGAGACCCTCCTCGAAGGAGGGGTTCACCAAGATCTGTGCCCAAAGGCCGCCATAGGTGGAGTGGCCGATCGGTTCGAGAAAGCTGCTAAAAAGAGCGGCAGGTATCTTGCGCTCGATTGCCGGAGGAGTGACACGCACAAGGATGGGGTGTTCGACTGAGACAGAAGCCGATTCGGTCATCTGTGACCAGGACGATGCCGTGAGCACCAAGGTGCAGCAAGCTATCATGAAGGCCGCGGGAGAAAACGCCGCTGATCTGAGGTGCAACTTCATCTTAAGTGGCTTTCTGAATCTAGAGAATGGGATTGAGATCTCGATTTGCGGACTCATGGCGGGAGGAGCAGAGGGGGACATCGAGCAGGTGGCGCTCGATGTCCCCTTCTGTTAGAAGCTGATGCGAGCCGTGAACTGCACCTGTCTCGGGAGCCCGATAGTGCCAGTCGGGATACCGAAAGCGCTATCTGTGGGATTTGTATCCGGTATCGCAAACTGATGACGATTGAAGACATTCAGTAGCTCTCCTTTGAAGACGAACGATACACCTTCTCGTATTGGTGTCGTCTTTAAGATACTTAGGTCCTCGTTGTCATATTGCTGGGCTCTTACCTCTCCTGTGACCCGTGGTATGTTTCCGAACGAGTAAGCACCGTCTCCTCGAACGGCAGTGCTGTTCGGATCGATGAACGCAGCTGGGTTAAAGTAGCTGTCCTGTCCCGGGATGAAAGGGTTCAGTTTCCCCGCGCGATAGGCCGCACTCGCTAGCGATTGTCCGGGGGTACGTCGATAATAAATATTGTTTTCCCAACCCGGAATCGGTGTCGCACAGCAAAAGGAGATTGGCTGACCACTTTCGTAGCGAAGAACGGTTCCAACCTCCCAGCCGCCTGCTACATAACTCGGCATCCCATGGGTGAGGTAGGCCTTACCTTTTCCGAACGGCAATTGGTAGAGCGGAGCCAAAACGAGCGTTTGAGGGATATCCTCAGCACTCAAACTCTTCTCCTGACGAAGATCTGTAGGATTCTGAACCTGAGGGATACTCAAGCCTGCCCCTGGGACCGCGCTGTCGGCATCCGTGAGATTCTTCTCCCACGTATACGAGGCCTGTAGAGACAGCCCATTTCGGTACCGTCTGCTGAGGGAGACCAGAAGTGCCTCGTAGGTGGACATACCAACGTTCTGCAGACAGCATCCGCTGTCAATTGTGTCGTATTGAGGGAAGGGGCGGAGAGCACGTTGCACTGGTGCGTTCGCACCCCACAGGGAGTTGAATCCCGCGAAAGGAGCAGCCACACCCGCCGTATTACCGGCGACACTCGCATTCAATTCATTTCCAAGTGCAAAGTCTCCTATGGAGATGTTGTTAATATTCTGCAGCGTCGAGCGCAGGTTCTGAGCTTTGTTTCCGAGATAACCCACTTCGAGGATCAAGTCAGGTGCTAGCTGCTGCTCCAGCTGAAGACTCCACTCGTACACTGCCGAGGGTTTGCCGAATTGAGATTCGATGTAGTTGTCGTTCAATGGCTGCCCATTGAAGATGCCTGGATCGAGGTTGGGAGCTTGTTTGTAGGCAGGAAAGCCGTTGTCGCTGATGAAGGACGGTGAGAATCCATCGCTGCTTGTGAACACAGGCTGGATCTTGTATCCCGCATCCATCCCATTACCGTCATCAGCGTACTGTAGAGGGCCGTACAGGATGGCAGCTCCACCACGAAAGACCGTCTTGTCGTTCGAGAACGGAGCAAAGGCGAAGCCTACGCGAGGCGCAATGTCTTTGTAGTAGGTGTTCGCCCAACGCACCTTGCCTTTAGTCTGCGTACCGAAAACGAGCGCTCCCGGGATGTTGTACTCCGGATCGATCGCGGTGGGGCTGAAGTTGGATGTCTCATTGTGTGCCTCCGTACGAGGCACATCCACGTCCCAGCGCAAACCAAGGTTGAGAGTGAGCTTATCGTTGAACTTCAGGTCATCCTGTGCAAACAAGGCATAGTAAAAAGAGGTCCACCGTGGTTGCGTTGAAACTACACCGGCTCCGAAGTTCCCGCTTGAGACCTGACCGAGTAGTAAGCTTGCCAGGCTATTGCCGTCAAGTTCGGAATTTGATGGATCGGATGCGGTCTGAGCACGATCGAAAGCCACGGTGGGCGTTGGATAACTCAGTGGTGAGAACTGCTGAGTGCGGAAGTCGACACCGAATTTCAGGCTGCTGCGGCCCCTCGCAAGACTCACGCTGTCGTTGAGTCGGAACCCGCTGTCAATCCAGTCATTGTTCAAGCTATTTCCGAGATTGCGATACTGATCTCGGGAGTCAAAGTCGATACCCGGAAAATTTGTCGAAACTGGACTGTTAGAAATCCCCAATTCCTGCGTATAGTCAACGCCATTGAAGGTTGGGTAAGCAAAATTGGCGCTGTTGGTGTGGTTGTAGCCAAAATTGAAGTGGTTCAACACTGTGGGAGAAAAGATGAAGTCCCATCCAGCTCTTGCCAGGTGAGTCTCGAAGTTTTGCTGCCAGGTTCCGGAATCCTCGGGATAGGGCAGGAGTGGTGTCGCGCAGCAAGTGCGAAGGTTATCACGGGTCGTGTACGATGCGAACAATTTGCTGCGCGGTGACGTACTTCCGTCGACACGAATCGTGTACGTGGTATTCGTAATCGGAATCGCGCTTGAATAGAAATAGTTGTTATATAAACCTGTCGTGGTGGGGAGAGGGATGTACTTCAGGATGTTGCCTGCCGCAGCACTAAAGCGTCCCGTGGGTATTACGTTACCCGCAAAGGCAGTACGGCATGGACTGCCGTTGACTGTGGTTTGCGTAATAGGGTCGAAGACCTCTCCTGCATAAACAGGCTGTCCATTGCACGGATTAAGGGCTGTGCTCCCGCCGGCCGGGGGTGCGGCCGGATTGTAAAGATCCGTGAAATCGCCGCCGCGTTCAGCAAGTGTGGGGACGGTACTGATTTGTGTTCCGCCGACCCGTCGCCTCAGTTGTTCCCATGCAAAAAAGAAAAAGAGCCTGTCTCGACCGTCATACAGATGCGGTATGCTCCCTGGTCCGCCCAGGCTTACTCCATAATCGTTCTGCTTATCGTCGGGCCGAGAATAAAGGCCGCGGCACGAAGGGGTGTCATTCGTTCCCACGCAATTCGTCGCGAGGTTGCCGTTGTTGAACCACGTATTCGCATCGAGCGCTTCGTTGCGAAAGATGTCAAAGACGGTGCCATGATACTGATTCGTGCCACTCTTCGTGACGAAGCTTTCGATTCCGCCGCTGCTTCGGCCGTATTCAGCGGCCGGGATGCCGGTGATGATCTTGAACTCTTGAAGCGCTTCTACCGAAGGCGCTTCTTCATCAAAGGATGACCCATTTTCGCTTCTTGTCTGACTCGCCCCGTCAAGCAGGTCATCATTGGCAAATGACTGGCCGCCGGAGATCTTTAGCGTGTAAATGCCGTTGTTACTGTTTGCTGTACCAGGACCCGTGGTGCCGGGGAGCAGGAATTCAAACGCCTCCGGAGAGCGCAATGCACCGACCCCACCCAAAGCAAGCGGAAGTTGCACAATCTGACGCGCCTGTACCGTTCCGCCAAGGTCAGAAGATTGCGTCTCAACGCTCGGCGAAGATGCATCCACGTTGACAACCGCTTCCGTGCTGCCGGGACGGAGAATCAAGTTTAGCGCGGAGACACTATCGACCGTAATCTGAACCCCATGTTGAACCTGAGTCGAAAACCCAGTGGCCGATACAGTGACATCGTACGAGCCTAGACTGAGCTCTGGGAAACGATAGGCCCCCTCGGCACTGGAGACCGTCTCTCGTGTGACGCCGTTACTTGGATCGTGTGCGGTTATCTTCGCGCCGGGGATCGCTGCTCCCGATGCATCCAGGACATTGCCAGAGAGGGAACCTCGTACCGATTGGGATACAGCGAGGGGACTGAACGAGGGACTGCCGCCGAAGGCGAAGAAAGCGCTCATCCCTAAGATGAACGCGCGCATGCAATTGGTGTAATTCAAGCACTACCTCCCGAAGCCATAAAGCAGATCTGTCGCGAACCAGCGAGTAAAAGCCAGACAGTCACGCGTTGCTACCGTGATCTCGTCTTCGCGCCCGACTTCAGAAGTGCTTTTTTGTTAGGGAGGAGAGTACGGCCCACGCTTCAGCATTGGCAAGGTGTCAACTACTCATTCTGAGATAGTACAGACGTACCACTTTCAAAAAGAACATTAGTGCGTGAGTCGTTTGGCGTATAGTTCGAATCCATGGACGGAGCCACAAGCGTCATTCGAGTGCTGATCGTAGACGATCATCCTGTGGTGCGCTTCGGCCTGTCCAGCATGCTTGCCAGCGAGTCGCGTATCGTGGTCACGGGCATGAGTGGAAGCGCGAAAGAAGCTCTGCAAGCCATGGCGGAGGATCTTCCGGATGTTGTTCTGATGGACCTTCGCATGCCGGAACTCGAGGGGGCCGAAGCCATCCTTGAAGTCAAGCGGGCGCACCCCTCGGTCCGCATCCTTGTGTTGACCAACTATGAATCGGAAGAAGATATCGTAGGTGCTTTTCGTGCCGGTGCCACAGGGTATCTCTTAAAGGGCATGCCGCAGGAAGAGATCGTTCGCGGCATCGAGATGGTGTTTGAGAACCGGCGGTTTATTCCACAAACGATCACAGACCGGCTGCTCGAGACCCTGGGCCGAGAAGAGTTGACTGCAAGAGAGCTCGAAGTGCTTTCGCTGGTTGCCAAGGGTTTGACGAACAAAGAGGTTGCATCGGCGCTGTTTATCAGCGACAAAACTGCTCGGAATCATGTCACAAGCTGCTTGATCAAGCTCAACGCCAATGATCGTACCGAGGCGGTCACGACGGCAATTCGCCGCGGCCTGATCCGTATCTGAGGACAGCGCAGACCAGGCTGCTCAGAATGCGGACTTCTGGCGGTTCTAAAGCTTGTTTGCTCTCACGAACGCCCACAATTTCGACCAGAGCGCTCCATGCCAAGGGTTGTCGTGCAGCTCTGCACACACTCGAACCTCAGTGCCGCTGCCGGGTTGGCTGGTGATGTGAAGGGTTCCGCGCACGTCGAGTGCCCGCTTCTGCATGCCGGAGATGCCGAAGCCTTGCGGTTCAGGCCCGCAAAGAAATCCCCGCCCATTGTCACGGATGGCTAACTCCAAGCGGCGTGCCTCGTAGTGCACCAGGATGGTGAGGTGTGTGAGGCCGGAATGAGTGACTGCATTCGCAATGGCTTCTCGTCCAATGTGTTGCAGCGCGTCCGCCAGGCGCAGATTCAGCGTAGGTGGTGTTCCCGTGACCTTTCTTTCGACTGTGATCCCTTTATCGACCATCCTGTATGCCGCGTCTGCCAACGTTAGGCTCAGCTCTTCTTGCGTGGCGAGGGAACTGGACCCAAGCATCTGGATGGTTTCGCTGGCTTCCGTGTGACAGCGCCGGATCAGTTGGTAGGCGAGTCCCAACTGCTCTGCCAGCTGTTGCGGCTCCTTGAAGCTGCCCCTTAGCAATCCGCTGCGGATACCTTGGATGTGATAGCCAAGTCCGGCGAAGTTCTGCGCCATGGTGTCATGGATATCGTGCGCCAGTCGCTGCCGCTCCTGAAGGATTGCTTCGGCCTTCCATTGCTGAAAACGATAGAAGCACAGTTGCAAAAACAGGGCCACGATCAGGGTAATGATGAAGAGTTCGCCAAGATGCCACGGCGTCCACCAGGGCGGACCGGTGAGCACAACAGCCTGTTCTATAGAATCGGTGTGCCGACGCATTGCTAAGTAATCTTGTTCCGTCGCTGGATCGATTGAAACGTTGCGCCAGGCTCCATCGACATCTACCGAGCGCAAGCCGATGCGACCACTCTTTACGCAGCTGCGGTCATGAAATGCGACCCAGGCCCTTTGTGTCGTGGCTAAATTTTCTACCATGGCGGCTATGTTGCATCCATAGCCCGTAACCTGAAGCCGATACCAGGCAAATGCCTGAAAACCGCCCGGCAAAGACACGGGGCGCGCTTCCACCCAGCCGTAGTCGGAGCGGCCAATGATTAAAGTACCGCCATCGCTACGCAGGCCCACATAGTAGCCGTTGTAGGCATCGACGCCCTTTTGCTCATCCTGCGATCGGAAGATCACACCGATATCGCCGCGATCGCTGTTGAAGCGGACATCGGTAGTCAGGGTGTAGTTCCGCCAATCGCTTGAACCGGTCAGCAGCTTGGCACCACGGTCGTTCGAGTGACGGCTTTCAATGAGGTTGTTGTGAAACTGCCAATTCCCGCCAACAGCCTGCCACTCCTGCTGGTGGTCGTCATCCAAAAGGTACACGCGGTGGGGAACGTTTCGCATGGATCTGACAAACAGTGCCATCCTGATAAAGAGCGCACCAGCGACAGCAATCGCCACCGTCAGCACACCGAGAAGAACCGGACGTGGCATACGTATCACGAGCCCAAACCTTCTGATCAGTTCCTGCTGCGAGCGTTCCTGAAGTGTAGCCATGGCTCAGTTGTTCCCCGAACTGCGATTCTTGAGCGCTTCAACTCTACACTGTGGACTGTCGGGAAAGCTCTGTAAGAACGCTAAGGCACTTAGACCGGAGAATCAGAACGCTAATTGCCTGCTTGCACCCGATTCGCCCAGATCATTGTAGGGGCGTTTGTCCCCTTTGAAATTGGTGCACCCGTACCATGGTGCTTCCATCCTGCGCGGGACTAGGATGCTTGCGCCAGGGGAGATGCTCTTCCCTGAGTGGCAAACAGCTTTCCGAGCGCGGCGCAAGGGCTGTGCGGAAAAATCCGGCCAAGCGCTCTACAGCTCTTGCTCCAAATACTGAATTCTTCAAGCGCGAAAGTCCTCAGGAGTGATCTGCAAGACAATGCCTTCGACGAGACAAGACCACTCCTACCCAAGACAACGTAGTCGATTCACCCAGAAGTTAAGGAGCAACACTATGCAATCTGCTATCGGCTTAAGATTTCAACCCGGGAGGAAGCAGCGTCCTGTCTGCTTCGCAATGGCTCTTCTACTGACCCTGGGTGTGGCTGGTGCTGGCCGAGCAAAAGCTCAGTCCACTCGCCCCTGCGACACCCTTGGGCTGTCCTCCTCAACGGCCTGCGTTTCGGCGTACAGCACCATTCGATCGCTGTCCAGTTCCTACACCGGGAACCTATACCAGGTGACCCGCGCGTTGGACAACACGACCCAGAATATCGGTACCCTCTCCGACGGCTTTGCCAACGCGGCCATCCAGGACGCGTTTTGCGCCCTGACAACCTGCACCATCACCGAGATTTACGATCAGTCTGGGAACGGGAACAATCTCACGGTGGCGCCTCCGGGTGGCGAGGATGCCGGCACCGGGCCTAACCAGTATGATTTGCCCGCCTCCGCAACCCTGCTACCGGTCATCGCGGGTGGGCACAAGGTGTACGGCATTTACGTTCCGCCCGGCGTAGGGTACCGAGATGATGGCGCCAAAAAGACGGCTGTGGGCAACGAGGCGCAAGGTGTCTACATGGTCACCACAGGCCTAAACCTTACCAATCGCTGCTGCTTCGACTTCGGCAACGCGGAGACCGATAACCACGATGATGGTCCGTCTACAATGGACGCGTTAAATATTACCAATCCCGGCAGTGGGGGCGCGGTCGGTTTCGATCTGGAGCAAGGCGTATTCGGCCAGACCACCACGAACAGCAACAACCTGTTCGTGACCGCGGCCGGATCCAATGACGGCGTGTCGACCTTCCAGGTCTACTCCGGCAATGCGCAGAGCGGCTCATTAGCGACAACCGGTTCGCAATCGCTTGCTAGCCTCACGCCGCAGGTGGGCGGCAACAATCAGGGCAGCTACGCACCCATGAGGCAGCAGGGGGCAGTAATACTGGGCATTGGCGGCGACAACAGCAACACCGCCACCGGCGAGTTCTTTGAAGGTGCGATGACAGCAGGCGACCCCAGCAGCAGTCTCTGGGGGCAGGTCCAGACCAACATCGTCTCCGCCGCCTACAACAATCCGCCAACGCTGGTCGATGGCCGTACCTATACCTTCCAAAATCAGGCCAGCGGCATGTCGCTGGATAACGACTGTGATGGCTGCTCCGGCTCGCCGACCACCGGACAGGAGGTCATCCAGTACACCACCAACGGCGTGCCCGCGCAGCAATGGACGATTCACTCACAGGGCAACGGCTTCTTCACCATGGTTAATGTCCAGAGCGGCCTGTGTCTCGACGATCCATACGGCAACGGCACGCCATCCCGCACGCTGCCGCAGACTAACGGCACCAGCACCATGTTGTGGCAGGTGGGCTGCAACGGCAATCCCGCGCAGAATTGGAAGTTCGTCCTGCAGGCGAACAGCTCCTATGTGATTCAGAACCAGGCGTCGACGGTGAATAACGGCGGCACGCCCATGGTGATCGACGTGCAGAACGGCCAGGCCTCGGCCGGGTTGCAGATGTGGCTTTACTACGCCAACGGGCAGCCGCCGCAAAACTGGTTTGCGGCGCTTGCTTCCGGTAGCACGTCCGCACCGTCGGGCTCCATTGCAGACGGCGGTACGTACAGCATAACCAACCAGACCAGCGGCATGTCCTTGGATAATGACTGTGACGGCTGCTCTGGTTCCCCGACCACCGGGCAGGAGGTCATTCAGTACAACGTAAACGGCGTTCCGGCGCAGCAGTGGACGATCCACTCGCAAGGTAATGGCTACTTCACCATGGTCAGTGTGCAGAGCGGCTTGTGCCTGGACGACCCATATGGCAACGGCACGCCTTCGCGCATTCTTCCACAGACGAACGGTTCCAGCACCATGCTGTGGCAGGTAGGCTGCAACGGAAATCCGGCGCAGAACTGGAAGTTCAACCTCCA
>CAXTNM010000019.1:0-6550 GCA_964245715.1 uncultured Acidobacteriaceae bacterium | reverse complement strand
TGTGGCAGGTAGGCTGCAACGGAAATCCGGCGCAGAACTGGAAGTTCAACCTCCAGAGCAATGGCAACTACGTTATTCAAAACCAGGCAGCCACGACCGATAATCCGAATGGCTCCGCCATGGTAATTGACGTTTACAACGGACAGCCCACCGCAGGTCTGCAGATGTGGCTGTACACCGCGGACGGCAACGCCGCACAGAACTGGAGATTCGATTTGCAGTAACGGTGGGACGGCTTTGGGCACCGCACCGACCTAAGGTGCGGTGCCCAAGTGTATCTTGTCCGAATCAACTGGTGCTCTTACGTACTGAGCTGACCTGCAGACCTTGGATGATCCCCGGTACTTTGTGTGGCCCTGCGTAGGACTCGTAAAGATGCGGACAGTCCGCTTGCTCAGATGATAGCTATGACAAGTAGCTACCTTAGCGTTTGGGCTTCATCTTTTATTAGCCAGAGCGTCGAGTCCGATAGCCGGTACTTAGCCGCGCACCACAAGCTGCTCTCGCATCCTACTTTTCTCTGGAGCCTTTCCATGCAGACCTTTATCCTTCGCTGCTTCGCAGGGCTTTTTTTCACCTTCACATCCTCGGTGGTGTATGCGCAGGAACCCGCCCGCTGGACTGAACAGAAGGCTAACGCTTGGTACGCGCAGCAGCCGTGGCTACTAGGCGCCAACTTCATCCCGTCTGACGCGATCAATGAAATGGAAATGTTTCAGCCATCCACCTTCAACCCCGCGCTGATCGACAAGGAGCTCGACATGGCAGAGTCCGTCGGCATGAACACGATTCGTGTCTTTCTGCAGGATCAGCTCTACCTCTCCGACCCTGCTGGCTTCAACAGTCGCCTCGATCTTTTCCTCAGCATTGCCGCCAGACACCACATCCGGCCACTTCTTGTGCTCTTTGACTCTTGTTGGGAGCCTAATCCTCATCTCGGCGCTCAGCATCCGCCCATCCCGGGTGTGCACAACTCCGGCTGGGTTCAAAGCCCAGGTCGTGTACGCCTAATGGACAAGTCCATCGAGCCTGAGCTGAAGAGGTATGTTCAGGGCGTCATCGCCGCCTTTGCCGGGGATAGGCGGATCCTTCTCTGGGACGTCTGGAATGAGCCCGACAACGGCAACAGCGGCCGCTTCCAAGAGGACATCGCTGCCAAAACAGCTCGCGTGAATGAACTTCTGCCGGAGGTTTTCGCGTGGGCGCGAGAGGGAAGGCCGACGCAGCCGCTCACTAGTGGCGTCTGGCAAGGCGATTGGCACAACTCTGCACTTGAGAGCGCCACGACGAAAATCCAGCTTAGCGAATCTGACGTCATAAGCTTCCATGACTACGGCTGGCCAGAGAGGTTTCAGTCTCGCGTAGATGAACTACGTCCCTTGCATCGTCCGCTGATCTGCACCGAATACATGGCACGCGGAGCTGGCAGCACCTTTGATACCATCCTCCCAATCGGCAAAGCCGATAACATCGCGTTAATCAATTGGGGCTTTGTTGCCGGCAAAACTCAGACCTTTTATCCATGGGACTCCTGGGAGAAGCCTTAAGTTCTCTCGCAGCCCACCGTCTGGTTTCATGACATCTTCAAGCAGGATGACACTCCGTACCGTGAGCGGGAAGTCGATTTAATGCGTTTTTACAGCGGACGAGGATTGCCTGTACCATCAGAAAGGTAACGAAGCACTCCAACTGCGACCTAAAGAAAAACGCTTTGGCACAAATGTCCTTCACGGATGAGCTCAGAACCTCGGCAGCGCGTTCTGAACGTGTAATCTGATCTCATCAGAAGCCAACCATTCACGCATGATAATGTCCTTTATCATGCGGGGTAGGAGAAGTCTGAGTGGCAGAAAGCGTTGTGTTCGTTCGGGTCGGCTGGATGGAGCTCTACCGGTTGTCGGCTACCGGAGAGCCAAATCCGATTGGTGGTGGCAAATATAACCTACAGGGGCCTGGCTCCGAACTGGACAACTTCCTGCCGGACGCCTTCGGCCGCGTACGTGGATATTTCGCGATTGGTGGCACGGGAGACCACGCGATCAATCTGTTCCGTGTTGATGGCACATCGCGTTCGAAAGCCATAGACCAGATCTCGGGCGTGCTTGTGATCTTTGTGTCGAAGCCACCCAACCAGGAAGACGCTAAGGGGCCAGCGATTGTCGGATTTTACAGGAGAGCAACCCTTTATCGCCACCAACAAAAACCTGCTTCAGAAATCCTTCTCCCTCAGAGAGGGTTTCGACCTTCACGTCGTGAGGCGAGTCTACGAAGCTTCACTATTAAGACAAGCATTTCTCGGACGCTATCCACTCTAGTCATCTATCACCTCAGAGAAATCGATCTCAACAGATATCATCTGTAAGCTTTTTTTAGCTTGGGAATGGTTTCCGTTTGACAGTCGATACGCCATGGTGTTCGGCTTCATTCATGAGGAGGCGTTCGCTGCTTTGCTTCCTGACGAGCTTACAGCACAAAGCCTTCTATAACAAGTGCTGCCAGAAAGTTCGTCCGAGTTCTTCTGCATCCACTCTTCAGCCGCTCAGGACGTGCATCGATGCGGCTCGTTCTCACTTTGCTCGATCAAAAGTGGCTACTTTGCTGGTGCTCCGATCACCTCAGTTCTCCCGTCATGAGAGACCGGAGCAGATCTTTCTGAGATTTAGTCAAAGCAGCCTGAGCAATTTAGGCAACAGGTTGGAACGTTTGTTCAATCACTTCAATCAGGTGCAGAGGTGGAATAGGCTTTGCGAGCACCTCGAAGTGGTGCCCGGCAACCAGCGCGGGGCTGAGGACGTTGGCAGTGGCCGCGTTCCCGGATATCAACAAGATGTGGCACTTCGGACAGAGCGCCTTCACTTCGATGGCGAGGTCCACTCCTGTCAGGCCCGGCATCATCACGTCTGAGATGAGCAAGTCTGGACACTCGCGGCTGAATGCTTCTAGAGCCCTTTCGGGATCAGTGAACGATTCCGCACTGAAGCCTTTTAGATTGAGGATCGCAGTGAGAGTGGTTGCGATGATCCACTCATCATCAACGACGAAAACACGCCGTCCTAATGTGGTCATGGAGCTCCTTTCGACGAGCAATGACCAATAACCGCTGTCTTCGGCGGTTCAAGGGCATGTGTGGGGGGAGTTGCCCTGAGGATACTCCTTTATTGGAGTGAAGCGGCCACAAAGAATTAGCTGCTCGCCTTCGTTCAGTTACGCAGTGGTTGTAGCCTTGATCCGGATGACCCTATCCGCCTGAGGACCCTTTTCTCCCTGGATCACGTCGAAGTCAACTTCATCTCCTTCTTTAAGCGACTTGTATCCATCGCTCTGGATCGAGGAATAATGAATGAAGACGTCAGGGCCAGTGTCACGACCGAGAAAGCCGAAACCTTTTGCGTTGTTAAACCACTTCACCGTGCCACGGAACTGCGCCATGTTGCCTCCTGGGGTACGGGACAACGCTACGGTTCTAGATGAGCGGCATCTGTTCTGTCCCCTACATAGCGAGAGCAAAGGTACCTCGACCCGTGTCAATGTGGATGGAGTCAACATCTAAACACCTCAAATGTCAGACTCAGCCTCCTACAGATAATCTTGCCCGAGCTCGGCAACGTCCCCTTCCGCGATCCTACGGTGAGGTTGCAGGCGAATGAGGTCACTCACCGGAAAGAGGGCGAACGTTCCGTCGGAAAAAGTGACCAGCAGCGAATCTTCGCTTGTATGGCCAACCTTGATGATTCCAATAGGTGCCATGTTTCCTCCAATCCGGTAGCTCTGTGTTGCGGAAAGCTAGCATGATGCGAACAGGTAGTCTCTTAGGTGCAACACGTTACTCTCGACTACTTGCACCACTTGTGTGGCTGGCCACTGATGCTGGCGAGCAGAAGTTGGACTTGCCTTGTGCAGTCTCTCAGCAATCGCCCGAAGAGCCACGCGCAATTACCCTGCAAAGTATGGATGAACGGGAGCAAGTCTCCCCGACGCCGGACTGTATTTCAAGTGACCGACAGAGAAACAAACTTTCACTAGCCTTCAGACATGATCTCCGAACTTCCCTCCACGCATCATTGCGGCGGAGAGGCTGAGAGATGGGATAATCATCACGTTCCACGATGGCAAGTGCGCGCTTTTCATAACTTCCCTGCTACACGCGATGCTTCCGTCCGCTGAAGAAGTACTCGATATTGATCTCGATGAGGACAACAACCTTTAGAGTCGTAGTTTGTCCGACAACTTTGGGCTGATACTCCATTCAGGTCATGACGCCCTGATCATCAGTATGACCTGTCGCTCACCAAGCTTGGTAGCATCCGGTAACGACCTGTCATCGTTCCGTCATTGTGGACGAGCGTCCTGTCATTCCTTGTGTGATCACAAACGCGTTTCGTCTCTAGCGCGCTCCAATTGTTTTTTGGCCTTGTCATCTTTTGCTCATCCGCACAGTGGGCACCAAAATTTCCGCTCGACATGAAAGATGTGGCCCTTCAACTCCACCATAGTGACTCGGCACCTCCTACACCTCAGACTGTCCCGGGCGTCGATAAGCCGAATCGTGTGTCCTGAGGTTATGCTGGAAAGATGGCTACGATGTTTGTGCAGCAATCACAAGGGTATATCCAGCAGATCCAGAAAGAGATCGAACGGCTTCAGCAGCTCCTTGAGCAGGTGCGGGCAACGATCCACAGCGAAGAAGAACTTGAGAGCGAAGACCCGATGCGCTCAATTGCTCGCAAGTACACGGCAGGAAAGGCAGTCCCGAAGAAGGTCGCAGTTCCGGTAGCGCCGAAGAGACGTGGCCGACCGAAGAAGTCCGTAGAACCAACCAAAGCATGACCATAAGGAGTGAGCTGGCAACGAAGAAGCACGATCAGAGAACACCTCGGCGGAAATAGCCACCCCCAGTATCCAGCTGCGAAGACAGCGAGTTCTTCTGTGGCGAAGATGATCATGACCCAACTGCTCAGAGGCATGGCCGAGAAGCTAGAAATTGAAACGTAGCAGATGCAATGGTTCCTTGATGCGCTCACGGAAGTGGCAGCGGAGCAGACGCGTGAGGCTGGCGAGTTTTCGTTGCCTGGCCCCGGGAAGCTCGTCAAGGCGGAACGCAAGGAGCGGATGGGCTGCAATCCATTCACCGGTGAGGAGATCAGGATCTCTGCAAGAACTGCCGTCAAGTTCCGAGTTGCAAAGGCGGCTACTGACGCAATTGCACAACCGAGAGTATAGCTGTAACGTCTCGTCCCTTGACGAAGCGGTCAGCCGTTTAGAAGAGCAGAGCTTCGTCTTTGGCGCGGTAGCAATCTCAAAAAGAGAAGCAGCGTTCCCCGGGCACCATTCTCATACCTGCGACATCGTGAGTCGTAGCATTCGTTCGGCGATCATAATGTCCCGTATGGTCACATTACATTTTTGTCTGCGGACTTGCTCCCAATTCCGAGGGCAGCAGGGTATCCTCTCACCTAGATGCTCCGAAATCCAGCATCCTTGAGGGCGTCAGCAGTGGCTCTAACCTCTCGCGTGGCCACTTTGTTCACTTTTAGTGTCGAAAGGACGCCGTCCACATCAAGAGGCGTAAAGGCCAACTCTATAAGTACAGCCCGGAGAGCGTCCGTTGTACCAAACCAGCTCTGCCTTTCTGCATCTGCCCCAACGGGAGGTTCATGCTCATCGAGCTTCTCTACCGTTGCCTCTGCTAGCTCCTGATCGTTTGCGTTGCCGTTGCTGCGGAAGGTGAAGAACATTCTCTCAGAGACTGCTTCGTTGAACATATAAAGAAGCCTACTCCAATAGTCGGCGAAGAGGTGGTGGAAAGGGATCCTAGTGGAGTCTCCGCGCAAGGGTGTGGCGAGGAGACCATCCAGAGGATTGATAAATCTTCCCCCCGGCCGATTTTGGGGTGGAGAGGACAGGCGGCTCATCTAAATGTGGAACTGGCTTCGTAGGGCATTGGCAGGAGTGGCACGAAGGGATGACAGGCCGGCGGAATCAACGTGGCGGCCTCAATCGCGTCGCAATGCTGATGGATTACGTCGTGGCGCACGGGACAAGACGTCTTCTCACTCACGCGTAGTAGATCATTGCGTACAAAGCTCCACCTTAGAACCTTAGACGCGGGGCTTCCGTCATTTCCGTTCTTATGCTGTTTTCTTGTAAGCTGCTCAACGTTTTGAAGCAGGCGATGCTTTTCTTTGGCGACCGTTCAGAGCAGGACAGCGAGCCCGGCGTCTGAGCTATTGCGCAGGTCGTTGAATGGCTTTGTGGATGACATAGCGATCTAGATATGCTTTAGATGGGTGGGGCGATAGGTGAAGTAGTCCTGCCGTGTGCCGGCGTCGTAGGCCTTCAGGAGGATTCAAAGCTCTAGCATCTTATCCCTGTCGAGTTGAAGCAGCTGCTTCAAACCAGGGTCGAGGACGGCATCGGTCAGGATTCCGAGAGCCGAGTTGCTGACGATCCCCGGCCGGCATTTCATTCGATGAATCCATCTCGACCTCCGCTGAAAAGCGGGGATGAACCTCGAGCCTCTATTCCGAATGGAACCAAACATGGTATTCCA
>CAXTNM010000018.1:0-70701 GCA_964245715.1 uncultured Acidobacteriaceae bacterium | reverse complement strand
CTCGCCGACGTAGGAGGACACCATCTTGCGGATCTGCCGCGTTTCCAGCAGCAGCCCCAGCCCTGCGCCATCGACGCCGGCGTTGTTACTCGCCACCGTGAGGTCCCTTACCCCCGTATCTCTGAGCGCACGAATCAGCGCCTCCGGGATCCCGCATAGTCCAAATCCGCCAATGGCGAGCGTCATCCCGTCCCGAACCACACCCGCCAGGGCCTGGTCCGCTCCTGCCCACACCTTGTCCAACGCCAACCCTCCGAGACTACAACCGCACCAGTCTACGCCCCCGCATTGGCATCAGTGCTCCTTGCTGTTAGCTGATGACTGACAGCTGAAGAATCATGTCTCGAGTGCAGTCTTACCGCACCACCGCCCGGACACAGAAGTCCAGCCCGATGACCACTAGCCAGACAGACAAGGCCAGCTTCAACGTCCGGTTCGGAATGCGCGGTGCAACTCCCGTCCCCGCAATGCCACCTACAACCCCACCAATCGCCAGCCGCAGCAGCAGCGGGCCCGCATACCCGCTCGTGCCGGCACCAAGCAGATGCACTCCACTTCCCACCAGAGCAATCGCCAAGCCGAACGCAAGATCCGTCCCAACTACCTTGGCCGCGGGCAAGTCGGTCAAGCCCAGGAGCGAAACCGTACCCAGCGCGCCGGCGCCAGAGGAAGAGAATCCAACCTCCGCCCCAATGGGAAACATGACCGCACCTAGCCACTTCGAACGATCCTTACCCGGTCTTGAGATACCTGGTGGACGGAAATAGCGAACCAGTTGCCACCCAGCGGTAAATAGAATGATTGCGCCCAGCACGAACGAAAGCACCGCCTTCGGGCCGTGCTGCGCCACATGGCGAAACAGCAGCGATCCGGCGACCACTCCTGGCAATCCGCCCAGCAGCATCCACCCGAGCACCCGCCAGCTTATCTGCCGCCGCACCACCTGAAATGGCACCACAATCAGCTTCACGATGGCTGAATATGCGAGCGCCGTACTCACCGCAACCTCCATCGGCACATGCAAAAACAGGATCAGCAACGGCGCCGTGATCACTCCGGCGCCCACTCCGGTAAGCGCGATGACCAACGCAATCACAAATCCAATGAGATAATCCGCCATCAGAACAGCCTTCCAACTTACCCCTGCAGGTGAATTCCGCACTCCTGTTTCTGGCCGCCCCAACGTCCGGAGCGAGGATCATTCGGATCTGTCGGCAAGCTTGTACATGGCTCACAACCGATGCTCGTGTATCCCCGGTCGTAGAGCTCGAGCAGCGGAATCTCATGCTCTGCCGCATAGGTCCAGACATCCTTCGCCGACCACTCAGTGAGCGGGCTGATCTTCCGAATGATCTTCCCACTCGGAAGCTTGAAGTCATCCACTTCGCTCAGCGCCGCCCGACTCTTCGCCTGTTCCCGCCGCAACCCGGTAAACCAGACGCCGTAAGCTTCGAGAGCCCCAAACAGCGGCTTCACCTTCCGCATCCCGCAGCACCGGCTCGGCTCGGTCTGGTTCAGAATCCCGAACATCGCCTCCTGCTCAGCGACGGTCTGCTCCGCCTCCAGACTGACCAACTTCAGCCCCCACTCCGCAGCCATCCGGTCCCGATACGCCATCACCTCGGCGAAGTGGTAGCCCGTATCGAGAAACACAACCGGAACCTCCGGCAGCGTCTGGCGCACCATGTGCAGCAGCATCATATCCTCAGCCTGGAAGCTATTCGTTACCACGGGCTCGCCACTTGCATCCGCAAGCTCCCGCCTCACCAGATATCGGGCCGCGTCGACCCGGCTCTGATAAGAATCCGCGCGCCCGATCGCGCCAGCGAGAGGTTGGGGTAGCTCCGTCGGTACAACCTTCAAATCCTCAACCAAGGCGTTCTCCTTCAGCACCCGAACGAGCCGGGTGCCCCATGTCTCGCTTTTGAGACATGGGTTCGTCCACCAGGACTCCAACGTCGCGTAAGTGACCCACCAAGTCACCGACCTGCGCAAACTCTTCGGCATTTACAGCTGCAGCCTCACCCAGCGAAGCTCCCATTACGCTCCCCTCCACCAGCACGATCAATCCCAGCGCCAACAATCCACGCAGCGTTTTCTCGGCCACAACCCGCGTTCGCACCACCGCTGCGCCTTCACGCACCAGCACTAGCTCCAGCTCGCCCATCCAGGCTTCCGACTGCGACCCCCTTGCAAACTCCACCACCGCAGGCTTATGTGTCGAAGCGCCATCGCCCGCACCCACTCCCCGCCGAATCATCCCCGCTGCGAGCGTCGCATTCGTCTGCGGGTCGATCAGAATGAACGCCCCACTCGCTCGATTGTTCGCATAGCTATCGAAAAAGAGCGTCCGCGTCAGTTCAACCTCCACCACGCCGATCTCGTTCATCCCCAACGAGTTCACCGCCTCATCGGCAAGCGTCTGCACATTCGTCCGCCAAAGCACCCGCGCCACCTGCGCCGGAAGCGTCTGCGCCCCGGTCTTCACCAGGTAAGGCCGATGTGTCTCCAAGCGCGCAGCATCAAACCACACCACTGTAGCCTCCAGAACCGTAGCCGTCTCCGGCAACCTTTCCGGCTCCGCAAGTAGATCCCCCCGGCTGATATCCAACTCGTCCTCGAGCGTCAGCGTAACCGAAAGCGGAGCACTCGCCTGATCCAGATCGCCGTCGAAGGTCGCAATCGATGCCACGCGACTCGTTCGTCCAGAAGGCAGAGCAGTCACTGCATCACCCTTCCGGATCGTTCCCGCCGAGATCTGCCCGGCAAAGCCGCGGAAGTTCTGATCCGGCCGAATCACCCGCTGGACCGGCATCCGAAACGCCCGAGCTGCCGCATCCGTCCAGACCGGGACGCTCTCCAGATGCTCCAGCAGTGTCGGTCCGCTGTACCAGGGAGTCCGGGCAGACCGCAGGACGACATTATCCCCCTCAAGCGCACTCACCGGAATGACCGTCAGGGCAGCATCCCCGAACGACCGCACCAGCTCTTTAAAATCTGCGGAAATCTTCCGGAAAACCTCCTCCGAAAAATCCACCAGATCCATCTTGTTGATCGCTGCGACCAGGTGCCGCGTCCCCAGCAGAGAAGCGATATACGCATGCCTCCGCGACTGCGTCAGAATCCCTTTTCGCGCATCGATCAAAATGATCGCCAAGTCAGCCGTAGAGGCGCCAGTCGCCATATTCCGCGTGTACTGCTCGTGACCCGGCGTATCCGCAATGACAAACTTCCGCTTCGCTGTTGAGAAATACCGGTAAGCCACGTCGATCGTGATTCCCTGCTCCCGCTCAGCCCGCAGGCCGTCCGTTAGCAGCGCGAAGTCTATTTGAGCGGCCCCGCCGTTCGCGCCTCCGGCAAGTCCTGTGACCGCTCGCACCTGGTCCTCATACACACTGCGCGAGTCGTACAGCAAACGTCCGATCAGCGTCGATTTCCCATCATCTACGCTTCCCGCCGTCGAAAAACGCAGCAAGTCCTTCGCCGCTTCCTCAGCGAGAAACTCCTCAATCGCAAACTCGTCGACTTCGTTCCCAAGCACCGGCATCTAGAAGTATCCTTCCCGTTTCTTGATCTCCATCGAGCCATCCTGGTCATGATCGATCACGCGGTTTGCCCGCTCACTCGTCTGGAAGGAAAGCAGCTCCGCAATAATCTTCGGCACCGTATCCGCGTCGGACCGAATTGCTCCCGTGCATGGACTACACCCCAGCGATCGCAGCCTTGACCGCACCCAACGCTCTTCTCCCGGCAGGCTCTTCACAAAACTCTGCTCGACCGGTATCAGGCTATCGCCGCGCACAATCATGCGCCGTTCCTTGGCAAAATAAAGGGGCACGATCGGGATATTCTCCGTCTGGATGTAATGCCACACATCCAGCTCCGTCCAGTTCGAAAGCGGAAACACGCGAATACTCTCACCTGGCGAGATCCGCGAGTTGTACAGATTCCACAACTCCGGCCGCTGGTTCTTCGGGTCCCACTGGCCGGCCCTATCCCGAAATGAGTAGATCCGCTCCTTCGCCCTAGACTTCTCCTCATCCCGCCGCGCGCCGCCGAACGCCGCATCGAACCCGCCATCCCTCAACCCGTCAAGCAAAGCCGTCGTTTTCAGCAGTCCGCAGCATCGCTGCGTCCCCAGCGCCACCGGATTCGCCCCGTCCGCGAGTGCCTGCTTGTTTTGCCATACCCGTAGATCCAGGCCCAACTCACGCGCCAGGTCATCCCGGAAAGAAATCATCTCCTTGAACTTGTAGCCGGTATCGATGTGCAGCAGCGGAAACGGAATCGTTCCTGGGAAGAACGCCTTCTGCGCCAGCCGCAGCATCACCGATGAGTCTTTGCCGATCGAGTAAAGCATTACCGGCCGCTGAAACTCCGCAGCCACCTCGCGGAAGATATGAATGCTTTCGGCCTCCAGCAGCTTCAGATGACTGACCCGCGCCGCGCCCACTGGGCCGCCAACACCACTCCCCTTCACCCCGGATAGATCATTGGCTACTATCACGACCACGTACCTCGCTCTAAGTTGTAAGGGAATAAAAGAAAACCCACTCCACCGGCGTCGGTGAGTGGGTGTTGCATTTCGGGTGTCGCTACTCGCTTAGGAGATTATCGACAACAACCGCACCCACCAGCACATGCCAGACAGCAACAGGCGTTGCAGTCCATACAACAGGCAGCTTGGGTGCGACAGAAGCTCATTCCTCAAGCGTCGTCTAAGCCCACACATTTGTCAAACCAGCAACTCCTCTGCAAGTCCCTTCGGACGCGTAATCAGACCCTTCGTGGTCGCTTACACTCAAACCACATGCTCAACCGGGGTTATGCCTACACCACAAGGATCACCAGCAAAGATCAGGGACGAACCCTCCTCTCTCACTTGGCAAGCCTCTACCCGCACTCGAGCCCACAAGCCTGGCAACAGAATCTGGATAACCGCGAAGTCACCCTCGACGGTGTCAACGCCACCGGAGCCGAATGCCTCACCCGAGGCCAGACCCTGGTCTGGAACCGCCCGCCCTGGATGGAACCAGACTGTCCAAGGCACTTCGAAGTCCTGCTTGACGATCCCCATCTGCTCGCCGTCAACAAACCCTGCGGGCTGCCTACACTCCCCGGCGGTGGCTTCCTTGAAAATACTCTCCTACGCCTGGTGCAGAAGCGAACCCCCGCCGCAAACCCAGTTCACCGCTTGGGCCGATCGACGACTGGCATCGTCCTCTTCGCCAAGACATCGCAGGCGGCCTCACGACTCTCCGCAGACTGGAATACAGCCAGGGTTCAGAAGGTCTACCATGCGCTGGCTCAAAACATCGCTCAGCACGACGCTTACGAAATTCTTACACCGATCGGCCCTGTACCGCATCCGCTTCTTGGCTCCGTGTGGGCCGCCAACCCGGAGGGCAAACCGTCAAAGTCATTCGCAAAGGTGATCTCACGCCATGCAAACGCGACCACATTTGAGGTAACCCTGGGTTCAGGCCGCCCTCATCAGATCAGAATTCATCTGGCATCTATCGGCCATCCCTTGGTCGGCGATCCCCTGTACGGCCCGACCGGACAGCCGCTTGAACAATCCCCCGGGCTCCCGGGCGACGGTGGATACCTCCTGCACGCCCACTACCTCAGATTCCTACACCCCATCTCCGGAGAAGAAATCACTCTCGAGGCAGCTCTGCCGGATGCCTTCTCTTTGCATCAGTAGGTGCGCCGAGATCAAGACCACGGTGTCCATCGCGACCTCACCTCCTGCCGTCCGAGAACCACAACGTCACCCCTGACCCTGTTCAAACCGCGCGCAACGTGGCATTCTAGGCTACATACCCGTCCAAAGTATTCAGAGCCTTTCGATCGTCAAGCCCCAACTTCCCAGGACTTCGACCGTCGTTGTTGCATACTCATATTCATCCGTTCTCAATAGTGTTCAGGAGTAGACATGGCAGAAGAAACCGTAACCGGCGAAATGAAACCCACGCTTGGCCTCACCGGCCTCACCTCGAATGCCATGGCCTTGATCGCACCCGGCGCCTTCCTCTGGCTTACCTTCTATCTTCAATCCACCACCAAGAACACCGGACCCGCCATGTGGTGGGGCATCGTGGGCGCACTCCTTCTCTGTCTTTCCACAGCCGTCTGTTACGCCGAGATGGCCAAACTCTATCCCGGCACCGGCTCCTCCTACTTCTTCGCCGAGCAGGCCTTCCTTAATCGCGATAAAGCCTGGAAATACGCCCGCATCTCCAAATTCATCGTGGGCTGGGCATCCCATCTCTACTACTGGATCTATCCGGGCGTCATGGTCGGTACCATGGGAATCGTCTGCGGTTACGTTGCCGGAACCCTCTGGCCGAACTTCATGTCCGCGTCAAACCCGGGCATGCTCTTCATGATGATGGTCGCAGTCGTCTTCGCCTTCGCCATCGCCTACATCGCCCACCGCGGCGTCTCGAGCTCCACCAACATCAACCTCGTCATCAATATCATCCAGATCACCGCGCTGCTCATCTTCGCCTTCTTCGCGATCCAATACCGCATCAACCACAAGCCCGGATCCGTCGCCTGGCAGTTTGACGCGACCTCCGGTGAGGCCTACCAATACGAGTTCAAGACCGCTCCCGTCATCACCGCCGGCGTCACCACCGACACCATCCAACGCGATGCCAGCGGCGTTCCCCTTCCCAAACTCGACACCGCCGGCCAACCCATTCCCTTCCACGTCAACTACGACTCCTACGACGCCAACGGGAACTTCCTCGCGCACTCCTCCGCCATCTCCGTCGTCAGTCCGCATAACTGGTCCTGGGTCTTCGTTCAGGCAACAATCGCCATTCTCATCCTGGTCGGTTTTGAATCCGTCACCACCATGGGTGCGGAGGCTCGTAACGCCAAGCGTGACGTCCCCATCGCGGTCCTCCTCTCGCTGCTCATCCAGGGCTGCGTCTTCTACTTCTTCGAATACTTCGCCGCCAACTACTTCCTCAACTCCGGCTACAGCATGCAGTCTGCGGCGGGCTCAGCCGCCCCCATCGGCGACATGATGGTCATCGTGGGTGACGCCCTCTTCGGCGCCGGCCACGGACGCATCTTCATGCTCGCCGAAGCGACGACCGTCATTCTCGCCTTGATCGGAACCACCCTCTCCTGCATGAATACCGGCGCCCGCGTCACCTATGCCATGGGCAAGGATCAAGAGCTCGGCGGCGATTTCGGCACCCTTCACAAGAAAAATCTCACCCCGCACCGCGCCATCTGGACCCTCGCCATCATCTCCGCCGTGATTGGCTGCGTCGCCGTCCTGATGCTCTTCGGCGACGCCGGCGCACCCACCGACGCCACCATTGCTGCGCTCCCCCACGGGCTCTTTTCGAGTTTCGGCTACACCACCCACGACAGGATGGCCGCGCTGCCCAATTCACTACTCGCCGTCACCCTCGCCTCCAACTTCGGCACCTTCGTCCTCTATGCGCTCAGCTGCGCCCTCTGCATGGTCGCCTACCACAAGCATGAGAACTACTCGGTGATCCGCCACCTGCTCATCCCCGTCTTCGGCCTGCTCGCCAACCTCGGCTGCATGGCCTTCTACCTCATCGGCCCCTTCCTCGGCATCGGTACCAAAATGGAACCACTGCTCGCACTCGCCATCGCGATCCTCTGGGCCATCTATGGCGGCATCCACTTCCTCGTCGTCGGCAGGAAAGCCGGCAAGTCCGTCCTCCTCGCTTCCCGCGCCTAAAAAGTGGAATTCTATTCCGCACGTCACTAGCCAAACTGCACATCCCAAAGACGGGAGTCTCAACCGAACGAACCTGCTTTGAAGACTTTGCACAATGGCAGGATGGGGGCGCAAGCCGCTCCTTACACTTCAGGACACAATGCTCGATCTCGAATTCGCCGAATTTACTGATCAAGGCCGCACCCGGGAACACAACGAAGACGCGGTCGGCCATGTCCTTGCTACGACGCCGCAGCAAGTCCAGTCCCAGGGCTGGTTCTTCTGCATGGCCGACGGCATGGGCGCTCACGCCGACGGCGAAGTCGCCGCGCGCCTGGCTGTCGATACCGCCTGCGAGGGCTTCCGCAAGATCCCAAAAGGAGTCATGCACGTGTCGCTCCTCCCGCGCCTCGTCCAGGAAGCCAACCTGGCCATCTACGACGCCGGCTCCAAACAGGCACCCGGCCGCCGTATGGGCTGCACCTTCGTAGCCTGCGCCCTCCGCTTCGACTCCGCCGTCGTCTCGCATGTCGGCGACTCGCGATGCTACCTGGTCCGGAACGGCAGGCTGACCCAGCTCACCCATGACCACACCATGGCCAACGAGCAGGTCCGACTCGGCATCCTCTCCGCCGAGGATGCCGGCTCCGGGGAGGGACGGCATCTGCTCACCCGCTCCCTCGGCCAGGAACTCTTCGTCGCAGCCGATACCATGACCGTGAACATCATCCCCGGCGACGTTCTCTTCCTCTGTTCCGATGGCCTGCATGGCTACGTCCCTGAACAGAAGCTCAGCTACCTCCTGAACGCACGCCCGGATCTAGACGCTACGGCACGATCCCTGGTTGACGCCGCCAATGAAGCCGGCGGTTACGATAACATCAGCGTGCAGCTCATCCGCGTCCGGTCCGTCGAACGCATGGGCCTATACCGCGGAAGGCCCTACCGACTCCTATGAAACAGCTGTTACCTTCAAGCCCTAAGCTAAGAGCTAACAGTGAATGACGGCCTTCATGTACGCACCCAACCTCGACCACAAACCCGGCGATACGCTCGACCATTTCACCCTGGACAGCATCGTCGCCACCAGCGGCATGGCCACGGTCTTCCGCGCCCATGACATGCGGACCGGCGAGCAGGTCGCCATCAAGATCCCCCACCCCGAAGTCGAGGGCGACCCTACCCTCTGGGAGCGTTTCAAGCGCGAGGAAGAGATCGGCACCCGCATCGATCATCCCGCGGTCATGAAGGTCTACCCGAATGAAGACCGCAGCACCATTTACATGGTGATGGAGTGGGTCGACGGGCGTCTTCTCCGTAGCATCCTCAACGAGCAGCGCAAGCTCCCGCCTGAACGCGCCGTCGCCCTCACGATCGCCATCTGCCACGCGCTCGAGCACATTCACGCCAACGGCGTAATCCATCGCGACCTCAAGCCCGAGAACATCATGGTCGGACCGCAGGACAATATCCACCTGATCGATTTTGGCATTGCTGGCTCGGCGGGCGCGCGGCGTCTCACCTTTGCCCACTTTTCGCAGTCGATGGGAACGCCCGATTACATCTCGCCCGAGCAGGTGAAGGGAAAACGTGGCGATGCGCGTTCAGACATCTACGCTCTCGGCGTCATGCTCTACGAGATGCTGACCGGCCAGGTCCCTTTTACTGGTCCCAACCCCTTTGCGGTGATGAACGATCGCCTGCTCAATCAACCCATCCCGCCGCGCAAACTGGATCCCGCCATCACCCCGCAGTTACAGGAGATCATCTATCGTGCCATGGAGCGCGAACCCAAGAACCGCTACACCTCCGCACGCGAGATGGCGCACGATCTGGAACACACGGAAGAGGTAGGCATCGCCGAACGCACCGCGGAGGCCAACTACAAGCAACGACAATCTCCGAACACCAGGCGCGTTCTTTTCTACCTGAGCATCATCCTCATTCCCATCCTTATCTTCGCGCTCCTGCTGCTCGTCGCCCATCGCCATTAGTCGCCCGTACACGCCAGCGATTCGCTTCCCGCCGTGTGCGCCGCCCGCGATCAGCGCACATTGGCTTTCACTCATCGCGGCACGAACTCATCTGCATGAATGACGAACTCCGGATAAGCGCCGGCTCCCAGCTCACGAATATCCATCCCCTGCCAATCGCCATCGCGATCCACGCGATACGGCATAATCCGGTTCAGCAGTAGATTTGCACCGTGAATGAGCGGAAACATCACTCCAAGCAGCGTTGCGACTCCAACCAGCTCCGCAAGCAGATGAACCCAGCGGTCCGGTCCGGAAGCGCTCAAGGCACCATACGCGACCAGCCCCCATATTCCGGCGCCTGCATGAACAGAGATAGCTCCACCCGGATCATCCACTAGTGCTGTCATCTCCAGAAACTCGACCAGCCAAGTCACCAGGGCACCAGCAATGAACCCGATGAAGATCGCTTCACCCGGCGTGAGATAACAACAGCCCGCACTCCCAGCCACCAAGCCGGCAATCCAGCCGTTTGCGCTGATGGACGAGTCCGGCTTGCGGTAGCGCACCCTGGTTGTAACTGAGGCCGCAAGCAAGCCCGAAGATGCCGCCAGCATTGCGTTGATCACAACCATGACTACCTGTTCCGATCCCGCACCATAGAAGAGGATGGCGGCCGAAGCTTCAAGCCCGATCCAGCCCATCAGCGCAAGCAAACACCCGAACAAGACCTGTACGATATTGTGCCCTGGGATTGCGCTGGCAATGCCATCCGCATACTTGCCACGACGCGGTCCCAGCACCCACGCTACCGACAACGCCGCCAGACCGCCGACCACCTGGATGACACCGGCACCGCCAACGTCCACAAAGTCGACGACCCGTGCCAGCCAACCTCCACCCCAGACCCAATGTGAAAAGAGGGGATAGGTAAACGCTGCGGTTACGGCGCTTGCAGAGCAAACAGCGCCGAGTTTCCATCGGTCACTGCCTGTGCTGATCGGAATCATCACAAGCATACCAACCGCGAACATCTGCAGACTCATTACGAGCAGGCGATGCATTGCACCCGCCTCACCCGTGTGCAGCCCGTCGGCGAAGAACGCTTCAGCTCCCAGCCAATCCCAGCGTATGCCACCAAACGTGAAGGCATGTGCCGGCGCGCCACCGAAACCAGCCAACGCCGAACCAATCAGCACAAAGACGATGGCGGCGATCCCTACCGCACATAGTGTGGCGAGCATCGTGTGCGCGGCGCTGCGCGAGCGGCCAAGGCCCTGGTGAATCAAGGCCAATCCAGCCAATGCCAGCGGCACCAGCACAATGAAGAACAAGCTGATCATCATCGCCGGCTCTTCTCCCCCACTTGCATTGAACGATACCGCTGGGCCAGCAACACGAGCCCAAGAACCTCGACAGCGAGGCCGGCAACCACAAATCCATATCGCTCCGTGAGGCGCGTGAGCAGCACCAGCGCCGCCATCACGATCAACCATCCCGACACCATCAACAGACAGCCAATCGCTCGCAAGCCTCGTCCTCACCGTAAGTCTGGGTAAGCCCCAGTCTATCGGCAAACGGCCCTGAAACCAATGTCGAAAGCTCCGCTGCTACACTGACACCTATTCCAGGATCCCCCTCCCGAGAGGTCATTTTGAAAACCCTGTTCGCCCAGCTTATCTCGACGCCGCTCGGGGCTTTCGCCGTCCTCGCCCTCGCTGCCTACCTCGAAGTCTATGGCGACGCCTGCTTCTCGTCGGGCCTGTGGCATGCGACAGGTGCAAAGCGGCTTGGCTGGTTTGCCGCAGGAGCCGCCGTACTCATCGGCTATAGCCTGTTCCTCAATTCGTCGCAGATCGACTTTGGCAAGCTACTCGGAATTTACGTCGTGCTCTTCTTCGTGGTCGCGCAACTCGTGGCCAAGTTCAAGTTCCATCAGTCGCCAACCTTGCCCATCTATGTTGGCGGCGTACTGATCGTGGCAGGCGGGATTGTCATGAGTTTCTGGAAGGGTTAGGCACATCGTTCTTCAGAATGCCAGATTGATGCAGGACAAATCCTGATGATTGTTCTAAGCTGTCCAAGTCGGTTGACTCGCTCAAACCCAGCTCAGAACGGACCTGATGCCAAGCTCAAGACGCACCTTCCTCAAGACCACGCTCGTCGCGACCGCTGGCGCAGCCATGCCGTCACTCCCCGCGCTCGCTTCCAACGGCACCTCCCCCGCCGCCACGCCAGTATCCCCGACTCCCTTCACCCGAGGCATCGGAGTCTACCCCGGTGAGTCGGCCGCTTTTTTTGGTCCGAGCTTTGGTATCGATAACATCAGCGTCCGCAATCTGGCCCTCAACCGGCCGGCGACCCAGTCCAGCGCGTACGATTACAACCTCACCGCGCAGTGCGTCACGGATGGCATCGTCCACACCACGATGCCTCACTGGATCACCGCCTTCTCGAGCACAGAAGGCATTCTGCCCAAGAACCTTCGAGAGACCCTTGTCTCGCACTGGCCCGCCGCAACCCTCACGCTGGTTGGCGGTGCCGTCCACGCGCACCTCGCGCTCGCCGGCGGATCGGACGTGGCTGAGGTTGATCGTGTCGCCGTCTTCGTCGCGCTACCCGAGCGGTTCCCTGCCTCGAACGTCCACATCACGGTCTCGGTGTCCGACGACGCACGAAAGTGGCAGCCGGTGGGCAGCATCGTGAACCCGCCAACCACAGACGGACACGTCACATTCCCGCCGGATCTCAATCGCGGCAATAACCTCTTCTATCCCACCATCGAGTTCCAGAACCCGCGTCGAAGCCGCTTTTACCAAGTCGCACTCTCGCTCGACGGGGCCAAGCCGGACGAGATGGACGTACAGTGGCGTTTAGGGCAGATCGAGTTTTACCGCGGCACGCGGAGCATGGAAAACCGCGTACAGATCGGTGGCCCGTATAGCTTTACCTCTGCGTGGATGTCTGCCGGACTCGGCGAGGAGTGGGTTGCGGTCGATCTGGGCGCGCTCTGCACCTTCAACCGCATCAAGCTGCATTGGATCGCGCGCGCAGCCGAAGGAGCGATCCAGACCTCGAACGACGGCGAACAGTGGCGAACCCTCAAGCCGCTACCGGAAACCGCTTCCTCCAACATCGACGAGATCCACCTCGAAGCTTCCGCCACAGCGCGTCACGTCCGCATCCTGATGATGCGGCCCACCTCACCCAACGGCTACATCCTTTCTGAGTTGGAGGTATTCGGTCACGGTGGGCCTGTGCCTCAGCCCGCCCCGGCCGCAACCATGACGCCAGATGGACGTCTGAACCTGGCCGGCGGCTCCTGGCGGATCCAGCGGAGCTCTGAAACCGATGCCACCGGCGCTGCGCTCTCCCGTCCAGACTTCGACGACACGAAGTGGCTCCCCGCCACCGTGCCCGGGACGATCCTGACCTCCTACCTGAATGCTGGCGCTATTCCTGACCCCAACTTTGGGCAGAATCAGCTCGCAATCTCCGACGCCTTCTTCTACTCCGATTTCTGGTATCGCACGTCCTTCACCTTGCCCGCCGCTAGAGTTGGCCGGCTGCAGTGGCTCAACTTCGACGGGATCGACTGGAAGGCAGAGGTCTTCCTCAATGGCGCCTCAATCGGCCACATCGATGGAGGCTTCAAGCGCGCACGCTTCGACATCACCTCGAAGCTCATCGCTGGCGGGAACAACATGCTTGCGATTCGGGTCCAAAAGAATGCGGTTCCGGGCTCTTGCAAGCAGAAGACCTACGATTCGCCGGGCGTTAACGGCGGGGCGCTTGGAGCCGACAACCCGACCTTCCACGCTTCAATCGGCTGGGACTGGATTCCGACTGTGCGCGGACGCAACACGGGGATTTGGGGAGAGGTCTTCCTCACGCAAACCGGCGCGCTGACCATCGAGGACCCCGCCGTTACCTCTGTCGTGACTGGCGGCCATGCTGATGTGACCGTGCACCTGAACCTTGGCAACACCGGGGCGTCGGGCACCAGAGCTACCATCCGCGGACGGTTCGGCGACACGCCATTTTCGCAAACCGTCGAGGTTCCCGGTCCAGGCTCCCACGCCATCAGCCTGCTCCCGCTTCACATCGAGAACGCGAAGCTCTGGTGGCCGGTCGGCTATGGTGAGCCTACGCTGCACGATGTAGAGCTAACTGTCTCATCCGACTCCGGCGAAGTCCTCGACCAAAAGACCTTCAAAGCCGGCATCCGCCAGATGACCGCAACCGAGGTCGACCACAACCTGAAGCTCTTTATCAATGGACGTCGCTTCATCCCGCGCGGCGGCAACTGGGGTTTTGCCGAATCGATGCTGCGATATCGCGCCCGCGAGTACGATGTCGCTGTCCGCTATCACCGCGAGATGAACTTCACGATGATTCGCAACTGGGTCGGCCAGATCCCCGATGATGCGTTCTACGAAGCCTGCGACAAGTACGGCATCGTCGTCTGGCAGGACTTCTGGCTCGCAAACCCCTGGGACGGCCCCATCCCGGACGACAACTCACTCTTTCTCGCCAACGCCCGCGATCTCATTCTGCGTATTCGCAAACACGCCTCGATCGGCCTCTACGTCGGCCGCAACGAGTGGTTCCCGCCGCCTGCTCTCGACGCAGGCATACGCGCCCTCATCGCCGAACTTCACCCCGACATCCATTACATCGGCTCGTCAGCCGATGATGTCGTGAGCGGCCATGGCCCATACCGTGCGCTACCTCCGACTTATTATTTCGAGCACCCCGATACCAAGTTCCACTCCGAGATCGGCATGCCCAACATCCCACCAATCGAGTCCGTCGAGCTCATGATGCCCAAAGAGGCTATCTGGCCGCAGGGTCTCGACTGGGGTCTCCACGACTTCTGCCTGCACGGCGCACAGGGCGGCGCATCGTTTCTCTCGCTCATCGACGACAGCTATGGTGGAGCCCAAACTGCCGAAGAGTGGGTCACGCTCGCGCAGTTCATCAACTACGAAGGCTACCGCGCCATGTTCGAGGCACAGAGCAAAGACCGCATGGGCGTGCTGCTCTGGATGTCACATCCTTGCTGGCCATCGTTCGTGTGGCAGACTTATGACTTCTACTTCGAACCGACGGCTGCATACTTCGGCTGCAAGAAAGCTTCAGAGCCAATTCACATCCAGTGGAACCGAGCGACCGGCTTCATTGAGGTTGTAAATCTAAGCGGAGGCAATCAGACAGATCTCACGGCGCAGCTTGAAGTTCTCAACATGGACGGCACCAAAGTTTCGTTCAAGTCCGTCTCGATCGCAAGCCCTGAAGATAGCGTCCAATCGGCAATCCCGCTTGAGTTCCCCGCAGGCCTTACACCGGTTCACTTCCTGCGACTCACCCTCAGCAAGGACGCCACCGTCCTCTCTACCAACTTCTATCTGCGCGGCATCCACGAAGACGACTATCGCGCCATACGAGAACTGCCCAGGATCACCTTGCAAGCCAGTACAACGACACAGCGCAGAGGAGACATCTGGCTACTCACTACGACGCTCCATAATTTGACTCCAAGCCCCGCTCTGATGGTTCGCTTGAAAGCTGTGCGCGAGAACGCAGGCGACCGTATCCTCCCGGCCATCTACTCCGATAACTATATCAACCTGATGCCCGGTGAACATCTCACACTCACCACGGAGTTGAACCACGCTGACACGCGCAATCAAAGCCCGAGGATCATGCTCTCCGGCTTCAACCTTAAGTAGCAGCCTAAAAAGCAGCTGCCCCCTGTCCTCGACAACCAGATTGTCAAGGAGAAGGGGAAATCCGACGCACCGCATTGAAGCTCTGTGTACCTCTGTGAGCCCTTGCGCCTCTCGCCTCCCTGTTTCCCGCTCCTCCACACCAGCAATCAGCTATCCTCCCACCATGAAGCAAATCCTCACGCTGGCCGCTCTAGGCCTGATAGTCCCATGCGCAAGCGCCCAGCGGACAGACCCCTACCTTCTTGCCGCGCAGCAGGCCGAGGTCGCACACGATCTCCCGACTGCTATCCGCAACTACCGCGCCTATCTCGACGCGCACCCGAAGTCTGCGGATGCACACATCAAGCTGAGCGCCGTTCTCCTCCAGCAGAAGGATTACAACGCGGCGATTCAGGAGCTTCAGTTCGCCGTCCCTCTCGTCTCAAAGAAGGAGCGACCACAACTTCTTGTTGAAACCGGCCTCGCCGAACTCAAGAAGAACGACGTTCCCGCCGCGAAGATGGAGTTCAACGCTGCGCTCGAGGTCGATCCGAAAAACCTGCTTGCCGCAGGTCTGCTTGCCGATACTGACCTTCACCAGAACGACCCCGAAGCCGCTCTTAAAGATCTCGGCCCACTTGGCCCGCTCGCCGATCAAAGCACGGAACTTGCCGAAGCCTATAGCGAAGCCCTGATTCGCACTGGCAAGCTTCACCAGGGCGCGATCGTGCTCGTCCGCGTTGCCGACACCAAAGACGATGCCGCTCTTTTCACAGAGGCCGGCTCGGCATTCCTCGAAGACTCCGAACCAGAAGCCGCTCGGCGCGCCCTTGAGGCCGCCCATCGTCTGGATCCGCAGAACCCGTCCATTGATACCCTCGTCGGCATCGCTCGCATCCTTTTGTCAGATCCTTTCGCCGCTGAATTCGCCTTCCGCGAGGCGCTCGCGCTCAACCCTGACGACTTCCTCGCGAATCTCTATCTCGGCATCACCTTACTCTCGAAACGCGATGGCGAGACTGCGGCCAAACCCTTCTTCGATCGCGCTCAACAGCTTCCCCTGCCCTCGTCCAAGCCTCTGAAAGAAGGCGGTGTCTTTCAAACTGATTCTGGCTCGCTCGACCCTGCGATCTCCCTCCTCAGACAAATGGCTATAAAGAATCCCAACTACTCCGAGCCTCACGTCCAACTCGCCACCCTCTACACGAAGCTGAACCGAACGTCCGAAGCAGCCGCCGAGAGCAAGCTGGCCGCGAGCATCCCGCCACGCTAAGCAAGATTCGATGCGTTCCCCTACTTCGGTATCGTTGGTTCCAGGCCGGCTGCCATCAGGAATTTCTTTTCTCGCTGTGGCTGACGATCATGGCAGGTAAGCCTACAGACTGCCCTTCTTAACCTTTGCCGTGCTCTCTCGAGCAATCAACTTAGGTTTGATCAGGATGGAAGGCGCATATTTTTTGTCCGGATTCGCGATCCTATCCAGCAGAATTTTTGCAGCCAATCGACCCATCATACTGAGCGGCTGGCGAATGGTCGTAAGACTCGGGACATGAAACTCCGCGCTCACGATATTGTCGAAGCCGATCACCGAGACATCACGCGGACACATCATCCCTACCTCGTGAAGCGCTCGAATGGCACCGATCGCAGCGGTATCGTTGAACGCCACGAGCGCGGTAAAGTCGCGTGTCGCATCGAGCAACCGCTTTGCCGGTTCATACCCCACCTCTGGCGACCAACTGCTAGTTCGCATCTGGACGGTGCGCTCGGGAGTCGGTTGCACCCCAAATTCCCGTGCAATCTCCATCATTGACTCCCAACGCGCCTCGGTATCAATCACGTGGCGATGCCCCTTCATGAAGGCGATCTTCTTATGTCCGAGTTCCACGAGGTGTTTGACTGCAAGGTGTGCTGCCGCTGTGTGATCGATCACTACATTCGTTACACCTTCCTTCTCCTTATGCGCTGAAATGGCAACAACTGGTAGAACTGTTTCAAAATCGGCATTGGTATTCAACAGCAGAAGCCCCTCAGCTCCCCGATTGATCAAAAGCCGTGGATACTCCTCCATCAGCTTCGGTTTCCAATAGTGGCACGTCGTGAAATACATGAAGTTCTTCTGCATCAGAAACCGCTCAACGCCACCCATCACAACTGTGAAGTAGCCCTCGCTATGTTCAGGAACAATTACACCGACCGAGTCGCTGCCACTCTTGTTCAGGTTCAGCGCAAAGTAGCTTGGCCGGTAGTTAAACTTTCGCGCCGCTTCGAGCACCCGACGCCGGGTATCTTCCGTGAGATTCTTGGCCAGGGGCGCATCGTTCAATACAAACGACACCGTCGTCTGCGATAAGCCAAGATAGGCTGCGAGATCCTTGAGGCTCGTCCGTTTCCGCTGCCCGTTTGCAGGCGGACCAGATTGCCCCCTGTTCGTTCCCGTCGCGCTCATCCGACGCGCACCACCGCTGTCGCGCTTTCTCCGCTGCAATCACAGCAACACGTACGCACAACGATTGAGTTCTGTCGCGCCATGCCCCGAGTATACAAGTCAACCGCTAAACCTTATGAGACGACTGCACGAAGTGAAGTAAGGGTTATCTGCTGTTCACGCCAGTCGCGCGGCCCCAAGATCGCTCCGGGTGTACGTCGCCGAATTGATTGTCTTGCCTTGCAATAAGAGGGTGGCCGGGCAACATCACGTTGTCGTGGCAGCCGCTTGCGCTTTCACATACGCTTATCCTGCCTATAGGAAGGAGCACACGGCCAAACGCAAGACAACGACTGTATACAATCTGGGGAAGGCTAAACCGATCTTCATTAGGTTCCATCCCTGAAAGTAATCTGTGGGCACAGATCTCCAAACCAACTCGTCTGCGCTGTCGATCATCATCCTCGTGCCGGCGCTTGCCAGTATCGTGATGCTCTTCCTTTGGTCACCCGCAAGAGTCTTTCGAACTATTACCCTCGCAATACTGATGATCTGCCCGGCATTTTACGTTTGGAAGATCAAGTTGCTGCCACCCGTACACTTCACCGATGCGGTTCTCTGGCCACTTGGCATCACCATGTTTCTTCGCGTGATGGCGCGCTGGCGGTTCTCGCTGATCGATCTTTGGGTCGGCCTCTTTGTCCTCTCATCCTCAGCCATCTACCTGCTTAAAGGACAGACAACCAACTCCATCTTCGAACTCCTTTATGCGTTCTCTCAGGCGCTGATCCCCTACATGGCGGGTAAGCTGTTAATTGAGCAGGATGGCGGCCGCTTGCCCTTCATCAAAAACTTGCTGATGCTGAGCCTCTTCGTTGCCATGGTCGGCAGCGTGGAGTGGGAGTGGCGCGTGAACCCATTCGAGAGCGCCTTCAATCCCCTGTTCGGCGGGGCAATGCCGGGCTTCGGAACGCAGATACGCGGAGGACATGGGCGTGTGAGCGCGGCATTCTTCTCTGGGGAACTCGCCGGCACAGTATGGATCATGGCGCTTTTGCTTGGAGTCTTCGCCGCACGCTATTACGGCTGGGGAATGCGCCAATTGCAAATGATTCCCTGGCGTCGGTCGACTTTCTTCTCCGGGATGATGCTAATCGCCCTCTATCTGACGCAATCCCGCGGCCCGGAACTTGGCTTAGTCTTCGGCGCCCCGGTCGCATGGGTTGGACAAACACGCAGGATCGCTCGAAACGCTTTGCTGGTGGCCTTGATCATGTTTACTGCGGGTCCCATCGCCTTCAAGGTCCTGACCGACTACGCTGCCGCCGGAGCAAAGAACGCGCCAACATCCGACGAGCAGGAGACTGCTGCCTACCGGATCATCATGCTCGACCTCTACCTTCCTTCGGCCGAACATGGAGGTCTATTCGGACAAGGCAAGGAGTTTCCCAAGGTTGGCAAATACATATCAATCGACAATGAGTATCTGCTTGTCTGGCTCGTCCAGGGTTACGTGGGTCTTGGCTCGTTTCTGCTCGTCAGTCTTGGAACGATCGTTATCCTGGTTCAAACCGCACGATCGAACATACTCCGCGAGGACCGAGCATTAGCCTTCACCCTGCTTGGCATCTTCCTCGCTATCCTGGTGGATGTGGCGACGGTCTACCTTGGTCTGCAACCGGAGGTATTCTTCTTTCTGATTGCAGGTTGGGCGCAGGCCATCAGGGTTCGGCCCATAACCCGAACTCAGCCTGTATTCGATAGGATCTACACCTGACCCTGCTCCGCCGAAGCACCCGGAACAAAACGATAGCCAGTCATGCTGGACCTGGTAGGGTTGGTGCCCGGAGGGGGACTTGAACCCCCATTCCCTAAAGGGCGACGGATTTTAAGTCCGCTGTGTCTGCCGATTTCACCATCCGGGCATCTCTCAACTTCCTTATCGTAACCCACCCTGATCCTCTACTTCGCTCCATAGAGGGTCCGATAAAGTTCGCGGTTGCGCATAATCGCTTGCACATACTCGCGAGTCTCCGAATACGGAATGGACTCAACAAACTCCGGAACATCTTTGTAGTCGCCGATCGCCATCCACTGCCGCACCGGCACATCCCCGGCGTTATAGGCTGCAAGGGCATACTCCGGCTGCCCGCCGAAGCGATCCAGCACCTGCTTCAGGTTTCGTGTGCCCAGATCCAGGTTGATAGAAGGATTTAACAACTCACCAGCACTGAACCCCTTCATACCCTCTTTCTTGGCATTCTCTTTACCCACGGAAGGCAGCAACTGCATGAGGCCAATTGCATGTGCCGGACTGACAGCGCCCGCGTTGAACTCCGACTCCTGCCGGATCAGCGATGCAACAAGGTAGGGATCCAGCCCATTCTTTTCCGAATCCGCCACTAAGTCATTCCAGTAAGGCTGGGGAAAGATCAGCTTCCAATAAACCATCGGAACCTGGTTTGTCGGAATCGAGAAAAAAGAAATGCCGGAATGCTTCATCGACTGCAGAGCGCGGGTGAACTCCCCGAAGGACGAATAGATCTCTGCCTGCGCCAGTGCACCCCACTCCGATGAGCCTGGACTTGCCGCGATCTCCGGTGCGATGTACTCGTTCAACGCCGCATTTGCCAGTAACTTTGCCTTGATCAGGTGCGGATCGTTCTCGGGAACAACATCCGTCAGGTCCGGAACAGTCACCTTGCGCACGGCCTGCAGCGCGGGTGTCGGTGTAACGTCGCCCTGAGCTCCAAGCACACTCAACCTTTTTTTCGCGAGGTCTGCGTAATAGAAGTTCGTGTAGTTCGTAAGGACGCAACGATAGTAGGCAGCCGCGTGCGCGAAGTCGTGTTCTTCATCCTCGTAAATTCGCCCGCGCCAATACAACGCACTCGAAGCTTCAGTGCCCGCGCCATAGCGCGTTACCTGCTCATCCATCAGCCGGGCAGCCTCGGGATAGTTACGCAGCCGATAGTTCATCCACGCGTTCCGCCAGTGCGAAGAAGGAGCGTAAACGCTATTCGGAAATCTTTCAACAAGAAGCTTGTAGTGGTAAATAGCCTGAGTCGAGTCATGGGTCAGGAGATACATGTTCCCTCCTGAATAAAGCGCTTCCTCGAGCCAACGGCTATGAGGATACTGGCTCACCATCTGGGCTATTTCTGCGTCGTGTTCTTCGCGATTCTTCTCCGTGCGACTGATCTCCGCGTAAAGATAAAGCTTCAGCGCGGCAGTATCGTCGTTCGTAGCTTGTAACTTGTCCACATCTTTGCGACTCAGATGCTTCAGCCTCAGGTCGCAGACGGCGTTGTAAAGCAGAAGCGCGTCCTTATCTCCCTGCGAAAGACTCGGATCATTTCGCAGGGAACTGTACTCGGCGCTTGCCTCCGAGTACCGCTTCGCATCGAACAACTCATCCGCATGCACCTTGCGCTCGCTGGCTGTTGGCCCCCCGCCCAGCGCCGTCAACTGCACCCGGGCCTGCGTCGCCTCCACGCTCAACGGCTGCCCGATGTAGATCGAACGGTAAAGCGCAATTGCTTTCCCACTCTGGCCAGATCCTTGATATCCCTTCGCCAGCGCAAGTTTGAAGTCAGCGTGATCCGCCTCGCTCGTCCCGAGCATCGGCTCCAAAACCCGTACGGCCGCCCCGGCATTGCTGGCCGCTTCATATGCGTTCGCCAGCAGCAGCGGCGCACTCACATCGAAAATGCTGTCGGGATGACGATCGGCGAACCGATCCAGCAACGGAACCGCGTCACCATATCGCTGCTCGTTCACCAGCGCCTGCGCTCCCAGGTAGTCCGCGTAGTCGCCCAGGGTAGTGTCAGTCCGCGCCGCCTCCCCAAATGCGTTTGCAGCGTCCGCATATCGGCGATCGAGCGCGTAGGCGTGTCCCATCGCCAGATACGCCGTTGAAGCCGCCGCGCCAGGGTGTGAGGAAGCATAGCCACTGACCGCAGAAAACCCCGCGGGTGACCGCATCGAGGCCAGTTGTTGGGCCATGGGCCGCAAGTTCGCAGAAGCGATAAACGCACTGTTGAGTCGGATTGATTGCACGGTAAGCTCTGCCTTACGCGCTGATTCCGCATGCGATTCAGCCTTCGTCAGCACACGACCGCGTCCCGCTTTGCCTGCTTTTGCTCCGGTGCGCGCTGCTTTACCCCTGCTTTTGGCCGAACCGGCCTTTCCTGCTCCCCCTCCGCGACGGCTGGTGCTCGTCCCGCTCCTGGCCGGCTTGGCATGTTCCAGCGTAACGGCGGCGTAGCCCACCGCAGACGCGCACCAGAGTGCCGTCGACGCCAGCGCAAAATACGTTCTACTCTTACTCCCTATCCCGGAACCCAAATTTACCCTCAACGCGAAACCCAAAGGAGATCGAATGGCTTAACTTCACTCTAGCTGTAAACCATGCGGAAAGCTGGAATCTTCGTCGGCGCTGCAGCGATCTCTGAATCAAACCAGGTACGTCATCACCCGCGTCCTTACATTGTTACAGGAACCTGGTGAACCCGCGGCTGCTTCGCGGTGCAGATCAGCCCGTTGTCGCTCAACGAGACTGCGCGTAAGATCACTGTGACGGTCGTTTGCCGCCGACAGCACAACCAGTGCCGTGACAAATGCCTTAGTACGTTGCATCCCTTTACCTATGCCAGCTACCCAGTCCCCAGACTTGTCGCCACCCGCATCACCGCTTTCGCCGGAGGAGGTCCATCCGGACGTCGCCCTGGTCGCGCGCGTTCGGGAGGGCGATACCGCAGCTTTCGAGCAGCTGATCCGCCAGTACGATCGCCAGATCTTCCGTGTCGCGCAGCACATTGCCCAGAATCGCGAAGACGCCGAGGACATCACGCAGGATGTCTTCTTCAAGGCCTATCAAAAACTCGACCAGTTTCAGGGAAATTCAAAATTCTCCACCTGGCTCGTCCGCATCGCGGTAAACGAGAGCCTGATGCGGCTACGCAAACGCAAAACCTCGAAGACTGTGTCGATGGACGAGGATGTCCACACCGAAGAGGGGTCCATCCCGCGCGATTTCGCCGAGTGGCGCCCCAATCCTGAGCAACTGTTCGGCCAATCCGAGCTGTCGGAGATCCTCCGCAAAACTATTCAAGGCTTACCTCCAGGTTTTCGCACCGTTTTCACACTCCGTGACATCGAAAACCTGTCTACGGAAGAGACAGCCGAAGCTCTCGGTTTGAGCGTCCCGGCCGTCAAATCAAGACTGCTCCGCGCTCGGCTCCAGCTTCGCGAACGTCTGAGCAGATACTTCAAACAGAACCCGGCCCACTCCCCCGCAGCCCTCAGGGAGAAAAAAGCATCCAGATGACCTGCACAGACTTCCTCGCAAAGCTCACCGACTTCTTCGACGGCACGGTTCCCCCGGAACTTATGTCCGAGGTTCAGCAACACATCGCTGAATGCAAGCACTGTGAGGTCGTTCTCGACTCCACCACCAAGACCATCAATATCTACCGCGACCACGAACTCTACGACTTCCCACCAGACCTGCAGGACCGTATCCACTCCGCAGTCATGGAACGGTGCGCCGGACTCAAAGCGGCGCCGAAGCCGGAACGTCACCTCACCAAGGCCTGAAGGAGCCCGTCTCGTCGACAGTTTCCGCGAGAGTCCTTCGTCACCCTCAGTGAAGGCGAAGTACCGCTATATTTCGCCTTCCCTTTCTTCTACTATGTTCCGCATGCAATCCACGCTGCTCTTCCTCCGCCACGCCGAGACTGACCTCGCCGGCACCTTCTGCGGAGCTACTGATCCACCCCTCAACGAAGTTGGAATCGCTCAACTCCCTGCCCTCGTCAGTTTTTTTTATGATATTGAGTTCTACGAGATCTACACCTCCGACCTCCTTCGTGCGCGCCAAACCGCTGAAGCCCTCGCCGCCCCGCACTCCACCCCCATCCATCAGCGTCGCGGTTTACGCCAGATCAACTTCGGTCTTTGGGAGACTCTCACCTGGCAGCAAATCGAGTCTGCCAACCCCTCCTTCGCCGCGCGCTGGGTCGCCGAATTTCCCAACCTCACGCCTCCTCATGGTGAACCGATCGCCCTCTTCAAACATCGTGTCGTCGAAGAGATCACCTTGATCCGACAACAAATCCAAGCGCAAACGGTCGCCATCGTCACGCACTCTACCGTCCTTCGTGTTCTCCTAGAGGAGTTCGGCCACTTCTCTCCACACCATGCCTGGGAACGAACCCGCGACTACACCTGCACCCTCCGCGCCACGCAACAAACCCCCACCGGCGCGTTAACCTTCGCCTAACCGCTTCTGGCAGCAAGCTGAAGCCAGCAGCCAAGATCAAGGCCATCAGGAGCCCCATGTCATCCATCGCAACCAAGCACGGCGACGCCGGCGCGACCTCTCTCATCGGCGGACACCGTACCTCCAAGGCCGATCCTCGCGTGGATTCCTACGGGGACGTCGACGAGCTGAACTCCGCACTCGGATTTGCTCGCAGCATCTGCTCAGAGAAGGACATCCACGACTGGACAGAAGAGATTCAGAAGACCCTCTTTCGCGTCGGGGCGGCTCTCGCGACACCCCCCGAAGACCGCAAGAAAGACCCGATCATGACTGCGGCCGACGTCGACCATCTCACCAGGCTGGTCGAACAGATCGAAGCCACGCCCGGCATTCTTGCCGACTGGTCGCTGCCCGGAGCGAACACCCAGTCCGCCGCATACGAGATCGCGAGGACGGTGTGCCGACGCGCCGAGCGTGCCTCGGTTCGGCTCGCCGAAGTCGGCGCGGAGCACTCACCTGAAGGACCTGCGTGGGTACTTCCAGAGGTCCTTGCTTATCTAAATCGTCTCTCCGACCTGATCTGGCTCTTCGGTCGCCTGATTGAGGTCCGCGCTGGTGTGAACTCCAAGCTACGCGATGAGCAGCATGGAGGACCCAAGTTCTCCCGCGCCTGGTAAAGCTCGCTGCCAGGCAGCAACAAGCCTGGGCTCGGATGACTGGGCGGTGGGATAGAGGCTGCGGGGCAATTGGCTCCGGGGATCGATGCACTCTGCCATAGAACTCGGAAGTTCTCCACGCCAATCCCATGTTTGGTGGTGACTTCAAGGTGGTGCCTGCGGCCCACAGGATGAGGTTGACCGAGAAGGAAGAACTTGGAAGCGTCGCTTCTAGAGAGGTTTGACGCTACGGCAATCTCATGCGAAGGTGAGTCTGACAGCAGACTTCCAGGTTTAGTTGAAGGAGAGCGCGCTCGGTGAGCCGGCCAGCAAGAATGCGCGACGTTGCTGCTCTCGCGGGAGTCGGAACCATGACGGTTTCTCGCGTGATCAACGGGACCGCAAACGTAGCAGAGTCAACCCGCCTTCGCGTGTTTGAAGCAATCGAGCGGTTGAGTTATCGGCCTAACCAGATTGCCCGCTCGCTGCGCGAGCAGCGTTCGCGCCAGATCGGAATCATTGTTCCTAACCTGCAGGACTCCTTCTTCGCAACCTGTGCACAAGCCGTCAGCCTTGTGGCAAAGGAGCGCGGCTACTCGGTTAACATTGCGATGTCCTACGAGGATCCCGAGATCGAGTTCAATGAGGCCATGATCATGCTGTTACGACATGTCGAAGGCCTGATCGTCATCCCTGCCAAGGGGTCGGGTGCGCGACTTGCTGGAAGCGAGTTCAGAACCCTTCCGATCGTCACCCTGGATCGACCGCTCAGGCGAGATCGCTTCGACAGCGTCGTAGTTCAGAACAAGGATGGAGCCAGCGTTGCAGTACAACACCTCATCGACCACGGCCATACTCACATCGCCTATCTTGGCCTGTCGGCAGACCTATACACGCTACGCGCGCGCCAGGAAGGTTATAGGCAGGCGATGACGCGTGCCAATCTGAAGCCGGTGATCTCAAACGGAACTTCGACCCAGGCAGAGATGTCCATTGCGCTGCGTAGGCTGCTTGCGCGAGACCCGGCGCCAACGGCTCTTTTTACGAGCAACGGCTTGACGACGCAGCTCGCGCTCCATGCTCTGTCAGACTTGAAAGTTGCTGTTCCAGAGTCAATTGCGCTCGTTGGCTTTGACGACTTTGAAGCAGCTGACTTGCTGACCCCGGCCGTGACGGTGGTCCGCCAGCCCACCACCGACATGGGACGAATTGGCGCGCACCTTCTGTTTACCCGGCTAAGTTCGGAAGGGAAAGAACCTTCAGGAAAGCAGATCGTGCTTCCGGTTGAACTGGTTGTGCGAGCCTCTTGCGGAGATCATCCTCATAAATGACCCAGAAAATGCTGCACGTGGGCGAACGACACGCATCAATTGATCGGTAAACTCGCCGTGCATGTGGGATCGCTGTTGTGACGCCAAGGTCCTCAATGGCAGCACACCCGAGCAAATAATGGACCCCCGTGCCTGGAACCGGGCAGATCATTGCACACTTTGCCAGGAACTGCCAAGCCTGGTTCTCCTCGCCTTGCGCGTCCGGTATCTCCGCCATCGGCAGGTATAGCTCGGAGTCACTGGGCTGATCGGCCCGCGTGCTTTTGCAAATCGTGGCATTGTCCCCTACACCTTGTGCTCAAAGCGCTCGATCTGCGGTTCGAAGCGCCTCCCGGAGGCCATGATCTGCATGAAAGACATTCCTGAATCCTGGTCGATTTATGTGAGCCAAGGTCATCCACAAACCCTAAACCGTTCTGGACGCATCCACCCGTAGGCCAGCCTGTGGCTGGTGACTCAGCTTCATCAATCACCGCCCATCGCAGGCACAGGGGTGCGCATGTCCTTTTTTGACCTGATCCTCGGCAAACCGCTCCGCTCGGTTGATGAGCGCGCCGAGCACATTGGCTTCATCGCGGGAATTCCGGTCTTCGGACTTGACGCCCTTAGTTCTGCCGCTTACGGCCCCGAAGCTGCACTCACCCTGCTCATCCCGCTCGGCATGATGGGCATTGCGCATATCGTGCCCATTTCGCTTGCCATTATCCTTCTTCTCGGGATCGTCTTCTTCTCCTATCGCCAGACCATCGACGCCTATCCCCGTGGCGGGGGCAGCTACACTGTCGCCAGCGAAAACCTCGGCGACTTTCCCGGCCTGCTCGCCGCCTCCGCCCTGATGATCGATTACGTCCTCAACGCCGCCGTTGGAATCTCGGCCGGGGTCGGCGCGGTCGTCTCGGCCTTGCCAAAACTTCAGCCCCACACGCTCGCACTCTGCCTTGCCATTCTTCTCATCCTGACCCTGATCAACATGCGCGGCGTCAAGGATACCGGCGTCGCCTTCCTCATCCCCACCTACCTCTTCGTCGGCTCGCTTCTTTTGGTCATTCTGGTCGGAGCTATCCGGGTCATGCTCGCCCACGGGCATCCCACCCCCGTCGTTGTGCCGCCTCATCTTCCGGCAGGCACCGCCGCACTCAGCCTCTGGCTTTTGTTGAAGGTCTTCGCCTCCGGCTGCACCGCCATGACCGGCGTAGAAGCTGTCTCGAACGGTGTTCAGGCCTTCCGCGATCCTACGCAGAAGAACGCGAAGACCACCCTCACCATCATTATTGCGCTGCTGATGATCTTTCTCGCCGGCATCGCGCTCCTCTGCCGGGCGTACCAGATCGGGGCGACGGACCCGAACGGCTCCGGCTATCAGTCGATCTTGTCCCAACTCATCTCCGCCGTCATGGGGCGAGGCTGGTTCTACTACGTAGCCATTGCCAGCATCCTCGCCGTCCTCGCACTCTCCGCCAACACCTCCTTCGCGGACTTCCCTCGCCTCACCCAGGCGATCGCGCAGCGCGACTATCTCCCGCACGTCCTCATCATCCGCGGGCGACGCCTCCTGTATTCTCACGGAATCTTCGCGCTGGTCGGCTTCACCGGCCTCCTGCTCGTTCTATTCGGCGGCGTGACCGACCGCCTCATCCCACTCTTCGCCATCGGAGCCTTCATGGCATTTACGCTCTCGCAGGCCGGGATGGTGATGCACTGGAAGCGCAACCCAGGCCCCCGTTCGCGTCAACGGATGTTTATCAACGGCATCGGAGCGGTCGCCACCGGCATCACCACGCTAGTCGTCCTCGTCGCCAAGTTCACGGAGGGCGCCTGGATTACCGCGCTCCTCATTCCCCTGCTGATCCTCCTCATGTCCGGCGTCAAGCGACACTATTCGAGGGTTGACCGCGAAACCGCCGTCACCGGCCCCATGGATCTAACGCACCGGCAGGCTCCCCTGGTTATCGTTCCAGTCGACAAATGGACCCGCATCAGTGAAAAAGCCCTGCGTTTCGCCCTTAAACTCTCTGATCAGGTGCAAGCCGTCCATGTCGACGCGGAAGACTGCGGCGACCAGGTGTGCGACGAATGGAAGAAAAATGTCGTATCTTCTTTCCAAAGTGCGAACGAGACCCCGCCGGACTTGATTCTCCTGCCGTCCCCCTTTCGTCTGGTATTGATGCCGCTGGTGGACCACGTTCTGCTGCTCGAGGCTCGCTACCCCGATCGCCAGATCGCCGTGCTCGTTCCTGAACTAGTTGTCACCCGCTGGTGGCAATACTTCCTGCACAATCAGCGAGCGCAACTGCTGAAGCTTCTTCTCCTCCTTCGCGGGAACCAGCGCATCATCGTGATTAACATACCCTGGTACCTGTGAATAAGCCGGCTTGGGGCTCAGCCCACCAGATGGAACAGTCATGAGACTCAGCAAGGCTAGCAAGCGCAATTAGCTGCTTCGTTTCCCTCAAACGCGCGTCTCATATACTGATCTCTCAACGATATGGCCCAACCTGAGCAAAAACGCTCCAATCTCGTCCTTCTGTGGGTTGCAGGCATTGCGGTTGCGCTTGCCATCGTCTACTCGATTCGTTCACTCACCCGCACTGTCGTTCGGGTCGTCGTCGCGCACGTCACGTATCAAACCATCACGGAGACCGAACCCACCAATGGAAAGGTTGAGCCGGTTGCGCCGTTCTATGCCCATGCGCCCGGACCCGGCGTCATCCAGGATATCTATGTGGGTGAAGGGCAACATGTGACGGTTGGACAATCTCTCCTGAAGATGGACGATACGGACGCCCGCGCCCGCATCGCCTCCGCGCAGGCCACGTTGGCCGAGGCGAAACTTCAGCTCGCCGATCTCGAGCACGGCGGTAATAGCGAGATTAGACTGAACTTTCCAGCAAACATCGCGTCGGCAAAGCTGGAGCAGCAAGCCGCACAAGCAAACCTACGGGCCGTTCAGAGCCTGCAGCAAAAAGGCTCTGCGTCGGCAAGCGAAGTTGCGGCTGCCCAGCAACGTCTCGACTCAGCGAGCCTTGCCGTCTCAAGCGCCAGCTCCCACACCACGACTCACTACACCTCGGACGATCGCGCCGCCGCAGAAGCCCGCATTCACGACTCCGAAGTGGCCCTGCAGGCCGCGCAGTCCGCCCTCCGGGATACGGACGTTCACTCCCCTATTAACGGCACTGTCTACTACATTCCCGTCTCTGAGTTCGACTTTGTTCATGCCGGCGACGATCTCATCTCGGTAGCCGACCTCACGAAACTCCTCGTGCGCGCTTACTTCGACGAGCCCGAGATCGGGAAGCTCGCGAGCGGTCAGCCGGTCACGATCACCTGGCCAGCCAAGCCCCTGCAGGTCTGGCACGGGCACATAGAGCATATCCCGAACATCATCATTAATTACGGCACGCGCAATGTGGGCGAAGGCATCATCACCGTTGACGACGCCAAAGGAGATCTGCCGCCCAACGCAAACGTCAACGTCACCGTTACCGAAGCGACAAAGGAACATGTTCTCTCCGTGCCTCGTGAAGCCCTGCATACCGACGGCTCTCGCAACTTCGTGTGGACCATCGCGGGCGGTAAACTCCAGCAAACCCCGATCCACCCAGGCATCGTGAATAACACCAATGTTCAGATCCTCTCCGGACTCCAAAGCAACGCTACTGTCGTCCTTGGGCCGGCCGACCCGGGTCAGGAGCTCTACAACGGCCTGCCGGTGAAACCTGTTGAGAAATAGCTCGATGATCAGGAACCTAGTCTCTGAATACCACCACGCCTCCCCTTCTCCGGATCGCATGCACTCAATCAAGCGTGCCTACACTGGCGGCCTGGCAGGTGCATTCGCTCTAGTCGCCTGCACGGTGCTCTCCGCCTCGGCTCATGCGCAGGTTACCCTCACGACGGCAGTCGACATGGCCCTCACAAAAAGTCCGAAGGTGCGCCTCGCCCAGGCCGATGTTCTGAAAGCTCAGGCCTCGCTCAACCAAGCCATCAACGCCTACGTTCCTACCGTGAATGCGGGTGCGAACCTTGGTGAGTCTTACGGCTATAGCTTCAATCCGCCAACTCTCTTTACCTTCAACGCACAGTCACTTGTCTTCAATTTCTCGCAGAAAGACTACATCCGCGCCGGGCGCCTCGGTGTGAACGCCGCAGCGTTGAACCTGCAGGATGCACGTCAGGGCGTGATGGAAGACACCGCCCTTAGCTTCCTTGCGCTTCAGCACGACGAGCAGCGTGAAGCCGTCCTCAAGCAGGAGAATGAGTTCGCGCAGCGACTGGTCACGATCGTTCAAGACCGCCTCGACGCCGGTCGCGACACTGAGATTGATCTGACTCAGGCCCGACTCAGTGCCGCGCAGTTTCATCTCTCTGCGCTCCGCCAGCAAGACGAAACTGCTAATGACCGCGACCATCTGGCGCTCGCCATGGGCATAAGTCTCACCCCGACGCTTACCGCTTCCGGCATGATCCCGCCCGCTCCGGAGGCCTTCGCGCCTGTCCCGGTGCTCACCGCGGCCGCCACTCCCGCAGTTGCTTCCGCCTACGCCAACGCGCAGGCCAAGGAAGAGCAATCGCTTGGCGACCATCGCTACCTCCTGCGCCCAAGCCTGGCATTTTTCGCACAGTACAACCGGTATGCCACGTTCACCAACTCGTTCAAGCAGCTCGAAGCCACGACGGGAAACATCGGCTCCAACGAAGGAGCCGTTGCCATCGCCATCCAGATCCCGCTGTTCGACAAAGTTCATAAAGCCAAGGCAGATGAGTCGGCAGCTGACGCTATCCACGCCCGCGCCGAGGCCGACGATGCCCAGCGCACAGCGCTCGACGGCCAGCTCAAGCTGCGGCACTCGGTCGACGTCCTCAAAGCTCAATCGGAGGTCGCCCGTCTTGAGCAGCAACTTGCGCAGCAGCAGCTTGATGCACTCACGGTCGAGCTCAATACGGCGTCGACCAATCCAAATGGGCCTGCTCTCAGCCCCAAAGACGAGCAGAACTCGCACCTCGCCGAGCGCCAGAAATTTCTTGCCCTCATCGATGCGAACTACCAGTTGCGCGAAGCTCAAATCCAACTCCTTCGCCAGACCGGTCAAATCGAGTCCTGGCTGCGACAGGCCCTCTCAATGACCGCACAACCCCAGCCCTGACGAAGCGACTCAGGTGCCGTCTGCATCAAGTTGGCTCAAGAAGTGAGCATAACCTGTCATACTTGAACGCGAGTCTAACAAGCAGACCGTTTAGGACAGCGCGAGCAATCGCGCCGCAGTTGTGCTGCAAAGCTTGTGCAGGAGATCAAACATCCTGTTCGCTTCTCCGATTGCTCCTTGCGAGAGGTAAATCGTAAGTGTCTAAGCCTGCTGGGGTTACCGGAACACGCCGGAACGACAGCTAACGGTAGAGACACACTGGGAAACCTGCTCCAGCATCCATCAACCCCGGGCCAAAAGCCCCTACTGAATGGTAAAATCAAGGCATCATCATGACGACGCCCCTGAAGACCCTGCTCCTTAATCCGCCTTCCTTTGAGAACTTTGACGGCGGCGCAAGCTCCCGCTGGCCCGCAGTCCGTGAGATCGAGTCCTACTGGTACCCCGTCTGGCTCGCTTATCCGGCGGGACTGCTCGAAGGATCAAAACTTCTGGACGCTCCACCACACCACGTCTCGGCAGAAGAGACCATTGAGATTGCCAAGGGCTTCGAGTTCCTCGTCCTGTTCACTTCAACCGTGGGTTGGGCTGGCGATCATGCCCTCGCCCAGGCCATCAAGAAGGCGAATCCCACCATCAAGATCACCTTCGTCGGCCCTCCCGTCACCACCGACCCGGACCGCGCCCTGAATGAGTGTTCTGCCATTGATTTCGTCTGCCGCCGCGAGTTCGACTTCTCCGTCGTCGAGTTTGCCAACTACAAGCCGCTCGATGAAATCCTCGGCATCAGCTATCGCGGAGAAGACGGATCGATCGTTCATAATCCCGATCGCCCGCAAGTCGAAAAGCTCGACGCTCCCGACATGCCATGGGTAACTGACATCTACGCACGCGACATGGACGTCACGCGCTACAACGTGCCCTTCCTGCTGCACCCGTACGTCTCGCTCTACTCAACGCGGGGCTGCCCGGCACAATGCACCTTCTGCCTCTGGCCCCAGACTCTCTCAGGGCACGCCTGGCGTAAACGTTCTACCGATGATGTCGCCGCTGAGATGGCGCATGCCAAGAAGCTCTTCCCTCATGTGAAAGAGTTCTTCTTCGACGACGATACCTTCAACATCCAGAAGGCGCGGACGATTGAACTGTGTGCCAAACTGAAGCCGCTGGGCCTGACATGGTCCTGCACCTCGCGCGTCACCACCGATCGCGATACGCTCAAGGCGATGAAGGAAGCGGGCTGTCGCCTGCTGATCGTCGGCTTTGAGTCCGGCGACCCGCAGATCCTGAAGAACATCAAGAAGGGTGCCACGGTCGAGCGCGCACGCGACTTCGTCAAGGATTGCCACGATCTTGGCCTCATCATCCACGCCGACTTCATCCTGGGACTTCCGGGCGAGACCAAGCAGTCAATCCGGAACACCATCGATTTCGCCAAGACACTCGACTGCGAAACCATCCAGGTCTCGATTGCGCACGCCTATCCAGGCACCGAGTTCTACGACTTTGCCGAGAAGAACGGCTTCATCACTAACCAAAAGATGGAAGACGATATGGGCCACCAGATGGCGCACATCGAGTACCCCGGTCTCCCCGTCGAGTACGTCATGGAGATGGTGCACAAGTTCTACGATGAATACTACTTCCGCCCAAAGGCCGCCTTCCGCGTGGTTTGGAAGGCTGTGATCAATCGCGATCTTCCTCGCCTCTATGTCGAGGCCAAATCCTTCATGAAGCTGCGCTCTCAGCGGAACAAGGCTTCGCGCAAGATGAAGGAAGAGAACGCACTCAAGCAGCAGGAATCCGTCAGTATGAACGCGTAATCCAGCAGGAAAGCCCCATGGTCGCGCACCGCATCGTGCGACCATGGGGTTCGTCACTTAAGTGACTCCATCTTGAGCCGATAAGAAAGGTAAAGATCATGCACCTTCACAAAGCGCATCTTCTGATCCTCGGTTTCGCGCTTGCACTGACCGCGGAATCACAGTTGGCTTTGGGCCAGGCTGCTTCTCCTGTCCTGGTCGGCGACCCCGCACATCCTGCCAGCACAACCAACTGGCTCGACACCAAACTCTATTTCGGGCTTGGGCCGGCCGATGCCAGGCAAAAGGGCGTCACCGAAGCCAGGTGGCGTACCTTTCTGGATAAAGAAGTCACGCCACGGTTTCCTGCCGGCCTCAGCGTTGTGGATGTGTACGGGCAGTGGCTCTCCGCACGCAAGCAAACTTCGCCCGGAGCACATCCTGAACGCATCCGTTCTAAGCTACTCGTCATCGAATACCCAGCCACGACCGAAAACGCCGAGCGCATCGAAGCCATCCGAGCCGCCTGGAAGCAACTCACCGGTGACCAATCCGTCCTGAAAGTCACGCAACCCGCTGACGTCTCCTTCTAACGTCGATGGCCAAATTTCCTCTAGCGCAAAGACTTACTGCATGAAGCACAAGCTCACCCCTCAGCAATATGGCGTTCTCTTTATCGTGATGTTCACGGCCGCCATCGGAGATACCCTGCTCTCACACGGGATGAGCCAGGTCGGTGCGGTCGACGTCCACCACCTCGGCTTGCTCTTCGTCGCGTTGAAGAATCTCTGGGTGGTCGGCGGCATCCTGATGCTGATTGGCTTCTTCGCCAGCTATCTCAGCGCGCTCAGCTGGGCTGACCTCACCTTCGTCCTGCCGGCTACCTCCTTCAGCTATGTGGTGGTGGCCGTGCTCTCGCACTTCTGGCTGCATGAGCATATCTCTGTGGCGCGCTGGGCAGGCATTCTGCTGATCGTCGGCGGTGTGGGTTTCGTCTCGCAAGGGCCGGCACTTACCGAGCATCCCCCCGCTACAGTTCTCGCAGATGAGGTAAGCGAACGCTCAGTGACGAAAAAGACCGCAGCCACTACGGCGCTGACCGAGGCCTCCCGATGACGCCTGCGCCGCTGAACATGACGCATATCTGGACCTCAATCGTGCTGGTCGCTATCTTCGCGGTCACTGGCGATGTCTTGACGGCACGCGCCATGCGCCGCGTTGGAGATCTCGATGTTATCCGCGCTGAGTCTGGAATGTCCGGAGCTATCAAGGCCGTCCTCACGGTGCCCGAGTTCTCGCTCGGCATTGTGGCGATGACACTCAGTTTTTTCTCGCTGCTCTATGCCCTCGCGCCCCCTGCGCCGGTTTCGCTGATCGCCCCCGCGACGGCGTCACTTACCTTCGTCGGCAACGCCGTGGTTGCGCGAACGTTCCTGCATGAGAATGTGGACGGTCGCCGATGGTTCTCGGTCCTGCTGGTAACGGTCGGTATCTACCTCATCACGAAATAACTTGTGTGCGGAAAGTCTTGCCAAGTTTCAGACCACGCCGCATCGCGGGCCGTTGCCCTTGGATTCGAGTTGCAGTATCCTCGCAGCCAGAGGGCACGACGATGCAGCGAGTCTTCCCCGCTCCGCTCCACCTTGCCAAGCTCACACTCACCGGCTGCGCGATCACGATCGGCGCCTTCGCCGAGACATTTTTGCCCTTCTCACATCCTGTGTACCGGCATGGCCTTGCGGCGATGCTTTGGAGCGTACGCCTGGAACTTTTGTGCGTCATGCTCCCGCTCTTGTGCGGTCTGGTGCTGACCTACTACAACAACCATCGGCTTAGCAGTGGCGTCAACCATCTTTGCTTTACGGATGACGAGTTGGAAGAAGCTCGCGTCTTCGTCAACCAACCCAGACTCACTTGGCTCCAGTTCCTCCTCTTCATCCTGTTCGCTATCGCCTGGATCACACTTGATCCGCATAAGCACCGAGAAGTCAGCGACGGATCGATTATCTTGCTCGTAGCGGTCAACCCCCTCAGCTACTTGAGGTCCACTCTTCGCAAAGCGCCTGGGAAATCTGTTTCGATTGACTGGAACCGAATGCAACCCGTGCACTCTGACCACTGGGGCCAAACCAACTAAGCGGAAGTGCCCGGCTACAATCGGGAAGGAAGGTGGGAGCGCCGCCGCCTTCACACCAGCAAATTGCAGCGATGGAGAATAGATGGTAGCGATTCAACTTGAATACGAGGGCGACCTGCACTGCAAGGCGGTCCACGAACCCTCTGGAACCGAACTCAACACAGACGCGCCCAAGGATAATCAGGGGCGTGGGGAAAGCTTCTCGCCCACCGACCTCGTCGCCACGGCGCTGGGCGGTTGCATGCTCACGGTGATGGGCATCATGGCACGCACCCTGAATATCGATATCGCCGGAACCACGGCATCCGTCGAGAAAGAGATGACAATAACCGCGCCTCGACGGATTGCGAGCTTGTCTGTGAAGATTCACGTACCGCAGCCTATCAACGCCGAGAACCAGCAGAAACTGATCCGCGCGGTCCACACCTGCCCGGTTCATAAAAGCCTGCACCCGGATATTCAAAGTCCGATTGAGTTTACCTGGGGTTGAGCCCTAAACCTGGCTCAGCCAACGCATCAAGCCTCCGGCCTTCACCTCGGGAGCCATGAATCGCTGGTTGTCTCCGATGACCGCACCTGCTGCAAGCCGCCCCGAGCGCACGGCTCCTTCCATTGTCGAAGGCCATTCGGTCCGGGTCCAATCCCCTGCCAGGAAGAGTCCGGGGAGCGAACTTTGTTGCGCTGGCCGAACCGCATCCAGCCCAGGTGTCACCGAGAACGTCGCGCGCGCCTCCTTCAGGACGCCCGACTTCACCAGCCGCGCCTCGCGTATCTTCGGGAAGAAGATCTCAGCCTCCTGCAACGCTGAAGTAAGAATCTCCTTCCGTTCCATCTCCAACTCCGGCCAGGACGCGCTGATGACCAGTTCCAGGTAGCTGCCGCGCTCCGCACCCCAACGCCTGATGCGAGATTTATGGAACATCCACTGGATCCGAGTATCCAGCAGCACCGCGTGATCAAGTTCCGAAACCTCCCGGTCAAACCAGAGATGCACCGTCGTGATGGGGGAGGACATAAACCGATCGGCTCCAGGCAGTGATTCTCCAAGCAGCCGTTGCGTCTCCTTGAAGTTCATGGCGAGCACGATTGTCTTCGTGGCGAACTCCCTCTGCCCCGAACGCACCAGCCATCCGCCACCTGGCTGCGGCATCAATTCATCCACGCCGCACTTCGAATCTGTCGTCACGCCGAGAGTCTTCGCGTATGCAAGTACCGGCGCAAAGAACTCGGTGAGCGGTTTAGTCGGAATGCCGAGCCTTCCACCCTCAGCGGAGCGCAGAAAGGTCTCATGGAAAACCTTCCCAGCGTACTTCGTAGAACAGCGTTCAAACACATCATTGAGCGCGCCCCAGACCACCGGCTCCCAGAAGCGCCGTATCGCTCGTTCCGTCTGGCGCGTCCGCTTCAGCCAGGTCGCGAAGCTCTCGCTATCGTCGCCAGGGTAGCCGCGCAGAAACGCGGAGAGACCTCGGGCGATTCCGATCTTGTCTTCGACGCTCAGCATCGGTGCTCGCAGGAAGCTCATCGTCTGGTGCGAAGGCGCCGGCAACCAGCCTGGCTTCATCAAGCTGCGGTTCCCATTGGTCTCGAGGAAGGTGAGTTCCTCGTACCAGCGGATATCCCTGGCGCACCCCGCCTGTTCACACAGATCGATCAGGTTCGTGCAGCAGCCGAGCACCACATGCTGCGAGTCAACCACCTCGCCCAACGCCGGATGCTCATACGAATACGCTCGCCCGCCAATCTCTGGCCGCCGCTCCAGCAGCAGCACCTGAGCTCCGTTGCCGGCGAGCGCGTTTGCCGCTGCTAACCCGGCCAACCCCGCTCCCACCACAATCACATCGTGCCCGCTCATCGTCGCGCCCGCACGGACATGGCCGCGCCTCTTACCAGCGTCATCATCTTGCTCCGCGTGGGGACGCTTACTCGTTCACTGAACACATCACCCTCGCGAGCATCAATCTCCTTGAGCAGCTTGCTATAGATCTTCACCAGCACCCAAAGTGCTCCGCGGCTGTCCGCATCCACCATCGGCAACAAAGCCTGCGCCGCCTCGTAGTACTCCCACGCCTGAACTGAAAGCCCGATCAGCATGGCCCGCTCGTTCGCCTTCATGGGACGTCCAGCCGAAAGCTCGATCAGCTCCGAGTTGGTAACTTCGAACTCCGCCAACAGATCCTGAGGAAGATAGATGCGCTTGCGTTCCGCATCCTCTTTAACATCGCGAAGGATGTTGGTCAGCTGAAACGCGACGCCTGTTTTCTCCGCCAGAAGCTCCGCAGCCGGGTCGGTATAACCGAAGATTCGGATGATCACCAAACCGACCACCGAAGCCACCAGGTAGCAGTACCGGTAAAGGTCGGCAAACGTTCGGTAGCCCTGGAAGTGGTCGCCAAGATCAACACGGCCATCCGCAGCTTCGCTCAGCGGATCGAGGTCCATGGTTGTTCCGCGCACCAGGTCTTCGAGAAGGCTATCCGGTATACCAAAGCGACGCTGCGCATCCCCAAGAGCCAGGAAAACTGGATCCTGCACATCTGCGGATCTTCGCGACGAACGCCACTCCGCAAGCCAGCGCTGCATCATCACGCGGCGTTCGTCGACATTCAAGGCTTCGTCATCAGAGATATCGTCCGCTCGCCGCATGAACGCATACACAGCGCACATGGCATCGCTCTTCGCCTTCGGAAGAACGCGGAAAGAATAATAGAAGTTCTTCGCCTCGCGCCTTGCAATTTCACGGCAGTATTCATACGCCGTACTGATCTCCGGCCCACCTGCTGGAACGTCCATCAGGCCGATCTCCCCTGTTTAAACAAGCTTGACAATTTCCCCGCCAGCGCACTCGCAAGCAGCCGAACCTTGGTCCCCTTCGAGACCGATGGCCGACTCTGGAGCACGTCGTAGTTCTGCGCGATCACGCCATCGAGCGCTGCTCGGCCACCTGCTTCGAACAAGCGCAACGTCACGCCCAACTCTGCGTCGACACGCGAAGCAATCACACCGCCCTCCGCCAGCATCGTGCCTGTGAAACTAACCAGGTACTTCATCATCGAGTGGAATTCAGGGGTAAACCTTCGCTCCGTAATCATGTCGTCCGTCACCCCGAACCGCTCCATCGCATCCGCCGGCAGATACCTCCGGCCACGCTGCGAGTCCTCCACCACATCCTGCCAGAAGTTCGCCAACTGCAGCGCGGTACAAACTTTGTCCGAGAGCAGCGCCCGCTCTTCATCGGAATAGCCCGAAACCCAGAGCACAAGGCGCCCAACCGGGTTGGCCGAATACCTTGAGTACTGGATCAGGCTTTCCATAGACTCATGGTGCGTCAAGCGCTGATCCATCTCGAACGCGGTGATCAGGTCGTCAAACAGTTGTCGCGGTACTCCGGTCTCATCCACTGTCTTTCGCAGCGCAAGGAAGACCGGATGCATCGACAACTCCGGCCGCAGGTAGCACTCGGCCAGCATCGCTCTCCACTCTGCCAGCAGACGAAGCGCCGTAGCCTTATCTGCGACCTCGTCACCCAGATCATCCGCCACGCGGCTGAAGGCGTAGATGCTTTCGAAGTACGGCCTCACCCGCTTCGGCAGAAACCAGGTCGCCACGTGAAAGTTTTCATAGTGGGTCGTCGCCAGGTGCCGGCACCATGCCTGTGCCTGCTCCAGCGTTGGCCTCGTGGCCGGGAGCGCGTATTCAACCGGAGCACCCGCCAGCCCTCCTTCAAGCGCCACGCCCTGTACCGTGCCGCTCATAGCTCGATCACCGTCTTGATGTCTCTCGCGCTGTTCCCTGCTGAACGATCCAGCATTCTGGCGAACACCTCGGGAACCTGTCGCAAAGCAGCCCGTCCGGTCAGGAAATCCGCGCTTTTGAACCGTCCGCTCGCGATCATCTCGAACGCTCTCCGGCAGGTCGCCGGCGTATGGTGAAAACTTGCCTTAAGGGTGATATTTCCATAATGCAGCCGGTTGGTATCAAGAGCGACGACCGTCCCACTCGGCGGACCGCCAAAAAAGTTGACCGACCCACCCTTTCGCACCATCTCGACCGCCCACTCCCAGGTCTTCGGAGTTGCCACTGCCTCGATCACCACATCCGCGCCGCGCGCATCGGGCGTCAACGAACGCGCGGCGGCAACCGCAGGCTCGTCGCCTACCTGGTCAAGCGAGATCGTCTGCCGCGCTCCAAAGCGCTTTGCGGCGTCGGCTTGTTCCCCGCGCTTTACCACCGCAATCACATCGATTCCCGACAGCGAGGCCGCATGGATAAACATCAGCCCGATCGGACCGGCGCCGATCACAATCATGCTCTCGCCAGCCTCCGCACCGCTCTCCTCGAGGCCCCTCACCACGCAAGCCAACGGCTCGGTCAACGCTGCAAACTCGAGCGGCAAGCCATCCGGCACATGAAGTGTATTCTTCTCAACAATCCGAGCCGGAATCCGCAGATACTCGGCGTAAGCCCCGTTGTTGAACAGGAGATCCTCACAGAGATTCTGCTGCCCCTTGCGGCAGAAGTAACAACCATCACAGGGCGCCGAGTTCAAGGGCACCACGCGGTCGCCCTTCGAAAACCCGGCGACGCCCTCGCCTACATCTGCCACAACGCCTGCGACCTCGTGACCAAATGGCATCGGCGGCTTCAGCATCTTCGCGTGGTAGCCTCGGCGATAGACCTTAAGATCGGTTCCGCACGTGAGGGCCGCACCTACCCGGACCACCAACTCCCCGGGAGCTGCCTGCGGAATCGCCACCTGCTCCAGCCGAAGGTCTTCTTTACCGTGCAACACGGCCGCGTTCATCGTCTGCTGCATCATCTCCTCTATCTTCTCATCCACGTTTGCTACACGGCACCATCTCTTGTTTACCTTTTCGAAGCCAAACTCTTCTTGGTGTGCATCTGATAAAGTGAGCCTAAGCATGCCTCTTGCCGCAACAGATAGCTTCACCAAAAACACCGTGGCTGCGATCCAGGATTATTCCATCCTCGCTGGCCGCGCTGTTGCGAATATGTTCTCCGGTCCTCGCTACTGGGCGGACATCTTTACCCAGATGGATTCTATTGGCGTTGGCTCGGTTCCGATCGTCATCCTCACCGGATTTTTTACCGGTTGTGTGCTCGCCCTGCAGTCTGAGACCGCGCTCGAGCAGTTCGGTGCCGTTTCAAAGACCGGCTCGCTGGTCGCGCTCTCCATGGTGAAGGAACTAGGCCCGGTCCTGACCGCCCTGATGGTCTCGGGCCGAAACGCCTCCGGCATGGCCTCCGAACTCGGCTCGATGAAAGTAACCGAGCAGATCGATGCCATGCGCGCCCTCGGCACAGATCCCTCGCGCAAGCTCGTCACGCCGCGACTTGTCGCGACCGTCTTCATGCTCTTCTTCCTGACGATCATCTCGGACGCGGTCGGAATCGCCGGCGGAGCGCTGGTCAGCGTATCACTGCTCGGGCTAAACACAACAACCTATATCCACTCGTCCTACGCAACATTGGCTTACGGCAACGTCGTCGAAGGCCTGACCAAGGCGCTGTTCTCCGGCTTCATCATCGCAACGGTCGGGTGCTTCTATGGCATGCGGACCGAAGGAGGCACCCAGGGCGTCGGCAAAGCGACCACCCAGGCCGTCGTGGTATCGTCCGTCTTCATTATCATCGTCGACTTCCTCGTCAGCCGCCTCATGATCGCCATCTTCGGCAGCTAGGACCCCTGATGCCTAAAACCCAGGAAGCTCCGCAATGCGAAAAGCACGAACAGGACAACGGTCCGGTCGTTGAGTTCAAGAACGTCTCAATTCAGTTCACCCGTAAGCCCGTCCTCGAAGACATCTCTTTCACCGTCGATCGTGGTCAAACCCTGGTCATTCTCGGTCCCGCCGGCTGTGGGAAGTCTGTCCTGATGAAGCTTGCCAACGGTCTCCTGAAGCCGGACTCAGGTGAAATCCTGGTCTTCGGAGAGCGCATCGACACCAAGCCCGAGCATGATTTGTTCAAATTCCGCTCCTGCATCGGCATGGTCTTTCAGGAATCCGCGCTCTTCGATTCCCTCTCTGTCGCGGATAACGTGGCCTATCGTCTCCTCGAAGAAGGGATGCCCGCCGAAGAAGCGCATAAGAAGGTCGAAGAAGCCCTCCACTTCGTCGACCTCGACCACGCGATCGATAAGTTTCCGTCCGAGCTCTCGGGAGGCATGCGCCGACGCGTCTCGATCGCTCGAGCGATCATCTCGCAGCCCGACCTCATCCTGTACGACTCGCCAACTGGTGGTCTCGACCCCATCACCTCCACCACCATCATCGAACTCGTGGTCAAGCAGCGCGACGTCTCGCATGCGACCTCGCTCGTGATCACGCACCGGCTGCAGGACGCCTTCGTCATCGCGCGCAATCGCTTCAACCAGCAGGAAAACAAGATGGAAGAGATCCCCGACAACGGCATCGACGAATCCACCCGCTTCCTCGTCATGAATGAGGGTAAGGTCGTCTTCCACGGCGATACACGTCAGCTCGTGCACACAGACGACCCCTGGTTGAAGGACTACATCTCGTAGGCCAGGCGCTCGCCCCCACCCTGATCGATTCGGGCGCCTGAGCGACGTCACCCTACTCGCGGCGCCCTTTTTCCCACTCGGCGTACGGAATACGAGGCATGGTCACGAAGGCGTCCCGAGTCTTCACATACGATCCCAGCCCGTTCATGCGGCCGATCGCATGAAGCTCTTCCGCCCTGATGTACGGGCCAGCGGGGTCAAGAAACTGGTCCTCTACAAACATCGCAACCACGCGCCCGAGTATGACGCGCGACCGGCCAATCTCAATCGTCGCGTGTTCCACACATTCAAGCGCCGCATGAGCCTGCTTGATCCTGGGAACCTTCACGATCGAGGAACAGGTGGTTTCGAGTCCGGCCATCTGCAGTTCGTCGACCTCCGCCGGGAAATCGGTGGCACAGATGTTCATCGCCTTCGCCAGGTCCTCGGTGACGACATTAACCACAAACTCCCCCCCGCGTCGAATATTGCGCGCCGTGTCTTTCGGGGTATACCCTCCGCCCGGCTTGTCCGTCACTCCAAGTCCCACCACCGGCGGGTCCGTGCAGAGATAGTTGTAGGCGCTATAGGGAGCGGCGTTCATCTGCCCTTGTTCATTCATGCTCGTGACCAGCGCGATCGGCCTCGGCGCCACCAATCCAATCAGCAGGTTGTAAACCTGCCGCTGCTCCAACTTCTCAACATCAAAGATCATTGCGTCTCCACTTCTCCTATTAGAACCCACGATGGCGTTGTTCTGCCTCTCAGGCAGCCTGATCGCAGACATCGGTACTCCCGTCGGTTCTGAAGATGAACTCTGCCCCCTAGAGAAGAGCGTTTTTCAGAGTTGCCATCACCGTCGGCCACGTTTTGCTCTTAGGGTCAACCACATCAAAGTGATCTGCTCCGGCAATCATCTCCACCGTCACCTGTTCCCCGGACCGCCGCACCTTCTCCGCCCACCTCCCCGGCAACTCCGGCGGTATCTGATCGTCCTTGGTACCCTGCAGCAGCCATTGCGGGACCGTAATCGGCAACAAATCGCCAGGATTTCCCGAACGGTAACGCTCCGGCACCCCTCTTGGCGTACCCCCCATGAAAGAGACGACCTCGCGCTTATCGTGCGCGAAGCTAAACCAGCCGGCTAAGTCGATCGTAAGCCGTAGATCCACTGCGCCCGCCAGCGCAACGACGCCGTGCATCGGTAGTGCGGGCTGCGGCTGATGCAAAACGCTGCCTTCCGGAACGTTCGGCCGACCCGCGAGCCAGAATGCCAGGTGACCACCCGCTGAGTGCCCGGCAACGACAACTCTGCCAAGATCCAGCGGATATTGTGTGCCCAGCACCTTCAAATAATCGAAAGCCGCGGCCACATCCTGAAATGTTCCCGGCCAACCACCACCCACGTCTCCCACCCGCCTGTACTCGACCGACCAGGCAGCAACGCCGGCGCCTTTGAGGGCTTCGCAGAGATGCCCTCCATACTCCAACCCATAGGCATTCTTCCACCAGCCACCGTGGACAAACATCACCACGGGCACCCGAGAGCCCGCTTGCCTCGAGGGGAGATAAAGATCGCCAAACTGTTCGTTGAGCCTTCCATACGGCACCCGCACATCTGCGTGCGGCGGAGTTCGGCTTAAGAGTTCTTCAGGCACGAAGCGGCTCTCCAACCACAATACAAGTGAGTCCAGGCAGCCGGACTATTTGGAATCAACCTTGATGCTGGTCGCCGCAGTCTCATTCGGGAGCGTCACGATTACCTCGCCCGGCCGTGTGTAATGCAGTTCCTCGCGCGCCTGGTGCTCGATCGCGCCGGGATCATCCTGCAGTCGTTCGACATGTCCCTGAAGCTGCTGATTCTCATCCTCAAGCCGCTTCAGTTGTTCCTGCAGCACCCGTGCGTCGTGGCGCTTCTGCTCGTAGGCCGTAATCCCGTTCTGCCCGAAGATCACGTGAAAGCCCATGCCGACGGCAAGCACCGCAGCCGCAATCGTCGCGACGCGCCTCCGATGGTCGTATCCGCGACGAAGCCATCCGCGTACACCAGTCAACGGCGCTCCCTGTTGACGAGATGGAACTACCTTGTGCATATGATCTTCAGTTCATCGGCTCTGGCACCCGCAGTCAAGTGGATATCCTGGGTCTTGTCCGCAGGAACCAACTTCGTAAGCCCACAAGGGTGTCACTAGGCTTCGCACCCCATACGCAATCCTTCTTCATGCGACCCCAAAGCGCCTTCCGACTTGCTATCCTAATCGTTAAAGGTTCGGCTTCGCTCGATGAGAATCCTGTTTGCTATCGCCGTGTTCAGCTTCGCCGCTCTCGTCTGGGCGGCGCTGTCGATGCTGCGCCACGTTCGCAAGAACTCGCGTCAGGCCGCCGCAAAGCCGGCCGCCGATGCCGCAATGTCAGAGGCAATCGACCTTCGTCTGAACGAAATCATCCGGCAGCCCGCCAGGCAGGGCTTGCACGCTGCTTCCACCGACTCTTCGCAGGACTTCTCTTACTTTAATCGCGACGTAGCCCCTTCACCCTCGGACAAGAAGCCTTTTACCGATCCTCCGGCACCGATCAAGCCTGCCGTCGCCGACCGTACGTGAGCACTTATCAGCAGAAAGGAAACATCATGACAACGGCCTCGCAGAACGCCAGCCAAATCGGAACCCAGACTCGCTCATCGTTTTCTCTTACGTCGCACACACAGACCCTTGCCGGCAAGGCAGCCGTCGTCGTTGGCGCAAGCCTGTTCGTGGCCGTCTGCGCCCACTTCACCGTGCCGCTTCCGTACACGCCTGTACCGCTGACACTCGGCGATCTCGCCGTACTCCTTGTTGGCCTTGCGCTTGGGCCGCAATTGGCGTTTACCGCACTTGCGCTCTATTTAGCGGAAGGCGCGGCTGGTCTCCCTGTATTCGCGCCTAACGGCATGCCCGGACTTGCGCACCTGCTCGGACCCACCGGCGGTTACCTCTTTGCGTATCCTTTCGCCGCGGCCCTCGCGGGCTTTCTCGTTCGCGCGCTCAAATCGCTCCCGCGCTACGCCTCTGCCTTCACCGGAGCGTTCGCCGCGAGCACCCTCATCATGGCCTCTGGGGCTGCGTGGCTCAGCATTTACCTGCACCACTCCGCCGCGCTTACCCTGGAGCTTGCGATCCTTCCTTTTCTGCCCGGTCAGATCGTGAAGATTCTCTCCGCGGCCGGTATCTACACTGCCGCAAGGGCACGCGGTCGGGCCTAGCTAAACTGTTCGGAACCCAACACTCAGCCGCGGACCTTCCATCTCGTCCCGGCACGTCGTCATGCGTCATCCGCCGTATCGTAACCAAAGCAGCTGTGCCGGATGCTGGCACCTAGAAGGACCGCCTCAAAATGAACTCCACCGCTATACGTGAAATCCAGATCGCCCACAGCCCTGACTCCGACGACGCCTTCATGTTTTATGGCCTCGCCACCAGCAAGATCCGAGTCGCCGGCTATAAATTCGTCCACAATCTTACCGATATCGAGACGCTCAACCACAAGGCCATCAACGAGGCCTTCTACGATGTCACCGCCATCAGCTTTCACGCCTTCCCCTACATGCAGGAAAACTACGCCATCATGTCTTGCGGAGGCTCCATGGGTGAGGGCTACGGCCCCATGCTCGTCTCAACAAAGAAGTATTCGACCGATGAGATCAAGAAGCTCCGCATCGCCATCCCCGGAACCCTGACAACGGCTTACCTTACCCTCAAGCTCTTCCATCCGGAGCTCAACACCACCGTCGTTGACTTCGATAAGATCATCCCGGCGGTCGTTGCGGGCGAGTTTGACGCCGGACTTCTCATTCACGAAGGCCAGCTTACCTACGGAAACGACGGCCTGCACAAGATCCTCGATCTTGGCCAGTGGTGGCGCACCGAAACCGGCCTTCCCCTTCCCCTGGGCGGCAGTGCCATCAAGCGTTCTCTAGGAGCCGAGGCGATGCTCACCACAAATAACGCCATTCGCGACTCGATCAAGTTCGCCCTCGAAAATCGAGAGGCCGCCCTCGATTACGCAATGCAGTTTGCGCGCGATCTCGATCCCAATCTCGCAAATCGCTATGTTGGCATGTACGTCAACGACCGCACGCTTGACTATGGCAACGACGGCCGCGAGGCTATTCGCCGCATCCTCGAGATGGGCTACGAACGCGGCATCATTCCGATCAAACCGAACATAGACTTCATCGGGTGATCCATCAACTCAACCAACTCAAAGACCCTTCACTTTGTGTTATCTTTATCAAAGTGGGTTGAGCGCTGAAGAGCGTTCCCTGACACCCCGGACGCGTAGCTCAACTGGCAGAGCATTCGACTCTTAATCGACTGGTTGTAGGTTCGATTCCTACCGCGTCCACCAACACATTCCTTTTTCCGCAACGCGTTGTCGGGTATCCCGGCCGGTGACATCGTCATTCCACAGCGTACAGGTCGCAAGCAACTCTTCTCAAGACGACGAGACAAGAGGAATAGGAGATCCACATGCGGTTGCAACCCATCACCCCGGCAGAGATGACCGAGGAGCAGCGTACCCTTAACGAAAAGATGGTGGAAGGAATACGTAAGAACCTCCACGGCTTCAAGAGTGAACAGGAGGACGGCGCGCTCATCGGCCCCTTCCCTGCCATGCTCCACTTCCCTCAGTTTGGTGCGGCAGCCTGGGAGGTGTTCACCGCGCTTTCGAAGAACAGCACACTCCCGAAGCCGGCCCATGAAGTCGCGATCCTCGCGACCGGAGCTCGACTGCATTCGCGGTACGAGCTCTATGCGCATGAGCGTGTCGCCGCCGGGACCGGCCTGTCTTCAACAAAGATCGCGACCATCACCGCAGGCCAGCGGCCAGCCGACCTGACCGAAGAGGAGGCAATCGCCTACGATGTGGCCTCGCGTTTGAGCCAGGGTGGACAGCTGGGAGATACAACCTACAAAGCGGCAGTGAAGGCGTTTGGAGACCAGGGAACAGCCGAGTTGTTTTACCTCATCGGCTGCTATTGCCTCATCTCTGTGCTGCTCAATGGATACGACGTTCCGGTTCCTGAGTAACTTCAGACATCTCTCATTACTCTCCATCTACTAGCAGCCCGTCAGCAATCTCGACCGCAGAGAAACGACTTTGAAGCTGGCGAGCGAGATGTTGTCGTGCTCGCTGAACTCAGCAGAATCCTCGGTGGCGCGCCTTGTGAAATCCTCGCTTCAGCCTACGAGTGATCTACCCCACTGCTGGCGCGCCAACGATCGAACTCCACTCTTGGCTGCCTTTTCCGAAATCCCTAAGCGCCTTCTAGTCAGAAAATGAGACAAAGCATGGTTGCAACCCAAGTCTTCAGCAATCAGCACTATACTGAGAGACGTCGTCTCGCGAACTGTACCGCTTGTTCTGAAACCCTATGCCCCCTTTGGTCTCTGGAGAACTTTTAAACTCCCACTTCCTTACACTCCGCAGCGAAACTTTTTCCTGCCCTCATCCTTCCATTAAGCGTCACATACGGATAGGGACCCCCACCTCTCAATCTTCCATAGCCCCGCTGTATGTCAAAAGGATAAGGAATGGAGCAGCAACAGAACGGACGCACTCCCTCGCCCAATGAGGATGAGAAAGACTTAGGCCGCTCTTTTGAAGGTCAAGGCAGACCATCCTACGGAGGCGATCTCGGCGTCTCTTTCGAAAAGCACAATCAGTCACCGGACCTTCGTGTCGACCCAGCCAGAAAATCTCATACCTGGATCTGGGTCATTGCCTTGCTGGCCATCCTGCTCATTGTGCTTCTTGTAGTTCGCCTCACGCATAGTAAAACGCCCGCTGCAGGTGCTGGTGGCGCCAGCGGTGGAGCAGCCGCGGGCGGTGCCGCCGGCGCAGGTGGCCATGGCCGCGGCGCTCAGGGACCCGCCGCGATCACCGTCGGCCAGTCGCATACCGGCAACATCAATATCTACGACGACGCTCTGGGCACCGTTACTCCGGTCTTCACCGTGACGCTTTACAGCCAGATCACCGGCAAGGTCATGTCCGTCCACTATAAGGAAGGCCAGATCGTTCATAAGGGAGACCCGCTGGTCGACATTGATCCGCGCCCCTACGAGGCCACTCTGCTTCAGGCGCAGGGAACCCTGCAGCACGATCAGGGCGTGCTCGCACAAGCCAGGATCGACCTCGATCGTTACCGTGCCGCCTACGCCCGGAACGCGATTGCCAAGCAGCAACTCGACGATCAGGAACAGACCGTGATCCAGGATGAAGGCACCGTCGTCACAGACCAGGGCACGGTTCAATACGATCAGGTCGAGCTCTCCTACTGCCACATCACCGCGCCTATCACGGGTCGCGTCGGTCTCCGGCTCGTAGACCCGGGCAACACCGTCTTCTCCGGATCCTCGTCGACGCTCGCAGTCATCACGCAGCTGCAGCCGATCACCGTAGTCTTCAATGTCTCTGAAGATGACCTTCCGCAGATTCAACAACAGCTTAAAACCCAGAAAGCTCTCACGGTCGACGCATTCGATCGCGGTGACGACAAGCAGATCGAGTCCGGTAAGCTCACAGCGCTCGATAATCAAATCGACACGACCACCGGAACCCTCAAGTTTCGCGCAACCTTCAATAACAAGGCGCTTGATCTCTATCCCAATCAGTTCGTCAACGCACGTCTCCTCGTGAAGACGCTGACGAACGTCGTTCTGGTCCCGACTTCAGCCGTCCAACACAATGGCACTGCGGCTTTCGTCTACATGGTCTCCCAGGGTGGCGCGGGCAAACCAGCACAGAATGAGCCAAAAACCGGACCCGGTGCTCCTGCACAGCCTGCGGGGCAGTCCGCCACCGTGCACGTCCAATCGATCAACATCCTCACCACCAACGCGAACGAAGCAGCAGTTGAAGGCATCAACGCGGGCGTTCCACTCGCCACAAGCGGTTTTGACCGACTGGAGAACGGCGCTACGGTTCAGGTTCACCAGAGCGGACAGAAGAACGGCCAGGGTGCGACCTCCACACCTGGTTCCTCAAGCTCCTCCTCACCCGGTCACACTGCCCCATGAGTCCTTCCCGGCCCTTTATTCTACGTCCGGTCGCGACTGCACTCCTGATGGTCGCGATGTTTCTGGCGGGAGCGGTAGCGTACTTCCAGCTACCCATCTCCGCCTTGCCCGAAGTCGATTATCCGACCATCGTCGTGCAGACGTTCTACCCCGGGGCGTCGCCTGACGTTGTCGCATCCGCGGTCACTGCCCCGCTCGAGCGTCAGTTCGGCGAGGTGGCCGGCCTCAGCCAAATGACGTCCACCAGCTCTGGTGGCTCGTCCGTCATCGTCATGCAGTTCCAGCTCTCGCTCAATATTGACGTCGCGGAGCAGGAGGTACAGGCCGCCATCAACGCCGCCCAGAGCTACCTGCCGGCCGACCTGCCCACACCGCCGGTCTACTCAAAGTCAAACCCGGCCGACGCGCCAATCATCACGCTTGCCCTGACTTCGAATGAGATGGCTTTGTCGCAGGTAGAAGACCTGGCAGACACACGTCTCGCTCCCAAGATCTCCCAGATCGCCGACGTCGGCCTCGTCTCTATCTCCGGCGGCCAAAAGCCTGCCATCCGCATCCAGGCCAACCCGACCGCGCTCTCCGCCTACGGCATCAACCTTGAAGACCTGCGCAACGACCTCACCGGGGCCTCGCTGAACAACGCGAAAGGTAACTTCGACGGTCCATCGCAGGACTACACCATCAACGCCAACGACCAGTTGCTGACCAGCGATGACTACAAAAAGGTCGTTGTCGCCTACCGCAGCGGTGCGCCTGTAATGCTCACCGATGTTGCCAAGGTGATCGACGGGGTCGAAAACAACAAGCTCGCCGCCTGGATGAACACGACGCCTGCCGTCATCCTCAACATCCAGCGCCAACCTTCCGCCAATACGATCAAAGTCGTCGACGCGATCGAGAAGCTGCTCCCACAGCTTGAATCGACCCTCCCCGCCTCGGTTCACGTACAGATCATCACCAATCGAACCACCGCCATCCGCGCTTCGGTGTCAGACGTCGAGTTCGAGCTTGCTCTCACCATCTGCCTCGTCGTCATGGTGATCTTCCTCTTCCTGCGTTCGCTCTCCGCGACGATCATTCCCTCGGTCGCTGTGCCGCTTTCGCTCGTCGGTACGTTGGGCGTCATGTACCTCGCCGGCTACTCGCTCAATAACCTCACCATGATGGCGCTCACCATTTCGACCGGCTTCGTAGTCGACGACGCCATCGTCATGATCGAGAACATCTCCCGTTACATTGAAGAGGGTATGGCCCCGATGGAGGCCGCGCTGGTAGGCGCCGAGCAGATCGGCTTCACCATCCTCTCCCTCACCGTCTCGCTCATCGCCGTCCTCATTCCCTTGCTCTTCATGGGCGACGTCGCCGGCCGCCTCTTCCGCCAGTTCGCCGTAACCCTCGCAGTCACCATCATCCTCTCCGCGTTCGTCTCGCTGACGTTGACGCCTATGATGTCCGCCCGCATCCTCAAGTACGTTCCCGAGGATAGGCAGGGCCGCTTCTACCACGTCTCTGAAAAAATCTTCAACGACATCATCGCCTTCTATGGACGCACCCTGAAGGTCGTGCTCCGCTTCCAGTTCCTTACCATGATGGTCTTCGTTGCAACGCTTATCCTTACTGCGGTCCTGTACATCACCATTCCTAAGGGCTTCTTCCCCACGCAGGATACAGGCATAATCCAGGGCATCACCCAGGCCTCGCCTTCCATCTCGTTCGCCGAGATGACCGACAAGCAGCTTCAGCTCGGCAAGCTCATCCTTCAAGATCCCGCCGTCGCTGGCATCTCCTCCTTCATCGGAGCCGACGGAACCAACACCACACTCAACAGCGGCCGCATCCAGATTCAACTTAAAGCACTCGGCTCAGGCAAAGATGAGCGTGATATCTCCGCTACCGATGTCATCACACGCCTCGGCAACAAGCTCGCATCCGTACCCGGAATCAAGCTGTACATGCAGCCCATCCAGGACCTCACCGTTGACGATCAGGTCTCCCGTACCGAGTACCAGTACACCATTGAAGATCCGAGCCAAGCCGAGCTCAACACCGTCACCACGAAATTCCTGAAGGAGCTGCAGAAACTTCCTGAGCTCCAGGATGTCGTCACCGACCAGCAGCTTGGCGGTGGAGCGGAGACGCTGGTCATCGATCGTGCTACTGCATCCCGCTTCGGCATCACGCCGTCGACCATCGACAACACGCTTTACGACGCCTTCGGTCAGCGCCAGATCAATACCCAGTACACCCAGTTGAACCAGTACCACGTCATCCTTGAAACGGATCCGCGCTTTCAGAGCGACCCCAACAAGCTGAACGATATCTATATTCAGTCCGCCGCCACCAGCACCTCCTCTGGCGAGACCGCCTCGAACACAGCAGGCTCTTCTTCGGGTGCAGGTAACGGCGCGGCCGCAAGCTCAGGCAACGCCCAGATGACCGCGAGCGCCACCAACGGCGTCTCTGCGGCCGCGTCTTCCACCTCTGCACTCTCAGCCGGAAACCTGTCCCCGAACACCCCAGGAACGTCCGCCGCCAGCATGAGTTCTGCCCTCTCGGCTTCAAACGCGACCGCCGGCACGACCAACGCAATCACCTCCCTCTCCACGTCGACCGGGACCTCCTCAAGCAACAACACCGCGGCTTCGAGCACCACGCGCTCGGGCTCCGGTACTACCACTGCGCCCGGCGCAACAGGAGGCAGTTCCTCCGGTGCCGCCGTCAGCTCAGGCACCTCTACCTCCGCCCCGTCCACTACCCTCGCGACTCCCATTCCGCTCTCCGCCTTTACTCACTTCCAGGCCTCGAGCGAACCGCTCTCAATCAACCATCAGGGTCAGTTCCCATCCGTTACCGTCTCCTTCAATCTCGCGCCCGGCTACTCGCTCTCGCAGGCGCTCGATCACATCAACAAGATCCTCAAGGATGACAAGACCAAGTTCCCCGACTCCGTCGTCTCCAACTACCAGGGTACCGCCTCAGCCTTCGAAAACTCCCTGTCGAATGAAGGTCTGCTGATCCTCGCCGCCCTGGTCACCGTCTACATTGTGCTCGGAGTCTTGTACGAATCGTTCGTCCACCCACTCACCATCCTCTCTACACTCCCCTCAGCCGGTGTCGGCGCGCTGCTCGCTCTGCGGCTCTTCAACCTGGACCTCGATATCGTCGGCATCATCGGCATCATCCTGCTGATCGGTATCGTGAAGAAAAATGGAATCATGATGGTCGACTTCGCGCTTGAAGCCGAGCGCCACCACAACATGAACGCGACGGATGCCATCTATCAGGCCTGCTTGCTGCGCTTCCGGCCCATCATGATGACCACCATGGCCGCACTCTTCTCCGGCATCCCGCTCGCTTTCGGCTCGGGCATCGGGTCGGAGCTGCGTAAACCCCTTGGCGTGGCCATGGTCGGCGGCCTCATCATCTCGCAGGTCCTCACCCTCTACACCACGCCCGTCATCTACATCTTCTTCGACAACCTGGGCGAACGGTTCTCGCGCAAACCCAACAAGAACACAATCGAGCAAGGTGAAGACCCGCGCCGCCTGGACTCCGAGGGACACCCCGCATGAATCCCTCAAAGGTCTTCATCGAGCGGCCAGTCGCGACCATCCTCCTCACCATCGCGGTCGCTATCGCAGGCATTATCTCGTTCAACGTGCTGCCCGTTTCACCACTGCCGCAGGTGGACTTTCCCACTATCTCGGTGGCTGCATCGCTGCCCGGCGCCAGTCCGGACATCATGGCGTCCTCGATTGCCACGCCCCTCGAGCGCCAGTTTGGCCATATAGCCGGCGTCACCGAGATGACGTCGTCTTCGTCGCTCAGCAGCACCTCCATCACCATACAGTTCGACCTCTCACGAAACATTGACGGAGCCGCGCGCGACGTCGAAGCGGGCATCAACGCCGCAAGAACCTACCTACCCGCCAATCTGCCCGCCAATCCCAGCTACCGCAAGGTCAATCCGGCCGACTCACCCATCATGGTGCTCGGCCTTCAATCAGACGTCTACGACATCCCCACGCTCTATGACGAAGCCTCCACCGTCATCGAACAGCGCGTCTCGCAGATCAATGGGGTAGGCGAAGTTCTCGCGGTCGGCGCGTCGCTTCCCGCCGTTCGCGTCGAACTGAACCCCAACCAGCTCAACCACTACGGCATCAGCCTCCCGCAGGTCGCTTCGGTCATCTCAGGGCAAAACTCCAACATTGCCCGCGGCCAGGTCTCTTCAAACGGCATCACCTCCGACATCGTCGACAATGGCCAGATCTCCAAAGCCGATGCCTATCGACCGCTCGTCGTTGGCTACAGCAACGGAGCCGCGGTACGTCTCGAAGACGTTGCCGATGTCGTCAACTCGCAACAAACCATACGCCAGGCCGGCTTCCTCAATGGCAAGCCGTCGGTCAACATGATCATCTTCCGGCAGCCCGGCGCCAACATCATCACCACCGTCGATGCCGTCAAAGCAGCCATCCCCTCGCTCCAGGATCAGATTCCAAAGGGTGAGCACCTCATCGTCATCCTCGACCGCACCCTGACGATTCGCGCCTCGGTCAAAGACATTGAGATAACCCTCGTCATCTCCGTCATTCTCGTGATCCTGGTCGTCTTCCTCTTCCTGCGTAACTGGCACGCCACCCTGGTTCCCGCGGTGGCTGTTCCGATCTCCCTCATCGGCACCTGCGCGGTCATGTATCTCTGCGGCTTTTCACTCGACAACCTCTCCCTCATGGCGCTCGCTATCGCCTCGGGATTCGTGGTGGACGACGCGATCGTCGTCATGGAGAACATCACGCGGCACCTTGAAGAGGGTATGGCCCCCATTCCCGCCGCGCTCAAAGGCGCACAGGAGATCGGGTTCACCGTCTTCTCCATTTCCATCTCCCTTATCGCTGTCTTCATCCCGCTGCTGCTCATGGGCGGCATCATCGGTCGGCTCTTCCGGGAGTTCGCCGTCACCCTCTCCGCCGCAATCCTTGTCTCGATGGTCATCTCGCTCACCACCACGCCGATGATGTGCGCCATCGTCCTCAAATCCGAGAAGGACATCCAGCACGGACGTCTCTACAACTGGTCCGAGCGTATGTTCGACAAGATCCTTGCCGGCTACAAGAAAACTCTCGGCTGGACCCTCGACCATCCCGCCCTCATCCTCATCGTCTTTCTCTGCACCCTCGCGCTCAACGTCTTCCTTTTCACGCTCGTTCCTCTTGGCTTCTTCCCGCAGCAGGATACCGGCGTCATGACCGGCGGCATGCAGGGGCCGCAGGACACCTCCTTCTATGCCATGAAGAAGGCCGTCCAGCAGGCGACCAGCATCATCAAGGCCGATCCCGGCATTCAGAATGTCATGTCGTTCACCGGCGGCCAGGGTGCCACCAACGGCGGCTTCACCTTCGTGGCTCTCAAGACCCTTGGCTCCAAGGACACTGCCACCACCCGCAAAGACTCAGTAACCACCATCATCAATCGCCTGCGACCGCAGCTCGCCAAAGTCCCCGGCGCCGCCACCTACCTCCAGGCGGTGCAGGATATCCGCATCGGCGGCCGCCAATCCAGCGCTCAATATCAGTACACCATCACGGGCGAAACCACCGCCCAGCTGAACCAGTACGGGCCTTCCCTGCTCGCAGCTCTGCGCCACGCTCCCGGCTTCACGGATGCCAATACCGACCAGCAAAACAACGGTCTGCAGGCACTGCTCAACTATGATCGCCCGACCGACGCCCGCCTCGGAGTAACCCCACAGCTTCTTGATTCAACCCTCTACGACGCCTTCGGCCAGTCCGAAGTCTCGACCATCTACACCGAGCTCAACCAGTACTACGTCGTCATGGAAGTCGCACCCAAGTACTGGCAGTCTCCCGAAGGCTTGAAAGACACCTACGTCATCCCCAAGCAGGGAGGCGGACCGATCCCGCTCGATTCCCTGCTCACCTATGCCGCGTCAACCGCGCCCCTTGCGGTCAACCACACCGGCCTCTTCCCCTCCGTCACGGTCAACTTCAATCTCGCGCCGAACGTCTCCCTCGGCCAGGCCACCAAGGAGATCACCGAGGCCCAGTCCAAGCTGAACTTCCCCAAGGCCATCCAGGGCCAGTACGCCGGCACCCTGAACGCTTTTCAGGCCTCGCTCACCAGCGAACCTTACCTCATCGGATCTGCCATCCTGGCCGTCTATCTCGTCCTCGGCATCCTCTACGAGTCGCTCATCCATCCCATCACCATCCTCTCCACTCTCCCATCCGCGTCCATCGGGGCAATGCTCGCGCTGATCCTCACCAACACCGAACTCGACGTCATGTCCATTATCGGTATCATCCTGCTCATCGGCATCGTCAAGAAAAACGCCATCATGATGATCGACTTCGCCCTCAACGCCGAGCGCAATGAAGGCAAGAACACGCGCGACTCGATCTTCGAGGCCTCAATCCTCCGGTTCCGGCCCATTTTGATGACGACCTTCGCCGCGCTTTTCGGTGCAGTGCCCCTCGCCGTCGGCACCGGCATGGGCTCCGAACTGCGCCGCCCCCTCGGCATCTCCATCATCGGCGGCCTCATCGTCTCACAGATCCTCACCCTTTACACCACGCCGGTCATCTATCTCTTCATGGATAACCTCCGCCTCAAGGTCGCGGGCGACAAAGACGCCAGGCTCTTCACCAAGCGCATCAATCGCCAGGTTCACGCCCATGGATAACCGTAAACAGCCCTGGGTACCCCATCCTCGCGTCCGCTCCAGCAACCTCCGTGTGGACAACGGCATATCCGGCCACTCGCAGGATGTCGATCCCGCCACTACCCGCACCAGGAGCAGGAAATTTACCATGACGTCCTCGAACTCGCACACAAGAGCGCTCGCCGCCGCCCTCTCCGCCGCCGCCATCCTGACGACCGGCTGTCACGTCGGCCCCAAGTACGTCAAGCCGGTCATGCCACCTCCACCAGCGTTCAAGGAAGCTGCGCCGCCATCCTACTCCAACGCACTTCCCGGTACCTGGGCGCCCGCCCGGCCCGAAGACGCACAGATCAAGGGTAAGTGGTGGGAGATCTTCAAAGAGCCCGAACTCAATACGCTGGAAGAGCAGCTCGACATCAACAACCAGAACATCGCCGAGTACTTTCAGAACTTCATGGCAGCTCGAGCCGAAGTCCGCGAGTACAAGGCTCAGGAGTTCCCGACCGTCTCTGTTGCCCCCTCCTACTCCCGCCAGCGCACCCCAAGCACGCTGCGTAACGCAGTCGCCACCAGCGGTAGCACCTCGGGTACGGGAACCAGCAGCGGCACAGGCGTCGCTTCCACCAGCGGTACCACCTCTACCGTCATCTCGCTTCCATTCGATGTCTCCTGGGAGCCCGATCTCTGGGGACGTATCTCGTCGCAGGTTCACGAGTATCAGGCTGCTGCGCAGGTCTCGGCTGCCGACCTCGAGAACGAGCGCCTCACGGAACAAGCCGATCTGGCCGAGTACTACTTCGAACTCCGCGGACAGGACGCGCTGCAGGATGTCTATAACCAGACGGTCATCGCCGATCAGAAGATCGTTGATCTTACCAAGGCACTCTACGAAACCGGGATCGATGACGAAGCGTCCCTCGTAGAAGCCCAGGCCACCCTCCAGGGTGCACAGGAAGCCGCCGCCGGCGTCGCCACCAACCGCGCGATCTACGAGCATGCGATCGCCACGCTGATCGGCAAACCCGCCTCCAACTTCTCGCTCCCGGTCAAGAACCTCTCGACCCCGGTGCCTCCCATTCCAATCGGTGTGCCCTCCCAGCTCCTTGAGCGGCGCCCCGACATCGCCGCCGCCGAGCGCACCCTCGACGAGGCCAATGCCCTCATCGGCTACGAAAAGGCGCTCTATTACCCGCAGCTTTCCCTCACCGGCTCCGGCGGTCTGGAGTCCTCGTTGATCACGTCGCTCTTCACCACGCCGGCGCTTTTCTGGTCCGCAGCCGGCTCAGCAACGCAGACCATCTTCGATGGCGGCCTCCGCAAGGCCACGGTCGAGCAGTACAACGCGCAGTATCTCTCCGACGTCGCCCTCTATAAGCAGACGGTGCTCACTGCCTTCCAGCAGGTTGAGGATTACATCGCCACGCTGCGTGCTACATCGCAGCAGATCATTCGTGAAGATCAGGCGGTCAAATCCGCCCAGCGCTCGTTCGACCTCGAAACCGCCCGCTACGAAACCGGGATAGATCCCTACATCAACGTGCTGTCGACGCAGACGACCCTCCTCAACGACCAGCAAACCCAGGTCACCCTTCGCGTCAGTGAAATGACCGCGGCGGTCGAGCTGGTACAGGCATTGGGCGGCGGCTGGAATGCAAACCAGCTTCCCACTCCCAAGGCGATCACCACCTCCGCAGCCGCCAACCAGGTTGCGAACACCCCGTAGCCTCTCACCGCGAAGCGGTCCAGATCCCCACGATGTGGCCGGTGCCAGCAATACCGGCGCGTAACGAGTGGCTTCCGAAAATCTCCCGCCACCAGAGTTGCTTCAAGCAGGCCTACGGCTCGATCACCACAGATCCGCGTCTCAGTTGACTAGAAAGAAAAGGAGAGTCCAGCCTGGATCGTCCTCGGGGCCTGCGCAAAGTAAAGTGTCTGCCCATCGGCCGAGACGAACGGTCGATAACCCTGTGCAAGTAGATTTGTCACGTCGATCGTCGCCTCGAGACCCTGCGGTAACGCCTGGCCAAAATGGATTGGCTGACGCAACATGCAACTGAGAAATGCCTGATCCCCAAACGCGCTATATCCATCGACCGCCGTCACGCCGCGTGTTGGCTGCCACCGGTAGGACGCACGTATGCGTGTACCCGCACCGACCAGCCGCCCCTTGAGAGCCAATGTCGCCGCCTGTGAGTGCATCGATTGCAACTCGTTCAGCGCCTGCTCCACCCCGGTCGGCATCCCGTTTACGCCTGAATCCGGCATCGAGAGCGCCTCGCCGGTGCTATACTCGGCTGCCACCCAGAGCGCCGGTGTGATCGCCGAACTCACCGAGATGCGCGCGCCCTCCGATGTATAGGCACCCGCCAGCGTCCGGAAACTTCCCGTAGTCGGGTCGAGCAGCAATCCCGGCGTCACCAACGATCGACCACTGGCTACTGCCGGATTTGCGGCCGCTGTAGCGCCGTCAACCCCTTGAAGGAACATTCCGGTCTCACCCCCGGCGATGGCAGCGTCGGAGATACCATCGTGGAAAAAAGCCACCTGAACGCTGGCCTTCGGAGCCCGCCGACCGACCGCAATCTCTTGATGCATCCCACGCTCGACCGCGAGATGACCATTGCGCAGCAGCGCCACTGGCACATCGCTGTCACCGCTCGTCACATCGTCGAACTGCTGCACGGCGCGGTCGCTCGCCAGCCTGTACTCCAACGTCCACTCCCCATTCGGATGCACACTCACCCGGAGGAATGGATGTGTCTGCACCCCCAGAACTCCCTCTCGAATGGCCTCGAGCCGCCCCCCGGCCTCGACTTCGATATTTTCACCCAGTGCCATCCTCTGCGCGCTGGTCACCTCCATGACCTGCAGGCCGGATCCGCCTTGAGTCCCTGCCACAAATCCGGCTCCAACCAACTCCGGGTGCGACTTGTAGCTGGCCACCGTGCGTAGAGCACCGCCGTTGAAACCTGTACGCCCCTCGTACCCGACGTCGATCTCGCTGCCTTCCATCGCAGAACCCGTGCCCGCCGTAACCCCGGCCGGGTCACTCACTCCGCGCAGCCCTGCCCCGAGATCGGCTCGCAGCATCACATCGGATCCATCGTCCAGACCCTCGTGGATCGTCACCACATTGTGCAAGCCTCCTTGCCCAAAGCCGCCGTCCCCACTCTCAACCGCCTCAAGCGCCCGTACCCGGATCGTCTGAGGATTGTCCGTCGCGCTTGAAGAGACCTCGATCGCAGTACCCTCTTCCACAATGCGCAGGATCGGCCGGTTCGCGGTCGACCGCAGCGTCCACCTCCAGTCGTCGCTGGTCTCATCCGCGCGCCGCCTCTGGGCCGGTAACCACGAAGCCGTGTCGTACAACGCGGCAAGCGTCAGATTCACCACAGCCGTCGCTCCCGTCCGTAGCTGAAGATTGGCTCGGGTCACCGGAACAAACAGCGTCGCACTCGCACGCACCACATATTTGCCCGGCGTCAGATTCGGGATCGAATAATGTCCATGTTGATCTGTAAAGGCAGTCGCGACCGTCATGGAGTTCGCCGTCAACACCTGGACGAGTGCGCCCATCTGGGCCACACCCTGCGCATCCCGCACGACGCCTGCAACGCCAGCAAGCACCCCTGGCCTCTCCGTCGCATGATCGTTCGTCGACCCCGGTCCAGCGGATGCCGCCACCGCTGGCAAAGGGAGGCACGCGAACGACAGCATCGCTCCCTTGACCAGGAGCGATGCAACACCCTTCGGATTACCTTTCAACTGCGATCTCTGCACAGTTTTCCTCTGCGCGTCGACGGCCTTGCTCCTGGAATTCAGCATCTGCCTCAGACCGTCCATCGCCTTCCCTCTGCGTGTCCGTGTCGTGGTTGGAATGGATCGTGCATGAGCCGTCCCCATTCCGCTGCCAGATAGCTGTGTTACCGTGCCTGCTTTGTTTCCTTACAACGTCTGTCGCTGGCCAAAGTTCTAGTCCACGGTGAAATTCGCGGTCTCGGCAATCTGCTGCTTCCGCACACCATCATTCACTTTGATACTTACCTGGTATTTTCCAGGCTGTAGACTCGCAAGCGGCAGGCTCTTCTCAAGCGTAACCTGGTCCGCATTGGGGTTGATCTTGTTGGTCATCTCCGACGCATCCAGAATCGCTTTGTTCGTCGCCATATCCATAATCTGGTACTGGATCGTCGCGCCGTTCTGCTTATTCTTCTCGTCGATGCCAAGATTGTAAAGTTGCATCCAGAAGTTCAGGTTCTGATTCCGATGAAAGATCACGGGGACCGCCGGCCCCGCAGCCACCCGCGGCGTAATGTGGGTATTCCCAATCACGAAGTTTCCGGCACCGATATCCTTGGTCGGCACGCGGTACATCGTATCCGCCAGAATTAACGAAGAGTGTCCCAGTTGATCGTCATCATACTTCGGCACGTTAACACTTCGTGTCCAGTGCCCAATGTGGTCCGGATTGTTCACATCCTTAATCACGACATCGATTTTATATAGCCCTGGCTTCAGCGGAAATGATTGCCAATAGACCGACGACTTCTGCCGCTCCTTGTCAAGCAGCTCACTCGGACTCTGCACCGCAACCGTGGATTCAAACGTCTGCAGTGGACGTCCCGTCAGGTTTGACACCCGGCCCAGGATATTCACCGTACCCATCGATACCCCATCCTTGGTGTTGTAGGTGATGTCGCTGTTGTGAATCTGCAGCGTAAGCGGCACCAGCACGGTATCGTTCGTGACCTTTACATAGTCCGTACGCACGTCGAACAGAAATGGAGGTCCCGTGAGGATCTTTGAAGACGCCATGTAGCTCTCGAGATCCTTGAACTTGATCACGGGCGCGGCCTGCAGCTTCGCAAAGGTATCCAGCCGGTCAAACTGCTTCGACTGATTCGAAGAGGACATCGGCCCGGCGCCAAGCTGCTCCAGGCCGCCGTTGAATCGGTCCGACTTCTTCGACTGGCCCATCTCTTCCATCTGCGTCAGGCCTGCGCCAGGCACATGCTTCAGCGCATCCTTCTCAGACCTGTCATACGTCATGTGGTAGTCGCCACACATGCAGGTATCGACAAATTCGATATCAATGTTGTCGCCAATCCCCTCGATATAGCGGTAGTGCCAGGTTTCAAACGGGAACGTGGACGTTTCGCCACCGCCCTCTTCCTGCGGACGCTCATAGTTGCCACCACTCGGGTGCGAATCGATCGAATCCGGCTTGCCATAGGCGATGTAGATATGGCCGCGATCTGTGCGCCAGCCTGCACGGCCGGCCGCAAAATGCTCGTTCGCATACGCAATGCGCGCGTAATGCTCTTCTCTGAACTCATTCTCAGGGGAATCAGGGTCGGGATTGCGGCGAAGCCAGAAGTTCTCAATAAACTGGTCGCGCTCCTCATCATTCGAGAGGTGCCTGAATGCCGAGAGCTCCTCGTCGGTAATAATCCACTTCACGTCCTGCTCGACCCAGGTCTTGTAAGAGCCCTTCAACTCCTGCTTCATGGCCTTGTTCTGCTGAATCTTCTCGCGGTCGGTCCGCTCCCGCTTGGTCGGGTCCGAAACGTCCGGCTCCACCGGAACACGCTTCACGCCATCCGTGCTCGGCGTCTGATCCGGGCTCTGCGCCCGCAGAGAGACGCCCGCTCCCACCAGCAAAAAGCCAAGAGCAAGAACACTGAATCGTGCTGTCCGACCCGAAAAACCATCCATCAACATTGCGATAACCCCTGCCTGTGATAATAAGCGAAAATTCACGCTGAAGCCATGCAACATTCAATCCCGGCCTTGCATCCGCGCCCGAGCACAGGCTGCTAGAATCCTTGCAGATACCACAACCGAAAAGGTCCTGTCGTTCTTTGCTTCTATCTGGGCCCGTGGACTGCGTGTTTGACTCGTCCACTAGGAAAATGGATCAGTGCACCATTGAATTATTTGCAAGCCTCTTATCCTGCGCGGAACCTTTTTTGCCAGCCGCGCGTATGCACCCAGCAAGCCCATCTTTTGCCTGAACCGCCACCCGCCGCGACCGCGGCCCAACCCAACTGAACCGTAACACTCAAACGAGAGCCCGCACACACACGATGAGCGCCAAGAAAGTCATCATCATCCTCGCTGTTCTCCTCGTCATCGCAGGCATCGCCGGCGCAACCATCTATCGCAGCCAGCAGAACGTCATCAAGGTGACCACCGCCTCCGTCGCCAGGCAGGAGCTCATCGCGGTCGTCAGCGGCACCGGTCAGATCAGGCCTAAAACCTACGTCAATATCGGCGCCACCGCCTTCGGTCGCATCACCCATCTTGCTGTCAAAGAAGGAGACCGCGTCACAAAAGGTCAGGTTCTCGCCACCATTGAGAATGTCCAGCCCACCGCAACCGTGGCCGCTCAACAGGCCACCATCATCTCCTCGAAGACGGACGTCAACGCGGATGTCGCCGCCGAGCAGACCGCCAAGGCCAACATCGACGCCGCACGAGCCGACCTCGAGCAGAAGAAGCTCGATTATGACCGCGCCCAGGCCCTCTATAAAGACCAGCTCATCGCCAAGCAGGATTTCGATGCCAAGAAAGCCGCTTATGACGCCTCCGTAGCTACCGTCGAAGAACGCGTAGCGGCCGATGCCCAGGCGAACGCCCAGATCGATTCGCAAAAGGCCAAGGTCAGCCAGGCCGTCGCCTCGCAACGCTCCAACTTCGATGCCCTCGACAAAACCGTCGCTCGTGCTCCTTACGACGGGCTCGTGACCAACGTGCCCGTACGCGAGGGTGAGACGATGGTCGTCGGCATCCAGAACGCAGAGGGTTCCACCCTCATGACCCTTGCTGACATGTCCGTCATCACCGCCGAGGTCAAGGTCGATGAGACAGACATCGTCAACATCGTGCTCAATCAGCCCGCCGAAGTCACCGTGGACGCCCTGCCCGGCAAGGTCTTCAAAGGTCATGTGACGGAAGTCGGCGATCAGGCCCTGCTGCGCACAACCGGCGTCGCGACCTCGCAATCCACCACCGGCACCGAAGAAGCCAAGGACTTCAAGGTCATTGTGACCCTGGACGGCCTCTCCGGAGCCGGCGGCTCCGTCCCCAACGACCTGCGCCCGGGCCTCTCCGCGACAGCCAAGATCACCACCGCCAGACGCGAAAACGTCGTAGTTATCCCAATTCAGGCCCTCGTACAGCGCGATCCGGTCGAAGAAAAAGTCCTTGCGGATAATGCTGGTAAGCCCTCTGCCCACGTCTCCGCCACGGCAACCGGCACGCCCAACACCAAGCCAAACCTCGTGCAGGGCGTCTACCTCCTCAAGCAAGATCACCGCAAGCAACGCGTCTTCTTCGCCCCCGTGACCACCGGCGTGACCGGCGCAACCGACATCGAGGTCCTCTCCGGCGTGAGCCCCGGCCAGACCATCGTCACCGGCCGCTACAAAGTTCTACGCACCCTCAAGAGCGGCACCGCCGTCAAACCAGACAACACGCCCGAAGTCGTCACCACCGACTCCACCAGCTCCTAACTGAGAAGTGACCACGAAGAACTGAGAGTGCCCTATGGCTACCGCCGCAATCGATCTCACCACCGTCAACGCCGACGGCCCGCATCCCGGCGACGTCATCGTCACCAATAATCTTTGGAAGACGTACGAGATGGGCGACCAGCAGGTGCATGCTCTGCGCGGCGTCAATCTCCGCATCCAGCACAACGAGTACGTTGCCATCATGGGCCCGTCCGGCTCCGGCAAGTCAACCCTGATGAACCTCATCGGCTGCCTCGACTCTCCTACCGAGGGCCAGTACTGGCTGAACGGCCATAATGTCTCCGAGCTCAATGACGACGAGCTTGCACGCATCCGTAACAAGGAAATCGGCTTCGTCTTCCAGACTTTCAACCTGCTCGCCCGCGCCACCTCCCTCCACAATGTCGAGCTGCCCCTCATCTACAACGGCACCCCCGCCGCCGAGCGCATCGCCCGAGCCAAGGCCGTGCTCGAATCCGTTAATCTCGGCACCCGCATGATGCACAAGCCGAACGAGCTCTCCGGCGGCCAGCGTCAGCGCGTCGCCATCGCTCGCGCCCTGGTCAACCACCCCAGCATCATCCTGGCCGACGAGCCCACCGGAAATCTCGACTCGAAGACCGGTGACGAGATCATGGCGCTCTTCGACGACCTACATTCCAAAGGCAACACCATCGTCCTGGTCACGCACGAGCCGGACATCGCCGAGTACGCGCACCGGGTCGTCACCATCCGCGACGGCGTCATCGCCAGTGACCACCCCAGCCCGCGTCACGCAAAGTAGTACTTCCTGCTGACGAAGCGGCGCAGTCAAGTGCCCGCAGTACCGCCCGTCCGCTATAAGGACGCCGTTATCTCTTTCAGCAGCTTGAGACCTTACATTTGGTCCTGTCGCCACGGCCGCCAGCGACGACACATAATTCTGTCGTGAGGCCGTCCGCATCACATGGGGCATGAGCACCGTCAGCCTTATCCACCCCGCCGACTTTGACGCCTCCACCCAGCAAACCTCCGGCTCTCTCCGCCAGGCCGCCCTCTCTGCTGCTACCGGCGTCGACTCCTCTCTCTGGGCGGGCACCTTCCTGGTCGAACCCCTCGCCCGCACCGGCATCCACCATCACGGCGCGCAGGATACCGTCGTCTACGTTCTCGAAGGAGAGTCGCTCGTACGCTGGGGTGACCGGGGCGAGCAATCCGCGACCGCCCGCGCGGGTGACTTCCTCCACATCCCCGCCAACCTCATCCACCAGGAGATCAATCCATCCTCAACCCAGTCCTTCCGCTGGATCGTCATCCGTTCCACGCCGGAACCCATCGTCATCAACCTTCCTGACTCCATCTGGCCGTAGCAGCCTCTCAGGTCAAGTCCCCGAAGGCTTTGGTCGTCAACCGCGGCAAAGGCGCAATGACCGGTTTGCTGCCCAACGTCTCCGGGGCCGGATCAGATTACGCAAGCCCCAACACAGCCGCGCTCGCCACAAGACCGTCTAAACTGTGATTATGGCTTTCCTGCGTCGCTGGTCGGTTGCTCTGCCAATTCTGATCTGCACCTTCGCCTGCTTGCAGGCACAATCTCAGGCTCGCTTTGACCTCGAAGGCCCGAAGATCGATGTGCGCGTCACCCGAGGCAAGGTCACTCTTCCTATCGCCGCCGTTCCGAATCTTCAGCCGAACGATACCCTCTGGCTTCATCCCGCCTTTCCGCCCTCGCAGTCGGTTCACTATCTGCTGATCGTCACCTTCCTCCGTGGCACCACCAATCCTCCGCCGGACAACTGGTTCACCCGGATCGAAACCTGGCAGAAGAATGTCCGCGAAGAAGGCGTCTTCGTCCAGGTTCCTGCCGAGGCCCAGCAGGCGATCCTCTTCCTCGCTCCCGAGACCGGCGGAGACTTCAGCACGCTCAAGTCCGCAGTGAAAGGACGTCCTGGCATCTTTGTTCGCGCTTCGCAGGATCTCGCCGAAGCCGGATTCGAGCAGGCCCGCATCGAGAAGTACCTCGAGGAGATCAAGAAAGTTCCACCCGGAGATGCAGCCGCGCTCATCGACCACTCCAACCTGCTCGCCCGTACCCTTGCGCTCAAACCGAATCCGGAGTGCTTCAAGCGCCCTGCCGATCAGCAGTTCACCTGCCTTACGCAGACCGGAACACAAACTCTGCTCGACGACGGCCACGGACAATCCGTCGTAGCCGCGCTCTCGAACGGCCCCGCGTCTGACTTCATCAACGCCGCCAGCTACACGCAGATCGCAGGTGCGGGCAACTTCTCCCCCTATGTCGGTGCAATCGTGGACCTCTTCCGCCTGACGAGCACACTGCACACCGCGCAATACCAGTACATCCCCGCCATTACCTTCCCTGCCGACCGCGGCGGCAGCGCCACTCCCGAATCGAATACAGGGCAAACCCTCAACCTTCGCCTCAACACGCCGCCCTCTTTCCACAACCCGAAGTCCGTCATCGTCATCGGTCTCCCGTCCGTCCAGCAATCGGCTCTGCCTCCGCTTCGCCCCGCCGATCCCGCCCACATCTCCTGCCTGCTCGATCCACACATGGTTCTTCCCATCGAAGGCGCCCCGCTCGTCTTCTCCACCGAGTTCGCACACGACCTCGTCCTGCATCTCAACCAGCCTGCCAAAGCTGGCGAACCCGCGGACAAGCTCAACCTCCCCATTGTGGCCGACGCCTATCAGGGTGGACTTACGCTCGACCCCAATCCGACCCAGCGTAAACAACTTCCGCTCGCGAACAACGACCCGGATCCTATTACTCCGATGCCGGCAGCCACCGAGGCTCCATCGAGCGCGCAACCAGCCCAGAACGCCAGCCCCGGCACCCCTGTTACCGGTACCATCGAAGGCTACTGGGGATTCGATCGCTACGTCGGTCCGACGCTTCCGCTCCAGAACGTCCCCGGGCAGGGCTGGCGCATCGTCGCCGACCACAACGCGGGGCACGAGTCAGCAGACAGTCCCGACCTCCTCATCGCCGGCAAACCAAACCAGCTCGCCATCACCTCAACCGGCACCGCCTGCGTCGAGTCCGTCACGCTTGAGCCTGGCAACACCAAACTCGACTGGAAGCTCTCCGCGCCTCCGCCACCACCCAAGAATCCCGTGGCCGCCGAAGCTCCGCCAAACCCGGCGCCAGTTGTCCCCAGGGTCGAACCCATCGACCTGACCCTCAATCTTCAGCACTCCACCACTCCAGGCAACATTCGTCTTGCCATCGAGCAATTTGGCGAAAAAGAACCCGACCAGCTCGGCACCAAGACCTTCGCAGAACCAGCCAAGATTCAATCCCTGCACATCCATGCGGGAGATCTCACAGCCGTCCTCACCGGCAACTCGCTCGACCAGGTAAAAGACCTCACCTTCTCAGCGGAGAAGAAAGACCTCACCTATACCCCGGCTTCGGCAACCGACACGCCCGACGCATCGCGCAACACGCTGCTGATCACCCTGCCGCCAAACGCCAGGGTTCCGAACCTCAAGCCCAACGACAGCATCGACGCCGAGGTTCATCTGCAAGACGGCCGCACGATCAAAATCTCCACTGTCGTTCTCCCGGCACGCCCCCAGGTGACACTCCTCAGCCGCAAGATCATCCAGCCAACCCCATCCCCCATCCAGCTCACCTCCGATCAGGACCTTCCCCTTGGCGCCGAACTCACCTTCTTCCTGAAGTCACGCGAAAAGTTTCCGCGCAACGAACAGATTGAGATCATGCAGGTTGAAAGCCCATCCGCAGACGCTTCCGACGGCATTGCAGACGCCCCGTTGAAGACCACTCTAACGGTCGGTGCTGGCACTCTCACCCTCGAGGACAATCACTCGATCCTCGCCACCTTCGATCCACTCAAGACATTCGGTCCCTCCACCTTCGGTCAGTTCCGCTTCCGAGCCGTAGCCGCTGATGGCACCCACGGTGAATGGATCCCCCTCGCCACCATCGTTCGTCTGCCCACGCTTACCGACCTGCACTGTCCCACCGGCGCAACCGCCTCCGGTGCCGCAGCGGCCAGGCAGCAGCCCTGCCTGCTCACCGGCTCGGCTCTCTATTTGATTGATTCCATCGCGGCAGACGCCAGCTTTGCCAATCCCATCCCGGTACCCGAAGGTTTCGTCGACAGCACCCTGACCATCCCCCCCCCCGACGGCGCCGCAAACACACCGCCCAGCACCCCCGTCACCGTCTATATCCGCCTCCGCGACGACCCCACCGTCGCCGACGTTGTCACCCTCCCGATCGAACCCGAGCCACGCCACGCTCAGCCGGTGACTGCACCCGCCTCCATCCCCACCACAACTCCGCTCGCACCTACAACGCTGACGCCCGCCACTCCACCAGCCGCCTAGCACGGTTCCCGCCAGTTGCCCTCCACCAGTCTGCGAGCGACATGCGGGCCCCTCAAGCGAGACAAGACAACAAGAAAACGGATCAGAGCTACATCCTCTGATCCGTTCTTGATTCCTTTTAGCTGTTCAGGCACGTCTTCGCACCTCGATCAAGCTCCGGGACTATCCGCGCCCGGATCCAACTCGCCAGGCAACAACCCCTTCTGCACCCGGCTATGCTTCTGCCCGTAGGTGAAATAAACGACCAGTCCGATGATGAGCCAGATCACCAGCCGGGCCCAGTTCAGCCACCCCAGCTTGATCATCATGTAGCCGTTGAAGAGTACGCCGAGCGCTGGGATCAGTGGGACCCAAGGTGTACGGAACGGCCGCACCTTATCAGGATCAGTCCGTCGCAGCACGATGATCGACACACACACAATGACGAACGCCAGCAGCGTCCCGATATTCACCATCTTGCCAATATCGTCGATCGGCGTCAGACCACCCACCACCGCTGCAATCGAGCCAACCAGGAACGTATTCTTGAACGGCGTACGGAACTTCGGATGAACCTCGGCGAAAAACTTCTTCGGCAGCAATCCGTCGTTCGCCATCGCATACAGCACGCGCGTCTGGCCAAGCAGCATCACCAGCATCACGCTCGTAAGCCCAGCCAGAGCGCCGGCAGTGATGATGTCGCTCGCCCAGGGCAGGCCGCGATCAAGAAATGCGCGCGCAATCGGAGCCTCGATGCTCACCTGCTGCCAGGGCACCATGCCCGTAAGGATGGCGGCCACCCCGATATAAAGAACCGTGCACACCGAAAGCGAGACGATAATGCCGATCGGCAGATCACGCTGCGGATTCTTGGCCTCCTGCGCCGTGGTCGAGACCGCATCGAACCCGATGTAGGCGAAGAAGATATACGCCGCACCCGATCCAATGCCCGCAATCCCGAACGGTGCAAACTGGTGCCACGTCGTGCCCCAGTTCGCCGGATGCACATAGTGCGAGCCCAGTCCGAGCACAAATAACACCACGGCCACCTTAACCACGACAATAAAGGAGTTGAACTTCGCCGACTCCTGGATGCCGACCGCTAAGATCGAAGTCACGATCAGCGCAATCAGCATGGCTGGCAGGTTCAAGCCAAACTCGTGACCGAACAGTACCGGCGCATTCAGCATTACATGCGCCCGGCTGATCATGTCCGCAGTGGGTGAGGCCTCGAGCACCCCAAGCTGCGTGATGTACTCCTGCGACCCCGGAACCAGCGACGGATAGCTCGAAGTCATCATCTGGCGGCACACGTTCTCGATCGCCACTCCAACCGCGGTCCAGTGGTCGTACGCCAGCCAGAGTGGAAACCTGATATGAAAGATCTGCAGCATCTCGATGAAGTGGTTCGACCAACCCGAACTTACCGTGCTCGCGCCCATCGCATACTCGAGCGTCAGATCCCAGCCGATAATCCAGGCCACCAACTCACCCAGCGTCGCGTACGCATACGTATAAGCCGACCCTGCCAGCGGGATCATCGCCGCAAACTCCGCGTAGCAAAGTCCTGCAAAAGCGCAACCTAACCCGCTCAATACAAACGAGAGCATCAGTCCTGGGCCCGCATAGTGCGCCCCCAGGCCAGCCAGCACAAAGATGCCCGCGCCGATGACCGCGCCCACTCCCAATGCTGTCAGTTGAAAAGGCCCAAGCGTCCGGTTCAGCGTTCCTTCACCCGTTGCTCCGGCTTCGGCCATCAGCACGTTCATCGACTTTGTCGCAAAAAGTTTCGCCATTCGTCCCCTTGCTGCTGAAAAATTCCGCCGGCTTATGACACTGCCAGGCTCTTATCTCTAAACTGCGGCCGCTGAACCCCGGCGCTTCCAAAACCAGTACACCGGCACACCCAGCAGCACCAGAATCAACCCCGGCCATGTGTACTGTGGTTTGTAACGCAAGAGTACAACAGAAATCCATGCAGCCATCACAATGTACAAAGCCGGCAACACCGGATAACCAAACGCCCGGTAGGGCCGCAGCGCATCCGGCCGCGTCCGCCGCAACACGAACAAGCCAACGATAGTCAGAATATAGAAGATCAGTACCGCGAAGATCACATAATCCAGCAGATTGCCATAACTTCCACTCAAACAAAGCAGGCAGGTCCAGCCCCACTGCAGCCAAAGCGAGTTCACGGGCACACCCTTCGCGCTCAGCTTTCCAACACTCTTGAAGAACAGACCATCCTGGCTCATCGCGTAATAAACCCGTGCCCCTGCCAGCAGTAGCCCATTGACGCAGCCAAACGCCGAGATCAGGATCACGCCCGCCATCAGCTTCGCGCCGACCGCCCCAAACGCCTGCTCCATCACCGCCGTCCCGACGCGGTCTTCCTTGGCAAACTGAATGCCGCGACCAAGAATCGTCGTCGCCTCCGCACTCCCGGCAAGCGGCAGCACGCTCAGGTAAACGAAGTTGCAAAACACATACAGCGCCAGCACCACGCCGGTGCCAATCGCAAGCGATAGCGGCAGATTGACCTTCGGATTCTTGATCTCTCCAGCCGTAAACGTGACATTGTTCCACGCATCCGCCGAGAACAGCGATCCCACCTGCACCACCGCCACCACTGTCACCAACCCCACCAGCGCAGTCGAGTCCGTCGTTCCCGGCCAGAACGAACCCACGCTGATTGCATGCATCGTGCCCCCGCCCGCTCCAATCCAGAACTGATGCCAGCCTGCTCCGAAATTTGCCGCAACCGCCGTGGCATTCTTGGCCACAAAGCCAATCCCCACCACGCCCGCGAGCGCCAGAATCTTCGCTGACGTAAACACGTTCTGCACCAGCGATCCCAGCTTCACGCCAAAGGTATTCAGCACCGTCAGAACGGTGATGATCACCAGCGCTACCAGGTTCGCCGTATTCAGTCCCACCGCCCCGGAGCCCAGATGCCTCGTCCCGATACCAGGAAAAAACACGCCGAGGAACTTCCCGAATCCCACCGCGACCGCCGCCGCCGTCCCCGTCTGGATCACCAGGAACAGCGTCCAACCATACAGAAATCCCCAAATCGGCCCCAGCGCCTCACGCAGATACACATACTGGCCGCCCGCCTTCGGCATCATCGCCGCAAGCTCCCCGTAGCTCAACGCGCCGATCAGCGTCATCACCGCCGTCACCAGCCACGCCGCAATCAGCAGCGCAGGCGATCCCAGGATCCGGCTCATATCCGCCGAAACCAGGAAGATCCCCGACCCCACCATCGATCCCATCACAATCGCCGTCGCCGAAAACAGCCCCATCCCCTGCACAAAATGCGGCTGCGCGTCCGGCCCCTCAGGCACACCGCCCGGCTCACCCCCAACCATCCCTGCAGTGGACTTTGACGTAGTGTTCACGTCCCTTTGTTC
>CAXTNM010000017.1:0-70836 GCA_964245715.1 uncultured Acidobacteriaceae bacterium | reverse complement strand
GTGAGCCCCTCTAGAATGACCGGCGCCGAAAACGCCCACGCATACAGCACCGTTAACTGGCAAAGATACACTCCCGCCATCATCAAAACCCGCGGATCCCGGACCACCCCTGCCAGCCGCGCCCAGGCATGCCCGCCGTCGTCTCTGCCGGCGCGCGCCGCAGCCAGCCGCGCCATCAGCCAACCGCGCTCCGCCTCCGTCAGCCATGCAGCGTCAGCCGGCGAGTCCGGCAGATAGCGCCAGAACAACCCACTCAACACCAGCGGCGGCACGCCCTCGAGCACAAACAGCCACTGCCACCCACGCAGCCCAAGCCGCCCATTCAGTCCCAGCAGCCACCCCGCCAACGATCCCATCACGGTCGAGCTCAGCGGCAGCGCGACATAAAACCGGCTGATCGTCCGCGCCCTCCACTCCGGCGGAAACCACTCCGTCAGGTAATACACCACGCCCGGAAAGAATCCGGCCTCGGCCATTCCCAGCGGAAACCGCATGACATAGAACTCCCGCGGCGTCCGCACAAACATCATCGCCATCGCCAGCAATCCCCACGTCAGCATGATCCTGGCCAGCCACCGCCTCGCCCCGAACCGCACCAGCAGCAGGTTCGAAGGCACCTCACACAGCCCGTAGCTGACGAAGAACAGCCCCGCCCCCAGCCCATACATCGCCGCCGAAAAATGCAGGTCCTGGTTCATCTGCACCGCGGCAAAGCTGATATTCACCCGGTCCATATAGGCTGCGCCATACCCCAGCCCGATCAGTGGCACCAGCCGCCAGGTAGCCTTCCGGAGCGCCGACGCCTCCACACCTCCCATCACCCGCGCCTCGTCCACCGCACCCCCAGTACCGAGACGCTATCACACGGAACCCAAGCCAGCCGCGCGTCCTCTCTGCTCGGGAGTGCCGCTTCAGCGTCGCCAATCGTCATCCAGGCGTCACCCGATCCACCCGCCGAACTGCGATACAGTGTTACTTGCCTCGCGCCAGACCAGAACGACAGGAAGGAACCAGGCTTGAATCACGAGTCGCATGAAGCGCAAATCCGTCGCACCCGGGACAGTTCCAATCGTGCGATCGCGCGACGTAACCTGCTCGGCGTCGCCGACTCCCTCGCCGAAGACTACATCGGCATCATCGGCGACGGCACCTTCGTCCCCTCGCGTGCCGAGTATCTCAGGTTATTCAAGGTGGGCTTCGATCATCCCAGGCAGGGCATGACCTACGTGCGGACGCCCGAGGCAGTCCACCTGGCCGACGATCAAAACCTCGCCGCCGAGCACGGCAACTGGGTCGCAACCTGGGCTTCCGGCTCCGTCGCCTGCACCGGCTCCTACGCCGCCATGTGGCGTCGAACCTCAACCGGCTGGAAGATCCGATCCGAGATCTTCGTCACCCTCCACACCAGGTCCCTGCACCCGTAAGTTCGACACCCGAGAATAGCAACGCCGCCTGGAACCAGGACTGTTCTTCCTGCCAGCAAGACCGTCACCCCACTCGCGTTCACTCGGTGCAGGGGGACGGCTTCAACCGTGCCGTAACAAGCCACCGCACCTCCCACCCGGAGCGAGGACTCCGAGCCGTATCGCAAGACCTCAACCGAGAGGCAGATTCTCGTACTGACTGTCTACTTTAGACCGGGCTGGAGTCGTCTAGGATCTATCCTCAAAAGTGTAGGAGTTGATTGATGGACAGTCCTGTTGTTTGGTTTCCCCAGATCTGTGAGGCTACCCGTGACATGCCTCGCCTCACCGCCCTGGACGTTCTTGATTCTCTGAGTGACAAGGCGTTTTCGAAAGAGTATGCAGCGCGCTCCATGCCTTTTCTATTGCGGCTGGGTCCGCTAACGTTCTCTGAAGCAGAGATCTTGGGTCTGCTGCAAGGGGCTTACGGCGATCAGACCGTGAACGTCCGTTTCGGCAATATGGCAGATCCAGGGAGCTACCTGAATCGCCGCGAAGAAGAGATGCCCCTAAGAAATTTCATTGGGGAACACTTCATGCAGGTAAACGATGCCGGGTCGGCCTATGCCGCCGGCACCGTGATACCCGTCAAGATGGCGCGCGATCTCGGGGTCCCTTTTCCGATGTTCTACCCTGAGTATTTTTTCAATGAGCCACGGATGTGGATGGGGAAGAAGGGAACGGTGACTGCCCTGCACAAGGACATCCCGGACAACTTCTCGTTCGCATACTTCGGTGCCAAAGAATGGCTCCTCTATCCGCCAGCCGATTTTCCTTACCTCTACATGGTTCATCCGAACCCGAAGGCACTTCCAGAATTCGGGGTCAGCATGGTCAACGCAAAGTCTCCGGATGCGACGCGCTTCCCGGAGTTCTCGAAGGCTACACCGATCTCCATCACGCAGCGTGCCGGCGACCTGCTCTACGTGCCCGCGGGGTGGAGTCATTTCGTGGAGAACCACGAAGACTCTCTGATGATCAATTTCTGGCTGAGACGCGGAAGATCCCCTGCGGTGTTAGGCAGGGACCGATGACAGCGGTCCACCACAGCATCCTGTTCCCGTTTCTTCGCATGTGCCACAGCTAAATCTTGTTTTCGAGAAATCCACTTTCTTCATTTGGCGATCGCTGGCGATAATGCCGACTTATATAGACTAATCAGCCTTGTGTCCGGCTGGGACGCGATCCAGTCTAGTGGCGGAAGCTTGAGACGTTCACATGAGCAAACCGATATAGCCAGTAAAGCGCCGCAATCGATGACAACAATCCGGCTGATCCGAGCGCGCCCGCAAGGCGTGAATAGACATCACCGCGCCGAAACTGCCCCGGTGATTTGGCGAGTATTTCGGACGAAATCTTTACATACTCGGCTAACTGCGAATCAGCTCGCGTCGAAGCTTGGGTTGCCGACTTGTTCAACAGCGAAAGCACTCGCATGCCGTAGTAGTGTCCGGAGATGGCTATCGCTCCGGGTATTGCAATCCACTGCGCGAGCAAACACAAAGCCAGTCCACAGATCAGAAGTTTCCAAGCTGCCGCCAGGTATCCAACTCCGCCATCGCCAATCAACCGATCATGAAAAGTTCCAATTGCAGTAAATGAAGCTGCCAGGGTCGCGGCGTCCAAAACAACCAATTTTTCCCAAAAGGCGACCTGCATCTTTACGAAAGCCACTATGGGCTCAGGATTGGTATAAATCTCATCTACCAAATCCATCGGATTTGATTCGTCGCTCATGGCGCGAGGATACCAGTTCGAAAGCCTATGGAAACTCGGCTTGTTGGTTTACCTCGTCGTAGGTCCCGATAAACGCCGTTAGCGGAAGTTGAACGCCTTGTGCTGGCCAAACTGCCGCTGGAGAGGCGTTACTGACGACAATGCGACTGGTAGAGAGTGACTACCTGCTAGGGTCGTACTTGAATCATCTCGCACTAGCTCATCTCACGCAGGTTGAGTTTAGGTGGATCAGTGGGCGGAAGCGGTGAACAATAGTGGCTTAGAGCTGACGTGACCGGTCCATTGTGGAATGAGACCAACGCCACGCATGTCCAGGTTCGGATTGGGAGTTGAAACAACTACGCTGTAATCCGCTTGCAGCTTGTACTGCCCTGGTTTCAGATCTACTCGCCAGACGTTTTGCTCAGAGTCGTGGTACTGGTGTAGATCGACCGGCAAGGTAAAAGTGCAGCCTGCTGGAAGAGGCAAGATAAGCGGATCTATGCGGCCTCCAACCATGGCAGGGCCAGTGAGTTCCAGGCTGAGAACCTTTCCTGAGGGCTCTTCAAGTCGGAATCGAATGGCATCCAGGTATTGGTTGCGCCCGTTCGCGTACATCATTCCAAGGTGCAGCGAGAGATCATGTACGCTCACGTTTTGGAAGGTGAGTCGAAAAGTTGGCTGAGTTCGGCCACCTGCTTGCACTAAGCTGAGCTTCAAATCAGCTTGATCCGGATGTTGTGCCAGGCACGAACGATTAGAAGAAGAACTCACGATGCAGAAGCAAAGCAGCGTGCTAAGAATTGTGTTCACTCTTTTAGAGACACCGCAAGGATGCGAATGGTTCCGCAGCTTAGGGCGAAGCGATCGACGACCCAGGAACTGCGTATAACGGGCTCAGCGATAGGTCCCTATAAACGCGCTTCTCGTTACTTTGCCATAACTGGAGAAAATGCGACTTTCCATGGCGCACCAGTGCGCCTGAACAACAAACCCGACAAATCGATACGAAGCGGAACATTCCTCCTTGTGAACCCGTAATCCTTGGCATATTCAAGCAACACATCGGGAGAACACATTTTGATCATTGCCGAGGCGCAACAAGATATCCGACGTGCATACGTTGGTGGTGGTCCAGGTGCATTCATCTCGGGCATTCTGTGGTTGACCTCAGCCGTCGTGTTAAAGCAACGAGGAGTTGGTTCAGCGTTCGCCTTCCTGTTCTTTGGTGGCATGCTCATCTTTCCGCTCTCGCAACTGGCTTCGCGTCTACTTTTCAAACGATCTCCAGCCTCCAAAAACAATCAGCTTGGCCGAGTTGCGTTGGAAAGTACCATTGCGATGATTGGAGGCTTGTTCGCAGCATGGCTCTTCCTCCCGAGTAGGCCCGCTTACGTCTTTCCGTTAGCAGCGATAGCGATTGGAACCCACTATGCAGCATTTCGCACCGTGTACGGCGACACGCTGTTTTGGGCGTTGGCAGGTCTGATCACCGCGGTAGGAGTATTCGACATTTTGGGCTATCTAAGACTTCCAGGTGGTCCAGCTCTTGCTGTCGGCGTGCTTGAACTCGTGTTCGGCATCCTCCTTACCGCGCGCGACAAAGGGCTGCAGCCACTCGCGGCAGACCAATAGCAAACTATGGCTGAAGTCCTTCCATGAAGGCCAAGCAATAGGTCCCGATAAACGCCCTTTTTCTTCAGTAAAGACCCTCACTGAGTGCCATCTCACCGAGGCACTCATCTACGGCGGTTCGCACCGACAATTCCCCTTGTCGTCAGCAATCCTTGCTCACAACAACCCCCGGATCCATACTCCCTCCTCCCACACCTCCCACTCCAACCGCCTCGCTCGCGAGCATCAGCGATCGACTGCCTTTGTCGATTCTTCTGACCCCATCGGCACTTGGAACGGTTCTACAGCAATGCGCTCGTACCGCACCTCCAGCACCGTCAAAGTTTCCGTACCACCCGGCGCACGAAGCAGCACTTCCTCGTCTTCCGCCGACTTCATCAGGGCCCGGCCCAACGGCGAAGCCCAACTAATGTGGTTGCGCTCGATGTTGACTTCATCGGTGCCGACGATGCTCACCTCTCGTTCTTCCCCCGCAGCATTTACATAACGCACGGTAGCTCCGAAATACGCCCTCGTAGCGCGCTGCCCCGTCCTCGGAGCCTCCGGATCAATCACCTCTGCGGCTTCGATACGCTTGGTCAGGAAGCGGACCCGTCCGTCAATCTGCCGCAGTCGCCGCTTGCTGTACTGGTAATCGGCGTTCTCGCTGCGATCCCCATTGCTCGCAGCCCACGCCACCACCTGCACCACGGCTGGACGATCCTTTGCAAGTAGAAAATGCCGCTCATCTTTCAGGCGTTCGATCCCGCCCGGCGTGATGTAGTTCGTCTCGTGGTTCGCCGCAGGTTCTTCGAACTTCGGTCTTCTCGTAAATCCTTTGTGCATCCCGCGGCCTTCTCCTGGCGCGATCCGCTCCCGCAGGGAACGCCCACCCGATGACGTTCCCGAAATGGAACCACCCCTTCAAGATAGATGACCGATTACGGGTCCCAGGCCCCTCGAAAACACCAGCAAATCGGCATGTCAAGAGGCTAACCCACCTAACTCAAACAAATCAAAGCAACTAAAGCTTGCCTGATTACCCTGCCCGATCCGCTATCCTTAACTTATAGGGTTAATTTCCGATTCGCTCAGCCCCAACAAGGCTCGACCTTCCCCGCACCCACCGAATCAGTACCACAGAGCTGCCAAAAGCCTCCAGAATGCCTTGGACTACACCGCTAAGTCCTTTACTTTGTATATTTTGACCGATAACCCAAATGGAATGAATATTTTAGCGAGACCTACCGGGCTAAGTCATTCATTCCATTGTGCAATGTACCAATCAGTTAACCGGGGGGGGCCCCCCGGCACTCTGAAAAGAAGATTCCTAGCTATGACCCAGCACAGGATGCGGTTCGTACCCCTGTTCCAGCTTTTTCACTTCGTCTGCCGTCAGTTCGATCTCCATCGCAGCGATCGCATCGTCCAACTGGTACATCTTGCTCGCTCCGATGATTGGTGCCGAAACTCCGGGTTTCCCCAGGATCCACGCTAAAGCCACCTGCGCGTTCTTCACACCGCGAGCTTCCGCCACCTCGGAGATTCGATCCACCAGCGAGAAGTCCGATTCGCGGTAGTAGAGCTTATGCGCGAAGTCGTCCGTCCGCGCGCGCGTCGTCTCCGACTTTTGCTTGTCTTCGTTCGCCTTGCGATTTCCAGCCAGAAACCCGCGCGCCAGCGGACTCCACGGAATCAGCCCAATCCCTTCATGCAGGCAAAGTGGATTCATCTCCCGCTCTTCCTCACGGTAAACGAGATTGTAGTGGTTCTGCATGGTTACAAATTCCGCCAGCCCATTCGTCCGCTGGAAGTACAGCATCGACTGAAACTGCCACGCATACATGCTCGAAGCGCCAACGTAGAGCGCCTTTCCCGCGCGCACCACATCATCGAGCGCCTCGCATGTCTCCTCAATCGGAGTCTCAGAGTCGAAGCGGTGAATCTGGTATAGATCCACATAGTCAGTCCCGAGCCGCTTCAGGCTGCGATCGATCGACGCCATAATGTGCTTTCGCGAGAGCCCCTTGTCGTTCAATCCTTCGCTCATCGGGTTGAAGACCTTGGTCGCAATGACCACCTCATCGCGATCCGCTGCGAACTCCTTCACAGCGCGTCCGGTAATCTCCTCACTCGCGCCCAGCGAGTAGACATCCGCTGTATCAAGGAAGTTGATCCCGCTCTCCAGAGCCTTCCGGATCAAAGGAGCAGACTCGTCCCACTCGAGCACCCACTCGCGCCAGCTCTTTGCGCCATAAGTCATCATCCCAAGCGCTAGACGCGATACCTTCGTGCCGGTTCCACCAAGCCTTCCATATTCCATCTGCAGCATCCTCCGTCAAACCTAGGATGTAAGCGGTCGCCACGCGGATGCAGAAGCATCGTCTTCAGCCAGGTCAGCTTGGGTGTTGATCACGCAAAGCGTTCATCTGCCGGATGTAAAGCTTGGAATCGAACTTCTTTCCAGTGCTCGCCCCGCTCATGTAACGAATCTTGCCGAAGACAGGACGGTCGAACCAAGGTCGATCAAATTTGCCAACCATCGACCAGGCAATGCCGGCATATCCGTTTGGATCACGTCCATCAAGGAAGTAGCGATCGTTCAAATAGACCGCATACTTCATCGCGGTTCGAGCATCCGGTGTCCATTCCAGAATCTTCTTCGCCCAGTACATGCGCATGTAGTTGTGCATCCAGCCGTGTTGGTTCATCTGGATTTGCGCCGCATTCCAAAGGTCATCGTACGTCTCGGCGGCCTCAAGCTGCTTAAGGCTATAGAGTCGCTCCCGCTCATCTTTCGCATGCTCCTCGATTGTCTGCTTCGCCCAATTCTCAGCCACAGCCGGGTTCTCGTACTCAGTCGTAAAACGTACGAAGTTGATCGCAAGCTCCCGCCAAGCGATAAGTTCGTTGAAGTAGCTCTCCTTCGCTTCCTTCAGCTTAGGATTCTCCTCCGCTGCCTTTGCGACTGCCAAGGCAATCGTCTGCGGCCCTACATGACCATAATGCAGGTAAGGCGACATCGCCGACGTTCCATCGAGCTCCGGCTTGTTTCGATTGGTGTCGTAATCTGCAAGCAGTTTGGAGGTAAAGAGCGTCAACCGCTTCAGCCCGGCATGCGTTCCACCATGAAAGGAATCCACCGGAAGCACGGTCCGGTCGAAGTCCCTCCAGCCCTTGGTCATATCTTCGGTGAGGCTGTCAGCGTGGAAGCCCTTCGGTCGCTTCCACGCGATCTTCGCGTGAGGGTTTTCGTATGCAACCAGGTACTCAGGTAAAGCTTTGTATAAGCGCGGCCGAATGGTGTATGCGCCGTACTGTGCCTTCTCAATCAGCTTCGATGGCACTATGACATCCGTATCGACAGTCCAAAACGGGATCTCTATCTTCCTTGCAAGGTCACGTCGCCATTGCTCCGGGACGTTCATCGGATTCTCGTCGCCGATCAACATCGCTGCTTGCACATCGTGCAGAAAGCGTTCGTGCGACTCATTTGGAGCCTTGCGCATGATGAAGCTGATGTTCCTCTTCGAGAGTTCCTCCTCGATGTCAGGAAATCCCTGCTGCAGGAAAGCATAGTGCCGGAGATTTGCGTGAGGAAAATTCGAGATCCCAGCAAAGTAAACGACAAGCGGCAGCGTCAACTCATTCGCAATCTCTACTGCGAGATTGACAGCATGATTGTCGATTCCCCTCTGTGCACGTTGCATCCAGTAGACCACGCACTTGCCACTGACAGACGGCACCCCACTGCGTCTCACAGTCACCCGCGGGTTACGTGAAAGTTCCATCATCCACGCAGGTGCATCTTCCCCGATGGGAGCCGCTTCCGGAATCTTCGTTTCAGCCATGTCTTCTCAAACTAACGTTTCTAAGCTCTTCCGTGATGGTGAGTGTCCAAATCCATGAGCGCTGCAAAGAAACCAGGAGTAAAAGTTGCGTCGTATAAACCGATCCAAAGCGAAGGGCCGAGAGTTTCCTCTCAGCCCTTATCTGTGTAGAAGGTCCTGACTCATGAACCTACCATAAACCCCATGCGCGGCTCATGTAGTCGGTCAGGGTCATGGTAATCAACACCAGAAACGTGAAGAACCCGGCGCTCACTGTCAATTTCACAAGTCTGGACTGATACTTGACATGCATGAAGAAGAGGATCACTACGCAGGCCTTCGTGCAGGCAATTCCAAGCGCAATAATCGGATTGAAGACACCCATGTCGATGTCTGCTGCCACCACGGTGAGGATCGTCCCGATAATGAGGGCGATGTACACAAACAAATAGTTCATCGGAGTCACGATGTGATGTTCAGCGTGTTCCGGGTTTGTAATGTTCAGGTCGTCATTTGCGTCAGACACGTTTTGCTCTCCCCCGAGGATAGTCGTAGGCCTTTGGAGTTCTAGTGTTGCAACGGATGCCGGTTGATGAGATAAAGGAGCGGAAAGAGAAACAGCCATACGATATCAACGAAGTGCCAGTAGAGACCAAAGTTCTCGATCGGTGCCACGTAGCCGTTCGAGAATTCCCCCCGGTGAGCGCGCCACGTGAGCCAGAAGAGAATTACAATTCCGATGATCATATGGATCGCGTGCATTCCGGTCATCGCGAAGTAGAGAAAGAAGAAGATCTGTGTCTTCTGCGCCATGTCGGGGGGCAGCGGGTTCTGGTCTGGCTTGCCGGTCTTAGCATCGACCGGCGGATTTACAAACTCACTGATATCGAAGCTTGCGCCCGGGATGTGGTGTTTTTCCCACTTTTCCTTGTACTCGATCGACTTCACACCAAGAAATGCGATGCCAAAAATGTTCGTTAGAACCAGCATCAACACCAATAATTGCCGTTTCCGGACCTCTGCCGCCCACACACCGATCGCCATGAAGAACCCAGAGGTGATGAGGATGATTGTGTTTGCCGTACCGAGTGGGATGCTTAGCTGGTTGGAAGCCGGGACGAAAGCGTCGTAGTACCAGTTCCGGTACAGGAGGTATGCGAAGAACATGCCACCAAAGAACATAATCTCGGTAAGGAGGAACAGCCACATACCGAAGCTTCCGGCTTCACGCTGCTGTTCCTCCGTCTCGAAGTGGTGACGGTGTTGAGGCAGCACGATATGCTCGCCATGCTCGTGCGTGCCTGCCAGATGTTCGTCTGTCTCGTGCGTCGCTGCAATCGTATTAGCCAACGGTCGTTACCTCGTTTGCCGTCTTGTTCGCAAGCCATTCATAATCGTAGGCTTCATAGTCGATCACCGGAACCTCAATGAAGTTTTCGGTAAGAGGAGGTGACTGAATCTGCCACTCCAAACCGGTCGCCTGCCACGGATTGTTCCCTGCAATTGCACCATATCGCAGTGACCATGCAAGGTATAGAAGCGGAAGCATATAGCCGACTCCCAGCACGGTTGCACCCGCAGTCGAAAGTACGTTGAGGACCTGGAACTCAGCCGGATAAGCATGGTACCTGCGTGGCATCCCTAAGTAGCCGAGGATGAATTGCGGCATGAAGGTTAGGTTGAAGCCAATGAAGGTTGTTACGGCGGCCAGCTTTGAGAGGGGCTCCGAGTACATGCGACCCGTCATCTTGGGCCACCAGAAGTGAATCCCTGCCAGGAAGGCCATCAGCATACCGCCCACCATGACGAAGTGGAAATGCGCCACGATAAAGTAGGTCTCGGTAAGGTGAATGTCCATACCGAGGGCTCCTAGGAAAACGCCAGTCAAGCCCCCAATTGTAAAGAGACCCATAAAGCCGAAAGCGTAAAGCATAGGAGTCTCGAAAGTGATAGAACCCTTTTGCAATGTAAAGGCCCAGTTGAAGATCTTAATTGCTGAGGGAACTGCAACAAGCATCGTGAGCAACGAGAACACGAGAGCAGAGTAGTTGGAGACACCCATAATGAACATGTGGTGCGCCCAGACGAAGAATCCAAACACTGCGATTGCTACAGAGGAGAATGCGACGGCTGTGTAACCAAAGACCCGTTTGCGACTAAAGGTCGAAATGACTTCTGAGATAACGCCCATACCCGGCAAAATCATGATGTACACCGCCGGGTGAGAGTAGAACCAGAAAAGGTGTTGGAAGAGGAGTGGGTCGCCGCCCTTGGTCGGATCGAAGACGCCGATACCTATTAAGCGCTCGAGCGCAACAAGTACAATCGCGATTGCAAGTACAGGGGTACCAAGAACCATCAGGATGGAAGCCGCATAGTTGGACCAGACGAATAGCGGCATCCGGAACCAGGTCATGCCAGGCGCGCGCATGCGGTGGATCGTCACAATGAAGTTCAACCCAGTAAAGATCGAGCTAAAACCAGCGATGAAGATGGCTGTTGCTGCGGTGATGACGTGGGTATTGAGGTAGTGAGTCGAAAGTGGCGTCGTGAACGTCCAGCCTGTATCAACCCCGCCGAGCACAAGCGCAGCCAGCGTAAAGGTTCCGCCTGCAAGATACAGGTACCAGCTGAGCAGGTTGATCTTGGGGAATGCGAGATCCTTTGCGCCCAGCATGATTGGAATGAGGAAGTTTCCGAGGGTCGCCGGCACGGACGGCACTAGAAATAAAAAGATCATGATGATGCCGTGCATGGTGAAGAACTTGTTGTACGTGTCTGAAGCGACTAGGTCCGGTTGCGGCGTTAGCAGTTCGAGACGGATGAGGCCAGCGAACGCGCCACCAATAAAGAAGAAAAATGTAATTGAGATCAAATACAACATGGCGATGCGTTTATGATCGCCGGTTAGCAGCCAGCTTAACAGCCCATGTTCATTGTTGAGGTAGTTCCGCTTCGGCAACGTCGCCGTACGCTGATCCGGCAGATTGACGATCGTATTAGGGGTTGCACTCATGGCTTGACCATCCCCGGCGTTGTGGGCGCCGCGTTACCCGGCGCACTTGGCGCCGTAACACCTGATTGTTCAGTACCCAGCGTCTGCTGGACCCGATAGTTATTGTTTTGCTGCTTTATAAATTCCACTAAATCAATAAGCCCGTCCTCGCTGATCTGCCCTTGATAGGTCGGCATGATCGGCGCGTACCCCGCCGTCACGTGCTCTGACGGATTTAAGATCGAATCGCGCAAATATGCATCGTTCACCAAAACCTGCGAGCCGTTCGTAAGCTGAAGCTTCGAGCCGTAAACCCCGGCAAGACTTGGACCACGTGCTGCCGGCGTTCCGTTGTGGCATTGATTGCAACCCATGCTCGCAAAGAGACGCTCGCCATTCTGTGCCAATGAAGTTCCGCTGGTAGACTCTTCAGTCCACTTTTGATAATCCTCCGGAGTCATGACCGTGACTTCGCCAATCATGCCAGAATGCTTGGTCCCGCAATATTGCGTGCAGAATAGATGATAAGTCCCTGGTTCTGTCGCCTGAAACCAAACAGTTGAGTAGCGACCTGGGATAACTTCGCGCTTGACCCGGAAATCCGGAATAGAAAAACTATGGAACACGTCCATGGAAATCATTGTCAGCTGAACAGGCCGCCCTGCGGGAACGTGCAGCGCGTTGATCTCATGCTGGCCGCCTGGATGCTCTGCCTTCCACATCCACTGCTTGCCCACGATGTAGATATTCATCGCATTGGTTGGCGGGTTGTAGATGCGAAAGTAGAGCAATGCACCCCAGACGAAGGTCACCAGGAAGATCGCCAGTGGGATGATCGTCCATGTCGCTTCAAGTAGAGTTGAGCCTTCAACTTGTGTGGCCACCGGGTTGCGAGCCTTACGATAGCGGATCGAGAATCCGAACACGAGCACACCAACGAGCAGCAAACCAGTCAACGTCATGCCGATCAGAAAGAAATACAGCGCATCTGCGTAAGGCGCAATGGTCGAGGCTTCGGCTGGAAACAACGCCGACGCGTGGAGCCACTTCACCAAAAATTCCCACAGAACCGGACTAATAAACCTGTTCATCGTTACCCTTTATCCAAGTCGTTGTTTGCGCCATTCTTTGTTAGAGCGCTAGCTCGTGCGAGCCGTACATCTTTGCGAAACATCAGAAACATGAACCCACCTAAGCTGGCCATGGTGACCATACCACCCAACTGCACTACCCTCGCGACGATGAGCGAATGCTTGTTGGTTTCTGGATCGTAGTGGTAGCAGTACGTCAAGATATTCGCTACCGGTGATCCAATCTTATTACCTGAAGCTTCAATAAGGCCCAGAAGCACGTCCTTCGGAGAATATTCGACGCCTAAGTAGTACTGCGCAAGCTTTCCATCGGTGGTTATCACCTCGATTGAGCTCGCATGAGCAAACTGCGACAGCGTTCCGTCTGGTCCGGGAACTCTCACATATCCATAGCCTGTGGTGGCGGAGACAGCGTCGATTGCAACTTTTTTGCCGGTGAGGAAGTGCCAGCCGCTTGCCGTTTCGGGCCTACCGTAGCGCTTGAGGTAGAATGCCTTCTTCTTCGCTGCAAGTTCCGGCCCTTCTGAAGGATCGATACTTATGACTATGACATTGAAGTCCTTACCGGGATCAAGCTTCACCATCTCAAGTGCCCCGGTCAATCCGTCAAGCTCCTCGGAGCAGAGCATTGGGCAATTGTAATAGACCATGGTAAGAACAGCAGGTTTCTGGCCAAAGTAGTCGCCGAGCCTGACCTCTTTACCGGTCTCATCGACGAACTGAGCGTCCATCGGGAGTTGCTGGTTCAGATGCTGCGAAACCTGAACACCCTTCAGCACCCTTGGAAGTTCATCGCCGCGGTTCTCGCCCTCTTGCTTGTCCCCATACGAGGACACCTGGGCAGAGGCCAGCGCGCCGGTAAGCAGGCAAGACATCATTGCCGTTCCCAGAGCTCTCCGAATTTTTCTGCCCAGCATCATCGTTGTAAGATCCCGAAAGACTGTCATATAACCATGCTAAAGCCCGAAAGACCCATGTATGCCGGGCGCTCTGTTCCCTATTTCACGGGATGCAACTCTGCGTGCTCAGCTTGTTCGGCTTTGCCAAAGTCTAACTTCTGCTCACGCGCTCTCATCTGATCCAACTCGTAGCCGGTCCTTGCGAATCCGCTCGTCAGGGGCGCGGTGACTATCGGCTGTGTGTCATACGCCAGCTTCTCATCCTTCGGCGCCTCCGATGCGACCGGCAATCCGCGTTGTGCGACGAGTTGCATGGCATGTTCGATTGGAATGCGAATCCCATTATCACCTGGGACTTGACTGTAGTGGTCCAACAACAGGTCCTCGCGCGCATGCAGATCGGAGATGTCTTGATTGCCGTCGTCCATTTCAAGTCGAGGCTGCGGGAATTGCGTGGTCATCTGCTGCAGTTCCTGCTGCTCCATGGCCGCGTTCGACTTAAGGTTTTCCCGTTTTTGTGTCGTGGTGGTCGGACTCCCGCCAGCGTTCACCATTGCCTGGGCATGCCATTTATTTGGCGGTCCGTCCTGCTTGTTGAGCCCGTCGTTGATGACGCGGCCCATCAGAAAGCAGAAGACAAAGAAGATCAGCACGAAGCCGAAAAGGCCACCAATGAACACGACCACCCCGCCCACGTTGACATCGCTTGTCTCGTACCCGAGCTTGGCGCTCTCGGCACCGGGCGTAGGGAAATTATGGCCTTCATTAGGCGCCTTGTACTCGTCGCCATCTTTTCTAGTGAGCATGTTCAGGCTCCAGCATCTCCTCGAGGTGAGGATCGTTGACGTTAACCAATGGACGCGACATCAGCTGGTGGAAGTAGTACGCAGCCCAGAGCGCGAGTACAGCGAGCGGCACCGTGATGTACGCGAGAATGCCCCAGTTGCCCACGATGTGCAGGTTGCCGGCAGCATCCTTGAAGTTGGGCTCAATAAGCCAGAACATATCGAGGCACCGCGCGAAAATCATAAAGATGCAGAGAGCGGAAAGTCTTTTCTTATCCCGTTTGAGATTTCGCGAGAGCAGCAGGCAGAAGGGAATCAGCCAGTGGCAGACAAAGTCCAACGTACAGATACCCCACCAACCGCCACGGATACGAGCCAGGTACCAAGGGATTTCATCCGGTACATTTCCTGACCAGATGATCAAAAACTCGGCGAAAGTTAAGTACATGTTGAGCATCACGAACGCGAAGGCAAACTTGCCCAAGTCATGCTGTTCCGTGGTCCTGAGCAGGGTCTTCATTGGCTCAACCTTAGAAAGCTTGATTACCGTAAGAATACCGACTGCGAGCACAATAAATCCCTGTCCCACGAGGAACTGAAGGCCCCAAATCGAAGAGTACCAGGTCACATCCAGCGACATAATCCAGAGCAGAGCTCCATCAGTCAAACAAACGACATAGATAAAGATGCCGGGACCGGAAAGATTCTCGAATCGTACCCGCCACTTGTCATAGCTCGCAATGGTACCCCGCGCCGGATCCGCATCGCGCTGGAGCGACCACTTGTTCAACAAGGTCGCAAACAAGATAAGAATACTGAAAATTAACACCGTCTGAATCGCAGCAGCCACCGGATTGAACATCGTGTATTTGGAGATAGCTGTGAGTGCCTGCTCTTTTGTTACAAGGCCCTTGCTCAACGCGTCGTACTCGGCACCCTTGGTGGTGAACCTTGCCCACTGATATAGGTACTTGGCGAAGATGCCAACGGGAATAAAGAGGACGGCAACGAGTCCGAGGGTACGGGACATCGCCTCAAGCGGCCGCCGCAGCAACATGCCCCATTTACCCCCGGAGACATACTGCAGCATCAACATAACCAAGCCGCCACCTGCCAGGCTAAAGGAGATCATAAATCCGAGCAGGTAGGCCCGCAGGACATGTTGCGGTCCAAGGGGTGCCGCGAAGAAGACAAGCGACAGCAGCGTCGCCACAACGGAAACTACAAGAGCTTGCGTGCGCCACTTGGACAGGGTTTCAGGCGAGCCCAAGACCGACGGCAGGCTGCGCGGGCCGTCGTGATGGTGTGCCTCGGATTGTGCGTGTGCTGATGACATACGTTTCAGGCCTTCATGCAATCAATTTGGTCAAACCTGCTGTTGAGTGTTTCTTGTTGCAGTTATGGATGACTCGCTCGCACTTCATTCGGGTCTGTCGGGGTATAGGCCGGAAGCGGATAACCTGTACTAGTCTGGCTCTTGGATTGATCCTGTCCCCCCGGTTTCCCGATGTTGGCAGTAGCGTGACCAATCTGCCCCGGCTGAATCACATAGTTGTCGCCGGTCGGGGTGCCTTCGACTGCGGTCGGTGGTAGTGTCCACTCTGCCGCAAAGTTGCGGGGGAAACCTTCCTGCTCAGCGATATCCGCCAGCGGCTGCACGTGCTCTCCGGTTGCGATATCTGACTGCTGGGCACTTTGACTCAGCTGCAGGGCCTTGATGTAGGCCACGATCGCCCAGCGGTCTTCCGGTGTAACTTGCGCTGAGTAGTCGGGCATCGCTCCGTAGCCGTTGGTAATGACATTAAAGAAATGCCCGAGTGGCGCAGCCTCAAGCCTAGCCGTATGAAAGTTGCCGGCCTTCGCGTACCCGCGCTGAACAATCATGCCCGCACCATTGCCTACCCGTGAGTGGCAAGGCGTGCAGTAAATGTTGTACCGTTCCTGGCCACGCGCCAGAACGTCCATGTTCACCGGGAACGGAAGAGCATTGCCTTCTTGCCCATTGATGAGTCCAGTATGGAAGTAGTCCTCTTGTCCGAGTTGGCCGCGAGCCACCGTGTTCTCAACCTGCGGCCGCACAGAGCGGCCATCCGCATAGAACGTAGTGCCTCGCTGCGGGTAAAACTTAGGCTGGTTGTGCATGTCCTGCCGGCAGCCGGCGAGCAAAAGCACGCTGGCCAACGACGTGAGCGTGAAAGTTGTCAGCTTCTTCATTGCCGATCCTTGTTTACTGATTCCAGATCCCAGCCTCAATGCTCTACCTCCACTACGGAGACCGCAGGAAACTGCTCAAGGAAGGCCCTTGTGTCACCGAGCGAGAACTTGGGATCGAATGCCTCGATGCACAGGAAGAACTTATCCGTCGTTGCACCGTTTCGGAAGTTCGGTGCGTTGAAGACAGGGTGATACGTCTGCGGCAGCCCGCACATCGCGATCATGCCAAATGCGGCGGACAACCCCGCAAAGAGAATCGTCCACTCATATGCAGGAATAATGAACGCCGGCCAACTCCATAGCGGACGCCCTGCGATGTTGAGCGGATAACCCCAAACATTAATCCAAGTCTCCATTAGAAATGCGGTTGTCACGCCCATGAGGCCTCCGAGCAGACAGACCAGAGGCACGCGTGTCTTATGAAAGCGCAGCGCCTCCGCCGCTTCTTCCACCGGATAGGGTGTATAGCATTCCATCCGACGATAGCCATCGCGGTAGGCCGCCTCAGTCGCATGGACCAGCTCGCCCGGCGTGTTGAATTCTGCAAGAAACCCGTAAACTCCCTCACGCGGCGGCATTAGACAGTCTCCTGTATTACGACTTCAGCATCTTCGCCGCCACGACGGATCTTCGTTTGCGGCAGCATCATCCGCACCTCGGACATCGGAATCATTGGCAGGAAGCGCACAAAGAGGAAGAAAAGTACGGTGAAGAGACCCATTGTGCCCACATAGATCATGTAGTCCCACTTAGTGGCACGGTAGGTTCCCCAACTTGAAGGCAGATAGTCGCGATACAAGCTCGTCACGACAATAACGAAGCGCTCAAACCACATACCCGTGTTTACGATCAAAGACAGGATGAAGAGAAAAGTCACGTTGACCCGGAGTTTGCGGGACCAAAGGGTAGTCAGCGGGATTGCAATATTTGTGAGGATCAGGATCCAATAAGCCCAGCCCATCGGTCCGAACATACGATTCCACATCATGAAGAACTCCCAGTGGCTGGCCGAGTACCACGACATAAAGACTTCCATGCCGTATCCATAAGCAACGATGCCACCGGTCCCGATCATGACCTTCGCCATGTTATCGAGGTGCCGCAGAGTGACCAGATCTTCAAGGTGGTAGAACTTCCGCAATGGGATTGCGAGTGTCAGCACCATCGCGAAACCAGAGTAGACGGCACCAGCCACGAAATAGGGTGGGAAGATTGTCGTATGCCAGCCGGCGAGCGAAGCCACAGCGAAGTCAAAAGAGATGACGGTATGAACCGAGAGAACAAGCGGCGTTGACAGACCGGCAAGCAGCAAGGAAGCTGACTCATACCGGATCCAGTGGCGAGTGGAGCCACGCCACCCAAGTGAAAGCAAGCCGTAGAAGTATTTGGCAAGCGGCAACTGTGCGCGGTCGCGCAAGGTCCCGAAATCGGGAATCATGCCGATGTACCAGAATACAATCGAAATAGTTGCGTAGGTCGAGACCGCGAACACGTCCCAGGCGAGTGGCGAGCGAAACTGTGGCCACACGTTCATCGTATTCGGATAGGGGAAGAGCCAGTACGCGAGCCACGGACGACCAACGTGGATCAGCGGAAAGGTTCCGGCACAGACCACGGCGAAGATGGTCATTGCTTCAGCGAAGCGGTTGATTGAGTTACGCCAAGTCTGCTTGAAGAGCAAGAGGATAGCGGAAATCAACGTGCCCGCGTGGCCAATACCAATCCACCACACAAAGTTGATGATCGCGAAGCCCCAGGCTCCTGGGATGGTGACTCCCCAGATGCCGACGCCCTTCAGGAACAGCCAGGTGATGCCGATGACCACGCCAGTGGCAATACCACCACCAACCACCAAGCCGAAGAACCAGCCGAGCGGCGTGTTGGACGTTAGAACGATACCGGCAATCTTCTGCGTCACCGATTTGAAGTTGTGACCTGGTGCGATAACCGCGTATTCCCCGGTTCGGGGATCGATCATTGGGTCAAGTTGCGGATCGTAGGAAGGTTTGGTCGCCATTTATGCCAGCTCCGGGTTCGGGTTGATCACGCCTGCCGTGTACGTCGTGCGAGGCCGGAAGTTGAGGTCTGCCAGCACGGGGTAGTCGCGCTCTTGCGCCTTACGTTTGGCCACCTTGCTGGCCGAATCATTGACATTGCCAAAGACGATGGATTCGGTCGGGCAGCTCTGCTGGCACGCCGTCACGATCTCGCCGTCGCGTACCGGGCGATTCTCCTTATCGGCATCGATCTTTGCGTACTCGATGCGCTGAATACAGTAGGAGCACTTTTCCATCACACCGCGCGAGCGGACCGTCACGTCGGGATTGCGCATGAACTTCAGGCTCTCCGTGTCGTAATCGGAGTAGAGGAGGAAGTTGAAGCGGCGCACCTTATAGGGGCAGTTGTTCGAGCAATAACGAGTTCCAACGCAACGGTTGTAGACCATCGTGTTGATGCCTTCGGGTGTGTGCACTGTTGCGCCGACCGGACAAACCTGTTCACATCCTGCGTTTTCGCAGTGCTGGCAAGCCATCGGCTGAAAGTGCGCCTTGGGCGCATGCAGATCACCTTCAAAGTATGTATCGATGCGCAACCATTGCATATTGCGGCCGATCTTCACCTGTTCGCGTCCGACGACTGCAATGTTGTTCTCCGCGTAGCAGGCCACGATGCAGGCGTTGCACCCGATACAGCTGTTCAGATCGATCGCCATGCCCCACTTGTACTGCACCTGCTGCGTAGAAGGATCCTGGTGGTCGTACTGCCAGGCCCACCCGAACATGCTGTCATCCTTCTTCGGATCTTCGCCCTCTGGTCCGTAACCAACCTTATTGATCAGCGTCTCGTTCGAGCCTTCGTGTGCAAAGTCGGGAGTCTTACGGGCCTCGTCCACCGTGGCATAACGGATAATTCCGCGTTCCTGAGCCTCATGGCCAGGCAGCGAGTAGGTACCCTTCGTATCGAGCAGGGTGTGCTCAAGGTCGTGCTGAGCGTAGGCGCCGCGATGCTCAATCGAATGGACCTTCGTGACGCAAAGATCGTAGGTGCCCTTCCCTCGCGTCACCTTCAAACCTGACGCTGTCAGCGGCGCATCACTGGTTCGCAGGGTGTAGGCGTTGAAGCCGACGCCTGAGCCCACGCGACCCGCATCACTGCGACCGAAGCCCAGGTAAACCGTGACTACATCATTGGGATGACCCGGAACTGCCAGAACTGGAGCAACAACCTTGCGACCATTAAGATCCAGTTCGATTGCTTCATTTTCTGCAATGCCGAGTTTACCTAGCGTGTCTAAGCTCATCAGGGCAGCATTATCCCAGCTCATGCTGGTGACCTGCTTCGGCAGTTCCTGCAGCCATCCTACGTTTGCGAAACGACCGTCGTAGATCGAGGGATCGTTCTTGAACGCAATCTCCAGGCCAGCGACAGCAGTCGGAGCGAAAGGAACTGAACCGCCGCCTGCACCACCGGCCTTCGGCGTAAAGGCGGTACCGTCAATCCAGCCATCATGCACGGCTTTCTTGAATCCCGTCTCGAAGTCGCCCTTGATGTACTGCTTTGCGTTTGCCTTTACCGCGTCGAAGGCCGAAGCCTGGGGATTATCAAGCAGCCCCTGCAAAATCTCGTGTGCCGAGTGACCTCCGTAGAGCGGCTCAATCATCGGCTGAATGATCGTCAAGGTGCCGTCATACGAACGTGCATCCGACCATGATTCCAGGTAGTGGGCCTTATTGATGTGCCACATGGACTCGGTTGCTGTTTCGTCGTAGATGGTGCCGAGGTGAGCCGTGACCTTTACCCGATCAAGTGCTGACTTGAACTCCAGGTCTTTCGGAGCGGCGTAAACGGGGTTCACGCCGAGCATCACCAGCCAGTTGACTTTGCCGGCGTTCATATCACCGACCAAGCCTTTGAGATCGTTGATCTGCTCGCTGGGCATCGGGTTCACCGTCTCGGTGTAGACGACGGTCTTACCGACTGCGCCAATGCTCCCATTCAGCTTGTAGGCCGCGGAGTGAACGGAAGCCGCAGCCTGCTCACCCGGAATGACGACGGCCCTGCCGTTGGAAGCCTTCAGGTCCTGCTGCAGGGCTGCCAGAAACTTCGCCGCATCGGGGTTCGAGAAGGTCGGCGAACCACCATTTGCGAGTGCATCGGCAAACACGGCGATCTCGCTCGGCTTGAGTGCAAGCCGATGCTCGGCTTTAAAGCCTGTAACCGTCGGCATCGTTTCCACGACGTAGAGCCGGTTCATCTGCTTGTTGGGTTCTTCAGCGTCAAACCGGTGCCGCTCCGCATACGCGGCGGCAAGCGGTAAAAAGCCTGGATGAGCGATCCCGCCAAGAAAATCCGCGTCAAGCGAGACGATAACATCGGCGTTCTCAAGCTTGTACTGCGCATCGGTATAGCTGCCGAACGCTGCCTTCGAGGCGACGCGGGATGAATCCTGGTTGATGGGATCCCACTGGATGAGCTTGGCACCGGGGAAGGCTTTCTGGACTCCCTGCCACTGCGCTGCGAGGGTCGGCGAGGTAATCGTCTCACTCAGGAAGTAAATTCCATTACCTTGGTTTGCCTTGGCCGCGGTCAGCAATTTCTGCTGAAAGTCTCCAAACTCTGCGGTGAAGCCCTTGTAGAGGGTCTGGTGGGAACGGTCTGGATCGTAAAGCTCGAGCAGCGTACCCTGCGTGATTGCATCCGACTTTCCCTTCGAGACGGGATGATCGGGGTTGCCCTCAAGCTTGATCGGACGGAAAGCATCCGACTTCACGAGCACCGGGATTGCGCCGGTTGGGAACGGGTGGGCAGTCGCAAAGAACATGGGACGACCGAGCACGAGATCCTCGGGTTGCCGGACATAAGGGTAGATCGGCTCATCTGGCTGCTTGGTGCAACCGGCAAGGCCAGCAAGCGCAAGCGAAGCGCCCATCACCTTCAGGAAGCCCCGGCGAGATACTGCGTCAACCCACTCCCCCTGCATCGCCTGACGAGGGAACTCCTCCGCCATCAACTCGTTGAACTCTTGAGTCGACGCCAGTTCGTCCAGATTCTTCCAGAAGCGCCGGCCTGTTTGACCGGAAAGCTTTTCGCGTACCGCATCCAAGGTGAGTTTCTCACCTGGAGCCGGCGCAATCGAAGTCACCACCTGCGCCGTCGTTCCTACCATCTCTTCGTTGATCGCCATAGTCTCCAGCGCCTGCTGTAATCCGCGTGTCTCTTTCATCGGTGGCAGACCTCGCAGCTCGAAAGCTGATTCGGTGTGCGCAAATGATACTGTCCCGTCAGATACCTGCCCAGGTCATCCTGATTGGTGAATTTGTGGTAGCTGGTCGGCAGCGGCATGGATGCGGGCGGCGTGTCGCTGACCGTCTCGTCTTCGCCGACGGTCGCATTCGGGCTGCCCATCGTGCCGGAGTGCGACTGACTCATGCTTGCGGCCCCCTGGGTGAAGCTCTGGAGCATGGCAACCGTAGGATTCTTGCTGCCTGGATCCGTCGTGGTGCAGCTGACTGCCTGGGCGGTCGGGGTTCTGGTCCCGTCAACGTACGCGCCATTTGCGCTACCGTTCTTATCTGTCTCAGCGCACCACACAGGCTTGCCGCTGCTTGCGCCATTCCAGGACATGTTGTAGATCTCCGAGGTTGGGCGAAGGTTTGGAGCAGGATTGCGATGGCAGTTCAGGCACCATTCCATCTGCAGCGAGTTTTGCTGGTACATGAGCGGCATCTCGTCGACGCGTCCGTGGCAGCTCGCGCAGCCGATGCCCTTGTTCACATGGATCTCGTGGTTGAAGTACACGTAATCGGGTAGATCGTGTACACGAATCCAGTTGATTGACTCACCTGACGCCCAGCTATGCCGTACCGGCTCCAACAACTCGGCGTTCGTCCAGATCTGCGCATGGCAGTTGATGCAGGTCTTCGTCGGGGGAATACCGGCGTAGGCGGCTTTCTCAACTTGGGTGTGGCAGTACTGACATTGAAGGCCAAGCCCTTCCACGTGGTGCTTATGGCTGAACGGTACCGGCTGGTCCGGACGCTGGCCCTGCCGCGTCACCCACGGGGAACGCTGCAATTCATTCAAGCCAACCCCGAGCGCGATTACGATAAGGCCGGAGAGTACCAGGCTTGCCCGGGCCAACGCGTTCGAACTACGGTCAAAAACTTGCGCCATGAGTGCTTCCTGCTTCCTCTGCGTCGATTCCACAACCCGCTTGCCTGCGAGCCGCTTCGTTCTGGTTGCCCTTCCTCGTCCACCAATGCGCCTGCCCGATAGGCCCCCGTACGGAGGAAAACCGGGATAGAACTTTCTCGTCGTACGCGGATCGTGAAGGAGTCAGTCCCTTAGAACTTCCACTATAGCAGCCAGAATTCGCACCTCCTGTGACGCGACTCACGTTCATCCGGTTTTTTTCTGATGCGTTTGCGATTATCGAATCCGCAGGTCTGATCGGGCACTACCTGTCGTGCCAGGAACTCCCTGAACCCCATCTGATTGCTGAATTCACGTCGTAAACAGATCTCTAAGGGCTCGAATTCCCGTTTCGAACATCGCACGTCATTTAATCTGCAACCAGTCATGCCCCGAGTTCACCCACGCACGCGCACTCCCGCCTACGATAACGGGCTCGCCGTCCAGAGTCTTTCAGACGCCGATCCGAAACTCGCCAGACTCATCGCCCGAGCCGGCCCGTTTACCATGAAGCTCGCCTCGCAGCAGTCTCCCTTCGAGGCGCTCTTGGAGTCCATCATCTATCAACAGCTCCATGGGAAGGCAGCCGCCGCGATCCATACGAAGCTCATCAGCAGCTTCTACCCGATCGCAGGACTCGGCATTCACCCCAGCCCTCAGCATCTGCTCGAATGCCCGAACGAACAGCTTCGACTGGCCGGGCTCTCGCACAATAAGGCGCTCGCTGTGCGCGATCTCGCCGCCAAAACGGTGGACGGAACCGTGCCGACGCTTGCAAGGATTCGAAGAATGTCAGATGAAGCCATCATCGAACACCTCACCCAGGTACGCGGCATCGGGCGCTGGACCGTTGAGATGTTCCTCATCTTCCGGCTTGGCCGTCCGGACATTCTTCCGACGAACGACTATGGCATCCGCAAGGGTTTTGCTCTCACCTTTGGCAAGCTCAAGCCAGCCGATAAGGTCACTCCAGCTGACCTTCCCAGACCGGACGTGATGGAGAAACGCGCGAAGAAGTGGCACCCGTGGTGCTCTGTCGCGAGTTGGTATCTATGGCGTGCGTGCGATCTTGCCGCACAGGAAAAGAAGGCGCCGTAGGTGGGAAGCCAGGAGGTAGATTGCCTTGTCCTTGAAGTGGTCTGCCTTCGCGAGGTCCTCGAGCAGACCGCGCTCCTTCGGTCTCCAGCCAAGCCGTTCTCGCGTAAGTTGGCTTGGCACCAGATTGTCGATGCCCACAAACATGCTCAGAAAGCTGAACTGCTTCGCGGCTTCTGCTGGAGTTATTAATCCTGGAACGCTTCTCCCCTAAATCGAACATAGGGGAGTGCTCTCGTACAATCCGTGCTGTGGAGGCCGCTTTCTCGTCGCAAGCGTCCGACGGGGCTGGGGCGCCGATGGTGGAATGCTGCACAAGCATCACGTCGTCGAGACTTTGTCGTGCACTCTAGGGCGGCCCAGTTTTTCACGTTCCATCCAACCTCCGCCTGACCCATTCCGGTAGCATCGAATCAACACAGATGCCGACCGCGCGCAAATCCGCTCCACCGATTCCGAAGCCCGCTTCTCCACCGAGCCCTCCAGCGAACCGCTATGTCTGCGTTCACGGCCACTTCTATCAGCCACCGCGGGAGAACCCGTGGCTCGAAACGGTCGAGGTGCAGGACTCCGCCGCGCCTTATCACGACTGGAACGACCGCATCACCGCCGAATGCTACGCACCCAACGGCGCGTCGCGTATTCAGAACAAGCAGAACGAGATTATCCGCATTCTCAACAACTATGCGCGCATGAGCTTCAACTTCGGGCCGACGCTGCTCTCCTGGCTGCATGATAAGGCACCCCGCGCCTACCACATGATCCTCGAAGCGGACCGGGTGAGCGCGCTGCGCTACAGCGGGCACGGTTCTGCCGTCGCGCAGGTTTATAACCACATCATCATGCCGCTTGCGAATGAGCGCGACGCCCTGACACAGATTCGCTGGGGAATCGCCGACTTCGAGTTTCGCTTTGGTCGCAAGCCCGAAGGCATGTGGCTGGCCGAGACCGCCGCCAACCGCGCCACGCTTGATCTGCTTGCCCGCGAAGGCATTAAGTTCACCATTCTTGCCCCGAATCAATGTGCCCGCGTGCGCAAACTGGGTGACGCAAAGACCGCGACGCCAGCGTGGATCGAAACTCCCGAAGCCAGCGTCGATCCTACCCAGCCTTACCTGGTGAAGCTCAACGAAGGCCGGTCGCTTACCGTCTTCTTCTACAACGGACCGAACTCCCGCGCCATCGCGTTTGAAGGGCTCCTTGACTCCGGCGAGAAGTTTGGTAGTCGCCTGCTCGAAGGCTTTACTACCTCCACCGAGTCCAGCCGACCTGCACAACTTTCGCATGTCGCCACCGATGGCGAGTCCTACGGGCATCATCACAAACATGGTGAGATGGCACTCTCCTTCGCCATGCACTACATCGAAGACAACGGCTTCGCCCGCCTCACCAACTACGCTGAATTCATGGCGCTGTTCCCTCCTTCCTGGGAGGCCGAGATCGAGGAAAATACTTCCTGGTCGTGCGCCCATGGTGTGGAGCGCTGGCGCTCCGACTGCGGCTGCAACGGCGGCAAGGTTGGCTGGAACCAGAAGTGGCGCGCGCCACTGCGCGATGCCCTCGACTATCTACGCGATGCGACCGCGCCACTCGCAGAGAAGCTTGCCGAAGGTCTTCTGCTTGATCTCTGGGCCGCGCGCGATGCATTTATCGAGATCATCCTTGATCGCTCGGATGAGTCAATCGACCGATTCCTCGAAACTCATGCCACACGACTGCTCTCGCCGGAAGAGCGGACCTGCGTCCTTGAGCTCATGGAACTCGAGCGCCACACCCAGCTGATGTACACCTCGTGCGGCTGGTTCTTCGACGAGATCTCCGGCATCGAGACCGTGCAGATTATCGCCTACGCCGGCCGCGTGCTCCAACTCGCCGGCAAGCTTTTCGGCGAAGAGGCGAGATCTCTCGAACCAAAGTTCCTGTTGATCCTCGCCCAGGCCATCCCGAACGATCCCCAGTACAAGACAGGCGCCGACATCTACACCCGCTACGTCAACGGCATGAAGATCGGCCTTGAACAGGTGGGCGCTCACTATGCCATCTCGTCCATCTTCCGCAGCTATCCCGAGGATGGTGAGCTCTTCTGCTTTTCGTTGCATCGCGACACGCACGAGGTCTTCACCTCAGGCCGCGGAAAGGTCGCGCTCGGTCGCGCCCGCGTCCGCTCGCGCATTACGGAGGAATCCGAAGAGATCTGTTATGCCGTCCTTCACCTCGGCGACCAGAACCTCTCCGCAGCCGTTCGCCGCTACACCGATGCCGACGCCGTTGCCTTTCTAACCTTCTCCTCGGACGTTCGCACGGCGATACGCAAGGCGAATCTCCCAGAGGTCATCCGCCTCATCGATCGCTTCTTCGCGAAGGGAATCGACCGTCGCAAGCAGCCCGCCGAAGCTCCCGCACACATCGATCTTGACCCGCAGAACCCTCAGCCTGGCCAGACTGCTGATGCACCTGGAGCCAATCCTTCCGGCATCGCCCATGACCTTACTCCGCCGCCCGAAGCTCCGGCGGCGTCGCAAGCCGAAGTGCCGATTGTTTACTCGCTAACTTCCCTTTTCGCTGATGAGCAGCACCGCATCCTGAACACCATCCTTAATCAAACCGTCGGTGAAATGGAGGAGTCGCTCCGCAAAATCTATGAGGATCATGCCTCGCTGCTGCACTTCCTCACCGAATCCGGGATGAATCCGCCGCCCGCGCTTGCGCTGGCCGCAAGCTTTGCGATTAACGCGAGCCTCCGCCGGGCGATCGAAGCAGAGGAGTTTGAAGCGGATGTTGTGGCCGATCTGCTCAACCGGGGCAACGTCGACCACGTCACGCTCGACACCCATATCCTCGCGTTCGCAGCCGGCCAGCGGATGAAGCGCGCCATGGTTCGCCTTGAAGCTTCCGTCGCTGACCAGCATCCCGAGGCCTCGCTGCGCGCTCTCCACGGGGCACTTGAAATCGCGGAATGTATAGGCACCATGCCCTTCGAAGTGAACATCTGGCAGGCGCAGAACATCTGGAACGACCTCCTGCAGCGGTCCGACTCTGCTTACTGGTCGCCAGAGTGGAAGGCCGGCTTCAAGGAGCTTGGCCAGGCCATGAACATCTCAGTCGACGAACTAGTCGTAGAAGAGGGCGTCGCGGCCTTCTAGGCGATGCCTTCACGGCGAGCCGTCTCACACCCCACGAAGCGGGCGCCGCTTTTGACAATGACGTATCTCAACTTGCCTTGCGGCACTCGATGTATGACCAGCGTATGCGCCAAGCCTCCCTTTTAGCCGCGGTCCTCACCTGCGCTCCAGCAATCCCGGGACTCGCGCAGTTTGAGCCCTCGGCCGTGATCGACACGACCGCCGGCCGCATTACCTGCAGCCTCTTTACGCAACAGCGCCCAACGGCCACCGCGCACTTCATCGCCCTGGCGGAAGGCACCCAAGCCTGGACCGCCCCCGACGGCATCCTGGCTCGCGGCCAGCCTTTTTACGACGGAACCCGCATCTATCCCAGCTCAGCCGGCATCAACGCAGGCAATCGGGCGAGCCAGGGCGAGCAACCCGCCGGTCCAACCTTCCTGGCAGACAGTGAGCCACCCTTGCTCTTCGATCGTCCGGGTCGGCTCGCAATGATCTCTGCGAAAGATCAGGCTGGCCCTTCCCGCTTTCTCATCACGGATCATGCGAATAAAGAGGTGGACGGGACCGCAGTCATCTTCGGCCAATGTGACCCCGCGTCCGTCGATCTGGTGGCTCATATCCGTCACACCCTCGCGCATACCGACAATCACCCGGCTACTCCTTTCGCGATCGATCACGTAACGATTGTTCCCTCCGGCAAACCCCTGCCATCGCCTGCAGCAAATCTACCCGCTTCGGCCATTCTGCCTCCGCAGAGCACCGCGCCGCTTCCTCCGCCATCAGGGCCGGAACCTGCGGGTCCAGTCGCTGTGATCGAGACCTCCGCAGGTACACTCTCCTGCCGTCTCTTCAGTAAAGAGAGCCCGGTCGCAAGCGCTACGTTCCTGGCGCTCGCGGACGGCACCCGGGACTGGAGCGACCCACGCACCCACACCATCGAGCACCATCACCGGTTCTATGACGGCCAGGTGATCGACCGCGTACTGCCCGACTATTACATACAGTTCGGGGACATCACCGGAGACATCAGTGGCGATACGGACATCGGCTTTCGCTTCAAAAATGAAAATACGCCTGGCCTCACCTTCGACCGCCCGGGGCGTCTTGCCTTCGGAAACGGCGGCCCCGACACGAACAACAGCGAACTCTTCTTCTCGCTCAACCCGATGCACGAGCTTGACGGCGGCTTCCCCATCATCGGCCAGTGCGATGCATCCTCGCTGAAGGTGCTGGAGGCGATCGCGAACCTCCCCCGCGACGCCGCGAATCGCCCAAGGACGCCAGTCGTTATCCGCAGCATCTCCACGCATCCATAATTCGTGAGATCGCCAGATCGCCAGATCGCCAGTTCGTCAGTTCGTCAGTTCGTTCGGGTCAGCCTCCTTGTACCCGCAATTCCACGCCATCGGTTAGCATGAAAAGAACAAAGCAAGGGAGATTCTCATGAGTTCTTCGCAGCATCGCGAGCACTGGCTCGAGCGCAATTGGTACTGGCTCGTCATTCTCCTCGGCCTCATCCTGGTCATAAGCATTGATCTGTTCTTCCCCACCATCTAGGCGGCGACGGTTCGACAGAATTCGATTGAGCCATTCCGATAGGGGATTCGGGGCCACGCAGTCATGAAGATTACGCCGATTGGACAGTACGCGCTCCAACTCACCCGCTACGGTCTGGTGAATTGTTACCTTGTTCGTGAAGCGAGCGCCCCTGGTCAGTCCGACTCCTTCACCTTGATCGACACCGCGCTTCCGAACTGCGCGCCAGCCATCCTCGCCGCAGCAGCGACCGCTGGACTACCGATCAGACGAATTCTTCTCACGCACGCGCACATGGATCACGTTGGCTCGGTTGATGCTCTCGCCGCCAGCCTTCCCGGCGTAACGCTTGCGGCCAACGCCCGTACCCTGCCGCTGCTGCGCAAGCCCGCGGATAAGACACTCCTGCCTGACGAGCCTCAGAAGAAGTTCGGCGGAGGTCTGCCCGGCATCACCACGCCGATCACCCACATCCTTGTTGAAGGCGAACTCTTCGGCTCGCTTCGCTGCATCGCAACTCCCGGCCACATCCCTGGGCACGTCGCCTTCCTCGACGAACGCGACGGCACCCTCTACGCCGGAGACGCGCTGGTCAACGTCGGACGTCTCTCTGTGTGCGGTTGGACCCCGTGGTACTTTCCTCTGCCCACATTCGTCATGTGGTCGAAGCCGCTGGCGCTCGAAAGTGCGAAGAACCTGCTGAACTATCCCATCACCCGATTCGCAAGCGGTCACGGAGCGGTCCGCGAAGGCGGCATCCCTGCCCTCCGCGTAGCAATCGCGCAAGCTGAGTAGCGGTGTTGAGAGACCGGCGAGACGGCGCGCAAGAGGGCTCTGTGTTACCAGAATCTGGTCGAAGTATGGGCCTTCGCGCCAGGAGCATAGGCCGCCGCCCTTGCTCAGGCGCCCACCGCTCACAACAGTCGCCTAGCTACGCCAGTGCAACTCGACCGGGCCGCTCAGCGGATGAACACCGCTCCTGGACAATCTTGCCTGCTTCAGCGCAAAGTACCACTTCGCGGGCTTGTCGGCGTCATCGATCAGCATCAGCGCCGGGTGAAACCGCAGGCCCTGCGCCTGCTCAATCATCGTCTCCTGATCCTGGCGAACGAATCTCGCTCCAAAATAAGTAGCGATTGGAGTCACAAACGGCACGCGGTAGAAGACATTCCAGGCCGCCAGCACGTCAATCCGGCAGGTCCATGCCGTCACCGGCGTAACCGTCGTCAAGCTTGAAAACCACTTATCGCCGCAGCGGATCGTCTCATAGCGCCGGTTTGGCAAGACGAAGTCGATCGTCGTCGTTATGGCCTCACCGTACACCCCCAGCAGTTTGTAAGGCGCCGAGTTCCCGGATGGCGCGTGCGCCGACATGCGGAAGCCATCCGGAATGGGCTCGAAGTGCTTGGTCTTCTCGTGAATCGAAGCGCGCGATCGCCACCACCAGGCCTGGTGCACGAACGGACCATGCGCTGGATCCATCAAGCCGATAATTCCGTGGTCGACGTTGCACGGCAGATCGGCCGTCAGGTGAGCCGACCGAAACTTCGCGGAGAACCTCGGTAGCTCCGGCACCGGCGGAAGCTCGCCCTTGAGCTTACCCGACCCCGTCTCCGGCAGGTACACCCAGGCGAAGCCGTCACGCTCCTCACACGGGTAGCTTGTGGCGTAGATCTTCGTCGGCTCCAGCACATCGAAGCTCGTCAACGAGGGGATCTCCGTGCACTGCCCGGAACAGGGCTCAAACTTCCACCCGTGATACTTGCATTGGACCTCGTTGCCGTCGAACCAGCCAGCCGACAAGGGGATGCCACGATGCGGACAAAGGTCCTTCATCGCGAAGATTCCCCCGTCGTTCTTCCGGCCGAGCAGCAGGGGTACACCCAACAGCAGCGTGGTGGAGGTCTTGCCGCGCTTGAGCGTATCGACCCGCGCAGCCGGGTACCACTCCCCGAAGATCAACTCCGCCGGCGGACCGGCACCTGGCGCACTCGCTCGAACGTCCACAAGCCCATCATAACGGCCCATTTACCCTTGGAGGGTGACCGCACTCACCGAGCCACGCAAATCCCGCCTCGTCCTTCTCGTCTGCTGGCTCGTCTTCTACTGCTCGTTCACCTTGTTTACGCCGCCCCTGCTGGACGACGCCGACTCCGTACACGCCGAGGTCGCGCGCGAGATGCTCACGCGCCACGATTTCGTGACACTATACGCCAATGGCATCCGTTACTTAGAAAAAGCGCCGCTCTATTACTGGTCTATGGCCGCGTCGTTCAAGCTCCTCGGCGTCTCCACCGCGGCTTCGAGGCTTCCGCTGGCCTTTGGCGTCCTGCTGCTCGCCTTTCTCCTGGAAAGCTTCGCCCGCCGCGCCTACAAGGTCCCAAAGTGCGGGCTCTACGCCGGCCTGATCACACTTTCGAGCTTCGGCATCTTCATCTTCTCGCGGATCAATATCCCCGACGTGCTGGTCTGCGACTGGCTCGTGCTCGCGCTCTACGCCTTCTGGCGGGCAGAAGCCGAGACGGCACCTTCACAGACGCTTTGCGGGCTGTTTGCCATAGCCTGCGCGTTGAACATCCTCACGAAGGGGCTGATCGGCATCGTCTTCCCGGTTGCGATTGTGGTTCTTACCCTGCTTATGACCCACGGTCCGCGCCCGGCCCTCAGGCGTCTGCGGAGTTACCACCCGCTCACCAGTGCGGCGCTCTTCCTCCTCCTGGCTGTGCCCTGGCACGTTCTTGCCGCGCTCGCGAACCCAGGCCAGGGCCGTCCTGGCACTCTTAGCTTTGCCAACGGGCACTTCACGGTCCCGTTGCCGACTGATGGCAACGTCCATGGCTGGGCCTGGTTCTACTTTGTCAACGAGCAGGTTCTTCGTTACCTGAACCTGCGCGTCCCTCGCGACTATGACACCGTCCCTCTCTGGCTCTTTCTCGGCCTCATCCTGGTTTGGCTTCTCCCCTGGTCTGCTTTCCTGCCTCAGGCGCTTGCCACGTCTTTCCCTTTCCGCGAACATAATTTCCGCTCCCGTCTCCGCACCCACACGCTCTCGCCGGAAGAACGAACCAACCTCCTCCTGCTTCTCTGGGCTGTCATCCCGCTGGCATTTTTCTGCTTCTCGACCCGCCAGGAATATTACGTTCTACCCGCGTTGCCGCCGATGATCCTCCTCGTCGCGCGCCACCTCACCAGAGCGACCTCAACCGGCATCCTGCCGAAGCTGATGCTTGCCGCTGGAATCGCGGCGGCGGCGACCAGCGCCTATTTCCTTCTTCACGCGCAGCCACCCGCTCCTCACACTGATCTCAGCACCCTGCTGAGCCAGAATCCCGCGGACTACGCCCTCAGCTTCGGGCACTTCCTCGATCTCAACGCCCAAGCGCTTGGCCTTTTCCGTATCTGCCTTTGGCTGGTAATCGTCTCGTGGCTCGGCGGATCAGTCGCCTACTTCCTGATGACGCGACGCAATCGCGTTCCCGCGGCCAACCTGGTTCTCGCCGGCGCAGCCTTCCTCTTCCTCTTTGCCACCTGGAAGGCGTTGGTGATCTTCTCTCCCACGCTCACCTCGGAGCAGCTGGCCCGCGTCATCGCAACGCAACTCCGCCCGGGTGATCTGGTGGCAATCCATGGCGAGTACGAGGCCGGCAGCACCCTGGGCTTCTACTTGCGGCGCAACGATCTCCACATCGTTGAGGGTCGCAGCTCCAATCTCTGGTACGGGTCGTTCTTCCCCGATGCACCTGCGATCTTCGAGACCCGCCAGAGCATCGCCGCCAGGTGGTCTGGACCGCAACGCATCTTCCTATGGCAGGATCCAGGCGATCAGGATCGCCCACCCCTCGTCCTGCCCGCTCCGGTCTACGTCATCGCCGATTCCGGGGGCAAGCAAGTTCTCTCCAATCAGCCGAATCGTTAACTCAAGCTACAGGCGTACCTACTACACTGGCTGCATCATGCCATGTTCCGCCCACGAGCTACGCCACGTCCAGCTCTTCTCGCTCCTCGATGATGAGGAGCTCGCCATCCTCGCGTCGCAGGTTGAGCTTCGCCAGTTCGGCACGCGTCAGACCATCTACAAGGTGGGTGATCCAGGCGATCGCGCCTACATCCTGCTCAGCGGGAGCGTGCAGCTCACCACCATCGACGAGGATCACCAGGAGGTCGAACTCACCGCACCCGCGCACGGTGATCCGTTCGGCTTCGCCTCCATGCTCGACCAGACCGTGCATCAAACCACGGCGATGGCCTGCGAAGAGACTTCCTGCGTGGAGGTCGACCTAAACGACATCACGGTACTGATTAAGCGTCAACCGATGGCCGGCCTCGACATGATGACTGTGCTCGCCCGCCAGTTCCACTCCTCGCAGGCGACCATCCGGCTCCGGGCCGCGCGCAATCCCAACCAGCTGATCGAAGAAGAAGAGACCTTCGGCGAACGCATCGCGGATCACGTCGCATCCTTCGGCGGCTCCTGGACCTTCATCATCGTCTTCGGCGTCGTGTTAACCGTCTACACCCTCATCAACATCGCGCTGCGCGGCAAGGCCTGGGATCCGTACCCCTTCATCCTGCTCAACCTGTTCCTGTCGATGCTCGCGGCCATTCAGGCGCCCGTCATCATGATGAGTCAGAACCGCCAGGATAAGAAGGATAGGCTCCGTTCCGAACTCGACTTCGACGTCAACGTGCGCTCTGAGAGCGAGATCCAGGCGCTCTCACGCCGCATCAACCTGCTCCACCAGAAGCTCGACGACGTGCACGACCACGTGCTCAATAATCAAAAGCGGTAATTACACGCGGGAGATGCGCCCATCCTTCAAGCGGAACTCTTCCCCGCGCCAAACCACTGTGTCTCCTGCGAAGCTCCATGCCCAGAACAGCAGTCCAAAGAGATCTCTAACCGGTAGCAGCCACAGGTCGCGAAGAACCTGGTCATCCTGCAACACGCCAACCCCGATCGTGAGTGCGACGGTCACGCGCGTGAGCAGAGCCAACACCAGGAGCGTGAAGCTCCACAGAGCAGCGCCACTGGCGACGACGGTCATGAGCGCCCAGGGCACGGCATAGGTGACGCCAAGCCCGATATAGCCAAGCTTGCGCGAGTCCCGCGTCGACCGAGCCCAGCGCATCTGGTGATCCCAGAAGCCGCGCAACCCATACGCCGGCACCGTTGTCTCTACGGTGTCACCGCATAGGCGAACGGCGTAGCCTGCCTTCGCGATGCGTTTGCCCAACTCATAATCGTCGGCGAGAAACTCGACCAGAGGCTCAAGACCACCCGCCCTGGCAAGCGCCGTCTTCGTAAAGGCTAGAGTGGAACCCATGCCGAATCGTATGCCGCCTTCGAGCTTTCTCGCCGTCAGCACACCGGGGAGGAAATCAGTCGAAATCCCGAGCGCTTCGAGCTTCGACCAGATGGTCTTCTCACGTCCCCCGGCCCCGGTGCGTCCGATGTACGGTGCCGTCACCATGCCTACTTCGGGATCGGCGAAATAGCCCATCACGCCTGCCAGGTAGTGCGGTGCCACAAAGATATCGCTGTCGTTGATCACGACATACTCGTAGCTGGCATTCGGCAGCATCTGTACCAGGTTTGAGACCTTGCCGCTGGTGCCGAGCCGTTGTCTGCACTCGACCAGCTTGATCGCGATCTGCGGGAACTCTGCCCGCAGCCGCTCAACCTCAGCCACCGCGGGATCATCGAGGCGATGAACGCCGAAGACAAGCTCGAAGGGAGCCGGGTACTCCTGGCGGCAGTGGCTCTCTAATCCTGCATACATCCGGGGGTCTACACCCTTGAGGGGTTTCAGGAGCGACACGCCCCGCGCAAAGCTCTTGCTCGACCGCGCCTTCTTGACCGCGGCGACGTAATCGCGGGCGCCCCAAAGGGCGAGCAGTAAGTATGCAATCCCGGCCAGCGTCAACAACGCTGTCACCGCTTCTATGGCTATCCCCATGCTTCAAGTCTACTGACCGTAGGAGCACATGAGCGCCTGAGCGGTTGGCCCGCCGCGTTTTATTCGTAGCGCAGCGCCTCAATCGGATTGAGACTTGCCGCTTTGTAGGCGGGATAGATCCCAAAGAGTAGACCAATGCCGCAGGCGCTGCCAAACGCAAGCGAGATCCACAATACCGAGAGCTGCGAGGGCACCGGCGAGAAGCTCAGTCCAAAGCCGACCAGACTGCCCAGCACAATGCCGATCAGGCCGCCGATCGCGCACAGCGTCACTGCCTCGAGCGTGAACTGCGCCATGATCGTACTTCGGGTGGCGCCGATAGCCTTGCGTACCCCGATCTCCCGCGTTCGCTCGGTTACGCTGACGAGCATGATGTTCATCACGCCCACCCCGCCTACCATCAGCGCCACGCTCGAAAGCGTAAACAGCAGGATAAACAGGCCGCCGGTCAGCGAAGTCCAGAGCCGCGTGAGCGAATCCATGCCGAAGATCGAAAAGTTGTCAGGCGCTTCGTTCGCTACCCTTCGCCGCCGCCGGAGCAGTTCGGTAATCTCATCCTGCACCAGCGGACGATTCTTGTCATCGTCGTACTTGAGCGTGATCCAGTAGTCGAGAATCTCCGGATGCATGTGATGGAACGTCGTTAGCGGCATGAAGACCATGTTGTCGTCCGGGTTCTTGCCTCCGCCAAACGCTGTCTTCTCCCGATCGCGCACCCCGATGACGGTGAACACCTCGCCAGCCACGTTAACTTCCTTGCCGACGGCGTTCTGGATGCCGAACAACTCCTCGGCGGTATCATGGCCCAGCACGGCAACTTTGGCGGCGCGCTCGAGATCGCTCTCGATGAAGAACCGACCCTCGATGATCTCGAGGTTGGCCACATCTTTATCTGGCGGCGTCGCTCCTTCAAGCGACGCATTCTGCATGGTGCGGCCGTTGCCCTTCACCATCGTGGACCCGGCGCCAAAGGGACTGGAGTGATCCTGGTACTGCAGTATCGGCGAGACAGCCACCACGTGAGGAAGCTGTCCGATCGCAATGGCATCGTCCAGGGTCAACTGCTTGCGCGTCAGCATTTCGGTAGTCGGCCGGCCGGTAAACACGGGAAAACGGAAGACAAACAGCACATTCGAGCCCAGCGATTCGACCACGCCGGCGACGTTGCTGTTCAAGCCATTGACCACCGACGAGATGACGATGACTGTCATCACGCCGATGACGATGCCCAGGATAGTCAGCCCGCTCCGCAGCTTGTTCGTGCGCAGGGTGTCGATCGCCATCCGAACCGTCTCTTTGCTGTCCCCGATCCTCATTGTCCTGCCACCTTCCTGCCTGCCAACATGCTAATCCGCCCTTAGCGCGACAATCGGATCGAGCTCCGCCGCCTTGCGCGCAGGATACACACCGAAGAAGAGCCCGGTGGCGGTGGCCATCAAGAGGCCGGCCAGGACGCTCCAAAGCGCAACTGTCGACGGGAATCCAGCCAGGATCGTGATGACCTCGGCGACCCCGACACCGCCCAGCACGCCAATCGCTCCACCAACCAGCGCCATCAGCCCGGACTCAATCAGAAACTGCAGCAGAATATCGTTGCGCCGCGCCCCCAGCGCCTTACGAATCCCGATTTCGCGCGTCCGTTCGGTCACGCTCACCAGCATGATATTCATGATGACGATGCCGCCCACAACCAGCGAAATGAGTGCAATCGCGCCCGCGACCAAACCAAATGAGTTGGTAATCTGCGAGAAAAACCCCACCAGCGTGTTGTTGGTGTCGAGTTCGAAGTCGTCCGGCTGGCCGGGCATGTCGTGCCGGCGAGCACGCATCAGCACCCGGACCTCATCCGCCGCAGCTTCAAGCGGAGGTCCTGCGCTGCCGGCCTTGACATAGATCGTTACCGTCTTCTGCGAACCGTAGTCCTTCATAAAGGCGGTCAGCGGTACCCCGATAAAGTTATCCTGCGACTGCCCAAACGTGCTGCCCTGCTTCTCGCAGACACCGATCACGGTGTAGGGCGTGCCGTCTGCCCGCAGCTCCTGCCCGATGGGGTCGATACCGGGAAAGAGATTGTCCTGGACGTCTGTCCCGATGACCGCGACCTTCGACGCATGCTCTTCATCGAAGTCGGTGAACCCGCGGCCCTGAGTGATGTTCAGGTTCTGTAACTGCGGCATCATCCAGGTGTAACCGCGGATCTGTGCATCCGTGATGGCTTGCGTCTCGTGGACCAGCTTGCCGGTCGCCGCCTGCTGAGCGCCCATAGCGATGCACTTCGTGCAGTTCTCCTGCACATACTTGTAGTCGTCAAAGAGAACGTTCTTACGCTTCTGAATGCGCGTGTATTCGTTGGGATCGGTGATGATCGTGGGCGCCTTGCTCACGGTGAAGGTATCCGCGCCGTAGCTCGTGAACTTCGTCTGCACGAACGTGTTGGCGCCGTTCACCAGAGTCACCACCGCGATCACACTGGCCACGCCGATCACCACGCCCAGCAGCGTCAGCACGGTGCGAAGCTTGTTCGCCCAGAGCGATTGCAGTGCGAGCTTCAGCGCTTCTTTGAATTCCATAGCGAACGAACGTCCCTGAGTTGTTTCTTTAGCTTCATCCTAACGCGCGGCGACCGAACGGCTTCAAATTCCTTCGTGAGACACACATTGGCGTACTGCTCTGTACGCAGCCGAACTCCCAGAGTTCCGTCGATGCGGGGCAGCCGATGCAATAGACTGGAAGAGCAGGCGGCCGGGCGATCGCTGCTGCCCGTCTCTCGCAAGGGAGGTCGGGCAGGGGAGGAAAGTCCGAACTCCGCAGGGCAGTGTGCCGGATAACGTCCGGGACCCCGGCGTCAAGGCCGGGGGACGGCCAGTGCAACAGAAAACAAACCGCCGACTCCATGAGGCGCAAGCTGAATGGAAGGTAAGGGTGAAACGGTGCGGTAAGAGCGCACCGGTCGCTGCGTAAGCAGAGACGCATGGTAAACCCCACACGGAGCAAGACCAAATAGGCAGGGAGTCCGGCCGCCCCTCTTCAGGCGACCGGCGCGTATCGGCCCGATGCGCCCAGACGAAGAGGGATCCGCAAGATCCTGTCGAAACCTGCGGGTAGGTTGCTGGAGCTCGGCAGTAATGCCGAGCCTAGAGGAATGATCGCCTAGAACAGAATTCGGCTTACGGGCCGCCTGCAAGAGAAGACCGGCCCCGCACTCCAAACGGAGTCCGGGGCCGTCCTCAAATCTGCTCTATGCGAACGCGTCCAGCAAACTTCGGCCATCCTGAGCGGAGCTCACAGCCAGCTATGACGCGACCCCGGGCGTGTCGAGATGAAATGCGGTTTCATACGGCTCCACCGGATAACACTTTTCCTTCCAGGCATCGAGACCGCCATGAAGGAACTTGATCTTTTCAAAACCCATGGAGACAGCTTTCTCCATGATCTTGCTCGCTGTCTCATCCGACGGGCAGGTGCAGTACACGATCGTATTCTGGTCTTTTGGAAGCAGCTCAGGGTTCGCCAGGATCTCTTTGGGAGCGATCCGTCTTGAACCGGGAATGATCTGGGAGTAGGCCAGCAAGTCCAGTGGTTGACGGACGTCGATCACCTGGACCGAGTCGCTTCGACCCGGTTCGAAGAGCATCGCATGCAACTGCTCGGCATCAATGCTGTGGGATTCGAAGAAGACACGTTTGCGTCTCCTGCGGATCCATGCGGCCACTCCCATACAGGCAATCAGGATCAGAACTACGAAAACAACCTTCGTCGGGCTCATGAGATCTCCCTTCGTCCTGTTTCATTGGAGACTCGAGTGACCGGGCTCGATTCTTTTCTGAGGCGGAAGAGCCGACAGAACCGTATGGTGGCCAGGGATGAACTGACTTAGGAGTAGAGGCGACTGCCACCGCAGTTTACCGCCAATCTCAGACAAACGACCTTCATACAAATCCGAGTTGCGCCATACGGCCGACTGTCCACGTCCTTCCTGTTGCTCAAGACGAACGCGAAATCCCGTTTACAACCTCAACCCGTAACAATCCCCAACGCGATCACCGACAGGCCGACCGCTAGAGCATCCTCGACCAGGGCGACCGGTAGATCGGGAAACGAGCGATCTTTTACCAGGTGCTGCCGCAGGTGAAATCCAAGAAACGCACCTGCAATCGCCGAGATCACCCCCAGCACGACTCCTTCGAGGATCGACCCGCGCAATCCGGTTGCCGCTATTGCGCCCACAAGGCCTCCGAACACAATGCGGGCCATAAGAGGAAACGGCGAGGTACGATTGGGCGTCTTCGGCAGCTTATCTCCTATCAGCTCACCCACAGCCAGCACCGTGAACACCACAGCCGTCACTAATTTAGTCGTCCAGAATGCCCAGGATCGATGCACCTCCAGGTTCCCGGCGTAGGCAAACCAGCACAGCACCGCCATCGGCGTCATCGTTCGCAAACCGGTCAAGCCGCCAAGCAGGGGAATCGCCACAACCCACGATAAGAATGCCAATGCCATTGCTCTACCTCAACACCCTCAACACCGATTTGCCTGCCATGTTGCGACCAAACCCGCCCAACTTAGCCGCGAAGGAACTGATAGAGCGGGAACTCGTCAGCCAGCGACGCTACTTCACCGCGTATTCCAGCCAGCGCGGCCGGATCGTTGCGGTGTTCAAGCGCCCTCACAATCCATGCAGCGATTCGTCGCATCTCGTCCTCTCCCATGCCTCGCGTCGTCAACGCGGGCGTGCCGATGCGGATGCCGCTCGGCTTCATCGGCGGATTGCTGTCATACGGGATCGCATTCTTGTTCACCGTGATGCCAGCTTCCCCCAGCGCATGTTCAGCCTCTGAGCCGAGAATTCCTTTTTGGAAGACATCAACCAGAATCACATGCGTGTCGGTGCCCCCGGAGATGATGCGCATCCCCTTATCCGCCAACTCCGCTGCCAGAACCTTGGCGTTCTTGACCACCTGCGCGGCATACTCCGCGAACCCAGGCTGCAGCGCCTCCCGGAAAGCCACTGCCTTGGCGGCAATGACGTGCACCAAAGGACCGCCCTGTTGCCCGGGAAAGACGCTGCGGTCGATCGCCGCGGCGAACTCCTGACGAGCCAAAATCAAGCCGGAGCGAGGCCCGCGAAGCGTCTTGTGCGTGGTCGTCGTCACCACATGCGCGTGCGGCACGGGCGAGGGATGCGCGCCACCCGCAACCAACCCCGCAAAGTGAGCCATATCCACGAGGAAGTACGCGCCGACCTTATCCGCAATCTCGCGCATTCGCGGAAAATCGAACTGCCGCGGATACGCGCTGCCGCCGCCGATGATCAACTTCGGCTGCTCGCGCACCGCCTGCGCCTCGAGTTCGTCATAATCGATTACCTCCGTATCCTGACGAACCTGGTAACCGGCGATGCGGTAAAGCTTGCCCGAGAAGTTCAACTTGTGACCGTGCGTAAGATGTCCGCCGTGGGCGAGGTCGAGACCCAGGATAGTGTCGCCCGGCGTCAGCAACGCCATGAAGGTGGCCGCGTTCGCCTGCGAACCCGAATGTGGCTGCACATTTACATGTTCCGCACCAAACAGCTGCTTCGCGCGATCGCGCGCTAGATTTTCAACTACATCCGCGTACTCGCAGCCGCCGTAATAGCGTTTACCGGGATATCCTTCGGCATATTTATTGGTGAAGACGGATCCTGTAGCTTCAAGAACAGCACGGCTCACAAAGTTCTCCGAAGCGATCATCTCCAGCCCCTCGTGCTGGCGATTCACTTCCTTGGTCAGCTGCTCGGCAATCTCAGGATCGCTGGCGCTCAGGCTTGCAGTCAGGTCAATCGGCATGACCACCATCTTATGCCAGCCGGCCGCGCGCAGCGACCGACAAGTACTTCAGCACGGACGAGACTTACAAAAAGGGAACTAAGCAGGAAAGAGACGAAAACGATCGCGCCCGCAGACAGCCGGGTGGGAGTGTACTTCTCTCTCTTTCACGGGGTGTATCGCAACCGGTTAGAGGGTCTACCGGGATACCAGCTCTCGTGCTTCCGCCTTCTCCGCGATGCGGGCAAACGCCAGATCCTTGAAGGCCTTATGGATGAAGCTCGAAAGATACCACGCATCAATGTACTTATAGGGCGTCTCACCGGTCGTGTAGTGCCCGCACGGCAGCACTCTCGAGACATAGTCCACGCCGTACGCGTCGAAGCTCTTGAGCACGTCGAGCGAGAACTCCTCGATAAAGGTAAGGTCGTACTTTGCATGGACAACCAGGCTCCTGCGGGTGCGGGTGCTCGCAAACCGGTCCATATAGGCAATCGGACTGATCGCACGAAATAACTGCCTTACCTCGTCCTGGTTCAACCCCGCTTGCTCAAATGCCTCACGCACGTGGCGCGTACTCTGACCCGTCCAGACCACGTCCCCAAAGGATGTGGAGGCGTGATTGAACGCGCAGACCTGCAACCGCGGATCGTGCGCCGCCGCGATAAACGCATAGCAGGACCCCAGGCTCGTTCCCAGCACGCCGAACTGCTCATAGCCCTCGGTCTCCAGCCAATCCAGGCAGGAGCGGATATCCACCACTGCCTGCCTGCACGCCGCGATCGTGCGGCCGATATTCGACGACACCGCATAGTCCGAACGTTCGAGCTCCGCTGGTCTCCTCGTATCGTGATAGGGCTTCGACAGCCGCAGGCAGCTGATCCCGAACCGGTTGAAGATCTGGCAGAGCGCGTTGTGCGAGAACGCATCGGCATTCCACTGGGGCATCACGACCATCGCCTGTCGCGGCTTGCCCGCCTTGCGAAACTTCTCTTCCTGCTCCGCGCTTGCCGGAAACCAGCGCGCATTGACCAGGTCATTTTCCGGATACTGACTTGGGACCGGAGACGTAAACCGGAGGAACGGCACCGGCTCAATCTCGCCCGCGGCGGCCTTCCGCTTCCACTCGGCATCCTGGGCAAGCGTTTCGGGCCTGACGTTGGTTGGATAGAGTTGCGGATAGCGCTGCTCCATGCGGAAGTCGCTTGGCGTCACATAGCCAAAAAAATCATCGGAGCGGGTCGCAATCTCTTCACTGAGCGCAGCCATCTCAGGAAGATTCTTGGCGGAGACTTCCCGATTCGACTCACCAAAGCCACCCAACCACTCCGCACCCCATTCCAGCGGTCGAACGATCCGGTTGGTGTCGCGGGTAGTGAGCGCTGTCTCCCATGAAAACATCCACTTAGCGTATAGCTGAGAGACCATCCTTGCAGTTTACAAGAGCACAAGAACCGTGGCGAATAAAAGGCGAGCTCTTATTCTACGTGAGGATTCTGCGGAAAACCTGTCTAATTTGCACCATTTTAAGCCCTAACACATACATAAACCTTGGGTTATTCATTTCGGGAAGCTCTTGAAAAAGGTGTATTGACATGCTCCCGCAGCGGCGATATCACTTAGAAACTTTCCCGATGAGATTGTTTACCAGCCAGCACGATGGGACCAGCAGGAAGGCACGTCCCCTAAAGGTCTGGCACGTAGCATGCTCGAAGCACGAGAGAGATGGCGCATGGGTACGAGGATCCACGCCGAGAACCGTATAGAAAAGTGGTGCCGCTGTGCAGCACTCAGGATGGAAGGACCTTCCTGAGCTTCGCAGTCCCGCACCTCACAGCAGCCTGAGCGAGCCCTTTCCACACCCGGATTCACCTGGAGCTCGCCGGGGGGAACCTTGCCTTGGAGACATCATGATTAGCTTGACTGTCGATCTCAAAGTTTGTGAAGGATGCGGAGCTCTCTGGCTCCGCACGATTGCGGAAAAAGTCTACTGCCGTCGCTGCGCCCCCCTGCTTGCCGAATTTCCCGCAGCTCGCGGACTGCGGCGTAATGCGCGTACGGCCAGGCACCGACCCATCCTTCTTACCCGCTCCACCCAAACCGTCGGAGGTGCCCGATGAGCGCGGCCCTGGTCATTCTCCCGCGCGTCTGGGCAACCGCCGACGCCAGTCTTGCCTCCGGTCAGCGCCTCTCCACCACGCCGCCCGGCCGCAAGGGTCCGCACTGCCTTCGACTCGTATCGGCAGAGGCTCAGCCGCTCGCCGCCTCGCCGGCACCAAAGCCGGAACTGGCCTTCTATCGCAAGTACACCGAAGCCATGCTGCAGCGTTACCTCAGGCTTTCGCTTGAGGCCGGTCGCGTTCCTTCGCTGATGGGTCGTGAGCTCTTCCGTGGCAAAGTCAGTCACTGCACGGTGCGGGGTTTTGACGATGCCTTGATCTTCGTTCATGATGTCGGCAACTGCCTTGGGCGTCTCACACCTGGGCTCCAGCACCTGGTGCGTCGCGTCGCGCTTCAGGGCTACAGCCACAGTGAGACAGCGGCCATGCTCGGGATCAGCCACAAGACAGTATCGCGACGGTATGCGGACGCTCTCGATCAACTCACTTCCATGCTGATCAAGGGAAAACTGCTTGAACTGCAAATGGAGAATACCCTCAAGGACTAAGCACCTGTGGAAAACCTTGTCAAGGGGTCATCCTCCCCATCCTTCCGCTATGCCGTTACGAATGAACAACTTACAATGAAAAAATAATTGTCCTATCTACCCGGTTCGAACTGCTATTCTATTAATATAAGTAAAAGTGAGAGACGGGGGCAGGCGCCACACACGGTGCCGCTCCCGTTTTTTGTCTCTGCTTATTGCCCGCACCCCTTCCACATACCCAATCCGTAGACCAGGCGCAAGCCTGGTCTCACCGACCGTTCACTACGGCGAAAGGAGCCTTTGCATGGAGTGGAACCAACCCATGAGCCGGCCCACAAGCCCATCCACCTGCCGACTCCCGGCGTCTTTGCTCAACTCTGCACGGCGAGCTCATACACTTGCCATGAGTGCCATGGCCGTCGATTTCCCGGAGGTCGCAGGACATCCCAACCGGCTCCCCTTTGAAGGCTGCCTCACACTCGTCGACACGCCCAGCGATCGCGCTCCCTCAGGCGCGCGCGGACATCGCGTCGTGCTGACCCACGCTGCCGCCGAAGCCGCCATCCCCAGCTTGCTCGGCATGGCCGTTGACTACAAGGCCGGCTGGGACGGGCACGACGCACGCCAGAAGTGCGGCATCATCACCTCCGCAGCGCTCGAAGATAAGAAGCTGCTGGTGGCAGGCTACCTCTACGCCCGCGACTTTCCCGAGATGGAGCCCGCACTCGGCGCCGGCTCCGCAAGTGGCATGGGGATGAGCTACGAGCTCGCAGACGCCCACGTCGCCGACATGCGCGCATCCATCTGGAAGCTCACCAAGGCGACCTTCACCGGCGCGGCCATCCTGCTGCGCGATAAGGCAGCCTATCGCGGTACCAGCTTCCGCGTTCGCCGCGGCGTCAAGAAGCCCGTCAGCCGCCTCGAAGCCAGCTTCTACTAGCCACACAACCGCACTCGCAATCCAAGGAGAAACAATGTCGTTTCTTGGCGTGTTACAAGCCATCGGCAAGGACTTTGCCAAAGGCCTCAAGTTTGCCCTGACCTATGCTGTTCCCGTCGAAAGCCTCGTCGGCCTGTTGTTCCCGGCCTCCGCCCCGGTGATGTCCGCCGCCGAGGATGCAACCACCCTGATCCAGAACTCTGTGCTCGCCGTCGAGCAGAAGTTTGCCGCGGCCGGCGTGCAAAGCGGCACGGGAGCGCAGAAGCTCTCGGAGGTTCTCACCATCTCGCAGGGAGCGGTCACAACCCTGCTGAGCCATGCGGGCATAAATGCAAGCCCGGAGTACATTACCAGCCTGGTTAACGCTGTCGTCGCCATCCTCAACGCGCAGCCTGCGCCCGCGATACAAGCCGTTCCCAGCAACTAGTTAAGGAGATGTCTTCATGGAGATGGAAATGCAAGTACCTACTGACCTCAATGCTCATGCCAGCGACGATCTCGGCTGCGCGCTCGAGCGTCTGAACGCCGCGGCCAGCCTGCTCGAACAGGCTGCTGAACGCTTCGCCGGTGTTGAGCTGAACGCTTCGCTCGTGAGCCCGCGCGAACAGCAACTAGAACAGCAGCTCGCCGAGGCTGCGGCAACCATTGTTTCGCTGCGCGCAGAAGCCGCTCGCGTCCAAACGACTCATTCGTCCACGCGGAAGACAGCGTCCGCGGGCGCGTCCGCACTTGCCTCACGGGATGGCGTTGCGCTTGAAGCCTCGGCGCTCGACTCCTCGCTTCGCAGCCTCTCGATCGAGCAGCGCATCGCCGTCAAGTCGGAGATGCTTCGTACCGGTCTGCTCGCCTAGAGCGTCGCTCTTCGTCAACCACGGCGGATCACTCGCTCGTCGAGCAACTCCCAGCCACAACTCAATCCAACCAGGGACGCAGGCCCATCAGCCTTGCGTCCCTTTGCCTTTTGAAAGGGACAAACATGAACGCAAAATTTACGGACATCCACGCGACCGCAGACTACATCGGACCCGGAGCCATTGAAGTTCCCGTCTACCAGACTGAGATCCTCGATCTCGTACGTCGCCGCGGCGTCTTCGGGCAGCGCATGAAGCAGATCCCCGCAACCGGCCATCCTTCGCGCTACTTCGAGGAGACGGCGATCCCGGTCGCAGCGGCCGCAAGTACCTTCGTCGATCCCCGCAACATCATTGCGCCTATCGTCAGCCCCACCCGCGTCGAGCGTGCCGTGCCGCTGAAAGCACTGGTCTCACAGATCAACTACAACCTCTTCGATCTTGAGCTCGGCAGGCAGCAGTCGCAGTTTGCTTACCTGCAGGCGAAGGATCTCGCGGACACGGTCGATGGCGTTCTCCGCACGCATGACATCGCCCTCTGGAACGGCTCTGATACCAGCTTCTCGACGCCAACCTCCGCGCAGTATTTTGGCGCCATCGGGCAGATCGTCGCCGGCGGCAACACCACCACCATCGGCTCCACGCAAAGCATCGTCGACGGTCTCAAATCGACCATCGCGCAGATGCTCTCGAACACCTCTTTCGGCGTGCGTCCGACCGCGATCTATGCGAACCCGGTGCTGCTCGACCTGATCGACCGCGAAATGAAGACGGAGTACAACGTGGTCCTGACCACGCGGAGCATCGAGGGCGGCCTTACGGTGAAGACCCTTTCGACGCAGGCCGGCGACATCCCGCTGATCCCCGAGTGGACCTTGCCCTACACGGGTACGCCGGGCTCAGGCTCGGCCGTCCTGCCCGCGTACATCGTCACCGAAGACCTGATCGAATATCACTGGCTCTCGGACCCGAACCCGCGCGTCTTCCAGCTCGGCGTCCCCGGCAACCTCGCCTCGCAGTATGTGGTGGTCAAGTTCGGCGGCGTTGTCGTGAAGGGCGCCAACTACGCCCACTATCAGGTCCTCGTCGACCGGTAGGCCCTTGGCCTCGCAACCAAAACGGGGGTGAACAGGTCAACGCCTGTTCACCCTTTGCCTTGATCCCTCGCTCTTGAAAGGAGACCACGATGGGTTACCTCTCGCCCACATCGTACGAAGCCTACGGCTTGCAGCCGGAGACCGCCGACGAGCTCGTCACCATGGCTTCGGCCCTGATGGAAGCCTGGTGCCGCCGGCCTTCGCTCTTCGCCACCCAGTACACCGAGCGCGTTCGCCTGATCGCCGGTTCGCAGACCTTCCGCCTCAGCTACGGCCCGCTGCTCCTAGGCGCGCTCCTCAGCGGACGCGTGCGTTACGCACGACCGCGCCGCGGCGAGGACGTCGCCCTCGAGTCAAGCCACAACGGCCTCTTCCTCCAGCAAATCGCTACAGCATTCGGGCTGCCGGGCACGTGGACGAACCTCGATGTGTCGACGGCCGATGTCTATGCCGGACCGCGCGAGGTCACACTGCCTTCTACGTTTCTCGGAGCTGGGCTCGGCTACAACGAGGTCGAGCTGACCTACACTGCGGGTTTTGTAAACATGCCGACGCAGGTCATGGCTGCCTGCGCACAGATCGTCAAGAACGCCCAGGCAATCCCCGCGCTCAACGTGAAGAGCAGCAAGCTCGACACCCTCGAGATGCAGTACTTCTCGAATCAGCTGATCGATCCAGGCGTCGAGCTGATGCTGCAGCCGTATCGGGCGGAGCGTCTCGGATGACGCCGCATCAGCAAATGTCCGACGTGCTCCTGCGCGGGGTCGGCGGCCGCATGGTGCTGATGCGCTTGCCCGCATCGGCGATCAATGGCGACCTCGGCGAACAGCTCGGCCTCGCCACTCCGCAGTTTCAGGATCTCGCGCTCGGCCCCGCGCTCTTTCGCCGCGTGCGCGCCAGGACCGGCACGGCCGATAAGCCGGACGAAGCTTCCTACGAGCTGCTGCTCTCCGCGTCGGCCGTCAGCCGTGCTGCCGGCACTCTGGGCTTCAACGGGGGAGAGGTTCTCTTCGCCCAGGCCGACGGCGTGCTGATTGACGGCGCGCTCTACGGCATCACCTGGATCGCGACCGCCGAGGCCTTCGGCTCGCCATACCTCTACCGCCTTGGCCTGCGCGGCGCGATCAGCAACTTCACTTAGGAGCACCCATCACCGGAGCCCACACCCTTGCTCCAGAAAGGATTGGAATGCTAAATGTCCAAGCCATCAAAGATTCCTTCTATGCCACGCTCCAGGGCCGCCTCGCTGCGCTCAATCCCGCGCGAACGATGGTCGTCCGCGGTGTCCTGAGGCCGGGCGTTCTCGTGCCCGAGAACGAGCTGCCCGGCACGGCAGTGGATGGTATCTCGCCCGCAGAGGCCTTCTGCATTCGCTGGACCACGCTCAAGGTCGATGCGGAAAGCGCAGGCCCTTTGCTGACCCTCGGCTGCGAGATCCGCTATGCGTCCGACGGCACCACGAGCAACGCGGCAATGGATCGCGGCCGCACGCTTGCCGCGCTGGATGCAGAGCTCACCAGCGCTCTCACGATCTGGCCGCAGCGTGCGACCGCAGACACCATCGCCGAGATCGCAGGCGGCGGTGCTTCGACCACAACAGTACTCGCCTCCAGCATCTTCTGGAGCGAAGTGGCCTTTGTACCGGTCGTAGCGCGCGGTGAGAGGCTCGAACGCATCGCGCAACTGGAGGTCTTCGGCTATGGCCAGTGAGCTGCTTGTACCGGGGACGCCGGCCATTTCTCCGGCCGTCTCTCCTGTAGCCCGTCGCGTACGTGCCTTCTTCGCGCCGGTCAACCGCGTCATCTCGCAGCCCACCCTGTGGGATCCAGCCGGCATCGCTGCCTTCAACCCGGCCGCGCCACCAGCACCCTGGGTCGACCTCGGCTGGTGCTCGAACTTCATCCGCACCTCGGGCACGAAGACTGTCGCGCTTGCCAGTGGCGCTCCCAGCGTTCCACTTACGCAAGCCCGCACGACTATCGAGGCCAACGTCTCGCTCGAGTTTGAATCCTGGGGCAAACTGCCGCTTGCGCTTACCGCCGGCGCCCAGCAGATGAACGTCCTGAGAACCCAGACAGGAGCAGCCGCCAACGGGAGCGGCGGCGCGGCTTTACCTGCCGTGCCCGTCGCCTCCGGCTCGACCGCAACCACGCTCGATGTTGGAGCTGCGGCGTCCGGCTTCACCGTCGGCGAGGTCGTCGCGGTCGACATCGACTACACCGGCCAGACCGCCTTTGTCGGCAGCGGCGTCAGCGGAGGCTACGTCAAATCAGCCGCAGCGATCGGCTCCGACATCGACTACATTCGCCGCGTCACGCTCAACGTGGGGCGCGTCGTCGCCATCAGCACCGGAAGCGGAGGCAACCTGCTCACGCTCGGTGCGCCGCTGCTTGCCGGCACGCCCATTAGCGGGATGCAGGTAAGCCATGTCGCCGGCTTTTGCGACCGCGAAGGCGGCAGCTTCTTCCAGGAGTGGTCCGCGCTCTTCGTCATCGATGGCGAGCAGGGCGACCGCATTGTCTTCCACTATCCGCGCCTGCAGGCCATGCAGGGTCCGTCTGAGAAAGCCGAAAGCCTCACTGCTTCCAAATTCGGCAGCCTGGAACGAATCCGTCTTGCCGGCAACTTCCGTGCCCTGCCCGTCAGGGATGCGAATGATGGCGAACAGATCGTCTGCTTCCGCAGCTATCTGCCAGGCCCCATGCGCGCCGTCTAGTTCCGTGCCTTTACGCTCAATCACCCTTGAAGGGAGTTCTATGAAATCTCGAAATCATTGGAGACTGGCTGAAATCTGTATGGCTGCCTTCCTCATGCTCGGTTCGCTCTGCATGAGCGCGGCCTATGCCTTCGCCCAGACCACACCCATCTCCCCCATCCCCACGACGACAGTACAGGATGCCGTCTATCGTGCCGATGGTACCGCAGCCGGCGGGACTGTGCTCATCAGCTGGCCCGCGTTCACTACGGCTACGGGCCGAACCATCGTCGCCGGCTCCATGTCGGCCACCATCGGCTCCGGCGGCCTGCTCAGTGTGCCGCTGGTCTCGAACTCCGGTTCGACGCCGATGGGCAGCTACTACACCGTCGTCTTTCACCTGAACGACGGCACCCAGACCCGCTCCTACTGGGTTGTCCCCGTAAGCTCCTATCCGGTGCAGGTCTCCGCCATCAGCACGTCCGTGCTGCCCACCAGTGTGGCCATGCAGACGGTCTCGAAGGCTTACGTCGACACTGCGATTGCGGTCGCAGCCACGGGAACGCCGCTCGACAGCACGCCTTATGTGCTCAAGGCGGGTGACACCATGACGGGTGCGCTGACTCTTCCGGGCGACCCGACCTCACCGTTGCAGGCGGCCGATATGAACTACGTCAGCGAGCAGATCGCCGGCGTTACTGCGGGTGTCGGTCAAAAGGTGAGCACAACGCCCACCGCCACGCAGACGGTCACGCAACCCTCCGGCACTCAACTGGCCGTCAACACACTCAACAGCGTGCAGTATGCCGCCGACTTCGTGAGCGGCCTCGGCAACAACGGCATCGCCAATGCGACTGCGAGCTCCAACTGTGTGTCAGGCTGCGAGGTCGTCGCGGAACAGACTTACCCGTCTACCGAGACGCTCGCCGCCGCGACCTGGAACAACCAGACGCACATCGTCGATGAGCGCGGTGGAGGCCGCAAGGACACCTTCTTCAACCCCATCAATACACAGGGCAGCCAGAACAACGGCGCGTCGATCGACGTCCAGTCCACCCAGTCCGCTCCCAGTATTCTCGCGGCAACCGGCCAGAGCGTCATCTACTCTACCGGGCTGGCAATCAGCCAGGAAGGACTGGCCGGTGGCAACAACACCTTTCCCTCGCACGTCCAGGGCACGGTGCCCTACTTCAAGACAACCTACAGCGCCCTGAACCTTACCGGAACTTCCAATACACCCGGGCAGCACGTCCTCGTTCCTGAGACGCAAAACTGCTTCGGTGTAGGCGACTGCCTGATGGGAAGCCTCGAGATGCTTGCTTCGGGGGGCTTCCGCGACGATGCCGATGAAGGCGCTCACCCGTTCGACCTCGCGTACTCCGAGGACTCGCGCGTCTTTCAGGGAACCTGCTCCGCCGGTTGCTCCACCGGAGCCACCTCGCTGCAGATCGCCGCAACCGCAAGTCCGGCCACCCAGGGCGAGGGACGCTATCTGATCGACAAAAATCCCGCGCACATTCTTAACACCGGCTCGATCGCAGGCAGCGTACCGGGCGGCGGACGACAGCCGCTCGCCACCTTCACCGGGACCAGCTTTCCGCTTAGCACCTTCCTCGAGACCAACCAAACTATCCCCAGCCAGGCGAACAACATGGCTCCAGGAGTCGTCACCGTTCCTCTCGTCACCTCGGGTGTGCCGACAGGCTTCGCCACCAATACGGCAGCCCTGCCGGCGACGAACGGCGTAGCCTGCGTCTCCGATGTTGCGGTAGGCGACGGTCGCGCTCTCAACTTCGAGACTGCTGCGTATATGGTTGTCGACGCTACACACATCCAGCTCACACTCAACCGCCCGCACGGCAGCGGCGCAACCGTCGCAGTCGGTGGTCTGTGCGGATACGGTCTTGAGCAGACGGTCGACACCACCAACGGCATCCGCCAGGTGTTTCCGGTCATCGGCTCTCCTTCCGCAACCAGCCTGCTCTATGCCGGCGGAGCTACCCCGATCGTAGGCGTGCAGGGCCAGAACAGCGCCTACGTCAACCTCAACCTGGTCGTCGCCTCGATCGTACGGAACGCCAACGTCGTGACCGTCACCATTGCGGGCAATCTTCCCGTCGATGTCAATGGGCTCACGCTGGCGATTGCGGGGGTTGCCGACTCCAGCTACAACGGCAGCTTCCCCGTGACCACCATCGGACGCAGCGCCCTCACCTATCCCAGCAGTGGTCCTAATTCAACGAGCACCGGCGGAACCCTCTCTTATTCAACCGGTTCCTACAACCTCTACCCAATGGCCGAGGTGCTGACCGTCTACAACCCCGCAACGCATGCGGTCGATGGCACCATGACGTTGGCCGCCAACAACGTACCGTGGACCCTGCACGATGTCGTCGAGCAGCCTCACTACTTCCAGGAGAACGTGCACGCCGACCCGGAAGCGATCACCCAGTACACTCCGCGTCCTACCGGTAACACCATCCCTGGGCTCTTCTACTACGGCAACAACGGCCCAGGTCTGTTCGGCTTCCAGATCGCCAACGAGACGCCGGTGACCAACTATTTCGGCAACGCCGGCACCCACAGCGCGCCCAGCGTGGGCCTGAGCGTCGCAGGCGTCTGGTATCACTCGCTCGAGCTTGAAGCAGGCGAAGACGCCGCGGTCGAGGTGCACTGCAACTCGCATGGTTGCAATACCTGGAACTCCGCCTATAACCTCTTCGAGCTGGATAACAGCGCAGGCCTTGACACCATCAACTACTCGCCCGCCACCAGCAATCTGAGCTTCAACCTGCGCGGCGGACTGTACCAGTTCACGCCGACAGGATTTACCGCAGGCACCATCAACGTCTCGACCATCAACGCAACCACGGTCCATGGCGCGTTCACTGGCTCCTTCGCGGGTTCCATCACGCCCGCCAGCCTGCCCATCTTCGCGGGCTCAGGCGCCGGCCACGCGAGCGGCGCTGTGCCAGATCCGGGCCCAACCGCAGGCACGACCCGCTTTCTGCGTGAAGACGGAACCTGGATCGCAGGCGCCGGCGGAGCGACCGGGCCACAAGGCCCCGCAGGGGCAACCGGACCGGCAGGAGCACAGGGACCAGCCGGCACAGCCGGAGCCACCGGTGCCACGGGCACAGCAGGAGCGACCGGCGTAGCAGGGGCTGCCGGCATAGCCGGACCCACAGGGGCAACCGGGGCGACCGGCCTAGCAGGAGCTGCCGGCGTCTCCGGCGCAGCAGGTGTACAAGGACCTGCGGGCGCTACAGGAGCTACAGGGGCGGCTGGGATCGCAGGCGCGGCTGGGATAGCAGGCGCAACCGGGCCGGCAGGTACAACGGGCGCAACAGGCGCTGCAGGCCCGTCTGGGCCCACGGTCGCCGCCACCTCCAGCTCACTCGGCGCGGTTCAACTCGCAACTGGTCAGACCTCGGCCGTACTTGGCACTGCCTCGGCGCAGCCGGTCTCCGCCTTCACGGCCAACACTGGGTTAGGCGTCATCGGCGCGGCTCGTGGCAGCTCCTTCACCACGTTCGATACGCTGTACGACTTTACCAACCAGTCCGGCACCACTGTCTCCGACCGTATCGGCACGAACAATGGCACGCTCGGTGGGTCGACCCTGCCAACCTGGACCGGCAACGGGCTTGCCTTCACCGCGGGCTCGAACGTCGCGCTGCCTGCCGCGCTGAATGGCGAGAAGACCTTCTACTACGCGGTCTATCTCAATCCGATCACCTCTGGCGCTCAGATCAGCAACGTCTATCCGACGTTGATGTCGAGCAGCACGGGAGGCGCGGGCTTCAACGTCATCCTGCAGCTTCCGGGCGAGATCTCCTCCGGGCAATCGGACCATACCTACACCACCACCATCTACCCCAATGCGCTCTCGACCGCCTCGCTCAACACCCTCTCAGGCTTTGAGGTTCTCACCGTCGTCTGCGGCACGGGCAGCGGCAACCTGGATCACCTCTATGTCGACGGCGTAGAAGTCAGCTACAGCACAGAGGCTTCGAACTGCGGCGCGCAGACTTCGGGGAACCTCTATCTTGGCTCATCAGGCATCTCGCCGTGGAGCAATGGATTCTTCCCGGGCACGTTCTACGGCTTCGGCGCAAGCTCCACCCAGCACACGCTTGCGCAGATTCAACAGAATGTCAGCGCCTTCTTCGCGCTCGCCGCGGCCAAGGGAGTACCCACGTCGCCCTTGCCGGTCTCGCTCGCGCAGCCGCAACTGCTTGCGATCGGCGACTCAATTACCGCGGCGACCAACAGCCAGACGCCCTACACCGCGCAGCTCAACCTGACCAACCAGCCGTCGTATGTGATCTCAAACGAAGGCATCATCGGCATTCGGCTCGCGACCATCTTGTCGCACGAGGCGAACCGTGCAGCACCGCTCTGTAGCACGCAGGCTGGTCCGGCGGTCGCGATCCTCGAAGCCGGCACCAACGACCTGGCGTCGATCAATCCGCTCTCGCCCCAGGCAGTCTGGAGCTCGGCCGCCGCATGGGCCGCGCTGATGCGCAAGGCAGGGTGCACGCCGTTCGTCAATACGATGATCTCGCGCACCGCCAATGGCTACGGCAGCCAGACCATGGATGCCCTGAAGGACACCTACAACGCGTTGATCCTGCAGCAGGCCAAGTCTGCTGGCTTTGCCGGCGTTCTCGACGTTGCCGCCAACCCGCTGCTGGGTGCGGATGGCGCCTACAACAACACCACCTACTTTCAGGCCGTCGACCACATCCACCCAACTACCCTGGGCAACCAGCTGATGGGAACCGCCGTCTCGAACGGCCTGAACTGGTACTTCGGTTACAACGAATCGAACCCGCACGTCCTGACCACACTCAGCGGCTTCACCATGGCATGTGCGGACGGTTATCTCGACCTTGGTGCGCTTGCAGCCGGCGGCAACATCACGCTGCCCGACTGCACCGGAGCGAGCGGCAGCACCTTCCGCTTCAACAACGCGCAGTCCACCTACGCGATCACCGTCACGGCCGATTCTTCCGCCCACCCGGTCAACGGTAGCAGCACAGCCGTTACCATCCCGGCCAACGCCACGCTGACGCTCCGCCTGGTTCCCAACCCGAAGACGACCTCCGGCTGGCACTGGGAGTTCTAGAACCCCTCAGGCCTGATCCGACGCAAGGCGGAACGCCTCCTCGGCGTTCCGCCTTTGCCTTCCACCACCCTCCCACCCAAACACGGAGCCGCGCATGACTGCATCCGATCTGCTGCGGTACGGCAAGCTGCTTAAAGCCAACGAGCCTAACGACGCAGGAGAGCCTCCCGCTGTCTGGATGGCTCGCGACCTGCTGCTGATCCGCGACCGCAACGGCCAGACCCACCACCTCAAAGCCAATCCCGTCCAGCTCCGCTTCGAAGAGAATCGCAGCCAGAAAAACATCGTCCTCAAGGCCAGGCAGATGGGCATCACCACCTGGATCGCCTCGCGTTTTTTCCTCAAGACCATTACCATCCCGGGCTCACTCACGGTGCTCTGCGCGCACACCCGCGAGGCCTCCGAAGGTCTCTTTGCCATCGTGCAGCGGCTTTGGCACAACCTGCCCGATCATCTACGAAAGGATGCTCTTAAACTCTCGCGATCAAGCGCCAACCGCATGGTCTTTCGCGCACTCGACAGCGAGTTCCGCGTCATCAGTGCAGGCGAGGATAACGCCGGCCGCGGACTTACGATCCAGAATCTTCATCTCAGCGAGGTAGCCCGCTGGCCTGGCGACGCGCAGGCCACCCTGGCCGGTCTGCGCGCCGCACTCGCTCCCGGCGGCGAGATGACGCTCGAAAGCACGCCCAGCGGAGCTTACGGCGCCTTCTTCGAAGAGTGGACGCACGCCGCGGAGACCGGCCTGATTCAGCACTTTTATCCCTGGTGGCTCGAACCTGCGTATGCCAGCGCGGCGCCACGCGAGCTCACGCCACAGGAACTTGAACTCGCCTTCCGGCACACTCTCACACCGGAGCAGATTGGCTTTCGCCGCGAGCTGGAACGCAACTTCCGCGGCCTGCGCGCGCAGGAGTTCGCCGAAGATCCCGAGAGCTGCTTCCGGGCATCGGGCGACTGCTGCTTTCCACCGGAGCCAATCGAACGTCGCCTCGCTCATCTGCGGGAGCCGCTCGCCACCCGGCGCGGCGGCGCGCTGCAGATCTGGTTTTCACCCCAGCCGCTGCGCGAGTACCTGCTGGGCGTCGATACCGCAGGCGGCGGACCCGACGGCGACTATGCCGCGATTCAGGTCCTCGACCGCGAAACCGGGCTGCAGTGCGCTGAACTCCGCGAACGCCTCGCGCCGCTCGAACTCGCACGCATCGGCGCGCAGCTTGCACGCGAGTACAACCAGGCGATCATCGCCGTCGAGCGCAACAACCATGGCGCCGCGGTGCTCGCGTATCTCGACGCCACCGAGCGCTATGAGCGCGTGTACGCACGGCAGGGTGTCGCCGGATGGCTCACCACGGCGGGCAACAAACCCGCCATGATCAGCCGCATCGGCGCCCTGCTTGAAGACGATGCGGAGCTCTTCTACTCGCGGCGCCTGCTCACCGAGTGCCGCAGCTTCGTCTCGTTCGACAACGGCGGCTCGGGCGCCGCGCCCGGCGCACACGACGACTGCCTGATGGCCATGGCCGTCGCACATGCCGTCAGAAACGAGGGGAAGCGATGATGCGCCCTCATCGCGTGCTGCGGGGGCTTCGTGACGACCAGCGGGAGGACCCTGGCGAAGCTTCCTCCGCCCGCGGTACCGCCGGCCTCGCGTCAGGGCGCGCCCGTCCGGCAGGACAGAGTCTGTATGGTTGTCTACATGGCCGTACTCGCCGTCCAGGCAATCCGAAGGATGCGCGGCGGCGCCCAGAGCCAGCTCATGCTCGGCGCCGACTCGCGGCTTTGGGTCGTCAAGTTCCAGAACAATCCGCAGCACCTGCGCGTGCTCGCCAACGAACTTATCGTCACGCGACTGGCCGAGGCGCTCGGCCTGAGCGTCCCGGCGTCCGACGTGATCGAAGTCACCGACTGGCTCGCCACCCACACGGCAGATTTGTTCGTCGATCTCGGAAGAGGACGCCAGGAGCGCTGCACGGGCGGTCTGCACTTCGGCAGCGCCTTCGTTGGGCGGCCTCATGCCCGGACAGGTCGTCGACTTCCTGCCCGAGCCGCAACTCGACGACCTGCGCAACCACGCAGAATTCGCCGGCATGCTCGCGCTCGACAAATGGACAGGCAACTGCAACGGCCGGCAAGCGGTCTTCGAACGCAGACAACGCGAACGCAAGTATCGCGCAGTCTTCATCGACCAGGGCTTCTGTTTCAACGCCGGCGACTGGGATTTCCCCGATTCTCCGCTGCGGGGCGTCTACCCGCGCTCGAGCGTCTACGCCCGCATCCAGGGGTGGCAGTCGTTTGAACCCTGGCTCAGCCGCCTCGAGACCCTGGACGCCAACCAGCTCTGGGCCATCGCCGAGGCCGTCCCGCCCGTCTGGTACGGGGGCGATCTCACCACCATCGAGCGATTGATGGAACAGCTGCTCGATCGCCGCAGCAAAGTAAGGGACCTCATCACAGCCTTCAAGAACTCTACCCGCGAACCATTCCCGCATTGGAACAAACCTGCGCTCGTCACGGTGCCGTCATCATTTCAGGTGCTCGAAGTTACCCCGAAGTTCGTCATGTAAACCGCGCCGCGCCGACGCGCAGGCGTACTCTGGTCGATGAAGCAGTCAATACACGAAAGGAGAGCTCCATGCAGCCCCGAGTTCCATGCGAGTTCTTCCTGGTGCGCTATGTTCCGGACATCGTCAAGGGCGAGTTCGTCAACATCGGCGTGCTCCTGCGCGAGGCGCACGAGACCCCCCACGCGAGCCCATCCATCCAGGTCCGCTTTACCCGCGACTGGACGCGCGTCCGCTGCATGGACGCCTCTGCCGATGTCTCGCTGCTCGAAGATCTCGAGCAGGAGATCTCCCGGCGTCTGACGGCTGGTCCCACCGAGCGCGAACCTGCCTCGCTGCTGGCCGTGCTCGAGGCGTCACTTTCGAATTCCGTGCAGATGACCGAACCGCGCGCCGCGCTCGCTGAAAACCTCACCACCGAGCTCGAACAGCTGATGCGTCTCTACGTCGAACCGATGGCGCAGGCTGCGCCGCTGAAACAAAGCCGCAAGAGCACCGGGCGACCCGCCATCCAGGCCGCCATGCGCACCCACTTCGAGCGCGCCGGCGTCTGGCAGCTCATGAACAAACGCATTCCCGCAGAGCGCTACACCCGCAAGGGCGACCCGCTCAAGCTCGACTGCGGCTACCGCAAAGACCCAAAGGTCGGTAACGCCCTGCGCGTCTTCCAGGCGGTCTCGCTCGAGGGCGATCTCGAAAGCGCCAAGGTGCTTGCCTTCATGGCACCTCAACTTCACGCCGGCGTGACCCGGGTCGAACATGCCTCACTCGAACTCACGGCCATCGTTGAACCCCGCAATGCCATCGCTGCAGCCGAAGGCGAACTCTGGGAACGCTACGACTTCGGCAAAGAGACGATGGAGCAGCAGGGAATCAACGTCCTCACCATGAACGATCTCGTCCGCTCGGCTGCGATCGTACGTCAGGATTTAGGGCTGTAACTCAGGCTCCCTGACCGCGGTACTGCGTACCCCGGAAGCGTCGTCAGGGTCCTCCCGCGGGTCGGCGCCACGCCCGTGTCCATCGCTGGAAGGAGATCGCGAAGCCCAACACCCACGAAGTGGCGCTCGCGACAAGGGCGCCCGTCCGGCAGGACCAATCTCTTAGATTTCTTTCCAAAAGGGCACAGCCACAGGCTGTGCCCTTCACCTTTGCACGGAGGTCCACCCTTATGCCACTCACCACCCGCATCCACAATGCCTGGGCCGCTCTCAGAGCCCAGGCCACACCCGCCACCCGGAAGACGCAGGCGTTACCTGCTGTGCTGAGTCCGTACCAGGCGCCAAACTCGGGCCATCAGGCGCTTTCCAAACCCTCGGCCGCGAGCCTGCGCAAGTTTGCCGAGACCCCGGTCGCCCGGCGCGCGATCAACCTGGTCAAAGACCGCATCGCCTCGATGGACTGGCAGGTCCGCGTCCGCCGCGGTTTCGATCCGGCCGGCATCAAGGACGTCCAGGTGAAGCTCGATGCACTCCGCGCCGCGCTGGAACAACCTAACACCTCCGATAGCTTCCGCACGCTCTTCGAACAGGTGCTCGAAGACACGCTCGTCGGCGGCTTCGGCGCGGTCGAGATGAAGCCGACCGGCGACGCCTCGAAGCCATTCGAACTCTGGGCGATCGATGGCGCCGCCATCCAGGTCGATCCGCGCTGGAACGGCGAGGCCGAGACTCCGCGCTATGGCTTCCAGACCGGCCGCGTGGGCACCGAAGCGATCACGCCTCTGCTCGATTCCGAACTGATCTACGTCCGGCTGAACCCGCGCACCTATACTCCCTTCGGGCTCGGCCGGCTTGAAGTCGCGTACGAGTCCATCAGTCAGCTCCTCAGCGCTAATCGCTACGCCGGACGCCTGGCCTCGAATTCAGTCGTGCAATATGCGCTTTGGCTCGACGAGACCACGCCCGAGCAGCATGATCGCCTGATCCGCTGGTGGCAGGATGAGATCGAGGGCACAGGGCGCGTGCCCGTGCTCAGCTGCGAAAAGAAGCCCGAAGTGCTGCGCTTCGCCGGCGGCACGGACGCGGATCTTCGCATTGCATGGCAGGAGTTCCTGATCCGCATGATCGGCAACGCGTTCGACCTGCCGCCGATGCTGCTTGGCCTGGAGGCCGACGTCAACCAGTCGACCGCCGGCGAGTTCGCCGACGAGGCCTTCCAGTCCGCGATCGTGCCGGTCGCCAAGCTGCTCGCCGAACACAATACCCGCGATCTCTTTGGCAAATGCATCGGCTGGCCCGAGTTCGAGTTCCTCTTCAACGATCTCGAATCGCGCGACGAGCAGGGCGAACTCAACATCCAGATCCAGCTGCTCAACGCCGGCGTGCTCTCGGTCGCGGAAGTCAGAGCCATGCGCGGCCTGCCACCAGCAGCCTCAAGCATGATTTCTGGCAGCGGCTTCGAGGAATCCAAGGAGCCCAGCGTATGCAGCTAACGATCGACAATCTCGACGGGCTCGGACCGATCGATTACACCGCCGCCATCGACAACTCGGAACCCTTCGAGATCAACCGGACGTTGAACGCGCCGAGTGCCCTCCGGGGTATGCTCTGCCTTGAGGCCTCCATCCTGCCGACGCCGGTGCGCCGCGGTCGCGTCGTTGTGACCAGCACCACCGCCGGCATCACGCTATTCACGGGTTATCTGACTACCGAACCCACGGCACTCTACGCCGGCGAGGCGAGTCCCGGGCCGGTCTACCGCCTCGCCCTCTCCGCCGTCTCAGACGAGTGGCTGCTTGATAAGCAGTCCTGGGGATCGACCGTCGGCACCGGACTCGGCGAGTCGACCTCCAACCTGATGACGTCGCTCGTGCAGCGCCTCGCGCCCAATGTCCTGACGACTACGGGCGCCGCCACCAACCTCACCGGCATCTTTGAGCCGGAGAAGGGAAGTAACTGGTCGAGCAACGCCGGCCTTCTCGCGAACTCCACCTACAGCAGCTATCGCGCGATCAACGGGACGATCGGACTCGCCGGTCTGGCGCTCGTACAACACACGTTTTCGGATGGCGACGGATCGCTCGCCGTCGGCGCGTTGAGGACAACCTCGCTCAAAGAGCTCGCGAACGACATCACCGTCACCGGCGCTCTCGAACCGAGCGCCTACTGGACGGAGCTCTTCACCGGCGACGGCACCACCGAAGTCTTCGGTCTGCTCGGCGAGCCGGACGCACCTGACGCCGCACACGCGACGCTGATCGCCGAACCCTTCACCGAATCCACCCTCAACCTGCAGCAGTGGCAGACCAACGATCCCGGCGGGCACCTGTCCCTCACGTCAGCGGGCCTCACGGTCAGCGGCGGCAACGGTCTCGACGGCCAGACCACCGTCGCCGCTTGGGATCCACTGGAAGTGGGCGGCTCGCTCGTCCTCGAATTCGATGCCGTCACCTTCACGGCCGGTTCCGCCGGCATCCTCGGCGGGCTTTACAACGGTAGCACCCGGCAGGCCAACTGCTTCGCGGGCTTCAACATTCGCCAGAGCGCCGGCCAGACGCTTGCCACCCCAATGATCAACGGCGTCGAGGTAGGCACGTCGCTTACCCTCGCTCCCGCCCACGTGTACACCTTCCGCCTGCGGCTTCATTGCCCAGAGCTTCTGCGCGTCCAGCAATCGTTCTACGCCCTGGTCGAATCGCCGCCCCGTGGCTCCACAGTGGCCCAGTTCGGCTCCGGCACCAACCCGGCGCCGGTCTCTCTCGTCTTCGAGGCGCGCGACCAGGCCTCCGCCTCCAACACGCCGATCACCGTGCTCTACGACGGCTCAATCGCCCTTTCGCCCGCGCAGGTCACGTTCGTTCCGATCAACAGCCTCACACTCTCCGGGTCCGTTGGATCGCTCACGCTGACTCGCAGCGGCACCTGCTGGGTTCGCAGCACAAGCTCTACCGGCACGCAGTGGACGCGCCTGGTCGGCAAGGCTTCCGATGGCGCGGACTGTTCCGTCACCTCCTCCACCACGGGCCGCATCACCTTCTTTGCCGGACGCGTTCCCGCCGCGGGCGAGACCATCGCGGTCTCCTACCGCGGACGCGGGCGCGCCATCGCACGGGTCGCCGACCCCGCAAGCCTGGCCGTCGAGGCAGCCGGAGAGACGAACGGCGTTGCAGGAACCTCCCGCTGGCTTGGCCACGTTGTCCAACCGCCCGCCCGCTCGAGTCAGGATTGCGAGGCCGCCGCGCAGGCTATTCTCAGCTTTGCGTCGAATCGTGCGGCCGCTCTCAGCGGTACGTATGAGGCAGTGAACCCTGCCAGCCCGGACATCTGGCCCGGTGATCTGCTCATCGTCCTTAGCCAGAACCAGACGCTGAACTGCATCGTGCGCCGCGTCACCGTCTCGCAGCAGGACGCGAGCCCCGAAGCCCTCACCTACCGGATCACGTTCGCCAACGACTGGGCCGAAGGCCTCGGGCTCAAGCTCTCCGAGACCATCGAAGCCGACGCCTTCCTCCCGGTCGCGGCGCTCGATCTCATCGACTCTGTTACAGGCGCTACGCTCCCCGTTCATGTCCTCGCCAATCTTTCGCAGATCACGATCACTCCTGCCTCTTCAACCTCGCTGACGGTCGACGCGGGCATTGCACCGCCCCCGGGTGGAGGCTTCGAGGTGCGACGACGAGACGGCGGCTTCGGCTCGCTCACTGCTCCGAGTGCGAGTGGCGATCTGGTCCTGCGCAGTCCTGTACGCGGATTCTCGATTCCCCTCGCCGCCGCCGACGAGACCTTCTTCCTATGCATGTACGACGCCTCCACGCCGCCGCTCTATTCACGCTTCTCGGCCGCCATCCTCAACCATCAACCAGGCAGCTAGCCGAAAGGGAATCGAGATATGACAGATTATGAAGCGCAGGTCCTGGGCGACCTGCAAGTTCTAAAAGCCCAGATGGAACAGATCCTCGGGATTGGCCAGCCAGGCCGGCTGCACGAACTGGAAGGCCGCCTGGTCTCAACCGAACGCGCGCTGCAGCGCATGAAGGGAGTCGTCGCGGCACTGGGCCCGCTGCTTGCCGTGTTGCACGTTGTGATTGGCTATCTGACCGGCAAACATGCCTGAGTGCGCCCTCAGCGCGGGCAGCGAGCACTTCGTGCCATCCTGGGTTTCGCGTTCTCCTCCCGTCGGTCGGCACTCATGTCTGTGCCGACCAGCGGGAGGACCACGCGAAGCTCCCGGCACACGCAGTACCGCCGGCCCGGCGTGAGGGCGCACTTTATAATCATTCCTTATGCAGGCCGTACCCAATCCTCTTATCGGCGTCGTCATGGGCAGCCGCAGCGACTACTCGGTAATGAAAGCCGCCGTCGAGATCCTCCGCGAGTTCGACATCCCGCATGAAGTTCGCGTCGTCAGCGCACACCGCACGCCCGACCTCATGTTCGACTACGCCAGGTCTGCCGTCGATCGCGGCCTCCGCTGTATCATCGCCGGAGCCGGCGGAGCCGCGCACCTGCCGGGCATGATCGCCGCGCTGACCGCCGTGCCGGTGCTGGGCGTGCCGGTCGCCGCAACAGCGCTCCAGGGTTTTGACGCGCTGCTCTCCATCGTGCAGATGCCGAAGGGCGTGCCGGTCGGAACCTTCGCCATCGGAGCTTCGGGAGCGGCCAACGCCGCCCTCCTGGCAGTCGCCATGCTCGCCACGACCGACCCCGCGCTCCAGCAGAGATTGATCGCGCGTCGCGACGCAACACGCGATGCTGTTCTCGCCGAAACCGTAGAAGATGGAGAGCCCCAGTGAGCGCGCCCTTACTTCCCGGCTCAACCATAGGCATCTTTGGCGGCGGCCAGCTTGGCCGCATGATGGCCATGGCCGCCCGCGCCATGGGCTATCGCATTCTCGTGCTCGCCCCCGATCCCGGCTGCCCCGCACGCTTCATCGTCGATGGCTGCATCGAGGCCGGATGGGACGATTCACGCGGCGCCGCCATGCTCGCCCGCGGCTGCGACGTGGTCACGCTTGAGATCGAACAGATCGGCGAGCACTCCATGGCAAGCGCCGCTACCTTCTGCCCCGTCCGCCCGAGCGGCGCGATGCTGGCCATCATCCAGGACCGCATCGAGCAGAAGAACTGGCTGGTTAAGCATGGTTTTCCGGTTGGCGACTTCCGCGCCGTGCACTCGCTCGACGAAACCCGCTCAGCCATCGAGGCGCTCGGCCCGCGCTGCTTCTGCAAGTCTGCCACCGGCGGCTACGATGGCCGCGGCCAGGGTAAAGTCGGCTTCAACGGACCAGTTTCCGAAGAAGAAGTAAGAGGAGCCTGGGAGGCCCTCGGCGAAGGACCCGGAGTGGTCGAAAAGGCCATCGACCTCGAACGCGAGATCAGCGTCATGGTTGCGCGCAGCCCGCGCGGCGAGGTCAGAGTCTACCCCGCAGCCTGGAATCATCACGAAAACCAGATCCTCGACTGGTCAGTCATCCCCGCGCCAATCACCACGGAACTCGAAGCCAAAGCTCGCCAGATTGCCGGCGAGATCGCCGACACCTTCGCCCTCGAAGGTCTGCTCGCGGTCGAGATGTTCGTCACCGGTTCCGGTGAACTCCTCATCAACGAGCTCGCGCCGCGCCCCCATAACAGCTATCACGAAAGCGAACGCGCCTGCGTCACTTCGCAGTTTGAACAGGCTATCCGCGCCGTCTGCGATCTCCCACTGGGCGATGTCGACGTGGTTCAGCCCGCAGCCATCGCGAACCTGCTCGGCGACCTCTGGCTGGATGCTGAAGGAAAGCCGCGCGAAGTCTGCTTCGACCGCGCGCTCGCCGTGCCGGGCGTCAAGCTCCACTTATACGAAAAGCTGAAGCCTCGCCGCGGGCGCAAGATGGGCCACCTCTCGGCCATCGGCAAAACTGCCGATGAGGCCGTCGAACTCGTCCTCCGCGCTAAAGCCGCGCTCTAAGCGAGTGACACGCATCGGCGGTAGACAATCGAAGCCAGAGTGCAGGTGAAGATGCTTCAGCAGAACTGCGCTATGCTACTCTTCTCTGCAGTAGGCATCTATTCCTCTGGGAGGATCATGCATGAGCGGTCGTGAACTCGAAGGCGCCTTGACGCTGATCGACCAGAATATCGAGACCACGCAGGTACGGGTCTGGGACGATGTGATGGCTTACCTTCGCAACCACGAAGACGAAGCCGTGACCCAGCTCAACGAGCACCAGTCCATGGTTGTTCCCACGAGCTTCGGGCCGCGGACGATCAGCCTCCGAGAAGTCGAGTCCTGGACCAAGTAATTGCTTGCCCTCACGGTCAGCTTTCTTGCTGCGCTCTACCTGCTGGGTCCGGATCTCATCTCCCGCACCATCATCGGCTTTGTCGCACCCCGCAGACCGGCTTCGGCCAATCGTGGCGAAGAGATCTCCCGTGCCGTCTTCTGGGCGGTGATCCCGCTTGGCATGGCAATCCTGTGGGTGATTCACACTCCTTCGCTCAGGGTCTGGGGTGACAGCAATACCGTGATCAATGTCTACGCCTGCCTGAGTACCACCTGCGGGGGCGCCGATCGCGCCAACCTGTGGCCCAGTGTTCGCGGCTTCCTCGGAATGAACTTCTCTCTGCTCTGGCGCGAGTATCTGCTGGTTGTTCTGGGCGCCATCATGGCATGCATCCTGATCGCCAATTTCGGTCGTATCCGCAGACGGCTGAAGCATCCCTTTCTTCGCGAATTGCTCGCCCAGGCCGTGACCCCCATGCTTGCCGACTGGCACGTCTGGCTCTCCGACATGCTGCTGCCCGAAGGGGACCTCACCCTGATCGCCGACGTCCTCACCAGGAACGGCATGTTGTACCAGGGGGCTGTCGACAAGAAGGTGCTGGCGGCGGACGGCTCGCTCCAGACCCTTACCCTGGTCTCTCCACGACGTTTTCTGCGCGAAGAGTACAAGGAGAAAGGTCGGCCCGACAACCGGAACAGTTTCTGGCGACAGATTCCCGGCAGCGTCTTCATCCTGCTCGCATCCGACATCGTGAACCTGAACATCTTCTACGTGCGTAAGGTTGTCGAGCCGCCAGGTGGGGAACCGAGCACGGAAGAACAGGATCAACTTCAGAAGATTCGCGCGCGACTCGTCCTCCCGCCGCAAGTCTCTGCCGCGGACAAGCGCTCCGGCTACAACGAAGACGTCGTCGAGTAGCTCCCAGCTCAGAGGAAACCGAAGGCGTTGAAGATTGCAGGCGTTTGCCTGGTTCTCTTTTCGTCGCCCTGCATCCCAACAAGGATGTCCAAGCGCACCTCAGACGAACTCGGCCCCCGTACCTGCAGACTCCCGCTCAAATCACCCGTTCTTCTCGCCTGCAGCAAGTGCCAGCGACGACTCAAACATGACGGCGATCCCGAATCCATCACGCCGCTGAAGAAGCTCCTGAAGCGCATCAGCAAGCAACACGGGAACAAACCCCCCTCTATCCTGAAGGTGCCCTGTCTCAAGCTTTGCCCAGGCCGAGGGCTCGTCGTGCTGACGCCGCAACAGCTTGCGGAAAATGAATGCACGATCCTTCGCACCCGCGAGGACGTCGACGCCGTCTACTCACAGCTGATCGCGGCAAAAAAGAACGGCACAGCGATGAAGCTGAGCCGTTCACAGTCACAGGATGCTGGGGCCTGAACTACCCGATATCTTCCGACCAGTTCTCGAGGTAGGTCTTGAAGTCGGTCATGAACTTGCCAGCGTCCGCACCATCCACAATCCGGTGGTCGAACCCGAGGGTAAACCGCTGAATCGAACGGATCGCAATCGTGTCCTGGCCATCCTTGTCGGTCAGCACCACGGCCTCTTTATTCAGGCCGCCGATGCCGAGAATTGCCGCCTGCGGCTGGTTGATGATGGGTGTACCGAACTGCTCGCCGAAGATGCCCGCGTTGGTCAGCGTGAACGTGCCACCTGAGACCTCGTCCGGAGCCAGCTTCTTGGTCCGCGCGCGGTCTGCCAGGTCCACAATTGAGCGCGCCACACCCAGGAAGTTCTTCTCCTCGCACTGCTTCACCACCGGCACGATCAGGCCCCAGTCGAGCGCCACCGCGATCCCGATATTAATGTTGCGGTTATAGAAGATGGCCTCTCCCTGGATCGCCGCATTAACGACCGGGTGCTTGCGCAATGCCACCACAGCCGCTCGCGTGATGAACGGCATGTAGGTCAGCTTGACGCCATTACGCTGCTCGTACTTGGCCTTTTCCTTCTCACGCAGCTTTACGATGCGCGTCATGTCGACCTTGAAGATCGTGTGCACGTGCGGGCTGGTCGCCTTCGATTCGACCATGCGCTTCGCAATGATCGAGCGCATCTTGGTCATTGGTACCAGTTCGCCAAGCTGCTGCACGCCGCCCGCGGCCTTCGCCGGAGCAGTGGTCGCCGGGGCCGACTGCACCGCTGAAACAGAAGCCTGGATCGCCGTCGTGCCGGACGCTGCGCCAACCTGCGCCGCAGTTTGCGCCGGGCTCTGCTGCGGAGCCTGGGCTGCAGCTGCGATGCCCGGAGTCGTCGGCTGACCGGCAGCCGCCTGCCCCGTCACTGGCTGGCCGGCAGCTGGTTGACCGGCAGGCTTCTCCAGATGCCCGAGGATATCTGCCTTGGTGATTCGGCCCGAAGCGCCCGTACCGGGCACCTGCTGAAGGTCGACCTTGTTTTCGGAGGCAATCTTCCGGACCAGCGGCGAGGACCGCGGCGTCTCGCCCACGGAAGCACTTGCAGCGGGTGCCGATGCAGCAGAAGACGCTGTAGCCAAAGCGGCGGGTGCCTCGCCCTTCGCCGCTGGAGCGGCCGCCCCGCCGCCAATCACCGCAACCACGGTGTTGACAGTGACGGTGGAACCCTCCTGCACTCGAATCTCGGTCAGCGTTCCGGCCACGGGCGACGGGATCTCCGCATCCACCTTATCGGTTGAAATCTCGAAGATGGGCTCGTCGCGTGCCACCGTATCGCCCACGTTCTTCAGCCACTTGGTGATCGTTCCTTCGGTGATCGATTCACCCATCTGTGGCATCGTCACCTCAGTGCCGGAAGCAGCAGATGGCGCACTCGCTGCATCCGGAGCCTTCGCCACAGGAGCGTTGATCGCCTCATCCTTGGCCGCCTCAGCCTCCGCCGCGGGAGTCGCAGAATCTTCCTTCAAATCTGCCGGAGCAGCAGAAGTCGCCGGCGCCGAAGCAGCCGGTGTGCCCGAACCGCTCTCATCGATCGTGCAAACCACGGTGTTGATCTGGACCGTCGCACCTTCTTCAATCTTCAGCTCGCCCAACACTCCGGCCGCCGGCGAAGGGATCTCGGCATCCACCTTGTCGGTCGAGATCTCAAACAGCGGCTCGTCCCGCTCCACACGCTCGCCCGGCTTCTTCAACCACTTCGTCAGCGTTCCTTCGGTGATGCTCTCGCCCATCTGCGGCATTACGACATCAATCGGCATGGTCCATCCTTCTATCCTGCGAAATTCCATCTGCGCCCTTGGATTATAAGTCTTGGCGCACAGGGCTGGCCCAGCGTGGGCGGTTATAGAACAAAGCAAGGCGCAACCAGGATCAACGGCAAACTACAGGATCAAGTCGGGTTCACCGCGTCGGCGATGGTCCCTACTGGCCTTCTATCCTCTTGATCCTGATACGCGTTGCCTTTGAGCAGCCGCTCCAGCGACTCACACCAGACCATCTGACGCTCAAACACCCGGCCGAAGTTCCTCGCGGTCACGTTCAGCGCATCTTCAAGCGTCGGCGCCGGATCGACATCCGACTCCAACTCGAGACTCGTCACCTCGCGGTCCGTGATCCCGCACGGTACGATCCATTGAAAATCACGTAGATCCGTTGTCACATTCAGCGCAAATCCGTGCGAGGTGACCCCCTGTGAGACGTGGACCCCGATCGCGGCAATCTTCTTCTCCTGCACGCTTCCGTGCGCCAGCGTCCAGACGCCCGTGCGTCCCTTGATGCGCTGCGCCATCACCCGGTACTCGCCGCAGACCCGGATCAGTATCTCTTCCAGCAGCCGCACGAAGTCCACCGGCCCCAGGTGCGGGCCTTTCTTGCCCGGCAGATCGCCGCGTAGATCGACAATTGGGTAGCCCACCAGCTGGCCCGGCCCGTGGTAGGTCACGTCCCCGCCGCGATTGATCTCGTGGAGTTCGATCCCCTTCGCATCCAGCAACTCATCCGTGGCCAGCACATGTTCGCGTTTCGAGTTGCGGCCCAGGGTCAAAACCGGCGGGTGCTCCAGCAGCAGCAGCGTATCGCCGATCAGCCCCGCCTTGCGCGCTGTGACGAGCCGTTGCTGAAGCGCAAGCCCTTCACCGTAGGAGATCCGGCCCGGAGAGAGAATGTTTGTGAACATTTAGAGCAGCTTGCGGACCTCATCGACGGTCATCCCGGCATCCTGCGTAATTCCCTTCAACGCGTAGGCAGAGGCTGGATTGCTCAGGCGGCCCGTCGATGCTTCCCCCGGACAGGCTCACCCAACCAGCTCAAACATTCACCGCCAGCCCTTCCACGCTCGAGAAGCCATCGAGCAGGCTCTCCGCAAGCGTTGGATGCGCGTGAATCGTAAACATCATCTCTTCGACCGTGGCCTCGAGCTCGATCGCCGTTACCATCTCGGCGATCAACTCCGTCGCCTGCGGCCCGATGATGTGCGCGCCCAGGATCTCTCCATACTTCGCGTCCGAGACAATCTTCACAAAGCCGTCGTGCGAGTCCACAATCGTCGCTTTGGAGTTGCCGACAAACGGGAACTTGCCCACCTTGACGTCATAGCCCTTCGCCTTCGCCTGCGCCTCGGTCAGCCCGACCGAGCCAATCTGCGGATCGCAGTACGTGCAACCCGGGACACGCTGGCGATTGACCGGCCGCGCATACTTGCCGGCAAGCTTTGCTGCAACCACGAGCCCGGACATCGCCCCCACGTGCGCCAACTGCGGCAGCCCGCCGACGATGTCGCCGATCGCGTACACACCAGGCTCAGTCGTCTCCATCCACTCGTTGGTCATGATAAATCCGCGCTCCAGCGGAATCTTGACCGTATCGATGCCGCAGTCGTAGGTGCGCGGCGCGCGGCCGACAGCAACCAGAACCTTCTCCGCCGCCTTCGTCTGCGCCTTGCCGGCAGAGTCGGTGAACGAGACGACCGCGCCGCCATCCTTCTTCTCGATCTTATCGACCTTGGCGCCGACGAACATCTCGATACCGCGCTTCTTGTACATCCGCGTTAGTTCCTTCGAGATGTCCTCGTCCTCGACGTTCACGATGCGCGGCAGCGCTTCGATGATGGTGACATCGGCTCCGAAGCTCTTGAACACCGAAGCAAACTCGACACCAACCGCACCCGCGCCGATCACAATCATCGACTTCGGCATTGCGGGCAGCGTAAGGATTTCCATGTTCGTCAGAATGGTGTCGTCGGCCTTGTAGCCCGGCAGCATACGCGCATCCGAGCCCATCGCCAGCACCACCTTCTTCGCCTTCACTTCGGAGACCTTCTGCTTGGTATACCCCTCGGCCTGCGCATCCTTACCCTTGCCAACATCCTCAGCGGTAACGCTGATGGTATGAACGCCATCCTTTGCCGGCCCGGTCAGACGTCCGTGCCCGTTGAAGACCGTAACCTTGTTCTTCTTCATCAGGAACTCAAGTCCCTTGGTGTGCTTGATGGTGATATCGTTCTTGCGCTTGAGCAGGTTGTCCCAGTTCAACTTCGGTGTGTCGACGCCGTCAATTCCGTAGCTCGCGGCATGCTTCAGGTGATCCCAGACTTCGGCGGAAAACAACATTGCTTTGGTAGGAATGCATCCCCAGTGCAGACACGTGCCGCCCAGCTTATCCGTCTTCTCTATAAGGGCGACCTTCAGCCCGTACTGCCCGGCGCGAATCGCGCAGGTATAGCCCGCGGGCCCGCCGCCCACGATCACCACATCGAAAATTGTCTCAGCCAAAACTATCTCCCGTCGTCCGGCCCGGCGGATTCCACCCCACGCCTGCCTGCGTTGATTTTACGCCCAACGGCGACACTCTGGCGAAGGGAGACCCGTCAGCTACTTCTCGAACTTTGCCAGCTTGCAATTGGAACAAATCTTGTCGAACAGGCCGCGCGTCAGCTTCAGGTGCCGACCATTGCCGAGCGCGGCATACCTTCGCTGGCAGCGCGGGCAGCGAAACTCCCCCGCCCACCAGACCGCACCGATCGCGGCCGGCAACCACAAAACCATGATCACAAGGCATACTTCCGGTTGATGAATCCAGCACCGTGAAAGCAGAAACAGGCCCACGCACACCGGCACCCAGCCGCACAGCAGAAAAAGCGCCAGGTAGTAGCGCACGGCATAGCGTCGCCACTCTCTGAAGTAAAGCTGTCGCCTCTCCGTTGAACGCTCGACCTGGGATGCTGGAACCATCTCGACACCTTCGTGCTCAACGTCCGAGCACCTGCTTTACTGCATTAGCCTGGCCCCGGTCTTTGCGAAATACGTGACGATGAACTCTGCACCGGCACGCCGTATCGACAACAAGGACTCAACAATGGCGCGGTCCCGCTCCAGCCACCCACGCTCAAACGCAGCCTGAAGCATACTAAACTCGCCTGACACTTGGTAAGCCCCTATCGGGACATCAAACCGGCGTCGCGCCTCCTGAACAACATCCAGGTAGGGCATGGCCGGCTTCATAAGGATCATATCGGCGCCTTCGCGTAAATCTTGATCGATCTCCCGCATTGCCTCACGCAAATTAGCGCCATCCATCTGATAACTGCGGCGATCGCCAAATTGCGGCACGGAATCTGCCGCCTCGCGAAAGGGCCCGTAAAAAGCCGACGCAAACTTGGCCGCGTAGCTCATGATCGGCGTCTGCTCCAGCCCTGCGGCGTCCATCGCCTTGCGCATGGCCGCAACCCGCCCATCCATCATGTCGCTCGGCGCCACAATGTCGGCGCCAGCCTGTGCAAGCGACACGCTCGTCTTCGCCAGCAGCGCGACGCTCGCGTCGTTTTCGACCTGATAACTCGCTTCCGCACCCTCGCCATCCCGCGCCACGATGCCGCAATGCCCATGCGAGGTATATTCGCACAGACACACATCCGCGATCGTCACCAGGCTGTCCAGTGCGCGCTCGGCTTTGAGGGCGCGCAATCCCGTCTGCACGATCCCGTTGTCCGCCCACGCGCCGCTTGCCGCATCATCCTTTTCAGCGGGCAGTCCAAATAACAACAGGCCGCCGATGCCGAGCTCCGCACACTCCCGCGCTTCCTTCAGAGCCTCATCCACCGAAAGATTGAAGCAGCCGGGCATCGACCCGATGGGCTTCCGCACACCCTCGCCCGGCACCAGAAACAAAGGATAGATCAGAGCTCCGGGCCGAAGATGCGTCTCGCGCACCAGCGCCCGCAAGCTCTCGGTGCGGCGCATCCGCCGCATTCGCGTTACAGGAAAGTCCATCTGCCCAGTGTACTTCCGAGCTGGAAGGAAGCCTCGTACCCGGACGTCTGCTGCAAGCGGCCGCTTCCCTAAGCCTCCCCGGAGAGCGCCCGCCACTCCGTCCCCGCCGCGCCCGGTGCAAGCACCCAAAGCGTGTAGATCCCCAGTGCCGTTCCAAACGGAATCTTGATCAGCGCGATCACTCCAAAGA